>JANNRI010000070.1:0-91486 GCA_031401195.1 Burkholderiales bacterium
TCCTGGACCTGTGCGTCACTGAGCGCTCGGCCAAACACGGCCTCGGCTGGATCGAGCCCGAGCTGATGCAGAAGACGATGGACATCACGTTTGCCACCAACAAGCCGGAGAAGATGCCGGTGGTGGCGGATGTGTTCACCAATCAGTTCAGCAGCAAGATCAAGCCTTGAGTCCTTGAGTGACCACATAGGGGCCGGCCGAACCACGACAAGACAACAGCCAGCCGCCGGTTCCAAGCCATCCAGGCAGGCATCGGCCGCCCACTCACGCGTCACTCGGGTGTTCAAGAGGCCGTTTGAATTCACTATGCGACCACCAAGCGAAGCATGGGGACAACGGCTCGAAGCCGGGGCCCCGCCGGGTCGAACGGTCGTTGTCCACCCGTCTGATGATGGGCCGCACCGTCATCGGCGCCGCCGGCGCTACAGTCGACGCCCAACAGGGCAACTGAGAAGTAAGCTCCAACATGCGGATCGCCTCGACGCGCGTGCGCTTTCTTGCCCGTGGCTTTCTGCTCGCGGCCGCCACCGCTTTGCTGGCTGCGAGCTGCCAGCCCCCCGGCACGACGCCAACGGTACCGGGTCCGCCGGCCAACGCCAACGGCCAAGCCTTTGTCGCTTTCGGCGGCAACTCGCTCGGCCAGCTCGGCGACGGCAGCCTGCAGCAGCGGCTGGCTCCGGTCTCGATCGCGCTCGCCAACGCGCGGCAGATTGCGGCGGGCGGGCAGATCAGCGTCGCGCTGACGGCCGACGGACGCGTCCTCCAGTGGGGCAACAACACGCTCGCGCCGACGATCGTCGCCGGCGTTTCCGACGTGAGGCAGGTCGCTGCCGGGGACCGGCACGTGCTGGCGGTGACACGAAGCGGGGTCGTCTATGCGTGGGGTGACAACAACCGGGGCCAGCTCGGCGACGGCACGACCACGCCGAGAACGACGCCGGTGCAGGTGGCCAATCTCGTCAACGGGGCCAGCGTCGCGGCGGGGCCCGAACACAGCCTGGCGATCAAGAGCGACCTGAGCGTGTGGACCTGGGGCGCCAACACCGACGGTCAGCTCGGCGACACCACTAAGTCTGATCGTTCGTTGCCGGTGCAGGTGCTCGATCGTTCGAGGCCCGGTCAGCCACGCGCCCTCAGCGCCATCACGCTGGCCGCCTCGGGCAGGCACTCGATCGCGCTCACCTCGGACGTGCGGGTCGTCGGTTGGGGCAGCAACGCGAGCTGCCAGCTTGGCCCGGATCCACGCGCCAACCCGTTCGATCCGGTCGTCTGCTCCGAGCGCCTATCGCCCTCCCAGATCTACGCCGCCACAGGATCCGCCTCTCCACGCACGCAGGGCCAGACGATCGCGGCGACCACCCACGCAACGCTCATCGTGTTGTCCGACGGATCGGTGATCGGTGTCGGCGGTGCCGGCGGTACCGCGCAGCAATTCGGCCTGTGCCAGGTCGGCAGCGTTCTCGGCCCGGTACTGCTCGACATCGCCGCAGCGGCGCGCGAAGTCAGCGGCGGCTATGAAACGGCACTGATCCTCACCGCCCAAGGCAAGGTGTGGAGCCTCGGGCGCAATCTCGCCGGACAGGCCGGATTGGGCACGGTCACGGGCACGGAATGCCCGCAGGAGGTGACAGCAACAGCGGTCAAGGGCGCTGCACAGGTTGCGGCTGGCAAGGAGCACTCGCTCGTGCTCGCGAGCGGGGTGCTGCGGCTCGCCCCCGCCTCCATCGACTTCGGCGACCAGCCGATCACGACCTCCAGCGCTGCACGCAGCATCGCGCTCGCCAACGACGGACCGGCCGCCGTGACGATCTACGACGTTCGCGTGGCCTCCGGCGGCCCGTTCACGGCGACGAACACCTGCCCGCTGGCACCGGCCGCGCTGGCCGCCGGCGCGCAATGTACGCTGGGCGTGACCTTCCTACCCGGCGCGGCCGGCGCCGCCACGGGCGCGCTCAGGCTTTCCAGCGACGGCTTCGCCGCTCCGCAGGAGATTGCGCTTGCCGGGCGCGGCACGGAAGGTGCCGTCGACTTCATGCCGACGCAGATCGATTTCGGATCGGTGCAGTCCGGCACGACGAGCCCGGTGCGGACCGTGCGGCTCAGGAGCGTGGGCAGCGGACCGCTGACGATCGTGCGCATCGAAACCACGCTCGGCTTCACGATCACCCGCGATCCATGCGTCAAGGCGCCGAGCAGCATTCCCGTGCAAGCCGACTGCACGATCGACGTGGCCTTCGCGCCGACGCTCGTCGGGGTGCAGACCGGCAAGCTGAGGGTGACCTACCAGCCGAATAACCGGTCGGCGCAGATCGATCTCGAAGGCACGGGGCGCTGAGCGGCCCCGGCGAGTGCGCTGAGGCGCTCGGGCAGTCAGCTGCCCTTCCTCGTTCCGGCACCGCTGCCAATCGGCAAGCAAGTCCAGGCGCGAATCGGCCGCCCACCCATGCGTCATTCGGGTGTTCAAGAGGCCGTTTGAATTCACTACGCGCCGCCGCGTCGCCGCGTTCGCCACCTTCGGCGCCATCTGCGCCGAGGGCATCGAGCTCACGGTGCTGCGCGGCAGCGGCTCGGCCGACAGCGCCAAGAAGATCGAGCTCGGCCAGGCCGACTTCGGCATCTCCGACGCGCCCACCGTGCTCACCGCCATCAGCAAGGGCGCCAACCTCAAGATGGTGGCGGTGGTGTACGACAAGGCCGGCAACAACGTCTTCTTCCGCAAGGGCGCCAACATCCGCTCGCCGAAAGACCTGATCGGCAAGAAGATCGCCGTGCCACCGGCCGACTCGCACCGCGTGCTGTGGCCGGCCTTCGCGGCGCTGCACGGCATCGCGCCCGACGCGGTGACGCTCGTCAACGTCAAGCCCGAGGGCAAGCAGGCCATCGTCGCGGCCAACGAAGTGGACGCCTCGTTCGACCTCTACACCAGCTACGCCATCTGGGAGAAGGTGCTCGGCAAGGGTGACGTCGGCCACCTGCTGTGGGCCGACTTCGGACTGCCGATCTACGGCCACACCTACTTCGTCAACAACGACCTCATCAAGAAGAACCCCAAGCTCATCGAGCGCTTCCTGCGCGCCACGCACAAGGGCTGGAAGGACGCCAAGGCGAGCCCGGCCGCCTCCATCGACGCCATGGCCGAGGCGGTGCCGGGCCTGGACCGCACCACGCTGCTGGCGACGATGCCGCAGATCCTGGACCTGTGCGTCACTGAGCGCTCGGCCAAACACGGCCTCGGCTGGATCGAGCCCGAGCTGATGCAGAAGACGATGGACATCACGTTTGCCACCAACAAGCCGGAGAAGATGCCGTTGGTGGCGGATGTGTTCACCAATCAGTTCAGCAGCAAGATCAAGCCTTGAGCGGGGGGCGTGGAGGTGACGGCTTGGCGTCCCTTGCGCACTGAGCGGCGCCGCCTCGGCTGTGAGGGGCTGCTTCCGACCCAAAGAAGTCATGCCTTGCCGCGCCTGGAACCGGACATCTGTGCAGAAGATTCGGTTCACGCTGAAGTGCGCGCCGATCACTAATTTGATTCCTCACTGGCACCGCCAGCAGCTTGGAGCCGCCTCGCCTTAGCCTCTGCCCATGCCGTATGCTGATCTGCAAAACCGCCTCGAGTAGGCACGCTCAGCAGTTCGAGAGCTTCGTCTACGCTTGGTGGACTTTGAGACAACAACCACTCGGCTTCCGCGTTGAAGATCGCCGCACTTCGCGATCCGCTCGACATCAGGCTTCTTCGCAGTTCCGACGCTTCCTTGTACTGCCCCAAATTCTCCAACGCAGAAGCACGGACGGATGCGGCGTGTTCATCGGCACAGCCACGTTGCGCGGCGAGATCAAGAATCCTGATGGCTTCGTTCGCATCATCCTTACGTAGTTGCCAGTGCGCTTCGGCGACAAAGAAGACAGCATTGGCGCTGCCCGCAGCAATCCGCGCTTGCCGTAGTTCGGACGCCTCTTCTGCGCGTCCATCCGCTTCGAGAGCCTTCGCTTGAAGAGACACGGTGTAGTCGGTCGCGCAACCGCGCGCCTCTGCGAGCGCCAGGATGCGCATCGCCTGCTGCGGATCAGGAGGCCTCTTTGAGAGCTGCCAGTTCGCCTCCTCCGTGTAGAACACCTCGCTGTGACTCCCGGAGTCGATGTGATGCAGGCGAAGCTTCGATGCTTCGTCGCCACGGCCAGCGAGCTCCAACGCATTCGCGCGAATCGAGACCGTGTACTCATCGCCGCAATGAAGGCGATCAACGATGTCCAGCAATTCCAGCGCGCGGGCGGTATTCGGCGGCAGTCGCCGAAGCAGTGACTTCGCCTCAGCGTGGTAAACAGCTGCGCTGCGCGACCCTTTGCGAATCAGGTCAGTACGTCTACTTTGCGCTTCTTCATGCCGCCCCAGCAGATCGAGCGCCCTGGCCCTGGCAACTTCTGCGAACTCGCCGTGACAACCACGATGAAGGGCAAGATCTAGGACGCGCAGTGCTTCTGCAGCATCAGGTGGCCGCCGCCTCAGCTGCCACTCGGCTTCGTCGGTGTAGATCGCTTCATGCTGGGAGCCGGCATCGATACGAGCGCGGCGACGCTGTGAAGGTACGTCAGAGTCCGGAGACAGAGCTTCAAGACACTGCAACTCAACGGTGACCACTTGATCATTGACGGCTGCTGGAGTCTCGCGTCTGGCCGCATCCACCAGCTTGATGAACTCTCGCGCCCCCGCTTCTCCCGTCGCCTTAAGTGCCACGCCAAGATTGCATAGGTAAGGTGCGAAATCGGAGCGCAGTTCAAGTGCCCGTCGGAAAAACTCGATGGCTTCGCCATCGCCTGGGCTACGCACACGCTGGAGCGTCTCACCCAAGAAACGCATTGCCTTGTGGGAGCTAGGGTCAAGGTCAAGGATCACCCTCAGGACGACTTCGAGCTCCTGGCGCGGGCGACGACTCGCATGCAGTGCATCACACACTGTCCACAATCGTTCAAGCGCGCCGTCTCTTTGCCCAGCGATCAAATTTGGTGCGATCTCATGCAGCCGAGTCGGTTGATCCGCCGCAACGAGGTGATGGAATGCTTCGACAGCTCGCGCGGTGCTCAGTATCGATCGATGTTGTGCTTGTTCAAGCTGCTTTAGCCAGCAGTCGGCGATCAAACCATGAAGCTCCCGTGCCCGTTGGCTTGCTGCAGGACCTCGCGCTGTGTTCGTCCTGTCGCTGTCGTCAGCCGGATATCCCAGCTTTTGCCTGAGCCACCCAGCGACGAATCCATGAAGGAAGAACCGCTCTTGACGCTCATCGCTGGGCAAGAGACATCTTCGCTCCAAACCGAACCAAGCACCAGGCGCTGCGAGGGCAGTCTCCAGGGTGGCAAGATGGTCATGCGGAACCCAATCCCTGTAGAGGCTTAGCGCGAGTAGCAGTCGGCGTTCTGCTTCGGACAACACGTTCTCGAACAGGTCCGACAGCAGGTTCTCAATTTGCCGGTTGGGTTCAGCAATCAACCTCTGCCGAACCTGAAGTGGCGTTGCACGAGTACCGAGCGCAACCTCAATCAGCAAGCTCGTTGCCAGCGGGTGTGCTTGCTGGCCGTGGCCTCCGCCAAGCCACTGGTACATCGCTCGGAGTCGATCGCCAGACAGAGTCCAGTCTTGCCTCTGCCCATCCGGCGCAGCAGCTTCGAACCAATGGGCGAGGGCCTCCTTATTGAGACCAGGAACCTCAAACGATGATTGCCTGAAGTCCTCCGGTGGATGCTCACGAAACTCAAAGACCCAATTCCAGGTCCCAGCGGTCACTCGACCAAGAGCTGTGATGAGTCGACGAAGTTCCGGGCTTCTCCATTGGCCGCGATCGAACCAGCAGTGCGCATGGTCGATCCAAATCAGAGTCGGTCGAAGACTACCGATTCGCTTGGAAAGTTCGGCCGTCATTTCGTCGACTGACCCTACAGGTACTCGAGGGCTCTCTTCCGGGATTCCAAGCGACTGCGCGACAGTGCTGAAGAAGTCTTCGGGGTGCCGCGTAGCACCCGCGAAGACGTGCAGAGGCACGTTCCAATCCGACCACGGTGCGGTTCGCGCAAGGGTCTCGATAACACGCGATTTGCCTATACCCCGCATGCCGAAGAGTACAAGGCGTCCAGAAGACTTAACAGGCCGTTGAAATACCCATCGACGCCCCTGATCGCAGCGGCGAACATTGAGGCCTTGACCGACGACAAGTGAGCCACCGATGCGCGGAGCCGACGCCTACAACGAAGCCCTGTTCACCACCGTGAAGCTCGAGGACTTCGTGCCCGCCAACCACCCGTTGCGCCCGATTCGCACCTGGGTCAACGACGCACTGGCCGCAATGGACGCCAAGTTCTCGGCCATGTACGAAGCCGATGTCCGCGGCGGCCGCCCCAGCATCGCCCCCGAGAAGCTCATGCGCGCCATGCTGCTGCAGGTGCTCTACAGCGTGCGCAGCGAGCGGCAGTTGGTCGAGCAGATCCAATACAACTTGCTGTTCCGCTGGTTCGTAGGCCTGGCCATCGAGGACACCGTCTGGAACCACTCCGTCTTCAGCAAAAACCGCGACCGCTTGATCGAGCACGACGCGGTCACGGCGTTGTTCAATGCCACGGTGGAGATGGCCAACCAGCGCGGGCTGCTGTCGGGCGAACACTTCAGCGTCGACGGCACGCTCATCCAGGCCTGGGCCAGCCACAAGAGCATGCGACGCAAGGACGGATCGGACGACGCTCGCCCGCCCGAGGACTGGCGCGGTGAGCCGCGCAGCAACGACACCCATCAGTCCACCACCGACCCCGAGTCGCGGCTGTACCGCAAGAGCAACGCGGCGCCCGCGCTGCCGAGCTACCTGGGCCATGTGCTGACCGACAACCGCCACGGTCTGGTGGTCAACGTACAGGCCAGCACTTCGGACGGCACGGCCGAGCGCGATGTGGCCGCGCAGATGCTGGCCGACGTGGCCGGGCCGGGCAAACGCGTGACGGTGGGTGCGGACAAGGCCTACGACACCCGAGGCTTCGTCAAAGCGTGCCGCGAGATCAACGTCACGCCGCACGTCGCGCAGAACACGAAGCGCAACGGGGGCAGCGCCATCGACGCTCGCACCACGCGACACGTCGGCTACGAGGTCAGCCAACGCAAGAGAAAGCGCATCGAGCAGTGCTTCGGCTGGGGCAAGGTGATCGGCCCGATGCGCCAAGTGATGGTGCAGGGACTGGATAAGGTCGACCAGCTTCTGACCCTCACGATGGCGGCCTACAACCTCACGCGGCTGCGCACCTTGGCGCCATTGCGTCCGCAGTGTGCGCAATGAGCGTCGAGAAGACCGAAATGGCCTTGCCAAACCGACTGAATGACGGCGCAAAGGCCCATTTGCAGTCGCTCTTGCGGTTCTGGCACGACCAGCAGGCTGTATGAGTTCGCCGAACTGCATTGCGATGAGGGGACTCGCGTTCATTGGTGGTAATTCAACGGCCTGTTAAGCGCCGGCATAACTTGGGCAAGCAGCGCCTCGCGGCCCCACACTGCACGCGACCTTGAAGCTCCTCTGTCCTGCTCATCAAGTAAGACGCTTTCGGTCCGCTCATCGTCGAATCGGAACGGCCTGGCCGTAGCCCGAGATGCCTTCGGCACGTCTATCACTGGGCTTGGTTCAACGCCCGCTTCGCCACGGAGGTACTGACACAGCTTGCGATACTCACTGACTGAAGTGAGCTTGTATCGGGTAGCACTTCGGAGCGGCTCTGGAATAGCCGCCTCGTGCTCATCATCGAAAATGACAGGCACGAACTTCGTCCCTTTGCTTCGGCCCTCATATCGTTCCTGCGTGATGATCGCCCCCTCCCAGTCGGCTCCTTTCCCGCGTCCTGGTACCTCATGGCCGCGGAATCGGCGGTAGTACGTTGGTGTACAGATGACGAGCACGTGATCGGCGGCGTCGATCTCATCCAGCATCCAGCGCGGCCAGCCTTGATCTGGCGTCCCCGCCAGATACTGGTCGACCGTCGCCTCGATACCGTCGTGACGCATCCGCTCCGCCAACGCCAGGACCGTTGCCCGGTGATCGGGACTGTCGTGGCTATAGCTGAGAAAGACGCGTGGAGGGGACATGGGAGGCCAGGCTGAGGCAGCCTCTATTCTCGCCCGCCGATCGGCCCCCGAGGTTGCTCCCCAGGCTCCTAAGTCGACTCGATTCCAGCTGAGTGACTGCTTCCCAAATCTGTCAGCGGCAGCTCCTGGCCGTTATGGAGAGCTTTGCATAACGGCCATTATGAGAAGTCCCCGGTTATGAAGAGTTTGCCTACCAAGTTGGCGCGCACGCCCTCGTACGGGTGGGGCAATCGGCTTGCTGGACCTATGCATAGTTTCGTCGCCGCCCAGGGCGGCATGCGGTGCGCCGACGACGCAGGCCATGTCCTGAGGCTGTTCGGCGGCGGCTCGGTTTGCCTCGTTCGACCAGAGCCTCCACGACAGTTGAGCTTTGCCGTCACGACGATGGCCGCGCAGGTCACCAGGCCACGTCGTGCAGAATTTATGAGAAGCAGATCAGCTCATGCAAGCCTGCCTTCATAGGTGAGAGTACAGCCGCTGATCGCGCACTTGTCATAACTGCGATCTTTTCATAATGGCCGACTCCAGTCGTTCACTGGGATCAGCGCTGAGCGACAAGCAGCCGCTGCAATGCGGACCGCCGCCCTTCGCGTCAACAGCCATCGCAGCGAGAGCAACGTGCGCACTGGTTCGCCTGACAGGCGGAGAGGGATTGCAGCTTGGTCATTGCTCAGTTCCCTTGCCGGCGTGGTCTATCGCGCCGGGCAAGTCGCCGGCTGGCAAGCACACCCGCAGCCACGCGGCTGATGACAGTGGCACTCGCCGGTCGTGCGGTTGAAGTGGCAACCGCAGGCGTTCAGCCTGCCGCCGTGCGAGATGTCTTCGGCCCGCGCGACCCCTCGATCCGCCGTGATGCAAGACGACGCCGCCGGCTCGCCGGATTGCGCCAGCGGAGCGAGCCACAATGCCGCGGCGAAGACGCAAGCGCATCGACGAAGAAGTCCGGTGGCGCCTTCAGGCACGGCCGCACGGTTTCATTCCGCCGCGGCGGCGCGGGCGGGGTTAGCCCGCAAACTGCGTGTACTGCTTCGCACTCGCCGGCCCGGAGCGGCCGGTGGGGGTATGGCCCACTTGCTCCCGACCCACTCCCCGTTCGAACCCCACTCGAACCCAGAACACCCTTCGCCATGATCCACGTCATCGCCATCATCACCACCCAGCCCGGCCTGCGCGACATGGTGCTCGCGCACTTTCGCGCCAACGTGCCGACGGTGCTCGCCGAGAACGGCTGCATCGAGTACGGGGCCACGATCGACGCCGAGGGCGCGCCGCCGTTCCAGACGAAGTTCGGCCCCGACGCGTTCGTCGTGGTCGAGAAGTGGGCCGACTCGGCCGCGCTCGCCGCGCACGCCGCGGCACCGCACATGGCGGCCTATGCCGCAAAGACGCGCGAGCATCTCGCCAGCCGCGTCATTCACGTGCTGGCGCCGACTTGAGTTCGACCTGAGTGCCTGCGCCTCTGGCCGAGCCCGGCCAGGAGCGGTGAGTTCGCGTCGGCCTCGCTAGCATGCACGGCCATGAGCACGCCCTTCGAACCCCACGACCCCACGCGCGCGGACATCGATGCCCGCCGCGGGCCGCTGCTGCTGGAGTTCGGCAGCCCCACCTGCGGCCACTGCCGGCGCGCCCAGCCGCTGGTGGAAGAGGCACTCGCCGCGTTCCGCGGTGTCGCGCACATCAAGGTGGCAGACGGCCCCGGGCAGCCGCTCGGCCGCTCGTTCCGGGTGAAGCTGTGGCCGACGCTCGTGTTCCTGCGCGACGGCGTCGAGATGGCGCGCGCCGTGCGCCCGCCCTCCGCGGCAGAGGTTGCCGCGGGGCTGCGGCGGATCTCGCCTGCGGCCGCTTGACCTTCTGACCTTCTGACCTTTGGCGCCGTCAGTGGGTGGCACTGCCCCATAGCTGCTTGAGCCGCGCATCTCGGCCGCAGCTCGTGCGGTAGTAGGAGTAGCGCACCGGGTTCTTCTTGTAGTAGTCCTGGTGGTACTCCTCGGCGGGGTAGAAGGCGCCCGCGCGTTCGACCGGCGTGACGATGGGCTCCTTGAAGGGCTTGCTCTTCTCCAGCGCCGCCAGCGAGGCGCGGGCGGCCGCGAGCTGGGCGTCGCTGTTGGCGAAGATCGCGGTGCGATAGGGCGTGCCCGCGTCGCAGAACTGGCGGTCACGCACGGTGGGGTCGATGGTGCGCCAGAATTTCTCCACCAGTTGCTCGTAGCTCACGCGGGCGGGGTCGAACACGATCTGCACCGCCTCGGCATGCCCGGTTCTGTCGGCCGAGACCTGCTCGTAGGTCGGGTTGGCCACCTTGCCGCCCGTGTAGCCCGAGGTGGTGGAGATCACACCGGGAACCTTGTCGAAGTCGGCCTCGACGCACCAGAAGCAGCCGCCGGCGAAGGTGGCGGTCTCGGTTTTCGCGCCCGGCGCCGCTGGCGTGGCGGCCGTCGGGGAGGAGGGCGCCTGCGCGCCGGCCGTCCGGCCAACGAGCGACAGGCCGGCCAGCAGCGACAGGCCGGCGGCCGCGCCCCATGCGAGTCGACGAAGGGTGTTCATGCGGTGGCCTCCTGGAACCGAAGTGCGACGCCGTTGTTGCAGTAGCGCTTGCCGGTGGGGCGCGGGCCATCGTTGAAGACATGGCCTTGGTGGCCGCCGCAGCGCGCGCAGTGGTACTCGGTGCGCGGCAGGATCAACTTGTAGTCGGTCTTGCTGCCCACGGTATCAGGCAGCGTGGTGAAGAAGCTCGGCCAGCCGGTGCCGCTATCGAACTTCATCTCCGAGGTGAACAGCGGCAAGTCGCAGCCGGCGCAGTGATAGGTGCCGCGCCGCTTCTCGCGGTCGAGTGGGCTGCTGCCCGCGGGCTCGGTGCCTTCGTCGCGCAGCACGCGGAATTGGGCCGGGCTGAGGCGGCGTTTCCACTCGGCTTCGCCAAGCAGCAGCCGGTCGGCGCGTGTGGGCTCGGAGGCGGCCCAAGCGGGGTTGGTCGCGGCGAACAGCGCGCCGAGGCCACCCAGGCCGCCGGCGGCGCCGAGGCTGGCAAAGAGGGCTCCGACGCAGCGGCGGCGGGTGAGGGCGGGGGGCGAAGGGTGGTTCATGGGCAGTCCCGGGCAGTGGCGCGTGGAGTGGCGCGCGGATTGGCGATGCTGCTCAGTCGCGCGAGGTGCCGGATTCTTGCAGTCCGGCCGCTGCGGGAGGCGGTGATGGGGAAGATGAGGGCGAGGCATGGGCGAGGTATGGGCGAGGCATGGGCGAGACAAGGGGGGTGACGTCGGCGAAACATGGCCGGGAGCGCCCGGCACTACCATCGGCCGATCACGACCCAACGGAGTTTCTCGTGACGATCGAACATCACTGCCCGGTTCGGCGCCGCAGGTTCCTGTTGGCGGCTACCGGCGCCGGCGCGCTGGCCGCCCTCGCGGCCGCACATCTGCCTGCCAGCGCCCAGGCCACGCCGCCTGTGCGGGTGGCGTCGAAGATCGATACCGAAGGCGCGCTGCTCGGCCAGCTCATCGTCCAGCTGCTGCAGGCCAACGGCATCGCCACGCAGAACCGGCTGCAACTGGGCAACACCAAGATCGTGCGCACCGCGCTGCTGGCCGGCGAGATCGACCTCTATCCGGAATACACGGGCAATGGCGCCTTCTTCCATGCCGACGACAAGAACCCGGCCTGGAAAGACGCCAGCCAGGGCTATCAGCGCGTGAAGGCGCTCGACCAGGAGAAGCACCGCCTGGTGTGGCTGGCCCCGTCACCGGCCAACAACACCTGGGCCATCGCGGTGCGCAAGGATGTCGCTGCGGCGAACGGGTTGCGCTCGCTGAGCGACCTCGCGCGTTTCATCGGCAGCGGTGGCCGCCTGAAGCTCGCCGCCTCGGCCGAGTTTGCCGAGCGTGCCGACGCACTGCCGGCGTTCCAGTCGGCCTACGGCTTCAAGCTCGGGCGCGAGCAGTTGCTGCTGCTCGCGGGCGGCGACACCGCGGCCACCATCAAGGCCGCGGCCGAGATGACCTCGGGCGTGAACGCGGCCATGGCCTACGGTACCGATGGCCCGCTGGCGGCACTCGGCCTCGTGGTGCTGGAAGACCCCAAGGGCGTGCAGCCGGTGTATGCGCCGGCGCCGGTGGTGCGAGCCGAGGTGCTGGCGCGCCAGCCGCGCATTGCCGCGGTGCTGGAGCCGTTGTTCAAGGCGTTGGACACACCGACGCTGCAGCAGCTGAATGCGCAGATCGCCCTCGAAGGCCAGGACGCGCGGCAGGTGGCGGCCGTGTTCCTCAAGTCGCGGGGTCTCGTGAAGTGAATGCGCGGCCGGCGTCGGCCGGCAATGGGCCGGGGCCCCGGCTGCGCCAAAGGTTTTGGCGTTGAGTCCCAACGGCACTGGGGCGCGCGATCGGGTGCTGCCATGGTTGCTGGCGCTCGGGGTTGTGGCCGCGTTCCTGCTGGCCTTCATCACCGTGGCGCCGAATCGCCTGGTCACTGGCCGCGGCGTGCCGTTGGCCGACTTGCTCACGGGCTGGCGTCTTTTCGTGCTGGTGCCCGTGGCTGCGATGGGAGTCGCGGCCTTCCTGAAGCCCTCGCCGCGGCGATGCCTGGGGGTGGCCGCTGTCGCGGCGCTGATGTTGGCGCTGCTGGCCTGGATCGCCGGCGACGAGGCGCGTGTCTTGTCGCGACACATGGCGGCCGACGCACGGGCAGGAGGTGTCACGCCCACGGCACGCGTGTCCTTCGGTGGCGCTTTCTGGTGCCTCATGCTGCTGGCCTGGCTCGCGGCGGCCGACGCGCTGCGGCGCCTCGATCTCACACCCGCGCCGCGCGCCGCGGCGCACGTGGTGCTGTGGCTGCCAATGCTCGCGCTGCTCGCCACGGGCCGGCTCGACGAGCTCTCGATCCTGAAGGAATGGGCGCAACGCGACGAGGTCTTCCGCGAAGCCTGCTGGCGCCACCTGCAGATCGTGGCCGCGGCGCTGGCGCCCGCGCTGCTGCTGGGCCTGCCGCTCGGCGTGGCCGCGGCCCGCCACGCGCGCTTCGGGGGCGCACTGCTCGCGGCCCTGAGCCTCGTGCAGACGATTCCGTCGATCGCGCTCTTCGGCCTGCTCATCGCACCGTTGGCCGCGCTCGGGGCGCTGTGGCCTGATGCCGGCATCCGCGGCGTGGGCCTGGCCCCGGCCGTGGTGGCGCTGGTGGCCTACGCGCTGCTGCCTATCGTCGCGGGCGTGGCCGCGGGGCTGCGGCAGATCGAGCCCGGTGTCATCGAGTCGGCCGCGGGCATGGGTCTGGGCCGCACGCAGCGCTTGTGGCAGGTGGAGCTGCCGCTGGCGCTGCCGTCGCTGGTTTCGGCACTGCGCGTGGCAGCGGTGCAGCTGGTGGGGCTGGCGGTGGTGGCCGCGCTCATCGGCGCCGGGGGCCTGGGCGCGCTCATCTTCCAGGGGCTTGCGGGCAGTGCACTCGATCTCGTGCTGCTCGGTGTGGTGCCCGTGGTGGCGATGGCGGTGGTGCTCGATGCGGCGCTGGGCGCGCTGGCAGCGGGCCTGCAGCGATGGCAAGGAGTGCGGCCATGATCGAACTGCGCCACGTGGCCAGGCGCTTCGGCACCACGGTGGCGGCCGAGGACTTGACGCTTTCCATTGCAAGCGGCGAATGCGTGGTGCTGCTGGGCCCGTCCGGCTCGGGCAAGTCGACGGCGCTGAAGCTCATCAACCGCCTCGTCGAGCGCGACGCCGGCGAGATCCTGTTCGAGGGGCGCGATATCCGCAGCTTTGCGCCGGAGCAGTTGCGCCGACAGATGGGCTATGCCATCCAGTCGATCGGCCTCTTCCCGCACTGGAGCGTGGCGCGCAACGTGGGCACCGTGCCGGCGCTGCTGGGCTGGAGCCGCGCGCGCATCGAAACACGCATCGACGAGCTGCTCACCCTGCTGGGTCTGCCGCCCGGCGAGTTCCGGCAGCGCTATCCGCACCAGCTCTCCGGTGGCCAGCAGCAGCGCGTGGGGGTGGCGCGGGCGCTGGCTGCCGAGCCGCACGTGCTGTTGATGGACGAGCCCTTTGGCGCGCTGGACCCGCTGACGCGGCAGGAACTGCAGAAGGAGCTCGTGCGCATCCACCGCACCCAGGGCCAGACGATCGTGCTTGTGACTCACGATATCGACGAGGCGCTCCGCCTGGCCACGCGCATCGTGCTGCTCGACAAAGGGCGCGTCGTGCAGGAGGCGACGCCGCTGGAACTGCTGCGCCGGCCGGCCAACGACTGGGTGGCGGGTTTCATCGGGCGTGCCGAGCGCGGCCTGCGCCTGCTTGCGCTGCATTCGGTGGCCGAACGCATGCGGGCCGCGAGCGACTCTGCCGCGCGCGGAGGCAGTCACGCCGATGCCCTGCGCACGACGATGACCTTGCGCGCGGCGCTGGCCGAGTTCCTGGCACGCCGCAGCGATTGCCTGCCCGTGGCGGACGAGGCGGGCCGCATCGTCGGCGCGCTGCACCTGTCGGACCTGATCGAGCGCGAGGCATGAGCAACCGGCCGCAGGGCGAGTACCCGAGTGCGCTGCACGAAGGTGCACCAGTGAACGAGGCCACCGTGCGCTCGCGTGGAACCATGCGCGACGGCCTCGGCGCCTTGATGCGCGAGCCCGCGCTGTGGGTGCTCGTGACGCTGCTGGTGCTGGCGTTCGGCATGACCGCGCTCAGGCCGCTCTTCGCCGCCGCCTTCCCGCAGCTCGACCGGCCGCTCTACGTGCAGGACAGCTTTGCCGCGCTGCTGCTGGCGCACGTGGGCATCGTGGCGCTCTCCAGCGGCGCGGCCGCGATCGTCGGCACCGCGGCCGGGCTCTTCGTCACCCGTGCGGCGGGGCGCGAGTTCCGGCCGCTGGTGGAGACCGTGGGGGCCATCGGGCAGACCGTGCCGCCGGTGGCGGTGCTCGCGATCGCGGTGCCGCTGCTCGGCTTCGGCGTGGCGCCCACGTTGCTGGCGCTATTCCTCTATGGCCTGCTGCCCATCGTGCGCGGCACCGTGGCGGGCCTGGAGGCCGTGCCCGTCTCGGTGCGCGAGGCCGCCGCGGGCGCCGGCATGAGCGCATGGCAGACGCTGTGGCAGGCCGAGCTGCCGCTCGCGCTGCCGGGGTTGCTGGCGGGCCTGCGCAGCTCGGTGGCGATCAATATCGGTACTGCCGCCATCGCCGCCACGGTGGGCGTGCGCACGCTCGGCTCGCCCATCATCGTGGGGCTGGCCGGCTTCAACACCGCCTATGTGATCCAGGGCGCGCTGCTCGTGGGGCTGCTGGCGGTGACGGTGGATCTGTGGCTGGCGCGGTTGGAGCGTCGGCTCGCAGCGCCTCGAGTGCGCATGGACGACTCGTGGTGACGCGATCAGACGTGCTGATCCACGAGCACTGGGTTGCCGTCCGGGTCCACCACGACGAAGCTCGCCGGCCCCTTGCTCGATTCATCGGCGGGCGTGGCCGGCACGATGCCGCGTGCACGCAGTTGCCGCTGCAACTCGCGCGCGTCGGTGAACTCGGGCAGCGTATTGCAGTCGGCGTCCCAGCCCGGATTGAAGGTGAGGAGGTTCTTCTCGAACATGCCCTGGAAGAGGCCTACCGTGGCGCTGCCGTTGCGCAGGATGAGGTAGTTGTGCGCCGGCTCGCCGGCGTAGACCTTGAAGCCGAGCGCTTCGTAGAAGGCGCGCGAGGCGGCGAGGTCTTTTACGGCGAGGCTGACGGAGAAGTTGCCGAGGTTCATGGGCATGATCCTTCGCTGGGTCGGTGAGGTAGGGCCGGTTTGCGGTGCCATGAGTGACCGACGCGACGATGGCACGCGATGGCCAACTTGCCAAATCCTATCCTGCGAACCCGGGTTTGCCTCCAGCGCAACCTTGCAGTGTGCCCAGGTCAGGCTCTTGCATCGCGGGCGAGCAAACGCGCCGCCACCGCCTCGGCCACCTCGATGCCATCCACCGCCGCCGACATGATGCCGCCGGCATAACCCGCGCCCTCGCCGGCCGGGTACAGGCCGCGGACGTTCAGGCTCTGCAAGTCGCGCCCGCGCGTGATGCGCAATGGCGAGGAGGTGCGCGTCTCCACCCCCGTGAGCACGGCGTCGGGCATGGCGTAGCCCTTGATTTGCCGCTCGAAGGCCGGCAGCGCCTCGCGCAGCGCGGCCAGGGCGTACTCGGGCAGCGCGGGGCGGCCAGGCTCGGCCAGGTCCGTCGGCTGCACGCCTGGCGTGTAGGAAGGCAGCACGCTGCCAAACGCGGTGGAGCGCTGACCCTTCAGGAAGTCGCCGAGCAACTGCCCGGGGGCGCGGTAGCCGCCCCCGCCGAGCTCGAAGGCGCGCGACTCCCAGTACCGCTGGAAGGCGATGCCGTCCAGCGGGCTCACCGGCCCTTCGTGTTGGCCGTCCTGCCGGTAGTCCTGCGGCGAGATGCCCACCACCAGCCCGGCGTTGGCGTTGCGCTCGTTGCGCGAGTATTGGCTCATGCCGTTGGTCACCACGCGCTCGGCCTCCGAGGTGGCGGCGACCACGGTGCCGCCGGGGCACATGCAGAAGCTGTAGACGGCGCGGCCGTTGTGCGCGTGGTGCACGAGCCGGTAGTCGGCCGCGCCGAGGATGGGGTGCCCGGCGCTCGGGCCGAAGCGCGCGCGGTCGATCACGCCCTGCGGGTGCTCGATGCGCACGCCAATCGAGAAGGGCTTCGGCTCCATGAACACGTCGCGCCCGTGCAGCATCGCGAAGGTATCGCGCGCGCTGTGGCCAAGCGCCAGCACCACGTGCTCGGCGTCGATCTGCTCGCCCGAGGCCAGGACCACGCCGCGGATGTGTGGCGCCGGCCCGCCCACGCCCTCGATGTGCAGGTCGCTCACCCTCTGCCCGAAGCGGATCTCGCCGCCCAGCGCTTCGATCTCGGCGCGCATCTTCTCGATCATGCCGACGAGCCTGAAGGTGCCGATGTGCGGCTTGGCGACGTAGAGGATCTCCTCGGGCGCGCCGGCCTTCACGAACTCTGCCAGCACCTTGCGCGTCAGGTGGCGCGGATCGCTGATCTGGCTCCACAGCTTGCCGTCGGAGAACGTGCCCGCGCCGCCTTCGCCGAACTGCACGTTCGATTCGGGGTCGAGCACGCCACGGCGCCACAGGCCCCAGGTGTCTTTCGTGCGCTCGCGCACGGGGCGGCCGCGCTCCAGCACGAGCGGCCGCAAGCCCATCTGCGCCAGCAGCAGGGCGGCGAAGAGGCCGCAGGGCCCGAAGCCCACCACCAGCGGCCTGAGGGGCGGTATGCGGCCGGCGGTGTGAAAGTCCGACGGCGCGTGGGCCAGGAAGCGGTAGCGCGTGTCGGGGCTGGGCCGCACGTTCGCGTCGCCCTCGAAGGTGCGCAGCAGCGCGGCCTCGTCGACACCGGGGCTCAGTTCGCAATCGAGTGTGTAGATGAGCACCACCGCCGACTTCTTGCGCGCGTCATAGGCGCGCTTGAAGACGGTGAAGTTGTGCAGTTGGTGCTCGGCCAGCCGCAGGCGGGCCAGCACCGCCGGGCGCAGAGCGTCCGGCGCGTGGTCCAGCGGCAGGCGCAGTTCGGTGATCCGCAGCATGGACGCAGCACGCTCGTGGCGGCTCGCCAGCCCGCCACTCGCCCTCTCAGGCCGTAGACCGCAGGCTCAGCCGCCGCCTTTGCGCGCGCGCTTGCCCGGGTTCTTCTTGCTGCGCGTGTGCGAGCCACGCTCCTTGCTGATGCGCTGGCCGCCGCTGGAGTTGGTGTTCGTGCCCTGCTTGGTGGGGATGGGGGGCGTGGCGCGGCGGTCCGCTTCGGTGATGATCTTGTTGCCCATGGTGGCTCCGGGGAATATTTGGTCGAAGGTCGAATTAGGCCACAAGCCTGAGCCGGCGCCCCCGTCGCGGCTGTGGCGCGAGCGCATCAGCCTTGCGTCCGCGCGGTCGGCAGGCAGCGCGCCGCACCCGCCGAAGTGCCTTCCCGCGGGTTCGCATCCGCTGCGCACATCGATGCACTTGTGGCATAACGCGGGAGGCGTGTCCAGCCTGGGGCCCCCATTGGTGCTGACCGCCCCGGGATCAATGTTGCGCTACAACCCCTTGGAGCCATGATGAACCTTCGCCAAATCACTTTGAGCACGGTCGTCTGTGCTGCCGCCTTGCTGGCTGGTTGCGCAGCTGGCGGCAAGGCCATCCATTCCACGCCCAATATCTACCCTGCCATCGGCCCCTACTCGCAGATGGTGCAAGTGGGAAGCACCTACTACCTGTCAGGCGTGATTCCGCTGAACAAGGCCGGCAATGCAGTGCAGGGCACCACCATCGAGGAGCAGACCCGCCTCGTGCTGGACTACATCGGCGAAGTTCTGAAGTCCCAGGGCATGGACCACAGCCACATCGTGATGTCGAACGTCTTCATGAAGGACCTCAACGAGTTCGGCAAGATGAACGCTGTCTACGGTGAGTACTTCAAGACCAACCCGCCCGCCCGTGCCACGGTGGAAGTGGCGCGGCTTCCGCGCGACGTCAAGATCGAGATCGCTGTCATCGCGAGCAAGTAGCGGGCGGTTCGCCGAGACACTATCGGTCCCTTCAGCCCTTACAGTCCCTTCGGCCCAGAGGCCCCAGAGGCCCCAGAGGCCTCAGAAGGCCTCAGAAGGCCTCAGAAGGCCTCAGAAGGCCCGCCGCGCGGCCTTTAGCCCGGCGCCTCGAGCAGGCCTTGCAGATACCCGATCGCGCGCGCCGCGCAGCCGGCGCCGTCGGGCCGATAGTCGAAGGGCTCCACCGCCAGCCAGCCGGCATAGTCCTGGCGCCGCAACGCTTCGAGGATGGGCCCGAAACGTTCATCGCCTTGCCCGGGCGCGCGGCGGTTGCGGTCGTTGAGTTGCACGTGCGCGAGCCAGCCGGTGGGCCACCAGCGCTCGATCAGCGCGGGCAGCGCCTCGTCTTCCGTGGCGCCGGCGGAGCAGGTGTCGAGCATGGTGCGCAGCCCGGGCAGCGCGGCCGTCTGCACGATGGCCGCGGCTTCGGCCACCGTGTTGACGACGGTCGTCTGGTCGCGCGAGAGTGGCTCGATGCAATAGGTGAGGCCCAGGCGCCCCGCGCGTTCGCCGCAATGCAGCCAGGCCTCGGTGGCGCGGGCCAGCGCATCGGCATGCGTCTGCCCGGGTTGCGGGTTGCGTTGCGCCGGCGAGCCGTGCACGAGGTAACTCCCGCCCATGGCGGCACACAGGTCGATGAGGCGGTCGAGCGCGGCGCGCGTGCGCACCTGCACCGCACCATCGGGGTGGCTGATCGACAGGCCCTTCGGTGCCACCAGCAGCCAGTGCAGTCCCGTGATGACGAGGTCATGGTCGCACGCGACATCGGCGAAGGCGCGCGCCTGTGCCTCGGTCATCGTGGTGGGGTCTTCGGCCAGCGTGAAGGGCGCCACTTCCAGGCCACGGTAGCCGAGCTGGCTGGCATAGGCGCATTGCTCGGCGAAGGGCAAGGGCGCAAGCACCTCGTTGCACAGCGCCAATCGGTTCAGCATGGAGGCGATGGTCGTCATCTCATGGCCTTCGGGCGCCCGAGCCGGCGTTGCACGGCCGGCAGCTGCGCCAGCAGCATCAGGAGCACCAACAGCGCCAACAGCGCGCTGATGGGGCGAGAGAAGAACGGCACCAGGCTGCCGTCGGAGAGCACGAGCCCGCGCCTGAGCGACTTGTCGATGATGTCGCCCAGCACCATGCCCAGCACCAGCGGCGCCACCGGGAACCCCTGCCGCCGCAGCACGAAGCACACGAGGCCCACGCCCAGCATCACCCAGACGTCGAACAGGCGCTGCGTGATCGAGTACGAGCCCATGACGCAGAGCACGAAGACGATGGGCATGATGATCTCGCGCGGCACGCGCAGCACCCACAAGATGGGGCGCACGAGGATGAGGCCGAAGATCAGGATGGCGAGCGTCGCGATGAGCGTGATGCCGACCACGTCGTAGATGTACTGCGGCTGGTTCACCATCAACATCGGGCCGGGCTGGGCGCCGTGGATGATCATCGCCGCCATCAGCACCGCCGCCGGCGCCGAGCCGGGGATGCCGAGCGCCAGCGCCGGGATCAGCGCGCCGGGGATGGCGGCGTTGTCGCCGGTCTCGGCGGCGATGAGCCCCTCGACCGAGCCCTTGCCGAACTGCTCGCGCTCGCGGCTGGCGCGCTTGGCGGCCGCGTAGCTCGACCACGCCGCCATGTCTTCGCCCACGCCGGGCAGGATGCCGATGAACACGCCGATGAGCCCCGAGCGAAGGATGGTGCGCCAGTAGCGCAGCAGGTCCATGAGTTTCGGCAGCACCGAATCGACCGAGCTCACGATGGGCTTGAGCCGCGGCTCGCTCATCGCGGTGAGGATTTCGGCGAAACCGAATGCGCCCACCAGCGCCGGGATGAGGCCGATGCCGCCCGAGAGCGCGTTCTCGCCGAAGGTAAAGCGCGGGTGGGCATGGATGGGGTCGAGCCCGACGGTGGCGATGAAGACGCCGAGCAGCCCCATCAGCCAGCCCTTCAGCGGGTTGGCGCCGGTGAGCGAGCCCGACATCATGATGCCCACCATGCCGAGCCAGAAGAACTCGAAGGCGCCGAAGCGCAGTGCTGTCTCGGCCAGCATCGGCGTGAACATCGCCAGGCACACGACGCCGAAGAGCGAGCCGGCCACGGAGCCCGTGGTGGCGATGCCCATCGCGCGGCCCGCACGGCCCTGGCGCGCGAGCATGTGGCCGTCGAGGCAGGCCGCGGCATTGGCCGCGGTGCCCGGGATGTTGAGCAGGATGGCGGTGCGGCTGCCGCCGTAGATGGCGCCGACATACACGCACACGAGTACCAGGATGGCATCGGTGGGCGGCATCTTGATGGTGAGCGTGGTGAACAGCGCCACCCCGAGCGTGGCCGAGAGCCCGGGCAGGATACCGATCACGATGCCGGCCAGCGTGGCGCCCAGTGCATAGGCGATCTGCATGGGGCTGAACAGCCCTGCGAGCGCTGTGCCGAGATGGCTCAGACCTTCCATGGCCACCGGGTGCACGTCGTGTTGCGGGGGGTCACGGCAAGCGCACCAGGAAGAGCGACTCGAACATCCACGAGATCGCGAGCGCGGCGACCACGGCGATGAGCAGGCTGCGCGCCACGCCGCGCGCCACGCGGCCTTCGGCGCGCCACTCGCGCCAGCTGAACACGCAGATGAAGACGAGGATGAAGGCTGCGGTTTCGACCTGGAAGGGCAGGCCGCGACCTAGGGAGACACCCGCAAAGATCAGGCACAGCCCAGCGGCGAGCGCCGTGCGTCTCGCGGCCAGGCCGGGTTCGGCGATGGGGTCATCTGCGACCTCCTGCGCCCGCCCTTGGGCACCACTGGGTGCATCGTCTGCGGCCTTCGCTTCGGCTGCCGCGCCGGAGCCTTCCTGGCCGCGCGGCTTGCGCAGCACCTGCCAGGTGAGCGCCAGCGCGAAGACGATCATCAGCGCACCCACCACGCCAGGCGTGATCCCGGGTGCAGACCAGGGCGGCGCGCCTTGGTTCTCGAGTCGCTCCATGCGCCACGAGGCCACCAACACCAGCGCACCGAAGCCGACCCAAGCGAGCGCGCTCAGCCTATCGCCCCGGCGCGACATGGGTTCGTCAGTGCCTGTGTGTGCGTGCGGTGCGAGGCTTGGGCGCGCGCCGTCGGCCCAAGCGCCTCAGCGCTTGATGCCGAGCGATTCGGGCGAGACCTTCGCCAGCCCTGCATCCTGCAGCAGGTAGGCGTCGGTCACCACCGTAGGCCACACGGCATCGAACGCGGCCGTGCCGTAGAGCGGCGTGAAGAGCGCGCCACGGTCGGCGGCGTACTTCTTCAGCTTCTCGCTCGTCACGACCTTCTCGGCCCACAGTTTCTCGACCGTGGCCACCACCTCTGCCGGCACGCCCTTGGGGATGAAGATGCCGAAGCCTGTCGTCACCTTGGGGAAGTTGGCCACGAACTGTGTGATGGGCGGGATCGTGCCCACGCCTTCGATGGTGAGGGGTTGGTCGCCCACCACGGCCAGTGCGCGCAGGCGCTTGCCCTTGAGCATCTCGCTCTGCTCGGGGGCGAGCTGGGTCGTGATCTGTGTCTCGCCCGAGACCGTGGACACCACGGCGGGGTTGCCGCCGTCGTAGGTGACGTGGCGGTACTTGGCGCCCGTGGCCTTGGCGATGGCCTCCATCGCGAAGTGGCCCGAGCTGCTGTTGCCGGCGGTGGCCACCGGCAACGGGCCGGCCTTCATGGCCTCGAGCAACTGCGGGAAGGTCTGGTACGGCGTGCCCGGGTTGACGCTGACGATGGAGACGTTGGTCACCGCAAGGAAGAGGTGAAAGTCCTCGACCTTGCTCTGGATCATGCCCAGCACCGGGTAGGTGCCGAGTTGCTTGGCGGCGCCCGCGGTCCAGGTGTAGCCGTCTTTCGGCGCATCCATGGCCGCCTTGGTGCCGATGGAGCCGGCACCGCCCGGCTGGTTGATCACGACGATCTTCTGGCCGAGGCCGGTCTCGATCTCGGCCGCCGCCAGGCGCGTGACCTGGTCGGTGGCGCCGCCGGCGGCCCAGGGCACGATGATGGTGATGGGCTTCGTCGGTTTCCAGGTGGCCTGCGCGTGCGCGGTGCCGCAAGCCAGGACCAGCAGCGAAACGCCAAGCAGGGCGGACCTGTTGAACAGGCTGAGCAACGATGGATTCACGCGGGTCTCCTCGGTGAGTTAACTGTCCGGTGAATCGTAGGCGCCGCGGCGGCGTTCGGCAACCACGGGCAAGCCCGGTGCTTCAGTCACGCAAGATCAGTCACCAAGATCAGTCACGCACGAGATAGCCCAGCACGAGGTCGGTCATGTGCGACAGGCGTTCCACGCGCGCCTTGGTGGCGAGCAGGTCGCGCGCGAAGATCGTCGACAGCGTGTGGCTGTTGCCAAGGTAGAAGTAAGCCAGGCCGGCGATCGAGATGTACAGCTGCACCGGGTCCACGCCGGCGCGGAAGATGCCTGCCTTGTGCCCGCGTTCGAGCACGTCGGCAATGGTCTGCACGAAGGGCGAATGCATCGAGAGGACCTTGGTCGAGCGCTTGAGATGGCGCGCGCGGTGCAGGTTCTCGCTGTTGAGCAGCGTCAGGAACTCGGGGTGCGCGAGGTAGTAATTCCAGGTGAAGGCGATGAGCCGGCGGACGGCCTCGATCGGCTCCACTTCAGTGAGGTTGAGTCGGCGCTCCTCGCCGCGGATGCCCTCGTAGGCGCGTTCGAGCACGGCGAGGAAGAGGTCCTCCTTGCTGCCGAAGTAGTAGTAGATCAGGCGTTTGTTGACGCCTGCGCCCTCGGCGATGCGGTCGACGCGCGCGCCGCCAAGCCCGAGTGCGGCGAATTCGACAGTGGCGGCATCGAGGATGTCGCCTTGCGAGCGGTCGGCATCGCGCGCTCGCGGCTCGGGTGCCTGCGCCGGCTTGGTGGCCATGCGCAAGGCGGCAGAGGCTCTTGCTGCAACCTCGGGTCGAGGCCGCTTTGAGGCGGGTGGGCGCGCGGGTGAGCGCGCGGGCGGGCGCGCAGGCGGGCGGGGCATGTCGCAATTCACCGAGTGTCGAAGTATCACCTGTCTTGCGGACAGCACACGCTCGAGCGTGCCGAGGTAGGGGGTCGATCGGCTTTACAGCGCGCTCTGCGGCGGCCTAGCATTGGCCGCCGTGACCATCGCCCTTGCAGACAGTCAGTACACCGCCTTCATCAGCTACGCCCACGCCGATGACGTGGCGTGGTTCAACTGGATCACGCTGTTCCGCAAGGAGCTCGACAACGGGCTGGCCGCCACGCTACGCGGCGTGGACTTGCCGCCGACGCACCTCTCGGGCGACAACGGCCCAGTTGCCGGCGTGCTCGGCCCGGAACTGCGCGAGCGCATCGACAAGTCGTTCGCGATGGTGGTGGTGGTGCACGACAACTACGTGCTCTCGGAGTGGTGCCTGAAGGAGCTCGAATACTTCACGCAGCGTTTCGGCGAGCAGGGCTGCCGCGAACGGCTGTACATCGTGGCGCTGTCCGAGCCGGCGGTGAAGAAGGTGGCGGACAGCGAGGCCTGGAAGCGGCTGCTGCCCAGCGGCCAGCTCTGGATGCCGTTCTTCGACGAGGACAAGCGTGCCCGGCCGGCGGACATCTACATGGGTCCGCAGCTCGTGGCGCCGCGCTTCAAGGAGCAGTTCCTGCGCCTGCGCGACGACTTCGGGGGCAAGCTCAAGGCTGCGGCGGCGCAGTCGGCGCAGCCGATCGCCGCGCCGACCGTGTTGGGCGCGAGGACCTTGCGGGGCGTCCAGGGCGTCCAGGGCCTCCTCGGCACACCCGCCGTCGACCTGGGCGCTGTTGCGGCCGTGCCGCCGGACGTGCGCATCTACATCGAGAGCAACCGGCACGAGGTGAACCTGTGGCAGCCGCTGGGCGAGCAGATGCGCCGGCGCTGGTCTCAGCTGGCCGCGGAGTCGCCCGGCGCTGCGCCGACCCCGATGCTGAACCTGCGCCCGCGCGGGCTGCCGGTGGAGCAGATCGACCAATACCCGACGCTCGACGATGCCGACGGCGTGGTGCTGCTTTGGGGCAAGAAGACGCCAGATGCGCTGGTGGCGCAGATCAACAAAGTCGAGAACAAGATGAGCCCGGGACGTGATGCCGCGCCCGGCGTGGTGGCCTACCTGATGCCGCCGCAGCAGTCGGACGAGCCGGTGCCGGCCTGGGGCTGGCAGGTGCTGCGCTTCAACGCCGAGACCTCCGCGGGCATCGATGTCGTGACCGACGAGAACGATGAGCTCGAGGGGTTTCTCAAGCGCGTGCTGCAGCGGCGCTTGCAACGAGACGCCGCGGTTGCGGCTGGGCAACGAGAACCCGCGCTGCCGGCCGTGCCGTGATGACTCCGCCCGACCCACCTCCCGCGGCGCAGCCCGTCGCGGCCGCCCAGCCACTGCGTGACGAGCGTGGCATGCGGCTCCCGCGCGAGCCCTACCCGGGATTGCGGCCCTTCCTTGACTTCGAGGCCGCGCTGCTTTTCGGTCGCCAGCGCCAGGTACGCGAGATCATCGAGCGGCTGGCGCGCACCCAGTTTGTGGCCGTGCTCGGCGGTTCGGGCTCGGGCAAGAGCTCGCTCATCCACGCCGGCGTCACGCCCGCGCTGCGCAGCTACGGCATCCCGGGCGCGGGCGACCTGTGGCTGACGATGGTGTGCACGCCGGGCACCAACGTCGCCGCGGCCGAGCAGACCACGCGGCGGCACTCCCCAGTGGCGCGCCTCGTACGGCGGTTTGCCCAGCTCCTGAAGGGCCGCGGCAGCGAGGCGGCCGACGAGGCCCGCCTCGTGGAGATGGCCGAAGTGTTCCGCCAAGAAGCGGGCTTTGCGCGTCTTCTCGAGGCCTATGGGGACGAGCTGGTGGTGCCACCCGGCCCTGACCCTGCCGAAGCCCGCGTGCTGTTCGTGGTCGATCAGTTCGAGGAGGTCTTCCACCCCACGAACCAGGGCGTTGCCGACGCCGATTTGCTCGTGGAGCGCGTGCTCGACCATTTTTTCCGGCCGCATCCGCGCTGCCACGTGGTCATCACCATGCGCAGCGAACACCTCAACGATTGCGCGCGTTTCCTGGAGTTGCCCGACGCCATCAACAAGAGCAGCTTCCTCGTGCGCCGGCTCGACGCCGACGAACTGCGTGAGGCCATCGTAGGCCCGGCGCAGCGATTCCTGCGCTTGATGTCGCGCTCGTTCGGGGCCACGCCGCAAGGAGCCACGCTGCCCGAGCAGGTGGTGTTCGAGCCGGCGGTGCTCGAGCGGCTGTTGCGCGACGTCACCGCCATCACGCACGACCCCGACCACCTGCCGCTGCTGCAGCACATGCTGGCGCGCTTGTGGCAGGCAGCGCTCGAACGCGAGGACGCGATGGACGCGCTCGTGCCCGCGTGCATCTCGCGGGCCGACCTCGCGCGTGCGGTGAACGCGGCCGCGCCCGGCATCGACGTAGCGCTGGCCGAGGGCGTGAATACGCTGCGCGCCAGCGTGAACAACTGGCCCGAGCGCATCTGGCAGTCGCACGGCCCGGTGCAGCAGCAGCAACTCGACACCCTGTTCAGCCGGCTGGCACTGAAGGACCCGAACACCGGGCACTACTCGCAGCAGCGCGTCGAGGCCGGCGCCGCTGCCGCACTGCTTGGGCTGGGCGCCGGCCCCGGGGGCCTGAACTCGCTGCGCCGCTTGTTGGGTGATGGCTTTCTTGGCTCCGTCGACTACTTGTTCTGGGATGCCGAGGATCCGCAGCGCGTGACCCTGAAGGTTTCGCACGAGTCGTTCATCCGAGGCTGGCGGCGCTTCAAGTCACTGATCGATGCCGAAGCCGCCCAGTACGAGGAGTACCTCGCCGTCGTGCGCCGATGTGCGGCCTGGGCGGACCACGCGCGCGGCGCCGAAGACCTGCTTTCGGCCGGCGAACTGAAGCGTCTGCGCGCCAGCAGTTTGCAAAGGCGCCGTGAGGCTGGGGAACCATTCGACGACTGGTTGCGCCTGCTGGCACTCGACCGTGAAGGCGCGCGGCTCGTGCGCCACGCCGGCTCGTTGCCCGTCTACCTGGACGAGTCGCAGCGAGTGGACCGTCGACGCGACGCATGGCAGCGCGTGTTGCCGCTGATCATGCTGCTCGGCGTGGGGGTCGGCCTCGCGCTGGCGTCGCTGTTCACCACGCTCGTGCAATCGCCTTCGATGCGGCGCGCCGAGCTCGTGCTCGACGCCTTCAGCCAGGCCGAGACGGCAGATGTCGCGCCGCGATACGCCGCGCGCGACACGGCGCTTGGCGAGTTGCGACGGCTGCTTGATGCAGCGGCCGACATCGATGGTGCCCGCACCGGCGCCGGCACCGCCTTCGGGCGCCTCTCGGCGAGGCTGATCCGGCGGCTCGACGGATTGGGCGTGGTCAGGCGCCAGGGCGAGTTTCTCGAAAGTGTGTTGGCGCAAGCCGAGCCCGAGGTGAATGGCAAGCTGCGCGCGATGCTGAACACCAGCCCGCTGTTTGCGGTGCCGCGGCCGGGCGTGGCGCCCGGGGATCCGCCCAGGCGCTTCGAAGGTGAATGCCGCGCCGCGGCAGTGACGGCCCCGTTGGTTGGGAGAGTGCTGGTGGCGCCGTCCACGCGCGACGAAATGGGCCCGCGGCGCGCGCTATTCATCCCCGGGAACCAACGCGAAGGCGAAGACCTGCTTGTCTACGGCGCGAGCTGGGATGCCGCTGCGGGGCTTTGTCGGCTGAGCGACCTCGCCCTGGTACTGAGGGTGGCGACGAGGTCGCTGGCGGTCATCGACAGCAGCCTGCGCTTTGTCGTCTTCACCGTCGAGTCGCCCGACATCGATACCGGCTCGGTCATCCTGCAGGAGATGTCCTGGCGCATCGGCCCGGCTGGCGAGCCCTCGGCCGTGCAGCGCACGACGCTGGTTTCGCTGTCTGATCCACTGCTGCTGCAAAAGGTGCGCGAGGTGGCCGCCACCGATCGGCTGCGCGTGGTGCCGACCTGGAGTGTGCCTGCGGGCCGCGTGATCGAAGTGGGTGGGCTGGCCTTGCGCGTCGTCTCGGCGCAGGCGCGCCGGCTGCGGGCCGACGTGAGCGGCGCCGAGTTTCGTCGCGTCGTCGCCGCGGCGCCCGGCACACCCTGCCAGACGCTGGCCGCAACGCTCGCCCCGGTGCCGGGCTGGCGGCTGCGCATGCTCGATGCAGGAAGCCTTTGCCTTGCGATGTACCGCACGCGCAGCGACCGCTTGGCGCCCGAGCAGGACGGCCCGGGCGCCGTGGACGAGTTGGGCGTGTGGGTCTATCCGTATCCCACGCAGGCGATGTTGGCGCGCTTGTCCAAGAGGCCGCTGCTGCCCATCGCCGCGGTCAGCCCGTATGCGCGGGTGAACGCCTCGTTGCCCGAGGAACCGGGCTGGGCACTCGGAGTGAGCGGCGAGTTCGCGGGCTGGTTGGCGCTGCGCACGCGAGAGGCGCCGGCCGCGCTGCCGGGCGAGAGCGCGGCAGCGACCGAGCGAGACGAGAGATTCATCGGCGCGCCATTGACGACCTGTGCGTTGTGGCGTTTCGGGCGCGAGTTGCTTGGCGAAAGCGCGGGCGGGCCGGGCCGCGACGCTGCGGCGACTTGCCAGGAGAGCCTTTGAAGGTGGGCCTGCCAAGCTAAAGTGGCACCCATGAACCCAGTCCCTTCGGTGCGGCAGCGTCCGGCCGGCCACGCGCTCGTCGAGGCCCTTGTCGAGCAAGGCATCCACACCTGCTTCGGTGTGCCGGGCGAGAGTTATCTCGCGGTGCTCGATGGCTTCCACGAACAGCGCGATCGCATCCGTTTCATCGCCTGCCGGCAAGAAGGAGGCGCGGCGTTCATGGCCGAGGCGCAAGGCAAGCTGAGCGGCCGGCCAGGCATCTGCTTCGTCACGCGCGGGCCTGGGGCCACGAATGCCAGCATCGGTGTGCACACGGCGTTCCAGGACAGCACGCCGATGATCCTGTTCATCGGCCAGGTGGCGAGCGACCAGCGCGACCGCGAGGCCTTCCAGGAAATCGACTACCGGCAGATGTTCAGCCCCGGCACGCTCGGGCTGGCCAAGTGGGTGGCCGAGATCGAAAGCGCCGACCGCTTGCCCGAATATGTGTCGCGCGCCTTTCACGTGGCGATGCAGGGGCGGCCAGGCCCGGTGGTGCTGGCCCTGCCCGAGGACATGCTGACCAAGATCACCCGCTCACCCGTGCTGCCGCGCGTGGAGCCGGTGAGTGCGTGGCCGGACCCTGCGGCTTTTGCGTGCCTGCGCGAGATGCTCTTGGCAGCGTCGCGGCCGATCGTGATTGTCGGAGGCAGTGGCTGGACGGCCGCATCCGCTGCTGCGCTGCAGCGATTTGCCGAAGCCTGGAACCTGCCGGTCGCCAACGGCTTCAGGTTTCAAGACACGTTCGACAACCGGCACGCGCTCTATGCGGGCGATGTAGGCATCGGCATCAACCCAAAGCTCGCGGCGCGCATCCGCGAAGCCGACCTGGTCGTGGCGCTCGGCGTGCGCCTGGGCGAGATGACGACGGGCGGCTACACGCTGCTCGAGGCACCTCAACCCAAGCAGAAGCTCGTGCATATCCACGCCGGGGCCGAGGAACTGGGGCGCGTGTATGCCGCCGACCTGCTGGTGCAGGCGGGCATGGCGCAGGCCGCGCATGCGCTGGCGGCGCTGGAGGTTCCGAAGGCGCCGGCAATCATCGCGTGGCGCGAGCATGCCGCGGCCGCGCACGCCGACTACGAGGCCAACCATGTGGCCCCGGCGGTGTCGCCGCTGGACATGGCGGTGGTCATCCAGACCCTCGCGCGCCGCTTGCCCACCAACACCGTGTGGACCAACGGCGCGGGCAACTTCAGCGGCTGGCTGCACCGCTATGTGCGCTACCCAGGTTTGATGCACGCCGGGCGCACGCAGCTCGCGCCGACCTCGGGTGCGATGGGCGCAGGATTGCCCTATGCGGTGGGCGCGTCATTGCTGGAGCCGCAGCGGTGGGCAGTCAACATCGCCGGCGACGGCGACTTCCTCATGACCGGGCAAGAAATGGCCACCGCCACCGGCTACGGGGCCAAGAAGCTGCTGAGCGTGGTGGTGGACAACGGCACCTACGGCACCATTCGCATGCACCAGGAGCGCGACTACCCAGGCCGGGTGAGTGGCAGCGACCTCTTCAATCCCGACTTCGCCGCGCTTGCGCGGGCTTACGGCTGGCATGGCGATTTTGTCGACCGCACCGAGGCCTTCGAGCCGGCGCTCGAACGTGCGCTGGCCGCGGGCCGGCCGGCGTTGCTGCACCTGAAGCTCGACAGCGACTTCAGCACCACGCGCCAGACGCTGGGCGAGATTCGCGCGACCGCCGCCCGCCGTCTGGGCGGGCATTGAGCCGCAGGGTGGGGCTCTACAATCCTGTTATCGGGGTGTAGCGCAGCCTGGTAGCGCAATTGCTTTGGGAGCAATGGGTCGAAGGTTCGAATCCTTTCACCCCGACCAACCCACATACTTGTTTCACATCGCCCAACGCTCGGTCGGGGCGGCATGCTGCCGCTACGGCGTCGGCGGCGCGCCGAAGAGGCGCTGCAGCAAGTCGAGGTGGCCTTTCCCGACGGTGACGTGGGCCGAGGGGGTGGCCTCGGGGCCATCGTTCAGCATTGCCCTTGTGTGCCCAGCGTCCAACGCGGCGCCACCAGGGGCCGGTGATGCGGTGTCGAACAGGGGCAGCAATTCGTCAGGAATGAAGCGCGTGCGCAGCGCATAGAGGTGCCGGTCGCCCCAGGCACGCTGTTGCGTGACGTAGAAGCGCTGCGGCACCCACAGCGTCAGTTCGTCCCGTGCTCGCGTCATCGCCACATAGAGTAGCCGGCGCTCCTCCTCGAGCTCCTCGCGCTGGCCCACGGCCATGTCGGCGGGCATGCATCCGTCGACAACATTGAGCACGTGCACGGCATGCCATTCCTGGCCCTTGGCCGAGTGGATGGTGGAGAGGATCAGGTAGTCCTCGTCGAGCAGAGGGTCACGCGCTTCGTCGCTGCTGGCCTCGGGCGGGTCGAGCGCGAGTTCGGTGACGAAGGCCAGTCGGCTGCCGTGCGCCGGGGCGAGTGATGCCAGCTGGCGCAGGTCGGCCAGGCGCCCGGCCGCATCGTCATGCAACCGCTCGAGCTGCGGGCGGTACCAAAACATGGCGCGCTGCAGGTCGTCGGGCCATCTCGCCTCGGCGCTGCGCAGGTGCGCCATCAGATCCATCAGTTCAAGCCATGCGGCCGCGGCGGCCGGCGGCGGCTTGAATCGTGCCGGCTCGGCGAGGTGGTCGATCACCTTGCGCGCGCTCGCCGGCCCGAAGCCCGGCACGAGCCGCGACACGCGCCACGCCGCCAGCGCGGAGGCCGGGTTGTCGGCCCAGCGCAGCAGCGCGAGCAAGTCTTTCACGTGTGCCGACTCGACGAAGCGCAACCCGCCGTACTTGACGAACGGGATGTGTCGGCGCGCCAGCTCCAGCTCCAGCGCCATGCTGTGGTGGGCGGTGCGGAACAGCACCGCCTGCCGTTTGAGCGCGAGGCCGCGTTCGCGCGCGGCGAGCACCGCCTCGGCCACGCCGGCGGCTTGCGCCGACTCGTCGGCCACCGTGCACAGCGCCGGCTTGCGGTGCGGGTGCCCAGCGCGCTCGGTCCACAGGTTCTTCGCGAAACGCTGTTGCGCAAGCGCGATGACGGCGTTGGAAGCCTCGAGGATGGGCGCGCTCGAGCGGTAGTTGCGTTCCAGCAGCAGCACACGCACCGGCGGCTGCGCAAACCGCGCCGGGAAGTCGAGCAGGTGGCGCACCTCGGCGCCGCGGAACGCGTAAATGGCCTGGGCATCGTCGCCCACCAGGGTGAGGCCACAGCCGGAGGGCCGCAGTGCTTGCACGATGGTGGCCTGCAGGTGGTTGATGTCCTGTGCTTCGTCGACCAGCACGGCGTCAAAACGCGCGGCGATCTGCGCCGCCCAGGCCGGGTCTTGCATCAGGTGCCACCAAGCAAGCAGCAGGTCGTCGTAGTCGAGCGAGTGCTGCTCGCGCTTGGCGCGGGCGAAGGCCGCGAGGAGCCGTTCGATTTCGGCGCGTTCGCTCTCGCACCAAGGGAAGTCGCGTGCGAGAAGTTCGGCCAGCGGGCGGCCGGTGTTGAGCATGCGCGAGTGGATGGCCAGGCAGGTGCCCGGCAGAGGGAAGCGTTTGTCGCGTGCCGCGAGCCCGAGTTGCTGTCGCGCCAGGCCCATCAGGTCTTCGGCATCGCCGCGGTCGAGCACGGTGAAGCCGGCGGCCAGGCCGATGTGCGCAGCAGCCTCGCGCAGCAGCCGCGCAGCGACGGAGTGGAACGTGCCGCACCAGGGCAATTGGGGGGCGGCCGCCGTTGCCGGCAGCCCGTGTGCGATGCGCAACGCCTGGCCGACGCGCCGTTGCATCTCGCGGGCGGCCCGGCGCGAGAAGGTGAGCAGAAGCAGGCGGTGAGGCGCCACGCCGTCTTCGATGTGGCGCGCGGTGCGCGCCGCGAGCGTGGCGGTCTTGCCCGAGCCCGCACCGGCAATCACGAGCAGCGGCCCCGCCACGCTCGGGTGCTCGACGGCCAGTTGCTGCTGAGAGTTGAGCGTGTGCACCGCGGACCGAGCATCGCGAGTCGGGGTGGCAAGGGCTTCCATGGGTGGACTGTATGCCCATCCAGCCGGCGTTAGGGCGTAGTTAGGGCGTAAGGTGCCGGCCCCGACGGCCGACCACGCCAATCGCGACAAAACGATTCGTTGGCGTCGATCGATCTCACCTCGAACGAACTGGAGAAAGCCATGCGCTTGTTCAAGGTTGCCGCCACGCTTGCCCTGGCGGGCCAGGTCTGTGCCGCCCAGGCCGTCGACGGGCTCATCGTGCTGAAGAGCCCACACAGCGCCCAGGAGACCATGAACCGACTGGAAGCGACCGTGAAGCAGCGTGGCCTGAACGTGTTCGCACGCATCGACCATGCGGCAGGCGCGGCGAAAGTAGGCAAGGCCTTGCGCCCCACCGAACTCCTGATCTTCGGCAACCCGCAGGGCGGCACGCCCATGATGGAGTGCGCGCAAAGCTCGGGCATAGACTTGCCACTGAAGGCGTTGGTGTGGCAAGACGATGCCGCGCAGGTTTGGCTCGGCTACAACGACCCCGCCTACCTGGCCCAGCGCCACGGGGTAGCGACGTGCCCAGTGGTCGAGAACCTGCGCAAGGCCTTGTCGGGCCTGGCCGAGGCGACGGTCGCCCGCTGATCGCGCCGCAGTCGCCTGCGTGACATGGTGGCGTCGGGAAGGTACCGACGAGGCCGGTGGGCAATTCGGCTAACGTTCCGCATCGGTTCCCGGATGATCAAGGAGACATCACCATGCGTTCGTTGAAGACCCGTTTCAGCCTGGGTGTGATGGCGGCCCTGCTCGCCAGTGGCGGCGCCTACGCGCAAGTCAAGATCGCCTACATCGACCCGCTCTCCGGCGGCGGCGCCACCATCGGCGAGCATGGCTTGAAGCACCTGCAGTTCCTGATTGAAGGCATCAACGCCAAGGGGGGTGTCATTGGTGGCCAGAAGCTCGAGGCGGTGGCTTTCGACAACAAGGGCAGCCCGCAGGAGAGCCTGGTCCAGGTGCAGAAGGCCATTGATGCCGGTGTGCGTTTCATCACCCAGGGCAACGGCTCGGGCGCAGCGATCGCCATTTCGGAGTTCGTGGCCAAGTACAACGAGCGCAACCCGGGCAAGGAGGTGGTGTATTTCAACTATGCCGCCGTGGACCCGGCGCTCACCAACGAGAAGTGCAGCTTCTGGCACCTGCGCTGGGACGCCAACGCCGACATCAAGATGGCGGCTCTCACCAACTTCATGAAGGACCAGAAGGACATCAAGAAGGTCTACATCATCGGCCAGGACTATTCCTTCGGCCACGCGGTGCGCAAGGCCGCCAACGAAATGCTCAAGGCCAAGCGGCCCGACGTCCAGATCGTCGCCGACGAATTGCACCCGTTGCTCAAGATCACCGACTTCGCCCCCTACATCGCGAAGATCAAGGCCACGGGTGCCGACTCGGTGATCACCGGGAACTGGGGCAATGACATGTCGCTGCTGCTGAAGGCCGCGGCCGACGCCGGCTTGAAGGTCAACTGGTACACCTACTACGCGGGCGGCGCCGGCGGCCCCACGGCCATCAAGCAGACAGGCCTGGACCACCGTGTGTTCCAGATCAGCGAGTGGCACACCAACGTGCCCGCGCCCGAGATGGAGGCCTTTGCCGATGCCTTCCTGAAGAAGCACGGTGGTGCCAGCGGGCAGGGCTGGTGGTACCTGCGCATGAAGAACCAGATGGACATGTTTGCGCTGGCGCTGAACCAGGCCAAGTCGTCCGACCCGAAGAAGGTAGCGATGGTGCTGCGCGACATGAAGTTCAAGAACGCGATCGGCGCCGAGGTGTTCATGCGGCCGACCGACCATTCGCTGTTCCAGGACATGTACATCTCGTCCTTCGGTTCGGGCACCAAGCACGATGAAGAGAAAACCGGCTGGGGCTGGAAGACGATCGGCGTGATCAAGGCGCAGGACACGGTGATTCCCACCACCTGCAAGATGGTGGTGCCGAGCTGACGCCAACGGTTGCAGCGTAGGCCTTGACGAGCGGGCCGCGGTGACGCGGCGCGTGTCGTGTTGAACCCGGCCGACAGCCGTTCGCTGCGTCGCGCTCTTGCCTCATCCTTTGCTTGATCACCTTCACGCTCGCCCGGCGTCATCATGCTCGAGCTGATCATCTTCTCCACGCTGAACGGCTTGCTCTACGGGCTGCTGCTGTTCCTGCTGGCCAGCGGGCTCACGCTCATCTTCAGCATGATGGGCGTGCTGAATTTCGCGCATGCGAGCTTCTACATGCTGGGCGCGTACTTCGGCTACCAGATCAGCCGCTGGTTGGGCTACTGGCCCGGCCTCCTGATGGCGCCATTGCTGGTGGGCGTGATCGGCGCCCTGATCGAGCGCTTCGGCCTGCGCGCCGTGCACAAGCACGGGCACGTGGCCGAGCTGCTGTTCACCTTCGGTCTGGCCTTCATCATCGAAGAACTGGTGCAGATGATCTGGGGCAAGGTGCCGGTGGACTACCGCGTGCCTGAAGCGCTCAACTTCTCGGCCTTCACGCTGTTCGCCACCACTTACCCCGCGTTCCGCATATTCATGCTGCTGATGTCGGTGGCGGTGTTCATCGGACTGTTGCTGCTGCTGACGCGCACGCGCGTGGGTCTGATCATTCGCGCCGCGCTGTCGCACCCCCACACGGTGGGCTCGCTCGGGCACAACGTGCCCCTGGTGTTCATGATGGTGTTCGGCGTGGGTTGTGCGCTGGCGGCGCTGGCCGGGGTGATCGCCGGGCCGGCGCTGGTCACGCAGCCGGCGATGGCGGCGTTGCTCGGCCCGATCCTGTTCGTGGTGGTGGTGGTGGGGGGCTTGGGCTCCTTGCCTGGCGCCTTCATCGCCTCGCTGCTGATCGGCCTGATCCAGACCTTCGCCGTCGCTCTGAACGTGTCGCTGGCCGATGTGCTGGCCAAACTGGGCATCGTGGTGACGAGCAAATCCTTCGGTGGCGATCTGTGGACGGCCACGGTGGCCCAGGTGGCGCCCATCATCCCGTACCTGCTGCTGGTGCTGGTGTTGATCTTCCGGCCCAAGGGCCTGATGGGAGATCGGGACACATGAACGCCAAGAGCCCCGTCCTCGTCTGGGTGGCCGCGGCCGTGGCAATGGTCGTGCTGCCCTTTGTGTTCAGCAGCGGCGCGTCGATCACGATGATGAGCCTGATGGGCTTTTCGATCATCTTCGCGCTGTCGTACAACATGCTGCTGGGTCAGACCGGCATGCTGTCCTTCGGGCACGCGGTGTACTACGGTCTCGGCGGCTTCATGACTGCGCATGCGCTCAACGCGGTGGCCGGTGCCAAGATGGCCATTCCGCTGCCGGTGATGCCGCTGGTGGGTGGCTTGGCCGGTTTGTTCTTCGCCATGATCTTCGGTTGGGTGTCGACCAAGCGCGCGGGCACCGCCTTTTCGATGATCTCGCTGGGCGTCGGCGAACTGGTGGCCGCGTGTTCGCTGATCCTGAAGGGCTTCTTCGGCGGTGAGGGTGGCATCTCCACCAGCCGCACCAAACTGCTGCATGTCGGCGGCATCAGTTTCGGCCCGCAGATTCAGGTGTACTACCTGATCGCCTTCTGGTGCCTGCTGTGCGTGGCGGCGATGTACCTCTTCACGCGCACGCCTATGGGCCGCATGTGCAATGCAGTGCGCGACAACCCAGAGCGCGCCGAGTTCGTCGGCTACAGCACGCAGATGGTTCGTTTCATCGCGTTCTGCGCATCCGGCTTCTTTGCCGGGGTGGCCGGTGGACTGGCTGCCATCCACTACGAGATCGTCACATCCAGCGTGGTGGGTGCCGCACCGTCGGGCGCCGTGCTGCTCATGGCTTACATCGGCGGTGTCGCTTTCTTCATCGGCCCCATCATTGGCGCAGTGCTGATGACGGCGCTGCAGATCTCGTTGTCCGACTACACGGGCGCGTGGCAGTTGTACGTCGGCGTGATGTTCGTGGTGGTGGTGATGTTCGCGCCCTGGGGCCTGGGTGGGTTGTTGCTGATGCACGTGCCCTTGGCCAGGCGCGGCGCGTGGCGACGCTTGCTGCCCAGCTACGGCGTCGTGGCCCTGCCGGTGCTGTCGCTTTTCCTCGGGCTGGTGCTCTTGGTGGAAACCTCGCACCACCTGCTGGTCAAGGCGGCCGAAGGCACAGCCATGAACGTGTTCGGGCTCAAGTACGACGCCACCTCGGCGGTGGCGTGGCTGGCCATCGGCGTGTTGCTGGTGCTGGGTGTGCTGGCACTGCGGCGCTTGGCACCCCGCGTGTCCGAGGCCTACCACGGTGCGCTGGCCCATTCGCGCACCGAGAACGTGCGATGAGTCCTGTGCGGCCGTCCGAAGGGGCTCAAACCGGAGCGCTTCGGCGCGTAGGCGCGCCGATGAACGCCGACGCGCTGCAATTGGTGGCGTTGCACAAGAGCTTTGGTGCCACGCCCATCATCCGTGGTGTCGATTTGGCGGTGAACCGGGGTGAACGTCACGCTGTCATCGGGCCGAATGGCGCCGGCAAGTCGACGCTGTTCCACCTCATCAGCGGGCGCTTTCCGATCACCTCGGGTCGGGTCTTGCTCAAGGGCGAGGACATCACCGGCCTGCCGCCGTTCCAGATCAACCGCCGCGGGCTTTCGCGCAGTTTTCAGGTCACCAATATCTTCCCGCGGTTGAGCGTGTACGAGAACATCCGCTGCGGTGTGTTGTGGTCACTCGGCTACCGCTACTCGTTCTGGCAGATGGTCGAGAAGGCACGCGACGCGCGCGAGCGCACACAGGCTGTCCTGGAGCAAATCAACCTTGTGGCCCGGCGCGACGTGCAGGCCGGCGTGCTCAGCTACGCCGAGCAGCGCGCGCTCGAGATCGGCATCACCATCGCCGGCGGTGCCGACGTCATCATGCTGGACGAACCCACGGCCGGCATGAGCCGCTCCGAGACCGACCATGCCGTGGCGCTGATCCGCAAGGTGAGCGAGGGCAAGACGCTGATCATCGTCGAGCACGACATGGGCGTGGTGTTCGACTTGGCGGACCGCATTTCGGTGCTGGTGTACGGGCAGGTCATCGCCACCGACACGCCGGAGCGCATCCGCGGCAATGCCGCGGTGCAGGAAGCCTACCTGGGCAGCGCGGTCGCGGAAGACGACCATGCTTGAAGTGCGCGACCTGCATGCCTACTACGGCAAGAGCCACATCCTGCATGGCGTGGACTTCCGTGTCGGCGAGGGCGAGATCGTCTCGCTTCTGGGCCGCAACGGCGTCGGACGCTCGACCACCATCAAGGCCATCATGGGCGAGGTGGACCGCACTGGCTCGGTCACCTTCAAGGGCCGCGAGCTGGGTGCGCTCAAGCCGCACCAGGTGGCCCGCGCCGGCCTGGGCTATGTGCCCGAAAACCGCGACATCTTCCCCCAGCTCACGGTGCGCGAGAACCTGCTGCTGGGTATGAAGAGCACCACGCCCGGCGGGCGCTGGCGCATGGAGGACATGTTCGAGCTGTTCCCGCGCCTGCGTGAACGCGCCGACACGCCCGGTGGCGTGCTCTCGGGCGGCGAGCAGCAGATGTTGACCATCTGCCGCACACTCATGGGCGACCCCGACCTGATGATGATCGACGAGCCCACCGAGGGCCTGGCGCCCAAGATGGTGGCGTTGGTGTCCGATCTGCTGGAACGCATTGCCGGGCGTGGCGTGTCGATCCTGCTGGTGGAGCAGAAGCTGACCATCGCGCTGCGTATCAGCAAGCGCCTGTACGTGATGGGACACGGCCGCATCGTGTTCGAGGGCAGCCCGGCGGACTTGCAGGCCAACGCGGCGGTGCGCAAGGAGTGGCTGGAGGTGTGACGGCTGGGAGCTCAGGCCGCATCGGTGTGCCTGCCTCAGCACGGGAGCACGGGTGCACGGGAGCACGGGTGCATGGCGTCTGGAACGGGTGGCCTGCCCGGAGGGACTCGAACCCCCGACCTGCGGCTTAGAAGGCCGCTGCTCTATCCAGTTGAGCTACGGGCAGCGTGCTGCGGATTGTCGCGTGCAGCGAGCACCTCGTGCACTCAGCGCTGCTTGTACTGCGTGGCGCCGAACAACGCCTCGCGCGCCTTGTCGTCGGTGATGGGCCTGCGTTTGTCGGCCAGCACCTGGACCCCACGCTGGACCGCGGGGCGAGCCGAGATCTCGTCGAACCAGCCTTTCAGGTGCGGGTAGTCGTTCCATTCAATGCCCTGGTTCTTCCAACTGCGCAGCCAGGGGAAGATGGCGATGTCGGCGATCGAGTACTCGTAACCGGCGATGTACTTGCTCTTGGCGAGCTGGCGGTTCATGACGCCGTACAGGCGCTTGGCCTCGTTGGTGTAGCGGTCGACGGCGTACGGGATCTTCTCCGGCGCATAGATGCGGAAGTGATGTGCCTGGCCGAGCATGGGGCCCACGCCGCCCATCTGGAACATGAGCCACTCGAGCACCGAGTAGCGGCCACGCAGGTCTTCGGGCAGATAGCGGCCGGTCTTGGCCGCCAGATACAGCAGGATGGCGCCGGACTCGAACAGCGAGATCGGCTTGCCGTCAGGGCCATCGTGGTCGACGATGGCGGGGATCTTGTTGTTCGGGCTGATGGTCAGGAATTCGGGTGCAAACTGTTCACCAGCGCCGATATCCACCCCTTGCACTCGGTACGGCAGGCCGCACTCCTCGAGCATGATGTGCACCTTGTGGCCGTTGGGCGTGGCCCACGAATACACTTCGATCATTGAGGGATCCTCGCTCGAGCGTGCTGGGTCTCTTGGCAACCAGCTCGGACTCTAAACCATGCTCGACGGCATCAAGCGCTGGCTCGGCAGCTCGGCCAGGACCGACGCAACGGCCTGGGAAGGCGTGGCGCCGTGGGCGGAGTCGCACCAGTACGGATTCCGTTCCGTGCCTGACGAGGGCTTCGTTGTCGACGGGCGGCTCGGCGCGACGCCGTGGCGCATGGAGTGGGGCCCCTCGCAGAGGCCGTACATCCAGGGCCAGGAGTTGCGTATCCGCAGCGAGCTCGGCCTCGGCTCGGAGCTGCAGTTGCTGGTGATGAACCGCATGCTCGCCGAACAGATGGAGAAGGCGGTGTTCGAGCAGGCGGTCGAAGGCGTTCAGACGCGCATCGACAACCAGACGCCGCCCGAAATGCGCTGGCTGGTGATGTTCCCCAAACTGGGGGGCGCGGAAATGGGCGCCCTCAAAGAGCGCTGGGTGGCCTTGTCCAGCCAGAAGAGCTGGCTGCAGCAGTGGTTGGATGGTCCGATGGCTGCCGCATTGGCTGCGGTGCGCGTCGACGAAGCGCTTCCAATCGTGCTGATGGTCGGCCGCGGGCGGCTCATGCTGCGTGTTTCGCAGGCCGACACGCACGTGGGGCAGTTGCAGAGCTGGCTGCGCCTGTTCGAAACCGCCATCCGCGAAGCGCGGCGCGTCGCCAGTGACAGCCCCGAGTCAATCTCGCCGAGCCAGCCCCCAAGCCTGTGGCAGCAAAGTGCGCTGCCGGGGAGCGAACGAGACAAGTAGCTGCGCGCTGGGCGGCCTGCGTCAGGCCTTGGTCGGTGCCGGCGCGTGGCGGCCGAGTTCGAGCTTGGCAATGGCGTTGCGGTGCACCTCGTCCGGGCCGTCCGCAAAGCGCAGCGTGCGCGCATTGGCGTAGTGGCTGGCGAGCGGGAAGTCCTGGCTCAGACCACCGCCGCCATGCACCTGCATGGCCCAGTCGAGCACCTGGCAAGCCATGCTCGGCGCCACGACCTTGATCATCGCGATCTCGGCCTTGGCGCTCTTGTTGCCGGCCACGTCCATCATCCAGGCCGCCTTGAGCGTGAGCAGGCGGGACTGTTCGATCATGCAGCGGGCCTCGGCGATGCGCTCCTGAGTCACGGTCTGCTGGGCAATGGTCTTGCCGAAGGCAACGCGGCTCGTGGCTCGCTCGCACATCAGCTTGATGGCCCGCTCGGCCAGGCCGATCAGGCGCATGCAGTGGTGTATGCGGCCCGGGCCAAGGCGGCCCTGCGCGATCTCGAAGCCACGGCCCTCGCCGAGCAGGATGTTGCTGACGGGCACGCGAACGTCCTTGAAGTCGACCTCCATGTGGCCATGCGGTGCTTCGTCGTAGCCGAACACCGAGAGCGACCTCAGGACCTTGACGCCCGGCGTGTCCATGGGCACGAGCACCATCGATTGCTGCGAATGGCGGGGCGCCGCAGGGTCGGTCTTGCCCATGAAGATCATGATCTTGCAGCGTGGGTCGCCGGCGCCGCTGGTCCACCACTTGCGGCCGTTGATGAGGTACTCGTCGCCCGCAGTTCCCTTGACCCTCTCGATGCGTGCCTCGATATTCGTGGCGTCGGAGCTGGCCACTGCCGGTTCGGTCATGGCGAAGGCGCTGCGGATCTCGCCGGCCAACAGGGGCTTCAGCCAGCGCTCCTTGTGCTCGGCGCTGCCGTAGCGCACGATGGTTTCCATGTTGCCGGTGTCGGGCGCCGAGCAGTTGAAGACCTCGCTGGCCCAGGGCACGGCGCCCATGATCTCGGCCAGTGGCGCGTATTCCTGGTTTGTCAGGCCAGCGCCAAGCTCGCTCTCGGGCAGGAACAGGTTCCACAGTCTGGCGGCGCGCGCCTTGGCCTTGAGCTTTTCGATCGTCTGCAGCGGCGTCCAGCGGCGCCCGGCCAGGGTATTGGCTGCGAGCTCCGCCTCACAGGCGGCCTCGGCGGGGTAAACGTGCTCGGCCATGAAGGAGCCAAGGTGCGTCTGCAGCTCCTGGGTGCGTGGGGAGTAGCTGAAATCCATGGGTCGTCTCCGGGAGGTTGTCGGGGCGGGTGCCGCTTGACCGGTGGTGGGTGGTGGGTGGTGGGTGGTGCGCGGCGCGTGGCTCAGGCGCCAGCCCGCTGCGCGAAACGCCAGGCCATTTCGGCCAGCGCGCGGCTGGAGTCGCCGGTGGCGCGGGCTTGTGGGCTGGCAGCGGTGCCATCCACGACCCGCTTGGCGATGCCTTGCGTGATCGAGGCCAGGCGGAACAAGTTGTAGGCGAGGTAGAAGTTCCACTCGTCCATCAGCGCGTCGACATCACGGTGGTGGCCCGTGAACTCGTCGACCCGCTCGCAGTAGCGGCGCATGTACTCACGCTCGTTCGGGATGCCGAGCGCCGCGTGATCGAGCCCACCGATGCCGCGGAAAGTGCCAGGCGGGATGTGCCAGCTCATGCAGTGATAACTGAAGTCGGCCAGCGGGTGGCCGAGCGTGGAGAGCTCCCAGTCGAGCACGGCGGCGATACGCGGCTGCCGGGCCTCGAAGATGAGGTTGTCGAGTCTGTAGTCACCGTGCACCACGGAGACGAAGCGGCTGTCCCGCGCGCCGGCCGGCATGTGGGCCGGCAGCCATTCGATGAGCCGGTCCATTTCGGGGATGGGCTGCGTGATCGACGCCAGGTACTGCTTGCTCCAGCGGCCAATCTGGCGCTCGAAATAGTTTCCCGGCTTGCCGTAGTCGGCCAGGCCCACCGCGGACGCGTCGACACTGTGCAGCCGTGCGATGACGCGGTTCATTTCGTCGTAGATGGCGCCGCGTTCGGCCGGCGTCATACCGGGCAGCGACTGTTCCCACATCACGCGTCCCTCGACGCACTGCATGATGAAGAAGGCGCGCCCGATGACCGACTCGTCCTCGCAGAGCACCTCCATGCGCGCCACCGGCACGCCGCTGCCCGCCAGCGCCTTCATGACGCGGAACTCGCGTTCGATGGCGTGGGCTGAGGGCAGCAGCTTGGCCACCGGCCCGGGTTTACTGCGCATGACGTAGCTTCGCGAGGGCGTGATGAGCTTGTACGTGGGGTTGCTCTGGCCGCCCTTGAACTGCTGCACCTCCAACGGGCCGGAAAATCCGGCGAGTTGAGCGCTCAGCCAAGCCTCGAGGGCCGCCACGTTGAAGGCATGGCTGGCTGCCATGTCGCGGGTGCCGATGTACTGTTCCATGGACGAGGTGGGTGGGGCAGAAGGAGACGCAGCTTATTCGATGGAGAAGTCGCGGGCAGCGAGTCATGCCCCTAAGTCCCGCCGATGTGGCGGGCGCAGAAACGTTGTGCGGTCTTGCTTCAACGGCGCACGGCCAATTTCACTTGCGCGCCGTGGTCAGCAGTTGCTCTCGCGAAAGAATCACCAGGCGCGTGGGCTCCACGCGCAATGCGCCCTCGCGCTCGAAGCTCTTGAGTTCCTGGTTCACACGCTGACGGGATGCTCCCAGCAACTGCGCCAGATCCTCCTGCGCCAGCGCAAGGCCGATACGGATTTCCTGGCCTTCGACCACGCCGTAGCTCTTGGCCAAGAGCAGCAACTGGCGCGCCAGACGCGAGCGCAGCGGCCGTGTGTTGAGGTCTTCCAGCTGGTCGAACATCAGCCGTAGGCGTCTGCAGTTCAAGCGCAGAAGAGCCTCGTACAAATCGACATGTTGTGCCAACAGGTCCTTGAAGTCGGCTTTGCGCACGACCAGCAGCGTCGTCGCGCCATGCGCGTCGGCATCGTGGGTGCGCGGCAGACCGTCGAAGAGCGAGATGTCACCGAACCAGGTCCCGGGCTCGACGTAGGTCAACGTGACTTGCTTGCCGGAAAGGGAGACCGAGCTCACCCGCACCGCGCCGAGGGCCACGCCGCACCACTCTTCAGCGGCGGCGCCACGAGAGGCCAACGGCGCGCCATCGGCGAGGCGCCGCACGCCGCAGCGTTCGAGAATGGCTTGGCGCAGCGGCGACGAGAGCTTGCTGAACCACGATCCAGCCTCGATGTTGCGTCGCTCGTCGTCAGTCAGGACCGGGGTTTGCATTCGGTTGTCTCCGGCGCGACGGCGCGACCACCGGTCGGCGACGCATTGATCAGGGTGGTCATTGTCTTTCCTGCGCGAGGGGCAGGCCCGGGCGCGTTCGGCGCTGGCGGCCGCCACAGTGGGTCCTCGCGCCCGGCCCTGTGGGTGGCGCCCCCGCCACAGTCGGCCCGTTCACGACGTGACCCGCAACACGTCATCGCCCCCCCGGGATGGAGGGGGCGCCAAGCTTCATGCTAGAGTGCCCTTGATTTCCCGAGCTCAGCCCGCCAGCACCGCATGCCGACATTGACGCGCCAGCTGTCGCCGCTTTTCGCGGCGACATTGATTGCCGTTTCTGTCGAGGCCCAGGCGGCTGGCTTCGGATCGGGATCGAGTTCAACGCAGTTGGGCCAGTCGCTCGACTTCGTCGTGCAGGTTCGCACCGAGGCGGGCGAGACGATTGCACCCGAGTGTGTGTCCGCCGAGGTCGTCGTGGGTGAACGGCGATTGCCGGCATCGCTGGTGCGCACAGCGGTGGAAGTGGTCAGCGCCGAACTCGTCCGAGTGCGTGTCAGCACCTCGCAGGCGGTGGACGAACCGGTGGTGAACGTCGGCCTTTCGCTGGGGTGCCCGGCACGTTTTTCGCGCCGCTTCGTGGTCTTCGCCGAGCCTCCCAGCACCGCTGCGCCGCCCGCTATCGCCGCAGTGGCGCCGACGCCCGTCACAACTGGCGGCGAACCTGTGGGCCAGTCCGCCTCCACGCCCGTGGCTCCGGCACCTGGTGCCTCGGCCGCCGTGGCCAACGGCGAGTTGGTGACCGCGGCCGCCCCGTCGGCGGCGCCCGCGTCGCGCCCGGCTGCTGGGCAACGCGCCGTATTGCGTGCGCGTCGCCCGGCTGAGGGCTCCGCCGCACCCGCCGCACGCCCGCGCCCGCGTCCGGCAGTGGTCGCTGCGGGCGAAACGCGCCGCCCTGCGCCAAAGCCGCCTCAGCCCAGGCTGAAACTCGAGGGCGCCGAGCCCCCTCCCAAACCGATGCCATCCGAGGCCATCGCTCAGGCGCTGGAAGCCGTTGCACAGGCCGCGAGCGCGGCGCGTGCCGCCGAGGCAGCAGCTTCGTCGGCCGCCGCCCGTATCGCCACGCTCGAGCGAAACGTCGAGCAACTGCGCAGCGAGTCCCGCAGCAGCCAGGACCAGTCCGCGGAGTTGCGCCGGCGCCTCTTGGCCAGCGAAGAGACCAGCCGCTGGATGCTGCCGCTGGCGGCGCTCCTGCTGGTGCTGGGTGCGCTGGCGGGTTGGCTCGGCTGGAGACTTACCACGCTGCAGCGAGAAAGACGCGTCGATTGGCGTGCGCCGGCTCTTTCGCAGTCGTCTGCCACGGCAGCGCAGGGCACCGATTCGACCCACCTTGCTGCGCCGACCACCTCTTTCGTCACCGTGCCGGCGGTCGGCAGCGCGCCGGCAGGCGCGCGCTGGCACCGTGGCACGCCGGCGTGGCCGCCGCCTGCTGCGGCACCGGTGGACCCCTGGGTGGCTTCGGACCTCGCCCACACCGAGGGGCAGGCGGTCCAGGAAGCGGCGAACGAGACGACCAAGACCCAGCCTTTGCCCCCGTTGGCAGGTTCCGACGAAGGGGCGCCGCGTGACGTCACCATCGAAGAGTTGATCGACCTCGAACAGCAGGCCGAGTTTTTTGTCGTGCTCGGCCAGGACGATGCGGCCATCGATCTGCTGATGGAGCACCTGCGCAGCACCGGCGGCGGCAGCCCGCTGCCCTATTTGAAATTGCTCGAGATCTACCGCCGCCGTGGCGACCGGGAGGCCTACGAGCGCACGCGCACGCGCTTCAACCACCGGTTCAACGCCTATGCGCCGGAGTGGGGAGCCGACCTCGCCGCCGGCCGCACGCTGGATGACTATCCTGGAGTGGTGCCCCGCCTGCAACAGGTGTGGCCGCGGCCGCTGGATTCCATGGCGGAGCTGGAAGCGCTCTTGTTCCGAAAGTCGCGCGGCGAATTGTTCGATCTACCCGCCTATCGCGAAGTCCTGCTGCTCTATTCACTCGCGCGAGACCTGCTCGACCGCAAGGGGGCCGACGCTGGCAATGTCGATTTCCTGCTGCCGATGAGCGAGTCCACTGAATTCGGTACCACGGCGGCCGTGCCCTATCTCGGCTTGGAAAGCGACACGATGCCGCTGCGAGACGATGCCGAGCGTGCGACCAAGCCGTTGGATTTCGACATCACCCGCAGCCCTGGGGCTCGCCCGAGCCTGTTCGGCGATCTTGATCCGCCCACGAGCCCCGGGCGGCATCGGCCTTAGCTTAGTTACGGGGGCCCGCGACACCTTTTCCGCGGCAACTCGCCGCGCGGCGGATCCGCCCGATCGTCGTCTCCTAGGCGACCGAGCCGCTAGAGCTTCTGTAGGCGGGCCAATGCCGCCCGCAGCGTCTCGTCCCTCTTGGCGAAGCAAAGCCTGGCTAGGCCCTGCTCGAATCCGCCCTCGTAAAACGCTGACAAGGGAATGGCCGCAACGCCGGCCTCGCGCGTGAGCCACTGGCAGAACTCGGCCTCGGGCAGGTTGCTCACGCTCGCGTAGTCGACGACCTGAAAGTAGCTGCCTTGGCTTGCCAGTGGCGCCAGGCGCGTGGTGGCCAGGCCGCCGCGGAACAAGTCGCGCTTGCGTTGATAGAACGCCGCCAGCTCCAGGTGCGGCCGCGGGTCGGCCATGTAGCGCGCCAGACCGTGCTGGACCGGTGTGTTGACGGTGAACACGTTGAACTGGTGGACTTTGCGAAACTCGGCCATCAAGGCTGCCGGCGCGGCGACGTAGCCGACCTTCCAGCCGGTGACGTGATAGGTTTTGCCGAAGCTCGAAACCACGAAGGCACGCTCAGCGAGGCCGGGCACGCAGGCGGCGCTCACATGCGGTACGCCGTCGAACACCATGTGTTCATAGACCTCGTCGGAGATCAGCAACACGTTCGTCGGCGCGAGCAGCGCCGCGAGTTCGTCCATCTCGGCGCGCGTCCACACAGTGGCGCTGGGGTTGTGCGGCGAGTTGGCGATGAGCATGCGTGTGCGGGGAGTGAGCGCAGCGGCGATGCGGTCAAAGTCGGGCCTGAAGCTGCGCGGCGTGAGCGGCACCCGCACCACCCGGCCACCAGCAAGTTCGATGTTCGGCGCGTAGCTGTCGTAGCAGGGCTCGAGCACGATGACCTCGTCTGCGGGGTGCACTGCGGCGAGCACGGCGGTGATGATGGCCTGCGTGGCGCCGGCAGTGACCGTGATCTCCGTGCCGGGGTCGTAGCGGCGCCCGTACAGCGCTTCGATCTTCTGTGTGATGCGCTCCAACAATTGCGGCACTCCCGCCATTGGCGGGTACTGGTTGAGCCCTTCGCGCATGGCGGCGGTCACATGGTCCACCAGGGCCGGGTCGCCCTCGAAATCGGGGAAGCCCTGGCCGAGGTTGATGGCGCCTGTCTCCTGGGCCAGTGCCGACATGACAGTGAAGATGGTCGTGCCCACCGAGGGCAGGCGGCTTTCGATGCGTGGGGTGCTCATGGCGGGCTCGAACGGTCGGGAGGGGAGTGGTCAGAGTTGGTAGTCGGTGTCCGCCCGCGTGCCCTCGCGGCCGCCCTGGGCGTCTTTCAGCGCGCGCTCGAGCAGCACGGCATTCAGCCGCGGCGCCAGCAACTCGGCAAAGGCGAGCACGTAGTGACGAAGGTAGACACCACGTTTGAACGCCACGCGCGTGACGTTGCTGCCGAACAGATGCCCCAGCGGCACCGAGGCGAGGTCGGCCTTGCCGGCCATGGCGGTCTCGTCGCGCATCGCAAGTTCCGCGACGATGCCCACGCCGAGGCCCAGTCGCACATAGGTCTTGATGACATCGGAGTCGATCGCCTCCAGCGCCACCTTGGGCACCAGGTGGGCGCGCGCGAAGGCCTGGTCGATTCGGGTGCGCCCCGTCACTGTGGGGTGATAGAGCACCAAGGTCTCGGCGGCCAGCTGTTCGATCGTGGGTCGCTGCACGGCGGCCAGAGGGTGCCCGGCTGGCACCACGAGCACATGCTGCCACTCGTAGCAGGGCAGTGTCACAAGTTCGTCGTGTCCCGCCAGCGCCTCGGTGGCCAGTCCGATGTCGGCCACCTCGGTGAGCAGCATGCGCGCCACCTGCTCTGGCACGCCCTGGTGCAGCACCAGCTGCACTTGGGGGTAGCGCCGGCGCAACTCGGCCACGGGCCCAGGCAGGAAGTACCTCGCCTGGGTGTGCGTGGTCGCGATCGACAAGGTGCCTGCATCGCGGCCTGCGTGCTCGCTGCCGATGCGCTTGAGGTTGGCCACTTCGCGCAGGATGGCCTCCACCGAAGCCAGCATCTGCTGCCCCGGCCCCGTGATGTGCGTGAGGCGTTTACCGTGCCGCACGAAGAGTTCCACACCAAGCTCCTGCTCCAGTTCGCGGATGGCCTTGCTGACCCCTGGTTGCGAGGTATGCAGCGCGCGCGCCGTTTCGGTGAGGTTGAGGTTGCGGCGCACCGCCTCCTGCACGTACCGCAGCTGCTGCAGGTTCATCGGGCCTCGACCTTCAAGCCTGTGGGGAGCATCGCCACCACCGCGCTGGCCATCGCCAGATGCACCGCCGGCACCTCACCGATGGCCGCGTGCAGCGTGAACGCGACGGTGGGATGCGCCAAGCGCATCTGTTCCAGCAGCAGCGGCAGATCACGTCGCACATGGCCGCCGGTGCCCAGGAACATCGGCACCAGGTCCACCTGGCGGCAGCCGGCGGCGGCCAACTGCGCACCAGCCACCGCGAGTTCGGGCGCCATGAACTCGAGAAAGGCCAGACGCACCTGCAGGCCCGGTTGGCGTTGGCGCACGATGTCGGCCACGGCCTGGAAGGGAGCTGCCCAGGCGGAGTCGCGTGCACCGTGGGCGAACAGGATCAGGCCATGGGTCATGAGATGCCTTCAGCGGTAGCGCACCAGCCAACCGAAGGCGCCCATCGACAGCACCAGGAACAGCAGGCTAGGCGTGGCGGCCGCGGCCCAGGGCACCCACCCGTTGAGCATGCCGATGTGGCCGGCCAGGTTGTTCAAGAGCACGAAAGAAATACCCAGCATGATGCCGCCGAAGACCTTCAGGCTCACACTGCCCGCGCGGGCGTGCATATACGCGAAGGGCAGTGCCAGGGCCACCATTACCAGGCAGGCGAGTGGATACAGCGCCTTCTTCCAGAACTGGAGTCGGTGCCGCTGCGCAGACTGCTCCTGCTCAGACAAGTGCGCGCTGTAGCGCCACAGTTCGAGCGTGCTCATGGTGCGCAGCGGAAGCACGGCGGCAGCCACCACCTGCGGTGTGAGCGTGCTGGGCCACTTCAAGAGCTCATGCCGCAGCAGCTGCACCGGCGGCTGGCCCGCGGCGCGCGCGCGAGGCCAGCGTGCCTCCTCTGCGTCCTGCAAGGACCATGTGCCATCGTCGTCGACGCGGCCTTCCCGCGCCTCGATGCGCGCAACCAGACGCCCATCCTCATCAAACTCGAAGATGCGCACCTCGGCCAGACCGCCGCGTGTGCTGGTGCCGGCGATGTTGATGGAGTAGCTGTGCTCACCGTCCGCGAGTTGCCGGCGTTCCTTCAACCAGGCTCCGGTGGTGCCCAGGCGCAAGCCACCGCTGACGCGGGCCTTGAAGAGCACGGCCTCGCGCTCGGCGCGTGGCGCGACGTAGTCACCGACCAGGAAAGTGATGACGCTGAAGGCGACGCCCAGGGTGGCCAGCAACCCAAGCGCCCGGCCGGGCCCAAGGCCGCCCGTGCGCAGGATGGTGAACTCGGACGACTGCGCCATGCGTGCCAACGAATAGATGGTGCCGATCAACACCGCGATGGGCATCAGCTCGTAGAAGTGGCCAGGAATCTCCAGCGCGGCCGACCAGGCCGAATCGAGCGCCGTGCGCCCTTTGGGGCCGGCATCGCCTAGCGTCTCGACAAAGTCGATGAAGTAGAACAGTGCGAGGAATGCCAGCGCCACGAAGGCCACGGATGCGACGATGTCGCGATACAGCAGGCGGCGGACGGTCTTCACGGCCGCGGCCTGCTCATCGCGCGGCTGCCAAGCGGGCACGGCGCGCCGGCAGCAGTCGAGTGACCGCAGCGTTGTCGCGCCACCACAGCAGCAGCAGGGCGAGAAGGAACGCGGTGCCGTGAATCGCCAACAGTGACGCACCCAACGAGAGCCGGCCACCGGCCACCCAGGCCACCGAGAGGTTGACCAGGTTGTAGTAGACGGCGAATGCGAGCAACGCGAAGAGCAGATTCCAGTTGCTTGCCCGCCGCGGGTTGGTGGCCGACAGCCCGATCCCCAGCAGCACGAGGTTGGCGGCGCCCAGCAGCAACCCGATGCGCCAGCCGAGCTCGCCCTGGTGCCTGGGCGTGGGGTTGCGCAGCAACTCGGCGGTGGCGACGGCCTTTGGCGGGCGGGACTGCGCCTCGCCGACAGCGCGTTCGCTGGCCAGCACGCGGTAAGTGTCGAAGCTGGACATCGTGCGCTCGCCGTTCTTCAAGTTCACCTCGTTGCGCTGCCCGCGTTCGAGCACGAGGAAGTTGTCGGCGCCGCTCGTCTCCAAACGGCCGCTACGCGCAGAGGTCACCGCTTCGGATTGGTCCTGCCGGTTGAGTATGAACACGTTGCGCGCGGCGGTGCTTTCGGCGATTTCGGCGCTGTCACGTTCGACAAAGAAGACCCGCCGGCCGTCGCTGGATGTCTGGAAGACACCCGGCGATATCCGCGAGAGGTCAGAACGCTGCTGGTAGCGTTCGCGCAGCTCCAGGCTGTTGAGGTTGCCCCAGGGCCACGCGAACAGCAACAGCAGCCCCACCACCAGCAGCACCGGCCACACCGTGCGCAACACCGGCTTGACGAAGCGCGTCAGGCCCACGCCGCTGGCGAACCAGATGCTCATCTCGCTGTCGCGGTACATGCGGCCCAGCGAGAGCACGACCGCAATGAACAGCGAAAGCGCCAACATCGTCGGCAGGTGGCCGAGAGCGATGTAGCCAAGCAGCAGCACCACGTCGCGAGGCGCCACCGCCCCGCTGGCGGCCTGGCCGATGGTGCGGATGAGGAACATCGTCAGCACGATGGTAAGGATGACCACGAGGGTGGCCCCGAAGGTGCGAGCCACCTCCTTGCGAACAGACGAATCGAATAACATTCCGCGCTTCGTTCAAAACCGGCGGAATTATGGACTTCAACACCCTGGTACCCGGCAAGGCAGGACTTGCCGGCATCGACGCCGATGCATTGCTGGTGGTGGTGATAGGCACGAAGTTGCCGGCGACGCTCGACGGGCCGCTGTCGGGCGTGCTGGCCGACGCCATTGCGAAGGGCGACTTCGCGCTGAAAGCCGGCCAGGTGCTGTATGCGCATCGGGTGCCCGGAGCGAAAGCCGGCCGCGTGATGTTCGTATGGGCGGCCGACGAGAGCGCCAAGGCGCTGCGCAAGTCGATCGGCGTGGGTGTGGCGCTGGTCAAGAGCGGCGGCGCCGAACATCTCGCCGTGGCGGTGGCCGGCGCTTCGGTTCCGCTGGATGCCGCCGCCGCCGCCGCCGCTGTGGTGGCGGTGAACGACGCCATCTACGTCTACCGCGCCACCAAACCGAGCGCTCCTGCGGCGCCCAGGCTGGAGCGCATCTCGATTGTTTGCGGCAAGGGCGAGCAGCCTTTGTTGGCAGCGGGCCTCAAGCGCGGCGAGGCGCTCGCTGCGGGCATCGCACTCGCGCGCGAGTGCGCCAACCGCCCGGGCAACCATTGCACGCCCAGCTATCTGGCGGAACAGGCGCAGAAACTCGGCAAGAGCCATGGCCTGAAGGTAGAGGTGCTCGGACGAAAAGAGTGCGAGAAGCTCGGCATGGGTTCCTTCCTTGCTGTGGCGCAGGGCTCGGAGCAGGCGCTCAAGTTCATCGTCGCGCGCTGGATGGGCGCCGGCAACGACGAGCCGCCGTTGGTGCTGGTGGGCAAAGGCATCACGTTCGACACGGGCGGCATCTCCATCAAGCCGGCTGCCGAGATGGACGAGATGAAGTTCGACATGGGCGGCGCGGCCAGCGTGCTTGGCACTTTGCGTGCCGTGGCAGGCGTCAAGGCGCGGGTCAACTTGATCGGCATCATTCCGGCCTGCGAAAACATGCCCAGTGGCAACGCCGTGAAGCCCGGCGATGTGGTGACAAGCTTGTCGGGGCAGACCATCGAGATCCTCAACACCGACGCCGAGGGCCGCCTCATCCTGTGCGACGCACTCACCTATGCGGAGCGGTTCAAGCCGGCCGCCGTCGTCGACATCGCCACGCTGACGGGGGCCTGTGTGGTGGCGCTGGGCCACCATCGCAGTGGCCTGTTCAGCCCGGACGATGCACTGGCCGCGGAGTTGCTCGCCGCCGGAGAGGCCGCGCTCGACCCGGCATGGCGCATGCCGCTGGACGACGAGTACGACGAGGCCTTGAAGAGCAACTTCGCCGACATGGGCAATGTCGGGCCACGTGCGGGTGGCGCCATTACCGCGGCGATGTTCCTCAAGCGCTTCACGGCGAAGTTGCGCTGGGCGCATCTCGACGTGGCCGGCACCGCTTGGCGTTCGGGAGCCCAGAAGGGCGCAACCGGAAGACCCGTGGCGCTGCTGTCTCACTGGGTACTGTCCAAGTCCATGGCTGCTGCGGGATCGGCGCCAGCGGCGAAGACGAGCGCCAGGAGAGGCAAGAAGAGTCGCATCTGAGCTCGCAGCCTGGCGCAGGGTCGGACATGGCCGCCGGCGTTGAGTTCCACACTGGCGTTCCCGACACGTTGGCCTTCGCCTGCCGCCTGGTGCGCAAAGCCTATCGGCGCGGATTCACGGTGTTGTGTCTTGCGCCCCGCGCGGACCTGGACAAACTGGACCGTGCCCTGTGGACCTTCGTCGAGCGCGAGTTCATCCCGCACGCCCGACTTGGCGTGGCCACTGCGGCCATGTTGGAGCGCTCGCCGATCTGGCTTGCCACGGAGATGCCAGGCGAGGGCACCTCGCGCGACGTCGTGGTCAGACTTGGCGCCGAGACGGCGCTCGGTCAGGCCGCCTCGGCACGGACCATCGAGGTCGTCGGCCAAGACGCGGACGAGGTGGATCGGGGGCGGGACCTTTGGCGTCAATACAAGGCCGCCGGTTTTGAAGTTGTGCACCACCCTTTTGCTGCATTGCGCGAGGACTGAACTGGAGTTGGCAAGGGGCTGGGCTCACGTCTGGGCTCCGCAACCCTGTCCACCGCCTGCCTGCGCAGCGCGTTGCCAGACCACGGAGTCGCCCCAAGACGGGCTCGGCAAAACCCCGCTTGGGCGCGGGGGGCAATTCGGGTATCGTCTTCGGCTTTCGTGAACCCCTCGTTTGTCGAAGAGACAACACCTTTCCACCCGGAGGACACTGCATGCAAGTCAAGCTCAATCTGATCGTCGGTGCGGCGGCTATCGCCCTCGGCGGCGCGGCCTACGCGCAAGATGTGGTCGTGAAGATCGGCCACGTCGGCCCGACCAGCGGCTCCATTGCCCACCTGGGCAAGGACAACGAAAACGGCGCCCGGCTGGCGATCGAGGAACTGAACGCCAAGGGCGTGATGATCGGCGGCAAGAAGGTCAAGTTCGAGTTGCTCGCCGAAGACGACGCGGGCGACCCGAAGCAAGGTACCGCAGCGGCGCAAAAGCTCGTCGACAGCAAGGTCAACGGCGTCATCGGCCACCTGAACAGCGGCACCTCGATTCCTGCCTCGAAGATTTACAGCGACGCCGGCGTCCCCCAGATCAGCCCTTCGGCAACGAACCCGAAGTTCACGCGCCAGGGCTACAAGACCACCTTCCGCGTGGTGGCTGACGACGTGCATCTTGGTGGCACGCTCGGTCGCTACTCGGTGAAGGAACTCAAGGGCAAGAGCATCGCCGTCATCGATGACCGCACCGCCTACGGCATGGGTGTGGCCGAGGAGTTCGAGAAGGGCGTCAAGGGCGCCGGCGGCCAGACCATCCCCCGCGTATTCACTACCGACAAGGCCACGGACTTCACCGCCATCCTGACCAGCTTGAAGGGCAAGAAGCCCGACGTGGTGTTCTTCGGCGGTATGGACGCCGTGGCCGGCCCGATGCTGCGCCAGATGAAGCAGCTCGGCATTCAGGCCAAGTTTGTCGGCGGCGACGGCATCTGCTCGAGCGAGCTGCCCAAGCTTGCGCAGGACGGCATGGTCGACGGCCAGGTCGTGTGCGCCGAGGCGGGTGGCGTCGAGGGCGAAGCCAAGAAGTCGATGGAAGAGTTCGGCAAGCGTTTCAAGGCCAAGTTCAACGCCGATGTCCAGGTTTACGCTCCCTACGTGTACGACTCCTTGAACGTGATGGTGGACGCGATGGTCAAGGCCAATTCGGCCGACCCAAAGGTCTACCTGCCCGTGCTGGCCAAGACCAGCGGCTTCAAGGGCGTGACCGGCACGATCTCGTTCGACGACAAGGGCGATATCAAGAACGGCGCGCTCACGCTGTACACCTACAAGGGTGGCAAGCGCGACCAGATCGCGGTGGTTCGCTGAGAGCGACCTTCGCTCGATCGCAAAAAGGGGCCCCGCAGGGCCCCTTTTTTTCGTTCATCTCATCGAGATCTGCGCCGCGAGGCGCTCGGGCGAGCCCACCTCCGCGCGCAAAAAAAGCCCGCGCCAAGCGCGGGCTTTCATCGGACAGAGCCTGTCGCCTATTTGAGCTTCACTTCCTTGTACAGCACATGCTTTCGCGCCTTCGGATCGAACTTCAGGAGTTCGAGTTTCTCGGGCGTCGTCTTCTTGTTCTTGCTTGTGGTGTAGAAGTGGCCGGTGCCCGCCGAGGACTCCAGCTTGATCTTTTCGCGTCCGCCTTTGCTGGCCATGGTGTCGATCTCCTAGGGCTGATGCTGGTGGGAGGGGTGGCGTTCAGATCTCGCCGCGCTGGCGCAGATCGGCCACGATTTGTTCGATGCCCACCTTGTCGATGAGGCGCAGCGCCGCGTTGCTGACGCGCAGGCGCACCCAGCGGTTCTCCGTCTCGAGCCAAAAACGACGGTAGTGCAGGTTGGGCAGGAAACGCCGCTTGGTTCTGTTGTTGGCGTGGGACACATTGTTCCCGACCATCGGGCGCTTGCCCGTGACTTGACAGACGCGTGCCATCTTGTGCTCGCTCTTCTCGATTGAAGGTCGGCCACGGATTGCCCGTGGCTCGACGGTGGGCCGGTCCTTGAAGCGTGCTGGACTCGGCAAAGCCCACGATTATAACCATGCCCTCCCAGCGGCGGCCCGTTGGGGATCAGCCGCCCTGTTCGAGGAAGCGCTGCGCGTCCAGGGCCGCCATGCACCCCGTTCCGGCGCTTGTGATGGCCTGCCTATAGACGTGGTCCTGCACGTCGCCGGCGGCGAACACACCATTGACGCTGGTCACGGTCGCCATGCCGGCTAAGCCCGAGCGCGTGATGATGTAGCCGTCCTTCATTTCGAGGTGACCCTTGAAGATGTCGGTATTGGGCTGGTGGCCGATGGCGATGAAACAACCCTTCAGCGCCAGTTCGGCGGTGGAGTCGCCTCGGGTGGACTTCAGGCGCACGCCCGTGACACCGGACGCGTCGCCGAGCACCTCGTCAAGCGTGTGCCAAAGGTGCAGGTCAATGCGGCCGGCCGCCACCCGCTCCATCAGCTTGTCGACCATGATCGGCTCGGCGCGGAACTTGTCGCGCCGATGAACGAGGTGCACCTTGGTCGCGATGTTGGCCAGGTAGAGCGCCTCCTCCACGGCGGTGTTGCCGCCGCCGACCACGCAGACCACCTCGCCCTTGTAGAAGAAGCCGTCGCAGGTGGCGCAGCCGCTCACGCCCTTGCCCATGAAGGCCTGCTCGCTCGCCAGGCCCAGATACTTGGCGCTGGCGCCGGTGGCGATGATGAGTGCATCACAGGTGTAGGCGCCCGAGTCACCGTGCAGCGTGAAGGGCCGCTGCCCGAGTTCCACGCGGTTGATGTGGTCGAACACGATCTGCGTGTCGAACCGCTCGGCGTGTTCGAGAAAGCGCTGCATCAGCTCGGGGCCTTGCACACCGCTCACGTCGGCCGGCCAGTTGTCGACCTCGGTGGTGGTCATCAGTTGCCCGCCCTGGGCGATGCCGGTCACGAGCACGGGCTTGAGGTTGGCTCGTGCCGCGTAGATGGCGGCCGAGTAGCCGGCCGGACCGGAGCCCAGGATGAGCACGCGGGCGTGCTTGGAAGCAGTGGTGGACATGGCGGCGCGGGTGTTCGCGGGTGAGGTACGAAGGTGGTCGGATGGCCGGCGCGGCGTCGCGCCGAATCCACGCGTGGGGTGAAGTAGGGGGTGCGGGGCCGCAGCTTCAAGCCCGCCCATGGGCACAATAGGCAGATTCTTGCAGAACGCGCCAGGCCCTACGGATGCCAGCCCCTGGCTCCAGGCCGGGCCATAACGATCGAGGAGTTGCCTGATGTCGATGTTGTCAAACCTGGATCTCATCCGGCGTGTGCCGTTGTTTTCCATGCTCACCGCGGACCAGGCGCAGGCCATTGCAGACAGCGTGGTGAAGCGGCGCTTCCGGCGCGGCGAGATCGTGGTCGAGCAGGGGCGCAAAAGCAACGCACTGTTCATCCTGCTCAATGGTCGCGCCCGCGTGCTCACGGCCGACACGCGCGGCCGCGAGGTCATCCTCGCCGTGCTCGAAAGCGGCGACTACGTTGGCGAAATGAGCCTGATCGACAACGAGCCGCATTCGGCCACCGTGCGCGCCGAAGTGCAGACCGACATGCTCGTGCTGGCGCGTGCCGACTTTGGGCGCTGCCTGCCTGAGGCGTCCGCACTCAGCTACGGCATCCTGCGCGGCTTGGTGAAGCGCCTGCGCAATGCCGACCGCCAGATCGAATCTCTGGCGCTGCTGGATGTGTATGGCCGCGTCGCGCGCACGCTGCTCGACATGGCCGAGGAGACACCCGAGGGCGTCAAGATCATCCGCCACAAGGTCAGCCGCCAGGACATGGCCAAGGTCGTGGGCGCCTCACGCGAGATGGTCAGCCGCGTCATGAAGGACCTCGAGGAGCGCGGCGTCATCGAGACGCAAGAGAACGGTTCGGTCGTCATCAAGCAGCGGCTCGGCAACGACTGAGCCTCTGCGCGCTGAATGAGTTTTCCGCTGGGTTCTCTGCGAGGTGACGGCGCTGCGGCGGGCGCCGCTGCGGGCTCCGAGGTCGCTACCGCAGGCCCGCACGTGCCTTGGCGACGCAAGGCTGGGCTGTTTGTCGGTGGCCTGGCATGGCTGCTGCTGCTGCTGGCCATGGTCACGTACGACCCGGCCGACGCCGCCTTCACGACCTCGGGCGCAGGTGATCCTGTGCACAACCGCGTTGGCATCGTCGGCGCGCGTGTCGCCGACACGGGCTACTTCCTGTTCGGGTTCTCGGTCTGGTGGCTGCTGCCGGTGGGCTTGCGGGCGTGGCTTTCGTCCCTGGCGGTGGTATTGCGGCGCGGGCCCGAGCCAGTGGCGCCCCCGCGCTGGCGCTTCTGGCTCGGGCTGGCATTGCTGCTTGCGGCCAGCTGCGCCTTGGAGTGGACGCGCCTGTACCGTTTTGAGCCGCACCTGCCCGGCCACGCCGGTGGCGTGCTCGGCCTGGCACTGGGACCGCTTTCCATGCGCTGGCTCGGGTTTGCGGGCTCCGGCGTGCTCTGGATCGCGCTCGGCGTGGCTGGCGCCGCGATGGTGCTGCGCTTCTCCTGGCTCACCGTGGCCGAGGCCATCGGTCGACGCTTGGACGCCCTGCGCGACAGGTTCCAAGGCCAGCGCGAGCAGGCCGAAGACCGCCGGCTGGGCGAGCTTGCCGCGCGCGAGCGCGAGCGCATTGCCGAAGTGCAAAGGCAGGACGAGGTCGATGCCGCGCCGCTGGTCATCGGCCCGCCTGCGGCCGTGATCGCGAAGTCGCAGCGTGTCGCGCGCGAACGTCAGCAGCCGCTCTTCGCCGAACTCGCCGACAACCGCCTGCCGCAGGTGGATTTGCTCGACGCCGTGTCCGCGCAGGGCCGCGAGTCCCCGGTCACTGCCGAATCGCTGGAGATGACATCGCGCCTGATCGAGAAGAAGCTGCGCGACTTCGGCGTCGAGGTGCACGTGGTGGCAGCCTCCCCCGGCCCCGTGATCACGCGCTACGAGATCGAGCCCGCCACCGGGGTGAAGGGCGCGCAAGTGGTCAACCTGGCCAAGGATCTCGCCCGGTCGCTCTCGCTCGTGAGCATCCGCGTCGTCGAGGTCATCCCGGGCAAGACGACGATGGCGCTGGAGCTGCCCAACGCGCGGCGGCAGACCATCCGCCTGTCGGAGATCCTGGGCAGCGAGATCTACAACGCCTCGGCCTCGCTGCTCACCATCGGCATGGGCAAGGACATCGTCGGCAACCCCGTGGTGGCCGATCTCACCAAGATGCCGCACTGCCTGGTGGCGGGCACCACAGGTGCGGGCAAGAGCGTGGGCATCAACGCGATGATCCTGAGCCTGCTGTACAAGGCCGAGGCGCGGGACGTGCGGCTGATCCTCATCGACCCCAAGATGCTCGAGATGAGCGTCTACGAGGGCATTCCGCACCTGCTGGCCCCGGTCGTGACCGACATGAAGCAGGCCGCCAACGCGCTCACCTGGTGCGTGGGCGAGATGGAGCGCCGCTACAAGCTCATGAGCAAGCTCGGCGTGCGCAACCTGTCGGGCTACAACCGCAAGGTCGCCGAGGCCATCGAGGCAGGCGCGCCGCTGGGCAACCCTTACAGCCTCACGCCGGACGCGCCTGAGCCGCTCGAGCGGCTGCCACAGATCGTCGTCGTCATTGACGAACTCGCCGATCTCATGATGGTCATCGGCAAGAAGATCGAGGAGCTGATCGCGCGGCTGGCGCAGAAGGCGCGAGCGGCCGGCATCCATCTCGTGCTCGCCACGCAACGGCCCAGCGTGGACGTGATCACGGGGCTCATCAAGGCCAACATCCCCACCCGCCTGTCGTTCCAGGTGGCGAGCAAGATCGACAGCCGCACCATCCTCGACCAGATGGGCGCCGAGGCCCTGCTCGGCCAGGGCGACATGCTCTATCTGCCCTCGGGCACGGGCACGCCGGTGCGTGTGCATGGCGCCTTTGTCAGCGACGAAGAGGTGCATCGTGTCGTCGAATACCTCAAGGGCCGAGGTCGGCCCAACTACGTCGAGGGCATCCTCGAAGGTGGCGTGCTCGATGGGGAGGAGGGCGACGCCGCAGGTGGCGAAGCGGGTGCAGGCGCCGGCGAGAACGACCCGATGTACGACCAGGCCGTGGGCGTGGTGCTGCAGCACCGGCGCGCCTCGATCTCGCTTGTGCAGCGGCACTTGCGCATAGGCTACAACCGTGCCGCGCGATTGTTGGAACAAATGGAGCAAAGCGGGGTCGTATCGGCGATGGCGACCAACGGCAATCGCGACATCCTTGTGCCCAGGCGCGAAGAATGAACACGCTGCGACGGCTGCTGCTCCAGGCGCTGTGCGGTGCACTCGTCGCAGGCGCGGCGGCAGATGCATCGGCCGACGCGGTGCAGCGGCTGCGCGAGTTCTCGCGCGAGGTGAAGGGTGGCGAGGCCAGCTTCACGCAGACCGTGACCTCGGCCGATGGCAACCGGCGCAAGCTATCCACCGGCAGCTTCGCATTCCAGCGGCCCAACCGCTTTCGCTTCGCCTACAACAAGCCCGTCGAGCAGCTCATCGTCTCCGACGGGCAGAAGGTGTGGATTTACGACGCCGACCTGAACCAGGCCAGTTCGCGGCCGCTGGCCAAGGCCTTGGGGCAGACGCCGGCGGCGCTGCTTGCCGGTGCGTCACCCGAGCAGGACTTTGTCCTCACCAATGAGGTCGAGCAAGACAAGGCTGCGCGCGACAAGGCCGCACCGGACAAGGCGCGCGACGGCCTCGAGTGGCTCAAGGCCACGCCCAAGCAGCGCGAGGGCGCCACCTTCCAGGCCCTGCGTGTGGCCTTCCGCGGCAAGGAGCTGGCGGCGGTGGAGATCATCGACAACTTCGGGCAGCGTTCGCTGCTGCAGTTCAGCGGCTGGGCCGCCGGTGCTGCCGCGGTGCCGCCCGTCGAGAGGTTCCGCTTCGTTGCGCCCGCGGGCGCCGAGGTCGTCGAGCAGTAGTCCGCGCGCGACGATGCGGCGTTGCGCGGCTGCGCGCTGCCAGAATGCGTTCATGAGTCCGCAAGCGTCGCTGCTGCCCGTGGACGGCGATCCGGCCGCAGGCTCCGCCGCGGGGCCCGATGCGATGGCCGGCGTTGGCGCGCCATTGGCTGAACGATTGCGCCCGGCTCGGCTGGCCGACGTGGTGGGGCAACGCCACTTGCTTGCCGAGGGCCGGCCGCTCGCGGTGGCGGCGCAGGCGGCGCGGCTGCCCTCGATGATCCTTTGGGGCCCGCCGGGCGTGGGCAAGACGACACTGGCCCGGCTGCTGGCGGCAGGCAGCGACGCGCACCTGATCGTGCTTTCCGCTGTGCTGGCGGGCGTGAAGGAAATCCGCGAGGCCGTCGAGCAGGCGCGCGTCTGGCGTGCGCAGGGGCGCCCCACTGTGGTGTTCGTCGACGAGGTGCATCGCTTCAACAAAGCCCAGCAAGACGCCTTCCTGCCTCACGTGGAGGCGGGCTTGTTCAGCTTCGTGGGGGCCACGACCGAGAACCCTTCGTTCGAGGTCAACTCGGCGCTGCTGTCACGTGCCGCGGTGCATGTGCTGAAGCCACTGGAGCCTGAAGAGCTGCGTGAGTTGCTGCACCGCGCGCAGGGATTGTTGGCAGCACCACCGGTTGCCGTGGCAGCGGCCGAGCGGCTGGTGGCCCACGCCGACGGCGATGCGCGGCGCCTGCTCAACGCCTACGAGAACGTGGCCGCCGCGGCACACGCGGGGCAGGCCGCGGAGATCGGTGAGCCGCTGCTCGAGCGCACGCTGGGCGAGATGCACCGCCGTTTCGACAAGGGCGGCGACTTCTTCTACGACACGATCTCCGCGCTGCACAAGTCGGTGCGCGGCTCCGACCCCGACGCAGCGCTGTACTGGCTGGTGCGCATGCTCGATGGCGGTGCCGACGCTCGCTACCTCGCCCGCCGCATCGTGCGCATGGCCACCGAAGATATCGGCTTGGCCGACCCACGCGCGCTGCGCATGAGCCTGGACGCGGCCGAGGTCTACGAGCGGCTCGGCTCTCCCGAAGGCGAGTTGGCGCTGGCGCAGGCGGTGCTGTACCTGGCCGTGGCACCCAAGAGCAATGCGGTCTATGCGGCCTGGAATGCGGCACGCGCTCATGTCAAGCAAGACGGCTCGCGCCCGGTGCCAGAGCGCCTGCGCAACGCGCCGACGCGGCTCATGAAGGAGTTGGACCACGGTGTCGGCTACCGCTATGCGCACGACGAAGAAGGCGCCTTTGCAGCCGGGGAACGTTACCTGCCCGACGGCCTGGCCGATCTCGTCTTCTATGAACCCGCGCCACGCGGCTTGGAGATTCGCATTGGCGAGCGAATGGCGCAACTGCGCGATGCCAACCGCGCGGCGCGAGAAAGCGCGCCGCGGTCGGAGCAGAGCGGGGCGGGCGCTTAGGGACGATAGGCGACGCTGCGGCTGGGCGCGCCGACGCCAGTGCCGCAGCCGACCGGCTGTGACTGCTGACGCCCACGCCCGCGCCCGCGCAGGCCGCATCGGTACACCCGACGCCACCCGCGCGATGCACGGGGAAGCCCGCCCCTGGCGCGCTTCAGCCGCTGCCTAGAATTCCTTGGCATGCCGCGCTGGCCCGGGCCTTGCTTGGATCGGCTGGGTGTGAATACCGACAACGACGGGATCCGCCGTGGCACGAGCAGCACCGCGGCGCCGAGGAGAACCCTGCATGGACATATTCCTTCAGCAGATCATCAATGGGCTGGTGCTGGGCAGCATGTATGCGCTGGTGGCGCTGGGCTACACGATGGTCTACGGCATCATCAACCTCATCAATTTCGCCCATGGCGAGGTGCTGATGGTGGGAGCGCTGACCAGTTGGTCCGTCATCAGTGCGTTTCAGGACGCGGGCCTGCCGGGTTGGCTGCTGCTGCTGATCTCGTTGATGTGCGCCATCGTGGTGTGCTCGGTGCTGAACTTCGCGATCGAGAAGCTCGCCTACCGTCCGCTGCGCAATGCGCCTCGGTTGGCGCCGCTCATCACGGCCATGGGGATGAGCCTGCTGCTGCAGACGATCGCGATGATCATCTGGAAACCCAACCCCAAGCCCTACCCTTCCTTGCTGCCGAATGACCCGATCGATCTCGGCGGGCCGGTGATCGGCGTCACGCAGATCATGATCCTCGGCCTCACCACCGCCATCCTGGCGGTGCTGATGTGGCTCGTGAATCGCACCAAGCTCGGGCGCGCGATGCGTGCGACCGCCGAGAACCCGCGCGTGGCCGCACTGATGGGCGTCAAGCCCGACATGGTGATCTCGGCCACCTTCATCATCGGCGCGGCGCTGGCGGCGGTGGCCGGTGTGATGTGGGCGGCGAACTACGGCACGGTGCAGCACGCGATGGGTTTCCTGCCCGGGCTCAAGGCCTTCACCGCGGCCGTGCTGGGCGGCATCGGCAACCTGGCCGGCGCGGTGGTCGGTGGCATCTTGCTGGGTCTCATCGAGGCGCTCGGGGCCGGTTACCTGGGTGACCTGACGGGCGGTGTGTTCGGCAGCCACTACGCCGACGTGTTCGCCTTCCTCGCACTCATCCTCGTGCTCACGCTGCGCCCATCGGGCTTGCTGGGCGAACGCGTGGCCGATCGGGCTTGAGGCGGGAGGCGACATCATGAAAAACAAGCTGGTCGTCTTCTTCATCGCTGCCGTGGTGCTGCTGGCCTTGCCGCTGTTCGTGCAGCAGATTGGGCAGGGCTGGGTGCGCATCATGGCCATCGCACTGCTGTACGTGCTGCTGGCTCTGGGGCTGAATATCGTGGTCGGCTATGCCGGCCTGCTCGACCTCGGCTTCGTCGCGTTCTATGCGGTGGGCGCCTACATGTACGCGCTGCTGGCGAGCCCGCATCTGAACGAGAACTTCGAATGGTTCGCCTCGATGTTTCCGCAAGGGCTGCACACGCCGATCTGGCTCGTGATCCCGCTCGCGGCGGGGCTCGCCGCGTTCGCCGGCGTGATGCTGGGCATGCCTGTCCTCAAGCTGCGCGGCGACTATCTGGCCATCGTCACGCTGGGCTTCGGCGAGATCATCCGCGTGCTCATGAACAACCTCGAGCATCCGGTGAACATCACCAACGGGCCGCGCGGACTGGATCGGATCGACCCGATGAGCGTGGCCGGTGTGAGCTTCGGCAAGCCGGTGGAGTTTGCGGGCATCTCCATCGCGCCGGTGACGATGTACTACTGGCTCTTCCTGGTGCTGGTGGTCGTGAGCGTGGTCATCTGCCACCGGCTGGAGCTCTCGCGCATCGGCCGCGCCTGGATGGCCATCCGCGAGGACGAGATCGCCGCCAAGGCGATGGGCATCAATACCCGCAACATAAAGCTGCTCGCATTCGGCATGGGGGCCACGTTCGGCGGCGTGTCGGGCGCGATGTTCGCTGCCTTCCAGGGTTTCGTGTCGCCCGAGTCGTTCAGCCTCATGGAGTGCGTGATGATCGTGGCCATGGTGGTGCTGGGCGGCATGGGGCATCTGCCTGGCGTGGTGTTGGGCGCGCTGCTGCTGGCCGCGTTGCCAGAGGTGCTGCGCTACGTGGCGGGACCGTTGCAGCAGTTGACCGACGGGCGGCTGGACGCCTCGATCCTGCGCCAACTGCTCATCGCGCTGGCGATGATCGGCATCATGCTGGCGCGACCCCGCGGCCTGTGGCCTTCGCCCGAGCATGGCAAGGCGGCGCCTGCGCCCGCCGGCAAGCAGGGGGCCTGAACCATGGCGAGCACAGCGGGCGGCACCGTCCTCAAGGTGCAAGGTGTCAGCAAACGCTTCGGCGGGCTGCAGGCGCTCTCCGAAGTGGGCATCACCATCGAGCCCGCTCAGGTCTACGGTCTCATCGGCCCCAACGGCGCGGGCAAGACGACCTTCTTCAACGTCATCACGGGCCTGTACACGCCAGACTCCGGCACCTTCGAGCTCGGTGGTGCGACCTACAAGCCCACCGCCGTGCACGAAGTGGCCGAGCAGGGCATCGCGCGCACGTTCCAGAACATCCGGTTGTTCCCCGAGATGACGGCATTGGAGAACGTGATGGTCGGGCGCCACGTGCGCACGCATTCGGGGCTGCTCGGTGCCATCTTCCGCACGCCTTCGTTCAAGGCCGAAGAGGCGGCCATATCCAAGCGCGCGCAGGAACTGCTCGACTATGTGGGCATCGGCCGCTACGCCGAGTACCGCGCGCGCACGCTGAGCTACGGCGACCAGCGCCGCCTCGAGATCGCGCGTGCACTGGCCACCGACCCCAAGCTCATTGCGCTCGACGAGCCAGCCGCCGGCATGAACGCCACTGAGAAGATGGTGCTGCGCGAGCTCATCGATCGCATCCGCAAAGATGGACGCACGATCCTGCTCATTGAGCATGATGTGAAACTGGTGATGGGCCTGTGCGACCGCGTCACCGTGCTTGACTACGGCAAGCAGATCGCCGAAGGCACTCCTGCCGAAGTACAGAAGAACGAGAAGGTGATCGAGGCCTACCTTGGCGCTGGCCACCACTGACCGCCGCGGAGCAGCGAACATGGCAGACATCCTCCTCAAAGTGAGTGGCCTCAAGGTGGCTTACGGCGGCATCCAGGCCGTCAAGGGCGTGAGCTTCGAGGTTCGGCAAGGCGAACTCGTGAGCCTCATTGGGGCCAACGGAGCGGGCAAGACGACCACGCTCAAGGCCATCACCGGCATCCAGCCCGTGGCCGCCGGCGACATCGAATTCATGGGCAAGTCGATCAAGGGGCAGGGCGCCTGGGACCTGGTCAAGCAAGGCCTGGTGATGGTGCCCGAGGGCCGCGGCACCTTCACGCGCATGAGCATCGTCGAGAACCTGCAGATGGGCGCGTACGTGCGCAACGACAAGGCGGGCATCGAGGCCGACATCGAGAAGGTCTTCGGCATCTTCCCGCGCCTGAAGGAGCGTGCCCAGCAGTTGGCCGGCACCATGAGCGGCGGCGAGCAGCAGATGCTCGCCATGGGCCGCGGGCTGATGGCCAACCCCAAGGTGCTGCTGCTCGACGAGCCGAGCATGGGCCTGAGCCCGATCATGGTGGACAAAATCTTCGAGGTGGTCGCCGACATCCACAAGCGTGGCACCACGGTGCTGCTGGTGGAGCAGAACGCGAGCCGGGCGCTCTCGCTGGCCAACCGCGGCTACGTGATGGACTCCGGCGAGGTCACGATGAGCGGCGAGGCGAAGGCGCTGCTCGCCGATCCGAGGGTGCGGGCGGCCTATCTCGGGGAATAGGCGGGGCGCGAGCCGCCCGCGGGCGCCCCGGAACGCCTGCGCCAGGGCCACACGTCGGCTGAATGTGCGACGTAGTCCGCTGCGTGGGGGATCGCGCAGCCTCGAGAATCGGCTTAAATTCGAAGAGGTTCCCTCACTCACCGCGGCTCCAGACATCCTCAGGAGAAACCATGCCCGAACGTCAGATCGCCTCGACCCTGATTTCCGCGCGTTTGCGCCCCGCTTGGCTCGTGCTGGCCGTATCGGCCATGCTGCCGGGATGCCTGGCCACCGCGCCCTCCATGGGCGGGGGCAACACCACTGTCACGGGGGCTGCCGGCGGGGGCACCGCGCAGGGCAACAAGGGTAACCTCGAGCGTTGCGACGAGTCGCTGGGCACGCTGGCCATGGAAGAGGATGTGCGGGCGCCTTGGTACTCCCAGTTGCGCCAGTTCAACCTGGGGTCCACGATCCCGGTGTTGCGTCTCATGATCCAGCAGAGCAACTGCTTCGTCATCGTCGAACGCGGTGCGGGCCTGCAAGCGATGCAGCGTGAGCGGGAGTTGATGCGCGGCGACGAAGGCCGCGCGGGCAGCAACATGGGCGGCGGGCAGATGGTCGCGGCCGATTACCTGATGCGCCCGTCGATCCAGTTCTCGGGCAAGACTGGCGGCAGCGGCGGCGGCGTGGCGGGTCTGTTGCCCGGCGCCATTGGCGCGCTCGCGGGCAGCGTCGGCGTCAACGAGGCTTCAACCACGCTGTTGCTGGTCGACATCCGCTCGGGCGTGCAGATCTCCGCCGCCGAGGGCAGCGGCAAGAACTTCGACTTCGGCTTCTTCGGCTCTGCGTTCACGGGCGGGCTGGCCGGCGCCGGCGGTGGCTACTCGAACACCCCGCGCGGCAAGGTCGTCGTGGCCGCGTTCGCCGACTCCTACAACCAGATGGTCAAGGCATTGCGCAACTACAAGGCGCAGCAGGTGCGTGGCGGCCTGGGCACCGGCGGGCGGCTGGGCGTGCAGGGTGGCCAGACCGAGGCCGGCCGCGAGGCCAGCGGCAAAAAATGAGTCCGCGCGCCATTCCGGTGGCGCTGGTGCTCGCCGTGGCCGCGCCGGCGGCGAGTGCGCAGATGTTCCATCTGTACCTCGAATGCAAGGGCACGGTGTCGGCCGGTGGCGCGCCCATCGCGCGCGGCATCGATCGCGTGCTGATCGAGAAGCCCGAAGAGGCCAGCGCGCACACCTCGGGCGAGAAGAGCGAGGATCGTTCCGATGCCAACAGCCGCCTGCGCAGCTCGATGCGCGCGGTGCCGGTGATCAAGAGCGACGGCGCGCATCTGTTCCTGGCCCTGCGCGACAACAACATGACGGCCTTCGTGCAGCGCTCGAACATCTTGCCCATGGGCGAGCGCATGAAGTACACCGCCACCAACAGCCACTACACGGCCACCTACATGCCGCAACGGGGCGGCAAGGTCTTCCTCGACTTCAAGGGCACGCAGCTCTTCAAGTGGTACCCGCCCTTCGAGAAGATGGCTGCCACGCGTGTCGCGATCGACCGGCAGAGTGGCGAGCTCGAGGGCGAGATGGTGGGGGCTGAAGGTGAGGTGCTCGGGCGCATGGACATGTCGTGCGAGCCGAAGAAGGACGGCGAGGGTCCGGCCCCGCGCTTCTGAGGCGCCCGTTCATCGAGGAGGGGCCCGTGGCTTGCCGCGGGCCCTTCTCTATTCGGCGCGCCTCATTTCAATCCGCGCGTGCGCCGGACGTCTTGACCACGCCTTCGTACTTGGCCAGCTCGCTGCGCACGAAGGCCGTGAACTGCTCGGGTGTGCTTGGCGCGGGTTCGGCCATCAGCGTGGCCATGCGGGCCTTGAACTCGGCCGAGGCCATAGCTTCGACAAAAGCATTGTTGAGCGCTTGCGTGGTCTCGGCAGGCAGCCGCGCCGGCGCGAAGATGCCGAACCAGGTGGAGATGTCGAATTGCCTCAGGCCGAGCGCCGCGCCGGCCTCCGCGACGGTGGGTACATCGGGCATGGCGCCCGAACGCCGCGGCGTCGTCACCGCCAGCGCCAACAGCCTGCCACTGCGGATGTTGTTGGCCGCCGCAGCCAGGTTGTCGAAATTGAAGTCGACCTGTCCGCCCACCAAGGCCATCTGCGCCGGCGGTCCGCCGGCGTAAGGGATGTGCACCGCGAACACCTTCGCCTGCGCCTTGAACATCTCGCCCGCAAGATGGCCGGCGCTGCCGTTGCCGCCCGAGCCGTAGTTGAGCCGGCCCGGGTTGCGCCGTGCGTAGTCCACGAGGTCGGCGAGGCTCGCGATCTTCAGGCGCGCAGCCGACTCGGCATTCACCACCAGCACGTTGGGCACTTGCGCCACCAGCGTGATGGGTGTGAAGTCGCGCAGCGGGTCGTACGGAATCTTGCTGTAGAGCCACGGGTTGATGGCATGCGTGGCCACCGCACCCATCACCAGCGTCTGCCCGTCGGGCGCGGCCTTGGCCACCAGATCGGCACCGAGGTTGCCTCCGGCTCCGGGGCGGTTTTCGACGACCACGATGCCCAGCGTGTCTTTCACCCGCTCGGCCAGCGCGCGCGCGGCAATGTCCAGCGGCCCGCCGGGCGGGTAGGGCACGATGAGACGCACAGTGCGGGCCTGCGCGGTGGCACGGCCGGCGAGGGCCAGCGTCGCGGCGGCCAGCGACAGGTTTACGAAATGGCGGCGGCGTGGCAGCAAGGCGGAGCTCCGTCGGAGGATGGGGCGTTGGGCAGATGGAGCGATGGGGCGGCAGACCGAAGGTCGGCGTGCCCGCGTCTCAAGGATTGCCGTGCTTGTCGGCCTCGGAGGTGAAGGAGTCGGCGTAGAACTCGTCGGCAGGCAGCCTGCACAACGCCACGAAGTCGCGCTTGGCCGAGTCGACGACGATCGGCGCGCCGCAGGCATACACCTGGTGGGCAGAGAGGTCGGGCCAGTCTTCCATCACAGCGCGGTGGACGAAGCCGGCGCGGCCGCTCCAGGCGTCATCGGGCAGCGCGTCGGAAACCACCGGCACATAGCGCAGGTTCGGCATCTCGGCGGCCAACTGCTCGCACCGGCGTTGCATGTACAGATCGTGCGGGCGCCGCCCGCCCCAGTAAAGCACCGCGGGGCGTGTGATGCCCTTGTGCTGCATGTGTTCGAGCATGGCCTTGATGGGCGCAAAGCCGGTACCGCTGGCGAGAAGGATCATGGGCCGCTCGCCGTCCTCGCGCAGGAAGAAGCTGCCGAAGGCGCCTTCCATGCGCAGGATCTCGCGCTCCTTCATCGCCCCGAACACATGGTCGGTGAAGCGTCCGCCCGGCATGTGCCGCACGTGCAGCTCGATCGCCGGCGGGCTGCCCAGGTTGTGCGGCGCATTGGCCATGCTGTAGCTGCGCCGGGCGCCGTCGCGCAGGATGAACTCGACATACTGGCCGGCGCGGAATTGCAGGTTCTGGTTGGCCGGGAGCTGCAGCCGCACCACCATCACATCGGGCGCCACGCGCTCCAGCGCGAGCAAGCGGCTGGGCAGCTTCAGCACCGGGTATTCGCCGGCGCCGGGCACCATGCGGGCTTCGACCACGCAGTCGGTCTGCGGTGTGGCGCAGCAGGTCAGGATGTAGCCCGCCTCCTCCTCGGCCACCGAGAGGGCGCGCAACTGGTGCGCGCCGTGGATCACGCGGCCTTCGAGCAACTTGCTCTTGCACGAGCCGCAGGCGCCATCGCGGCAGCCATAAGGCAGGCCCACGCCCTGGCGGATGGCCGCCGCCAGGATCGCTTCGTCGCGCTCGACCGTGAACTGGCGTGCGGCGGGTTGCAGGTTGACGGTGTAGCTCATGACAGGGCGCGTGAAGTCAGCGAGGGGGCAGCGAAGGAGGGCAGCGCGGGAATGCAGGAGGGGAGGGCAGCGAGGGAAGTCGTCGCCGAAGAACAAGATGCCTCGTCGCGAGCGGCCGGCCAGGGAACCCCGCCGGGACGGGCGATGATATGCAAGCCATGAACGAGACCCCTCCGCCACCGGCCCATACCCGGCCCTGCTCACCCGCCCGCCGGCCGCGGCTCTTGATCGTGGGCTGCGGCGACGTGGGCCTGCGCATCCTGCCCTGGCTGCGCGCGGCCTGGTCGCTGCGCGTATTGACTTCGTCGCCGCAACGCGCGGCAGGCCTGCGTGCCGCGGGCGCCCTGCCGATCGTCGGCAACCTCGACCAGCCGGCCACGCTGGCGCGCCTGGGTGGCCTGGCCGATGCCGTGCTGCATCTCGCGCCACCGCAGCCCTCAGGGACCGAAGATCGACGCACACGCTCGCTCGTCCAGGCGCTGGCCCGGCGCGGCGGCGTGCGGCGCTTCGTCTATGTGAGCACCACGGGCGTATACGGCGACGCCGGCGGCGCCCTCATCGACGAGACGCGGCCGCCGGCCCCCGCCACCGAGCGCGCGCAACGCCGGGTGGACGCCGAGCGCGTGCTGCGCGCCTGGGCGCGCGCCCAGGGCGTGCGCTTGAGCATCCTGCGCGCGCCCGGCATCTATGCCAGCGACCGCGAGGGTGGGCATCCGCGCGAGCGCCTGCAACGCGGCACGCCCGTGCTCGTGCGCGCGGACGATGTCTACAGCAACCACATCCACGCCGACGACCTCGCGCGGGCCTGCGTGGCGGCGCTCTACCGCGCGCGGCCGCTGCGCGTGTTCAACGCCTGCGACAGCAGCGAGCTGCGGGTCGGCGACTACTACGATCTCGCGGCGGACCTTTGTGGCCTGCCGCGGCCGCCGCGGGTCACACGCGCCGAAGCGCAACGCCTGCTGGGGCCGCAGCAGATGAGCTTCCTGTCCGAATCGCGGCGCATCGACAACCGGCGCCTGCGCGAGGAGCTGCGCCTCGTGCTGCGCTACCCGACGGTCGAACAGGGGCTCGAGCGCGGCTGACGCCACTCACCGCTACCAGGCCGACGACATACGGCGTCCGCGCCCCGAGGCGGCTGAGTCGCCCGGCAAGGCCGGATCGACTCAAGAGCGGCGTTGGCATCGGGCGCGTGGCGTCGCGCACATCACCTTCGACGATTTCGAGCGCCTCGAGCGCCTCGAGCGCCTCAAGCTGCTCGTGTGCCTCCTGGGCAGGCAGCGCGCGCTTCGCAGCGCGGGGCGCGAGCGCTGCAAGGTGGGCGCACGTGCCGGTAGCAAAGCGGGGAGTCGGCCACTGTGCGGAGTGAGCGTCGCGTTCAGACCCCCTCGGCGCGCCGCAGCGTCTTGGCCCGATCGACAGTCTGCACGACGATGTTCTGCGGCCGCCCCTCCCGCAGCACTTCGAGCGTCACGGCGCGCTCGGGTGCGCCACCGGCCCACAGCGCCCGGTAGAGCTGCGCAAGGTCTGCAACCGCAGCGCCGTCGATGCGCATGATGCGGTCGCCGGGCTGCAGCCCGGCCACATCGGCAGGGCTGTCGTCGTTGACGCGCATCACGCGCACTTCGCCGCTGCGTTCGACGCAGTTCAGCCCCATCCAGGCGCGCGTGCTGGCACGTGATGCCCCACGCTCGCGCAGTTCGGCCAGGATGGGCTTGAGCAGGTCCACCGGCACGAACATGTTGCCCGGCGCCCGAGGGGCGTCGGGCCCAGCCGCATCGGCGACGAAGAGCGAACCGATGCCGAGCAGCTCGCCGCGCCCGTTGAACAGGCCCGCGCCGCTGTGGTCGCGCCGCGGCGGCACGGTGAACAGCGCATCGTCGATGTGGTACTCCCAGTAGCCCGAGAACGCGCGCCGCGACAGCAGCCTGGCGACACTGACTGTGCCGCCGCCGCCGCCGCTGGCCACCATCAAGGGCTCCTCGCGCGTGGCTGTCGAGGCGGTTCCGAAGGGCACGGGCTCGATGCGCAGCGGCGCCAGGGCCTGCACGAGGCCGAACCCGGTGGCCACGTCGTAAGCCACCACGCGCGCAGGAATCTTGCGGCCGTCGTCGGGCTGGATTTCGACCACCGCAGCCTCGAGCACGAGGTAGCCGATGGTCAACACGAGCCCGTCGGTCGTGATGACCACGCCCGAGCCTTCACGCTCGCGGCCCAGGGTGCTTGCCGACCGGGCTTCTTCTACGGCGGTGACTCGTAGACCCACCACCGAATCACTGGCGCGTGAGAGGGCGCGACTTTGCAGCTCCAGCGCACCACTTTGGGCTATGGCCGACGCGGCAACCAGCCAGCTCGCACCGAATACCCCAAAAGCCCGCAGACCTTGCAGCAAGGCTCGCATCACCATCGCGCACTCCCTCGAATGACCGTGTGAGAAGCATGCGCTGCCCGGCGTTCGAAGGCAACCGTTGGCGGCGCAACGGCTGCGCCGCGATGTGCAAAAAGAGTTCTTCGGCGGCTGCCGTTCAGCGGCGACCGAACGGCGGCTGACCGCGCCAGTAGCGGATCATCAGGAATCCACCCACCATGCCACCAAGGTGAGCAAAGTGGGCGACGCCACGCGAACCGCCCAGGCCGAGCACGAGTTCGAGCACACCAAACACGATGACGAAGGTGCGTGCCTTCATCGGGATCGGGGGGAACAGCGGCATGATCACGCGGTTGGGGAACAGCAGGCCATAGGCCAGCAACAGCGCAAACAGACCGCCCGATGCCCCCACCGTGGGATCGCGCCACCCCATCACCGCCGACACCAGCAACTGCGCCGCCGCCGCCGCCAGCACACCGGCGAGCAGGAACATGAGGTAGCGGCGCGGGCCCCAGAGGCGCTCCAGCTCCGAGCCGAACATCCACAGCCCGAGCATGTTGAAGAAAAGGTGGAACGCGTCGCCATGCAGGAAGGCGTAGGTCAGCACCTGCCACGGCCAGAACAGGCCGCTGCCCAGTGGGAAGAGCGCCAACGGGCGCACCAGCGACACGATCTGGTCGAGGCAGAACATCGCGACGCACAGGAGCATCAGCCTCAGGGTGGCGGGCGGCATGTTCGGCATGGACAGGACTGCGGAGTGGATCGGCTGCGGAGCAACGCCCGGGCGCGTGCACGCTGTAGCCCCATCTGGTGCCCGCGGCCAGACTCGAACTGGCACGCCTTGCGGCGGCGGATTTTGAGTCCGCTACGTCTACCGATTTCGTCACGCGGGCCGCCGCGGTTCGGACGAACCACGCGAGCAGCAAGAATTATCACACGGTGTGTGGGCCGCGCGTGCGCGGCGACAATGCCTGCGAGCAAGGAGCATTCAATGTCCGCATCGGAGTGGAAGACCCTCGAAGACGCCATCGGTGCCACGCCTTTGGTTCGCTTGCAGCGTGTGCCCGGGGCCGCCGCCGAGTCCCGGGGCAACGTCATCCTGGGCAAGCTGGAGGGCAACAACCCGGCCGGCTCGGTGAAGGACCGCCCGGCGATCAGCATGATCCGCCGTGCCGAGGAGCGCGGCGACATCCACCCGGGCGACACGTTGATAGAAGCCACTTCAGGCAACACGGGCATTGCGCTGGCCATGGCGGCGGCGATGCGCGGCTACCGCATGGTGCTCATCATGCCGGAAGACCTCTCCATCGAGCGTGCCCAGACCATGAAGGCGTTCGGTGCCGAACTCATCCTCACGCCCAAGAGCGGCGGCATGGAGTACGCCCGCGACCTGGCGGAACAAATGCAACGGGACGGCAAGGGCCGCGTGCTCGACCAGTTCGCCAACGCCGACAACCCGCGCGTGCACTACGAGACCACCGGCCCCGAGGTCTGGGCCGACACGCGCGGGCGTGTGACGCACTTCGTGAGCGCGATGGGCACCACCGGCACCATCACCGGCGTGTCACGTTTCCTGAAGGAAAAGAACCCAGCGGTGCGCATCGTGGGCGCGCAGCCGGCTGAAGGTTCACGCATTCCCGGCATCCGCAAGTGGCCCGATGCGTACCTGCCAAAGATCTATGACCCGAGCGGAATCGATGAGACGGTGCTCGTGAGCCAGGCCGATGCCGAGGAGATGGCGCGTCGCCTGGCGCGCGAGGAAGGGCTCTTCGCGGGTATTTCCGCGGCGGGCGCCTGCTGGGTGGCGTTGCAGATCGCCGCCAAGGTGCGCGACGCGGTGATCGTGTTCGTGGTCTGCGACCGCGGTGACCGCTACCTTTCCACCGGCGTCTTTCCGGCCTGAGTTGCGCTGACCGAGCCTGCGCGCCCCCATGACCCAGAGCTACAAGCACTGCCCGATTTGCGCCACGGCGCTCGCCCACGTCGAGCAGTTGGAAGATGGTGGACCGAAGAGCCGCCTGCGTTGCCCTGCCTGCGGCTGGACGTTCTGGAACAACCCGACGCCGGTGCTGGCGGCCATCATCGAATGCACCGACCGCGATGGCCAGGTGCTGCTGGCCCGCAACGCCGCGTGGCCTGGGCGCATGTTTGCGCTGATCACGGGCTTCATGGAAGCAGGCGAAACGCCGGAGGAGGGCATGCGCCGCGAAGTGGCTGAGGAGACGGCGCTGGAGGTGCACGCGCTCGACCTCGTTGGTGTGTATGACTTCCAGCGCATGAACCAGCTCATCATCGCCTACCACGCACAGGCCAGAGGCGAGATCCAGCTATCGCCGGAGTTGGCCGAGTACAAGCTGTTCGCGCCGGCGGACGTCCGCTGCTGGCGTGCCGGCACGGGCATGGCCTTGGCCAAGTGGCTGCGCTCGCGCGGGCACGAGCCGCAGTACATCGAGTTGCCCCCGCGCGGCTGAGCACCTGCGCGCGGCCAGCACCCCCGACACCACTAGAATCACTCGCACCATGCCTGCCCAATCTCGCGAACTCGACACCCGCGGCCTGAACTGCCCGCTGCCTATCCTCAAGGCCAAGAAGGCCCTGGCGGACATGGGCAGCGGCGACCTGTTGAGGGTGGTGAGCACCGACCCAGGTTCGGTGCGCGATTTCCAGGCCTTCGCTCGTCAGACCGGCAACGACCTCGTCTCCCAGGCCAACGAAGGCGGCGAGTTCGTCCACACGCTGCGTCGACGCTAGGACGGGGTCGGCCCGCGGTCGGCTTGGCCGGCCCCCGGGGGTAGCCGCATGCACCCAGGCCCGAATGTGGTGGGGTGGGCCTGCTCAGGCCGCGGCCGTCAGCCGCTCCAACTGCTCTTGCAGCCGCGCCAGTGCGGCGTGCGAATCGGCCAGCCGGGAGCGTTCCTGTTCCACCACCGCGGCCGGCGCGCGCTGCACGAAGCTGTCCTTGCCGAGTTTGCCTTCCGCGTTTGTTATCTCGCCCTGCCGGCGCGCGATCTCCTTGTTCAGCCTCGTGGTCTCGGCCGCCACATCGACACGCACCTCGAGGGCCAGCCGCACCTCGCCCACCAAGGCCACTGGCGCGGCCCGCGTGGCGGCCGCAAACGCCTGAGCGTCAGGCAGGCGGCGCACCTCGCTCAGGCGCGCCAGTGTCGACAGCAACGGCGCCGCGGCTTCGATATAGGCGCTGTCGCCCAGTGTCAGCAGCGGCACCTGCTCGCCCGGGTTCAGGCCCATCTCGCTGCGCAGCCGGCGCACTTCGAGCATCACGGCCTTGAGCTTGCCGACCCAAGCGTCGGCGACCGGATCGATCTTCTCGAGTTGCGCCGTGGGGTAGGGGGCCGTGACGATGGTTGCAGCGGATGAGGGCTTGCGCCCGGCCACCGACGCCACATGCTCCCAGAGCTCGGCGGTGATGAACGGCGCCACCGGGTGCAGCAGGCGCAGTACCGTCTCGAGCACGCGGATCAAAGTGCGGCGGGTGGCGCGTTGCTGCGGCTCGGTGCCGTTGCGAAGCTGAACCTTCGCGATCTCGAGGTACCAGTCGCAGTACTCGTCCCAGACGAACGCATAGACCGCGTTAGCGACGTTGTCAAGCCGGTACTGGGCGAAGCCTTCGGTCACGGCGGCTTCGACACGCTGCAACTCGCCGGTGATCCAGCGGTCGGCCATCGAGAAGGAGAGGTGGCCATGGAATGGGCCGGCCGCAGTGAGGGTGCGCCCGTCGTCGCCGACGACAGCCGGCGCGCACTCGGCCTTCGTATGCTCTCGGAGGCCGCAGTCCTTGCCCTCGCAGTTCATCAACACGAACTTCGTCGCGTTCCAGAGCTTGTTGCAGAAGTTGCGGTAGCCCTCGCAGCGCTTGCTGTCGAAGTTGATGTTGCGCCCGAGCGTGGCATAGCTGGCCATCGTGAAGCGCAGCGCATCGGCGCCAAAGGCCGGAATGCCCTCGGGAAACTCTTTCTCGGTGTCCTTGCGCACGCGTGGCGCGGTCTCGGGCTTGCGCAGGCCGGTGGTGCGCTTTTCGAGCAACGGCGCCAGTGCAATGCCGTCGATCAGGTCCACCGGGTCGAGCACGTTGCCTTCGCTCTTGCTCATCTTGTGGCCTTGCGCGTCGCGCACGAGACCGTGGATGTACACGTCACGGAACGGCACCTTGCCGGTGAAGTGCGTCGTCATCATGATCATCCGGGCGACCCAGAAGAAGATGATGTCGAAGCCGGTGACGAGCACAGTGCTGGGCAGGAAGAGCTCTTGCTCACGCGTCTTGGCCGGCCAGCCGAGCGTGGAGAAGGGCACCAGCGCCGAGGAGTACCAGGTGTCGAGCACGTCCTCGTCGCGCGTGAGCGGCCCCGTGTAGCCGGCTTTGGCCGCACGTAGGCGCGCCTCGTCTTCGCTGCGGCCGACGAACAACTCACCACCCGCCCCATACCAGGCGGGAATCTGGTGGCCCCACCAGAGCTGGCGGCTGATGCACCAGTCCTGGATATTGTTCATCCAGTGGTTGTAGGTATTGACCCATTGCTCGGGCACGAAGCGCACCTGGCCGCTGGTCACCGCGTCGATGGCCTTCTGCGCGATGCTCTTGCCGTCGGCGCCCGCCTTCGTCGTCGCCACGAACCATTGGTTGGTGAGCATCGGCTCCACCACCTGGCCGGTGCGCGCACAGCGAGGCACCTGAAGGCGGTGCTTCTTCGTTTCCTCCAGCAAGCCGAGCGCGTCGAGGTCGGCCACGACCTTCTTGCGCGCGACGAACCGGTCCAGGCCACGGTAGGCCACGGGCGCGTTGTCGTTGAGCGTGGCGTCGAGCGTGAAGATGCCGATCATCGGCAGCCCGTGCCGCTGCCCCACGGCGTAGTCGTTCAGGTCGTGGGCGGGAGTCACCTTCACCGCACCGGTGCCGAACTGGCGGTCGACACGTTCGTCGGCGATGACGGGGATGAGCCGGTCCGCCAGCGGCAGACGCACCTTGCGGCCCACCAGCGCCGCGTAGCGCTCGTCCTGCGGGTGCACCATCACGGCCGTGTCGCCGAGCATCGTTTCCGGGCGCGTGGTGGCCACCACCATGTGGCCGCTGCCATCCTCGAGCGGGTAGCGGATGTGCCAGAGGAAGCCGTCCTCCTCCTCGCTTTCGACCTCCAGGTCGGAGACGGCGCTCTTCAGCTGCGGATCCCAGCTCACCAGCCGCTGTCCGCGGTAGATGAGGCCCTCGTCGTACAAGCGCACGAAGGTTTCGGTGACGATGGTCGAGAGGTTCCCGTCCATCGTGAAGTACTCGCGGCTCCAGTCGACGCTGTCACCCATGCGCCGCATTTGGTTCGTGATGGTGGCGCCCGAGGTCGCTTTCCAGTCCCACACCTGAGACACGAAGTTCTTGCGGCCGAGGTCGTGGCGCGTGAGGCCGGTTTCCTGCAACTGGCGTTCGACGACGATCTGCGTGGCGATGCCGGCGTGGTCGGTGCCCGGCAGCCACAGCGTGTTGTGACCGCGCATGCGGTGGTAGCGCGTCAACGCGTCCATGATGGTCTGGTTGAACGCGTGGCCCATGTGCAACGTGCCGGTCACGTTGGGCGGCGGCAGCTGGATGCTGAACGAGGGGCGGGCTGGGTCGAGTGTCGGCGCGAACATGCCCGCCGTGCCCTGCCCGGCGCCAGAGACGGGCCCCCACACCGGCAGCCACTTGGCCTCGATGGTGGCGGGCTCAAAGGACTTGGCAAGCTCGATGCTCATGGTGTGGGCGCGCAGTGTCACAAGCTGACACCGATGGGGGTGGGTGTCAACGCAATCATGGCGGGAGGGGTTTGATTATGGTGTGCCCTTGTGCCCAGGAGATCGTCCATGTCCCGTTCCGCCGTCCTCTCCAGAACCCATCCGCTGCGGCGGCTGCTGGCGCGCTTGGCCATGCTGGGCGCTGCCGCCGTCGTCGCAGCCTGCGGCGGCAGTGATGGTTATTTGGACGACCCCGGCGCCAGCGTCTGCACACAGGCGGCGCAGAAGGACTGGTTGGGCGCCTACATGAACGATTGGTACTTCTGGTACCGGCTCTCGCCGCGCCCGAACCCGGCCGGGTTCGCCAGCGTCACCGACTACTACAGCGCGCTGCTCTACACCGGCACCGACCCTGCCTTCCCGGCCGATGACTTCAGCCGCAGCGAGAGCACCGAGAGCTTCAATCGATTCTTCGGCGATGGCGCGACGATGGGCTATGGCGTCTCCGTGAACGGCTTCGAGGTGCGCAGCGGCCAGCCGCTGTACGTGCGTTATGTCGAGCCGGCCAGTGACGCCGCGGTGAAGGGCGTGGTGCGAGGTGACGAGGTGCTGTCGGTCAACGGCCGCAGCGCGGCCGAGCTCATCTTCGCCAACGACTTTTCAGTGCTCAACGCGGCCAACGCCGGCAATCAGCTGACGCTGCAATTGCGCCGCAGCGGCGCCACGCGTACCGTGGTCGTGGAAGCCAAGGTCTACAACCTCACTCCGGTGAACGGCGCCCGCGTCGTCGCCACGCCCAATGGTCGTGTGATGGGCTATCTGATGGTCAAGGACATGATCTCGCAGGCCAATGGCGGTTTCGAGAGTGCCTTCGCGCTCTTCCGTGGCCAGGGCGTTCAGGAACTGGTGGTGGACCTGCGCTACAACGGTGGTGGCCTGGTCTCGGTGGGTGCCACGCTCGCGTCCTACATCGCGGGTGCACGCGGGTTCTCAGGCAGCGCCGCGCGCACCTATACCGCGTTGCTGTACAACGACAAGCGCGCGGCGGCCAACAACCAGACCTTCCGCTTCGAGAGCCGCGGCAATGCGCTCGGCGTGGCCCGCGTCTACCTGCTCACCGGCCCGCGCACGGCGTCGGCCAGCGAACAGTTGATCAACGGGCTGCGCGGTATCGATGTGCAGGTGGTCAGCGTGGGCGACACCACCTTCGGCAAGCCCGTCGGTTCGCTGCCGACGGCCAACTGCGGCATCACCTACAGCGCGGTCAACTTCGAGTCGGCCAACGCCCGCAGCGAAGGCCGCTTCTTCGACGGCTTCGATGCCAGCTGCCCAGTGGCCGAGAACTTCACTCGCGCCACGGGCGCATTGGATGACCCGTTGTTCGTGGCTGCAGCCCATCATGCCGACAACGGCGTCTGCCCCGTCGTCGTGGCGGCCAAGCCAGCCCTGACCCGGGCTGAGAAAACGGCGCAGCGGCGGGCCTGGGTCCTCGACGAGCGCGAGTCGATGTTGCCGCGCTAAGGCCACGGCCGCCGGCGTGCGGACCGCCCCGCCCGCCGATCACATCAGCAGGTGTTCGCCAGCGTTCTCGCCGCCGAGGATGACGTAGTTCACCTTCTTCAGGTCGGCCAGCCCGCGCCCGCCCGAATAGCTGATCGAGCTCTGCAGATCCTCCCGCATCTCGCGCAGGGTGTCGACAAGTTTGCCCTTGATCGGCTCGAGGATGCGCTTGCCCTCGACATGCTTGTACTCGCCCTTGTTGAAGTCGCTGGCTGAGCCGTAGTACTCCTTGTACAGCTTGCCATCGACCTCCACGGTCTGCCCCGGGCTCTCTTCGTGGCCGGCGAACAGCGAGCCGATCATCACCATGGCCGCACCGAAGCGCACGCTCTTGGCGATGTCGCCGTGGTGGCGGATGCCGCCGTCGGCGACGATGGGTTTGGTGGCCACGCGCGCGCACCACTTCAAGGCCGAGAGCTGCCAGCCCCCGGTGCCGAAGCCCGTCTTGAGCTTGGTGATGCACACTTTGCCCGGGCCGACGCCGACCTTGGTGGCGTCGGCGCCCCAATTTTCAAGGTCGATGACGGCCTCGGGCGTGGCCACGTTGCCCGCGATCACGAAGGTGCTCGGCAGTCGTTGCTTGATGTGCTCGATCGTCTTCCTCACGCTCTCGGCGTGTCCATGGGCGATATCGATCGTGATGTAGTCGGCGCCCACGCCCTCGGACGCCAATTGGTCGATCACCGAGAAGTCGTTGGGCTTCACGCCCGAGCTCAAGGAGACGAAGAGGCCCTTGTCGCGCATGCGCCGCGCGAAAGCGAGGTTGTCGAGGTCGAAGCGGTGCATGACGTAGAAATGTCCGCTGGCGGCCAGGAACTCGGCGATCGGCGCGTCCAGCACCGTCTTCATGTTCGAGGGCACCGCCGGCAGCAGGAAGCGCCGGCCGCCGAACTCCACCGAGGTGTCGCACTCGCTGCGGCTCTCGACGCGGCACTTGCGGGGCAGCAGCAGGACGTTGTCGTAGTCGAAGATTTCCACGGCCGATTCCCATCGCGCACGAGCGCATTGCACAAACGGAAAACCGGGCAATACGCAGCATTGCGCTGCGCCGCCCGGTCATTCATTCTACGCGCGGGCGCTCAAGGCCGGTGCTGGGTGACCGATAAGGCAATGTAGAAGCGCCATGGCATCGACCCTCCTGCCCCCCGACGACCGCCCCCCGTTGCCAGCTGCTGCGCGCTCCTGGCACGCGAGGCTGCTCAGCCAATGGCGCGACCTCCTGAGTGCCGGGCACGCGACCCTGGTGCGCCGCCGGCTCGATGCCACCGAATGCCGCCTGCGGCTGGCCGAGCGGCGGCTCGGAGTGCTGTTCGAGAGGAATGCCGATGCCTTGCTGCTGTGCGACGCCGCCGGGCGCGTCGTGGCCTGCAACGAGGCCGCGCGCAGGCTCACCCAGCGCAGCGCGGCGCAACTTCTGGGCACGGCTTGCCGCAGCCACATCGACCAGGATCCAGGCTCCGACGACGATGGCACGCTGCGCAATGGCGAGGCCATGGTGCACCGTGAACAAGGCAACGTACCGATCGAGCTCCACTTCGAGCCCATGCCGGGCCCGTCTGGCTCAAAGGGTCCGTCTGACTGGCTCGTGCGCCTGCGCGACATCAGCGATCGCCGCGAGGCGCAAGACCGGCTCGTGCAGCTTGCCAACTTCGACAGCCTGACCGGGTTGCCCAACCGCGCCCTGTTCCGCAGCCGGCTGGAGCGCGCGATGCAGCGCGCGCAGAGCAATGGCCGGCCCTTGGCGCTGATGTTCCTGGACCTCGATCGCTTCAAGGTTGTCAACGACAGCCTCGGGCATGAGGCGGGCGACCGCCTCTTGCAGCAGGTGGCCAAGAAGCTCGGCGGTTGCCTGCGTTGCATCGACTCGGTGGCCCGCACGGGTGACGACAGCAGCTTCACCATCTCGCGCCTGGGCGGCGACGAGTTCACGGTCATCGCCGAGAGCCTGGGTGGCGCAGAGGATGCAGCACTCATCGCCCAGCGCCTGCTCGATGCACTCAACGCACCCATCGTCGTCGGCGAAGAAGACATCGTGATCTCGGTGAGCATCGGCATTTCGATGTACCCCACCGAGGACGTGGACCTCGACGGCCTCGTGCGCCGCACCGACATGGCGATGTACCGGGCCAAGTCGATGGGCCGCGGCATCTTCTGCTTCTTCAGCGACGACATCCATGCCGCGATGACGGCGCGGCTGTCGCTCGAGGGCGCCTTGCGTCGCGCCATCGAGCGTGAGGAATTCCTGCTGCACTACCAGCCGAAGGCGCAGCTGAGCGACGGTGCCATCACCGGCATCGAGGCGCTCCTGCGCTGGCATTCCCCGGGGCGCGGCTTGGTGCCGCCCGACCGCTTCATCGGCGTGCTCGAAGAGACCGGGCTCATCCTGCAGGTGGGGGCGTGGGTCATCCGCAGTGCCTGCGCGCAGCTCGCGGCCTGGGATGCCGCGGGCCTGCCGGTGCTGCGCATGGCGGTGAACCTCTCGGCGCGTCAGGTGCGCCACTCGCATCTGGCGACCCTGGTCGAGGACACGCTGCGCGAGTACGCCATCGAGCCGCACCGGCTCGAAATCGAGCTCACGGAGTCGATGCTGATGGAAGACAACGAAGCGACGCGGGCGTTGTTGGCCGACTTTGCCCGCATCGGCGTGCGCATCGCACTGGATGACTTCGGCACCGGCCACTCCTCGCTGTCGTACTTGAAGCGCTTCAACGTCAACACACTCAAGGTCGACCGCTCCTTCGTCAGCGCGTTGCCTGACGGCACCGAAGACCGGGCCATCGCCCAGGCCGTGATCGTGATGGCACGCAGCCTGGGCATGACCACCGTGGCCGAAGGCGTGGAGACCGCGGCCCAACTGGAATTGCTCGGTCAGATGGGCTGCCACGAGGTTCAGGGCTACCTCATCGGCCGCCCGATGCCGGCGGAGGCCTTCGCACCCTGGTTGGAAGAGCGCTTGCGGCGCGAGCGGCTGCAGCGTCTGGCGCTGGCCTCATCGGGCGCAGCCTCGGTGACGCGCATCGACATACTCTGCGATGGCGCGTCGGATGCGGACAACCCGATGGAGCGCACCGTCACGCTGTGGACCGTCGACGGGCGCTCCCTAGAATGGCCGCATGCACCTGCCCCCGCCGACGCCAAGCTCCCTGGACCCGACCATGGCGCCGGTGCCGTCAGAGAGCACAGGCCTGCTGCACCGCCTTCTGCAGGGCCTCAACCCGGAGCAGCTCGCGGCCGTGACGCTGCCCCAGCACCCGGCGCTGATCCTGGCCGGCGCCGGCTCGGGCAAGACCCGCGTGCTGACCACGCGCATCGCGTGGCTGTTGCAGACCGGCCGCACGAGCCCGGCCCAGGTGCTCGCCGTGACCTTCACCAACAAGGCCGCCAAGGAAATGCTGGGGCGCCTCTCGGCGATGCTGCCGGTGAACGTGCGCGGGATGTGGATCGGCACCTTCCACGGGTTGTGCAACAGGTTCCTGCGCGCGCACTGGAAGCTGGCGACGCTGCCGCAGTCGTTCCAGATCCTCGACGCGCAGGACACCGTCGCCGCCGTCAAGCGCGTCGTCAAGTCGCTGAATCTCGATGAGGAGCGCTTCCCGCCCAAGCAGGTGGGATGGTTCATCTCCGGCAGCAAGGAAGAGGGGCACAGGCCGCGTGACATCGACGCGCCGGATCCGCACACGCGCAAGCTGGTCGAGGTCTACCAGGCCTACGAGGACCAATGCCAGCGCGAGGGCGTCGTCGACTTTTCCGAACTGCTGCTGCGCACGTTCGAACTGCTGCGCGACAACGAAGCGCTGCGCGAGCACTACCGGCGCCGCTTCGCCCATGTGCTGGTCGACGAGTTCCAGGACACGAACAAGCTGCAGTACGCCTGGTTGAAAATGTTGGCGCCGCCTGGCGGCCGCGCGCCGATGCCAGCGCACGGTGTGACGCAGCAGTCGGTATTTGCCGTCGGTGACGACGACCAGAGCATCTATGCCTTTCGTGGTGCGCGCGTGGGCAACATGGCCGACTTCGAACGCGAGTACGGTGTCGCGCAGGTCATCAAACTGGAGCAGAACTACCGCTCGGGCGGGCACATCCTGGACGCCGCCAACGGGCTGATCGCCCACAACGAGCGGCGCCTGGGCAAGAACCTGCGCACTGACGCCGGCGCGGGTGAACCGCTGCGCGTGCACGAGTCGGTGAGCGACTATGCCGAGGCGCAATGGTTGCTGGAGGAGTTGCAGCAGCTGCACCGTGGTGGCCTGCCCCGCGCCGAGACGGCTCTGCTCTACCGCAGCAACGCGCAGAGCCGCGTGCTTGAAAGCGCTTTGTTCAACGCCGGCATTCCCTATCGCGTGTATGGCGGTTTGCGTTTCTTCGAGCGGGCCGAGATCAAGCACGCCCTGGCTTACCTGCGCTTGCTGGAGAACGCCGACGACGACACGAGCTTCCTGCGCGTCGTCAACTTTCCCGCGCGCGGCATCGGGGCACGCAGCATCGAGCAGTTGCAGGACGCCGCCCGTACCAGCGGCAGGAGCCTGGCGCAAAGCGTGGGCGCGGTGGCCGGCAAGGCCGGAGGCAACCTGCAAGCTTTCGTCAAGCTCCTGGGCAGCATACGCGAGGCCACGCGTGGCCTGACGCTGCGCGAGATCATCGATCACGTGCTCGAGCACTCGGGTCTCACCGAGTTCTATCGCCACGACAAGGAGGGTGCCGACCGTCTTGAGAACCTCGGCGAACTGGTGAACGCGGCTGAGAGCTTCGTGATGCAGGAAGGTTTCGGCAAGGACGCCGTGGCCCTGCCGGTGGACGAACAGGCCGCAAGCCCCGAGGCCGCACCCGATGCCGAAACCGGTGAGATCCAAAGCCCGCTGGCCGCTTTCCTCACGCACGCCGCGCTCGAGGCCGGCGACAACCAGGCTCAGGCCGGGCAGGACGCCGTGCAATTGATGACGGTGCACTCGGCCAAAGGGCTGGAGTTCGACGCCGTGTTCATCACCGGGCTCGAAGAGGGCCTGTTCCCGCACGAAAACTCGCTGTCCGACAGCGACGGGCTCGAGGAAGAGCGGCGGCTCATGTACGTGGCGATCACGCGGGCGCGCAGGCGCCTGTACCTCAGCTTCAGCCAGACGCGCATGCTGCATGGGCAGACGCGCTACAACGTCAAGAGCCGCTTTCTGGAGGAACTGCCCGAGGACGCGCTGCGTTGGCTGACGCCGCGGCAGGCCGGCTTTGGTTCGGGCTATGCGCGCGAGTACCAGCAGGCCTGGGGGCGCGGCAGCGGCCTCACGGGCATCGTGGGTGTGGGGCGTGTGGAGTGTGTGGAGCGTGCGGCTCCGCCGTCATGGGCTTCAGCGCCCGCGCGCGGGCCAACGCCTGAGTCCGGCCAGGCAATGGTGGGCCGCGGCGTGGGTGGCGGCCTGCGCTTGGGCCAAACGGTCTTCCACAACAAGTTCGGCGAAGGCGTCATCACCACGCTGGAAGGGCTGGGTCCCGATGCCCGGGCACAGGTGCAGTTCGGCCGCCACGGCAGCAAGTGGCTGGCGCTGGGCATCGCCAAGCTGACACCGGTGGATTGAGGTCCCCGCGGTCGGGGCCTCGCTCGTGGCCGTTCAGCCGCCACCGTTGGGCGTTGCGCCCGGCGTTTCGGCAGGCGCTTCCGGTGCAGGGCCGGCAGCACCGAAGTTGTCGTTGAACGCGAACAGTTGCGAGACGTAGAACACCGTGCTGAACAACAACGCCAGCGGCATCAGCACCATGCTGGCTTGGCGGGTGGCGCCCAGCAGCGCCAGCGCCAACGAGAGCCCCACGCTTGCCACCGCGATCAACGCCACCCAGGTGGCCACGAAGGTGGTGAACGCGCCCTTGTTGCGCCACAGGGCCAGCGTGCTGGAGAACAGGGCCTGCCCCGCGCTGTGGCCGCTCCAGTGCACCAGCGCCGGGGCGAACCAGTAGGGCACCGACAGCGCCGTGCCGAGCACAGCCAGCAGCCAGGCGGCCGTGGTGACGCCGGGTTCGTCAAGCAGTGCCTCGATCTGCGCCTTGTTCGGCTGGTTGGATTGCACCAGCGCCTGCAGCCTCGTCAGCGCGTCGTTGCTGACCCAGCCGCAAAGCAGCAGGATGGCCAACGCCAGCACGCCGTAGCTCACGCACAGCCACAGCAGGGAGCGCCGCCGGGTGGCGTCGCCGCGCAGCGGCTCGATGAACTGTCCTGGGTGCACCGGCCCGTTCACAAGGGCCGATTGCGTGGCCACCATGTAGCCCAGCGAGAGCAGCGGCAGGCACATCAGCTGCAGCAGCGCACCCACGAAGGGCAATACCACCGCCACCAGCGTGCTTGCGGCGAGAAAGACCAGGAATAGCAATCCGAGCGCCAGCGGCCGCCGCCCGAAGGCGCGGAAGCCATCGCCGACCCAGCGTGGCCCTTGTCCCAGCGCCACCGTTTTCAGTTGCATTGTCATGTGCGAGAGCCGCCGTGCATGTCGGCGCTTGTCAGGTTTCGGGGTGCCACGGCGTTGCGATACGTTCGCGCAGCACGCGTTCGAAGTGCGTGGGGTCCTTCGGCGCGAGCAGCGCTGCGTCGCGCGGCAGGTGCCAGTCCCACAGGCGCGAGAGCCAGAAGCGGAATGCTGCCGCGCGCAGCAGCGCGGGCATCAGCCTGCGTTCCGCCGGTACCAGGGGCCGGACGGCATGGTAAGCCCGCACGAAGGCGGCCGCTCGTGGCTCGTCCAGCCGCGCGCTGGTGAGGTCGCAGCACCAGTCGTTCAGGCACACGGCGACATCGAACAGCAAGTGGTCGGTGCCGGCGAAGTAGAAGTCGAACAGACCGCAGAGCACGTCGGCACCCGCGGTGTCGTCGAACATCACGTTGTCGCGGAACAGATCGGCATGAATCGGGCCGCGCGGCAACGACTGCCCGGCCGCCGAGGCCGCCCACTGCTGCTGGAAGCGCAGTTCCTCCTCGACCAGGCCGGCTTGTGCGCTTGGCAAGTGGGGCAGCACCACGGGCACGGTCTGGCCCCACCACGCGAGGCCGCGCAGGTGCGGCTGCTCGAGCGCAAAACGCCGGCCGGCCGCGTGCAGGCGCCCGAGCATCGCGCCCACCTGCTCGCAGTGCGAAACGCCGGGCGCGAGGCGGTGGCTGCCCGGCAGCCGCGTGGCCACTGCCGCCGGTTTGCCGGCCACTTCGTGCAGCAACTCGCCAGCCGCGTCGGCTTGGGGTGCCGGCACCGGGATGCCCGCCTTGGCCAAGTGCTGCATCAGCCGCAGGTAGTAGGGCAGCTCGGCGCGCGTGAGGCGCTCGAACAGCGTCAACACCCATTGCCCGCACTCGGTGGTGGCGTAGTAGTTGGTGTTCTCGATGCCGCTCTTGATGCCCTGCAAGGCAGTGAGCCGCCCGAGACCGAGCCGGGCGCACAGTGCCGCTGCGGCATCGAAGCCGACCTCGGTGTAGACGGCCATGCCGCGCGTGGGTGCCTGCCGGGGAGTACAGGGAAGTGCCGGCCCTAAAAGCGAAGGACCGACCACACGCGCTGGCCGGCGGCGCTCTTGTCCTGCGAGGGGTCACGGCCTGCGGTGCCGACGTTGATCTCGTAGGGCCGCAGCGTGCTGCCCTTGGGCGCCACGGTCACGCGCTGCAACTGGCCGCGCACCCGCGTTTCCTCGATGCGGATCTGGTCGTCTTCGATGACACGCAATTCGGTGCCTGACCGCTGCGCAGCGGCGGCTAACAATGCGGACGGCGAAGTGACGGGCGAAGTGGAGGGCGAACTCGCGGGCGAAGTGGCGGGCGAAGCAGGTGAGGCAGCCGCCGGCACCCGCGCGGCCGGTTGCGCCCGCGCCGCCTGCCCGCCTGCTGCGGCAAGCAACGTCGCGACGGCCGCAGCGCATGCCATGCCTGCCCGAACCCTGCACTTCATCATGCATCCCATTCTACGCAGCCGCCCTCGGCAGCCGAGGCGGACTTGCGCGCGAGAATGCAAGCATGCAAGACAAGATCGTGCTGCTGGTCGACGGCTCCAGCTACCTCTATCGCGCCTACCACGCGCTGCCCGACCTGCGCGCGCCCGACGGTGCCCCGACCGGCGCGCTGCACGGCATGGTGGGGATGATGAAGAAGCTGCGCGAGCAAGTCGGTGCCGAACACGCTGCCTGTGTGTTCGATGCCAAAGGCAAGACCTTTCGCGACGACTGGTATCCCGAGTACAAGGGCCACCGGCCGCCGATGCCCGAACCGCTGGCGCAACAGATCGAGCCCATCCACGAAGTCGTGCGCCTGCTCGGCTGGCCGGTGCTGGAGGTGCCGGGCATCGAGGCCGATGACGCCATCGGCACCCTGGCGCGCGTGGCCGCCGCCAGTGGCCACAAGGTGATCATCAGCACCGGCGACAAGGACCTCGCCCAACTCGTCACGCCGGAGGTGACGCTGATCAACACCATGAGCAATGAACGCCTCGACGTCGCCGGCGTGAAGGCCAAGTTCGGCGTGACGCCCGAGCGCATCGTCGACTACCTCACGCTCATCGGCGACAGTGTCGACAACGTGCCCGGCGTCGACAAAGTCGGCCCCAAGACGGCGGTGAAGTGGTTGCAGGAGCACGGCTCGCTCGATGGCATCGTCGCCGCGGCCGGCTCCATCAAGGGCGCGGCCGGCGAGAACCTGCGCAAGGCGCTCGACTGGCTGCCGATGGGCCGCAAGCTGGTCACCGTGCTCACCGATTTCGATCTCTCCGCTGCGGTGCCTGGCTGGCCTCGGCTCGAAGCGCTGGCCTTGCGCCCGGTGGATCAGCAGGCGTTGCTGGCGTTCTACCGTCGCCATGGTTTCCGGGCGTTCGGTCGGGAGTTGGAGGAGTCGCTCGGGCTGCCCGCTTCGACCACCGCTGATGGAGCGGCAACCAGCGAGGCTTCAACGTCGGCTTCGGCGCGTGCGCCGGCCAACACGCGGCCCGAGGTGGAAGAGCCACCGGCGCCACACTTCGAGATCGCTCGCGAGTACGAGACCATCGTCACCTGGCCTCTGCTGCAAGGCTGGCTGGACAAGTTGCGCGCGGCCCCGCTCGTGGCCTTGGACACCGAGACCGACTCGCTGGACAACCAGCGTGCGCGCATCGTCGGCATCAGCTTTGCTGTCGAGCCGGGGCGCGCGGCCTATGTGCCGCTGGCCCACAGCTACCCCGGCGCGCCGGACCAGTTGCCGCTGGACGAAGTGCTGGCGCGCCTGAAGCCCTGGCTCGAGGACGAAGCGGCGAAGAAGATCGGCCAGAACATCAAGTACGACCTGCACGTCTTCGCCAACCATGGCATCACGGTGCGCGGCTATGTGCACGACACCATGCTGCAAAGCTATGTGCTCGAGGCCCACCGCACGCATGGCCTGGGCGCCCTGGCCGAGCGCCGGCTTGGGCGCAAGGGTCTGGACTACGAGGATGTGTGTGGCAAGGGCGTCAACCAGATCCCCTTCGCACAAGTGGCGGTGGAGCGCGCCACCGAGTACAGCGGAGAAGACAGCGAGATGGCGCTGCATGTGCATCTCGTGCAGTGGCCGCGCCTGGAGGCCCAGCCGCGCTTGCGCGACCTGTACGCCCACATCGAGATGCCGGTGGCGGCGCTGCTGCAACGCATCGAGCGCCACGGTGTGCTTGTCGACGCCGCCGTGCTCGCCACACAGAGCAAGCAGCTCGCCGAGCGCATGCTGACGCTGGAGCAAGAGGCCTACAGCATCGCCGGGCAGCCGTTCAATCTCGGCAGCCCCAAGCAGATCGGCGAGATCCTCTTCAGCAAACTTGGCCTGCCAGTGAAGAAGAAGACCGCCTCGGGCGCGCCCAGCACCGACGAGGAAGTGTTGCAGGAGCTCGCCGAGGACTACCCGCTGCCGGCGCGCATCCTCGAGCACCGCAGCCTGGCCAAACTCAAGGGCACCTACACCGACAAGCTGCCGCTGATGGTGAACGAGCGCACTGGCCGCGTGCACACCAACTATGCGCAAGCGGTGGCGGTGACCGGGCGCCTGGCGAGCAACGACCCCAACTTGCAGAACATCCCCATCCGCACGCCGGAAGGGCGGCGCATCCGCGAGGCCTTCATCGCGCCGCCGGGGCATGTGATCATGAGCGCCGACTACTCGCAGATCGAGTTGCGCATCATGGCCCACATCAGCGAAGACCCGGGCCTGCTGCGTGCCTTCTCCGAAGGTATCGACGTGCACCGCGCCACCGCCAGCGAGGTGTTCGGCACGCCGGTGGCAGAGGTCACCGGCGAACAGCGCCGCTATGCCAAGACCATCAACTTCGGCCTCATCTACGGCATGGGTGCGTTCGGTCTCGCACGCAGCCTGGACATCGAGCAGAAGGCGGCGCGCGACTACATCGAGCGTTACTTCACCCGTTTTGCCGGTGTCAAGCGTTACATGGACGAAACCAAGGCCTCGGCGGCTGCCAAGGGCTATGTCGAAACGCTGTTCGGCAGACGCATCGAACTGCCCGAGATTCGCGGCGGCAACGGTCCGCGCCGCAGCGGCGCCGAGCGGCAAGCCATCAATGCCCCCATGCAAGGCACGGCGGCCGACCTCATCAAGCTGGCGATGATCTCGGTGCAAGCCGAACTCGACCGCGAGCGCTGCGGCACTGCCGTGGTGATGCAGGTGCATGACGAGTTGGTGTTCGAGGTGCCCGAGGCCGAAGTGCCGTGGGTGCGTGAGGCCATTCCGCGGCTGATGGCTGGCGTAGCGCAGCTGAAGGTGCCGCTGCTGGCCGAGGTGGGAGTGGGCCGCAACTGGGACGAGGCGCACTGACATGAGTGATCTCGGAAGACTCGAAGACCTGCCGCCCGACTATGTCGCGATCTTGCGGGCGCACAACCTGGTGCCCTTGTGGCCGAGCCTGCGCGCGGTGATGCCCGCCGACAAGCCGCAGCCGCGCACGGCGCCCACCTGTTGGCCCTATGCGGTCCTCAAACCCTTGCTGCTGCGCGCCGGTGAGCTGACGCCGATCGAGCGCGCCGAGCGCCGCGTGCTGGTGCTGGCCAACCCAGGCCACACGTTGGAGAAGATGCAGGCGAGCAGCGCCATCTACCTCGGCATGCAGCTGCTGCTGCCCGGTGAGTGGGCGCCTTCGCACCGGCACACGCCGAACGCTGTGCGCATGGTGGTCGAAGGCGAGGGGGCATGGACCACCGTCGACGGCGAGCGGTGCGCCATGAGCCGCGGCGACCTCATCCTCACGCCCACCGGGCTGTGGCACGAGCATGGCCACGACGGCGACCAGCCCGTGGTTTGGCTGGATGTGCTCGACTTGCCGCTCGTGCACTACCTGGAAGCCAGCTACCACGTGAACGGACAGCGCCAGCCCACCCGCGAGAGCCGCGGCGAACGTTGCTTCGTGCGGGCGGGCATCGCACCGACGCCGCTGTTTGAGCGTTCGCGCAAGGCCTACCCCCTGCTGCGTTACCCGTGGGTGGACACAAAGGCGGCGCTGCGTTCCATGGCCGCCGACCAGCCCGAGCTCGAGTGCGTGCAGGTCAGCTACATCAACCCCGAAACCGGCAGCGACGCGGAGAACATCCTCGGCTTCTACGCGCTGATGCTGCGTCCAGGCCAGGTGCTGGCGTTGCCTGCACGCAGCCCGGCGGCAGTCTTCCACCTCATCGAGGGCGGGTTGGAGGTGAACGTGCTGAGTCGGTGCTTCGAACTTGCCGAGGCCGACACCTGCTGTGCTCCGGGCTACACACCGGTCACGCTGCGCAATCGTTCTTCTGACAGCCCGGCGTTCGTGTTCGTCGCCGACGAGGCGCCATTGCACCGCAAGCTCGGGCTGTACGAGGCGCGCGGCTGACGCGGCTGACGCGGCTGCGACCGGTGGGCTCGGCGACACCGGTCGCGGTGTCGTCCGTCCCGGCGCGCCACTCAGCTCCGGCTGCCCGGCTCGATGACGCTGCGGATGCGGCGCAACTCTTCGCTGCGATCGGCGGCCAGTTGCGCGTACAGCTGCAGCTGCTGGCTCACGGCACGCAGCCGGTCGGCGATGCGCGTGGCCAGCACCACCACAAGCTTGGCGGCGACCACCGGCTGCTCGGCCATCAGTTCCTCCAGGCCCCGGCGCGAGAGGCCGGCCGCCTGCACGGCACTGACCGCGGTGCAGCTCACCGCGCGTGGCGCGCCGTCGAGCAGCGCCATCTCGCCGATGATCTCGCCTGGGCCGATGACCGAGAGCGCCAGCGGCGCGGCCGGCTCGCCGGCGGTCTCGCTGTCGACGCTGACTTCGCCGTCCAGAATGAGCAGCATGTGACCGGAGGCGCTCTCGGCGCCTTCGCGCAACAACGTCGTGCCAAGCGCAAAGGTGGCCAGGCCCATGCGGGCCACGACCTGCCTTGCCTCGTCCAGCGTGAGGTGGACCACGGCCTTGGGGTTGCTCAACATGCTGGCGGCACGCTCGGCCAGCATGGGCATTTCGAGCAGGGGGCGGACTCGCTGTTGCGGGATTTCGGCGGGCGACATGCCGAAAAGAGTAGCAGACGCGACCGTCCGGGGGCCCATCCAGGACGGGGGGGTTTCCCTTTGCTACATGTTGGCGGGGCGCAGCACCCGCGAAGGCACTGCCTCGCTCGAGAAGGCGCTCGACGTGCTTGACGCCGTGGGCAACTCCTCCCGGGGCCTTTCGCAGGCAGAGCTCGGCCAGCGACTGGGGCCGCCGCGGACCACGCGCGTGGTGGTGTTGCCGGTGCCATCGCCCACCGGCGTGGCCCTCGGCGGCGAGGGTGGCAACACCCTGTTCGTGACCACAGCGCGGGATGCGCTCGACCGCGAATCGCTGCACGCCTCGCCGCTGTCGGGCCGGCTCTTCGTGGTGCCTGGCTGCTGAGCCTGCCTCGCCTGCTCGGGCTGGAACTCAGCTCGGCGCGTACGCCAGACGCACATAGATCGGCGCGAAGGCCTCGGCCTGTGTCACTTCCACCAGCGCCTCGCGCGAGAGTTCGAGCAAGGCGATGAAAGTCACCACCACCACCGGCACGCCGTGCAAGGTGTCGAACAAATCCTCGAACAACGCGAAGCGCCGGCCCTGCAACTTGCGCAGCACCAGGCTCATGTGCTCGCGCACCGAGAGCTGGGTGCGGCCGATGTGGTGGTGCTGCACCAGGCGCGCGCGCTCGACGATGGCGCGCCAGGCGTCGCGCAACTCGTCGGCCGCCACATCAGGGAAGCGCGGCGCCAGCGATTGCTCGATCGTGACTTGCGCGCGCAGGAAATCGCGGCCCAGCACCGGCAGTGCGTCGAGCCGTGCCGCCGCCAACTTCATCTGCTCGTACTCGAGCAGGCGGCGCACCAGCTCGGCGCGCGGGTCTTCGACTTCCTTGCCCTCGGCGCTCTTCTTCGGTGGCAAGAGCATGCGACTCTTGATCTCGATCAGCATCGCCGCCATCAGCAGGTACTCGCTGGCGAGCTCCAGATTGCGCTTACGGATCTGCTCGAC
>JANNRI010000071.1:0-3426 GCA_031401195.1 Burkholderiales bacterium
CCCAGCATGGCCTGGCCATCACCACGCCCGAGGCCGTGTCCGTGCATCCTTCAGCCGACGTGGCCGCACTGCTCGCCAAGGGCGCCTGTGTGTCTTGCCATGGTGCCAACTTCAACAAGCCGATCGACGGCAGTTACCCGAAGATCGGCGGGCAGCATGCCGACTACCTGTATGTGGCCCTGAAGTCGTACAAGACCGAAGGCAACGCTTACGTCGGCCGCGGTAACGCCATCATGGCCGGGCAGGTCAAGCAGTTCAGCCTGAAAGAGTTGAAGCAGATGGCGCGCTACATCGGTTCACTGCCCGCTGAGGTGCAAACGGTGCCGCAGTCGAAGTTGCGCTGAGCAACCTACCCGTGTCGCGCCTGCCGGGGCTTCAGACACCATGAGCCTTCCCGGCCGCCATCGGCCAGAGGCCGCTGGCCTTCGTGCCGTCCAAGTCCGCGCAGGCGGACTTGGAGCCGCGGCACTCAGTCCGAAGGGCGACTGCATTGCGGTGCGCCGCACGGGGCCAGCCCGATGAGCGGCAGCGCCGGTGCCGCCGTGGCCTTCGAGTTGCGCTGCGCCGAGCCGCGCGATGTGCCCGCCATCGTCGGACTGATCGGCGAGCTGGCCGAATTCGAGAAACTGGCGCACCTGGTGCGCATCGAAGCGCCGCAGCTGCAATTGCACTTGTTCGGCCCCAAGCCGGTGGTCGAAGCGCTGGTGGCCGAGCAGGGTGGCGTGGTGGTGGGCTTCGCGCTGTTCTTCACCAACTATTCCACCTTCCTGGGAAAGCCCGGGCTGTACCTGGAAGACCTGTATGTGCAAAGCGCGCAACGCGGCCACGGCATTGGCGAAGCGCTGCTGACCCGGTTGGCGCGCATCGCCAACGAGCGTGACTACGGCCGCTTCGAATGGAGCGTGCTCGACTGGAACAGCGATGCCATTCGCTTCTACGAGCGCATGGGCGCCGATGTGCTGCATGAGTGGCGCATCTGTCGGCTCACCGGCGACTCGCTGCGGCGCTTTTCGCAGTGATCTGGGCGCCGCGGCCCGGCCGTGTCGCCAACCCCGCCTCTATACTTGCGCTTTCATACCCAAGCACCGTGCGCGTCGCCACTGATCCGGCGCCCTCGTGCTCTCAGAGATGACCAGGTTTGTCTTCGTCACCGGCGGTGTGGTGTCCTCACTCGGCAAGGGTATCGCGTCGGCTTCGCTGGCCGCGATCCTTGAATCGCGGGGCCTCAAGGTCACGCTGATCAAGCTCGACCCGTACCTGAACGTCGACCCTGGCACGATGTCGCCGTTTCAGCACGGCGAGGTGTTCGTCACCGACGACGGCGCCGAAACCGATCTCGACCTGGGCCACTACGAACGTTTCATCACCACGCGGATGAAGCGCAGCAACAATTTCACCGCCGGCCAGATCTACAAGACCGTGCTCGAGAAAGAGCGACGCGGCGACTACCTCGGCAAGACGGTGCAGGTCATCCCGCACGTCACCAACGAGATCCAGGACTACATCAAGCGCGGCGCCGGGTTGTCGGGGTCGGACAAGGTGGACGTGGCCATCGTCGAGATCGGCGGCACGGTGGGCGACATCGAATCGCTGCCGTTCCTGGAAGCCGTGCGCCAGATGAGCCTGAAGCTGGGGCCCAACCACAGCGCCTTCGTGCATCTGACCTACGTGCCGTGGATTGCCGCGGCCGGCGAACTGAAGACCAAGCCGACGCAGCACACGGTGCAAAAGCTGCGCGAAATCGGCATCCAGCCCGACGTGCTGCTGTGCCGCGCCGACCGCGCGGTGCCCGATGAAGAGCGCGAGAAGATCTCGCTGTTCACCAACGTGCAGCCGCACGGCGTGATCTCGATGTGGGACGTGGACACCATCTACAAGGTGCCGCGCATGCTGCACGAGCAGGGCCTGGACGAGATGATCTGCATGAAGCTGCAGTTGCTCACCAAGCCGGCCGACCTGCGCCGCTGGGACCGCCTGGTGCACGAGGTCGAGCACCCGGTGCACCAGCTGAGCATCGCGATGTGCGGCAAGTACACCGACCTGTCGGACTCCTACAAGTCGCTGAACGAGGCGCTGCGCCACGCCGGCATCCAGAACCATGCACGGGTGAACATCGAGTACGTCGATGCCGAAACACTCAACGCCGGCAACCTCGTGCAGCTGGCGCATTTCGACGCCGTGCTGGTGCCGGGCGGCTTTGGCAAGCGCGGCATCGAAGGCAAGATCTGCGCGGCACAATTCGCCCGCGAACAGCGCATCCCGTACCTCGGCATCTGCCTGGGCATGCAGGTGGCGACGATCGAATTCGCGCGGCACATGGCCGGCCTTGCCGAGGCCAACAGCACCGAGTTCGACAGTGCCACACCACACCCGGTGATCGCGCTGATCGACGAATGGCAAGACCGCGACGGCACGCTGCAAAAGCGCAGCGCCTCGTCGGACCTGGGCGGCACGATGCGCCTGGGTGCGCAGAGTTCCGATGTGCAACGCGGCACGCTGGCGCACGAGATCTACGGCGACGTGGTCACCGAGCGCCACCGCCACCGCTACGAGGCCAATCAACACTACCTCGACCGCCTGCGCGGCGCCGGGCTGGTGATCTCGGCCATCACGCAGCGCGAAAAGCTGACCGAGATGGTCGAACTGCCGCGCGAGGTGCACCCCTGGTTTGTCGGCGTGCAGTTCCACCCCGAGTTCAAGTCCACGCCGTGGGACGGGCACCCGCTGTTCAACAGCTTCATTCGTGCCGCCTTGAAGCACCAGGCCGATGCGCAGACAGCGCTGAAGGTGGCGGCGTGAGCACGCCCGGCCAGCGTCGACCGCAGGCCGATGGCCGCAGGGCGCCTACATGAACCTGTGTGGCTTCGAGGTCGGGCTCCAGCGGCCCTTCTTTCTCATCGCCGGGCCCTGCGTGGTCGAGAGCGAGGCGCTGCAGATGGAGGTTGCCGGCCAGTTGAAAGAGATGACCGGTGCGCTGGGCATCCCCTTCATCTTCCAGTCCAGCTACGACAAGGCCAACCGCTCCAGCGGGGCCACCTTTCGCGGCCCGGGAATGCAGCGCGGGCTGGAGATCCTGGCCCAGGTGAAGCGCGAGCTCGGCGTGCCGCTGCTGACCGACGTGCATAGCGAAGCCGAGGTGCCGGCCGTGGCGGCGGTGGTCGATGTGCTGCAGACGCCTGCCTTCCTGTGCCGGCAGACCGACTTCATCCGCGCGGTGGCCCAAAGCGGCCTGCCGGTGAACATCAAGAAGGGCCAGTTCCTCAGCCCCCACGACATGAAGAACGTCATCGACAAGGCCCGCGCCGCGGCGCGCGACGCCGGCCTGTCGGAAGACCGCTTCATGGCCTGCGAGCGCGGTGCGAGCTTCGGCTACAACAACCTGGTGTCCGACATGCGCAGCCTGGCGATCATGCGCGAGACCGGCGC
>JANNRI010000072.1:0-19523 GCA_031401195.1 Burkholderiales bacterium
GGCGAAAGCGAAGCTGGGGTGGACAGCGAAGACGACGCTGGCCGAGCTGGTGGCGGAGATGGTGGAGGCGGACTACGCGGCGGCCAAGCGCGACAGCCTGATCAAGCTCGCAGGCTTCAAGGCCTACGACTACAACGAGTAAAGCGAAGCCATGGGGTTGGGCAACAAGATCGTCGGCGCCGTGGTCAAGCGGCTGCCTGCACACGGCAAGGATCGCGCCGAAGAACTCATTCTTGGCTTGCGCAACTTCGAGCGGCTGCAGGTGCCGCGCGAGCCGGCGCTCACGGTCGTCTGTGACGACGGCGAAGTGAAGGATCTTGACGTCGTCGAGGCGCTCGAAGTCCATGGCCTCAAGGGTGTGTTCGCCGTCTCGCCCGACCTGATCGGGCGGGCCGGCTTTCTGAGTTACGCGCAATTGCGTCAGATCCGAGAGGCGGGGCACGAGATTGCCTTCCATGGCACGACGCACGACCCGTTCACGGGCTTCACGGGGCCGGACCAGTTGCAGACAGCCGTCGCGCTTGGCGTGGAACGCATGGTCGCCGAGGGGCTGGGCCGGCCCAGTACGCTGATCTATCCGTTTGGCCGCCACAACCGATGGGTGCGCGCGGCAGTGGCCTCGTCGTTCGACAGCGCCTTCACGACCTGGTATGGGTTGAACCGCGGCATCACCAATCGCTTTGGCATTCGGCGCATCCCGTTTGGCGCCTACACCGGCAAGCTGCCCGCCACTGAGACCTGGTACGCCGGCCTTCTCGATGAGTGCGCTGGGCAAGGAGGCTGGCCCACCTTGATGCTGCACCCGGCGGCCGAGGGGCACACTGCGGCGCACACAGCCCTGCTTGGCCGCCTACTCGAGCATGCCAAGGCGCATGGTTTGGGCGTGCGCACGGTGGCCGCCCACTTGGCTCCGCAGGCCGGGTCCATGGCCGGCGTACGCGGCGCGCCAGCGTGAAGGGGTTGCGGCCGTGAGCACACCCTCGGGTCTGGCCAGCCGCGCTCTCAGGGGCGTGCGCTGGAACTACCTTGGCGCCGTGGGCCGCATTGCCGCCACGTTCATCAGCCAGATCGTCCTCGCGCGCCTGCTCGGCCCGGAGCAGTTCGGCATTTTCGGCTACGCGTTCCTGACTGTCACACTGCTGGCGTTGGTGGTCGAGATGGGCCTGCAAAACGCGCTCGTGCAGGTGCCCAATCTCGACGACGGCACGGTCGCGGTGGCGCTGGGCCGCCTGCTGCTGGCCGGTGCGGCGGCCGCCACGGCGATCTATCTCGCGGCGGACCTGATTGCTGTGCATCTCTTCGCTTCAACTCAGGCGGCCCCCGTCATCAAGGCGATGGCGCCGACGCTGGTGGTGGGCGCCGCCACCGCCGCGGCAACGGCCATGCTCAGCCGTGACCTCGAATTCAAAGTCATCCAGCTCGCGGCGCTGGGCTCCTATGTGATCGGCTATCTCCTCGTCGGCATCGGTGCGGCTTTGCTGGGTGCGGGTGTGTGGAGCCTGGTGCTCGCCTGGCATGTGCAGACCGTGGTGGCGTGCCTGATCATGGTGATGCGCTCGCCACGCTCGCTGATGCCGGGCAATCCGTTCCGCAAGCTGCCGATCGCCGACTTCGGCGGTGTCGTCATGGTGACCAACGTGGTCAACTGGGTCATTGACAACGGCCCACACGCCGCCATCGGCCGCTGGCTGGGAGCCTCGTCGCTGGGCCTTTACACCGTGGCAAGCAATCTGGTCAAGGTGCCGGCCGACCACCTCGTGCGCAATCTACAAACCGTGCTCTTCCCGTTGGCCGCGCGGGCACAGGGCAACGATGTGGGAATACGCCGCGCCTACCTCACCGTGCTCGCCGGTGTCGGTGTCCTCGCCTTTCCGACCTTCACGTTCGTCGCGATCACGTCCGAACATGTGGTGACCATGCTGCTGGGCGCCAAGTGGGCAGCGGCAGCCAGCGTGCTGGTGCCGATCTCCCTGGCCATGGTGCTGCACGCCGTGGAAGCGATGGCCGGCCCGGTGCTCGGCGGGCGGGGCGAGCCGCGTGCCGAGTTGCGCATCAAGCTGTTCATGCTCGTATTGACGCTGGCCACACTCGCGGTCACTGCTCGGCACTCACTCGTCGCCGTGGGCTGGGGTGTGGCCTTCGTGTTCCTGGCACGCTGGATCTGGATGAATGCGGCGGTCAGCAAGCGGTTGGGCATCTCAAGCGAAGAATTCGTCCGCTCCATGGCGGGCTCTTTCATTCTCGGGGGCATCAGCTGGGCGGTGCCGAGCGCAGCCAGCGCCGGCCTCGCCGCCGCGGGCTTCGCGTGGCCGGCGGGGGCGATGTTTGCCCTGCTGGCCACCCTCACCGCGACGGCGATCGTGGTCGCGACGTTGGCTTTGCCGCAATTCATCCTCGGCCCCTATCTGCTCGCGCTGCTGCATCGCGTGTTCGACAAGCGGCCCGCCTGGGCCACCCGCACCGGCATGCGCCGACTCGCCGCACTTTCCGCTTCGGCCGCCACTGCGATCGAAGCCCCATCCGACGGAGCAACCACACCATGGATGCGTCGACCCAAGACCTCCTGACCCACATCGGTGGCACCGCCGCCGTGACGCTGTTGACGGCGCTGGCAGTGTGGATATTCATCAAGTCGGCGTCGAGCCGAGCGGCACCCGTGATGGCGCTGCTCGTCGGCTTCTGCCTGGAGGTCTATCTCGTCAAGCAGCCATTCCTACAGGTCGGGCTGCAGGTCTACCCCAACGACGTGATCTCGGTCTTCGTGCTGATGGCAGCGCTGGTCGGTTTCGCTTACCGCCCAGTGCCAATCAACGATAGCCCGTTCCTGCTTTGGCTGATCTTCGGCATAGCCATCATCACTTCGTTCGTCGTTGGGCTGAGCGAGTACGGCCGCTACGCCGGCACCGAAGTGCGCCCCTTCTTCTACATGTGGGTGGCTGGGCTTTACTGCTGTGTCGCCGGCCTGGACCAAGATGACCTGCGGCGCATTGGCCGCTGTTGCGTCTGGTCGGCCTACACGATGTTGGGCATCGCGATCTACTACTTCATCGTCGTCGAGGCGGGCTGGGTCAATCGCCAGGTGGTCTTCGACGAAGCCGCAACCGCCGTCTTCCGGCCGGTCGGTTCGCACGGCACGTTCTTCGTCGCTGCGGTGGGAATGGTGCAGACCATGGCTTGGCTGCGCGGCACTGGCACCCGCTTCAGCGGCTTGCACGCCGCGCTCTTCCTCTTGTTTACGGTAGTGATGCAGCACCGCTCGGTGTGGATCGCTGCCGCTGCGGGGCTGCTGTGCGTGTTCATGCTCGAACGCAGGCACCTGCCGCGTCGTTTCGCGCTGTTGCTCGGCTTCACGCTCACCATCACACTTGTTGCCGCAGTGGCCGGCGCGTTCGGTTTCCTCGACGAGCTGGTGCGCAACCTCAGCGCCTCCACACTCTCGATGGCCGACAGCGAAGGCACGTTTGCCGCCCGCGTCGACGGCTGGGTGCGGTTGTTGGAGAACTGGCTCGCCGCACCCTGGCACACGGTGCTCTTCGGCTTTCCGTTCGGGCACGGCTACACACGGCTGTACAACGGCGTGGTCATCGAGTTCGCGCCCCACAACTTCTATCTCGACCTGATCCTGCGCGTGGGCATCGTCGGCACGATCCTGTTCATGCTGCCCACGTTGATGGCCATCGTGCACGGCCTTCGGGCCAGGCCGGAGTCGGAGTTCGACTACCTGCTCACCCGCGGTCTCGGCGTGGGCCTGGTCGCTGCGCTCGTCTACTTCATCGCCTATCCCTCGTACTACATCATTGGTGGCGCCACGGGCGTGGTGCTGGCACACCTCATTGGCCAGCGGCGGCGAAAAGGCCGCACGCAGCCGCTGCCCCTGCGTGCGGTGCGCTCGCCGCTGACCGGGCAGGTGATCGGGTGGCACGCCGAGCGCTGAGCTGCGAACGCCCACGGCCACGACATGCAATCGCAAACCGAGACCACACAGACGCAACGGCGAACGAAGATCGTCGCCGTGCTGACCTGCTTCAACCGCAAAGCCCTGACACTTGCCTGCCTGAGCGCACTCACGACCACCGCCAAGCGCGCAGATGTCGAACTCGAGGCCGTCGTTGTCGACGATGCCAGCCCGGACGGTACCGCGGACGCGGTGCGCGAGCGTTTTCCCTGGGCGGTGGTGATCGCCGGTTCGGGCTCGCTGTTCTGGAATCGCGGCATGCACAAGGGCTTTGCCCTCGGGCTGGAGCGGCCGGCCACCCACTACCTCTGGCTCAATGACGACACTCACCTGGTGCCCGAAGCGCTGACCAACCTGCTCGGCCAATGGCAGGCCCTGAGGCGCTCGCAGGGTGCTCCGGTGATCCTCGTGGGCGCCACGGCCGAGCGCGAGAGTGGCCGTGTCTCCTACGGCGGGCGCGTGGCACGCAGCCGGATGCGCCCGTTCAACTACCACCTGGTACACAGCGACAGCGAGCCTGTACCCTGCGAAGCCATCGAAGGCAACTGCGTACTCATTCCACACGACGTGGCCATGCTTGTAGGCAACCTCGATCCGGCATTCGAGCATGCGATGGGAGACACCGACTACGGCCTGCGCGCCCGGGCGCTCGGTGTGCGCTCGTTCGTGGCCGCCGGCGTCGTCGGGCATTGCTCGCCCAATGCGCTCGGCGGCACCTACTTCGACAGCTCGCTGCCCCTTGCCAAGCGCTGGCAGCTCATCCGTAGCCGAAAGGGCCTGCCGATCCAGTCGTGGCGGCGCTTTTGCCAGCGACACGGTGGCATGCTCTGGCCCGTGCACTTCGCCTGGCCCTACGCAAAGGTACTGCTCACCGGCCTGAGCTCTGCGCTCACGCGACGGCCTTCCGCTGCAGGATCAGCCAAGCTCACCTAGGACCAGCAATCGATGTGCGGCATCTTCGGCCATCTCGGCAAACTGGAGCGCGGCGTCGCCCAACGCTGTCTCGACACGCTCACCCACCGCGGCCCGGACGGGTGGGGTCTGTGGCAGGACGAGCATGTCACGCTCGGCCACCGTCGGCTCTCCATCCTCGATTTGTCGGAGAACGGCAAGCAGCCCATGAGCTATGCCGACGGCCGCTACTGGATCACCTTCAACGGCGAGGTCTACAACTTCCTCGAGGTCCGCGCCGAGCTCGAGGCCAAAGGGCACAGCTTCCGCAGCGAGTCGGACACCGAGGTCATCCTCGCCGCCTACACGCAGTGGGGCACCGAATGCCTCACGCGATTCAACGGCATGTGGGCCTTCGCGATATGGGACACGCAAGAGCGCACGCTCTTCCTCTCGCGCGACCGCTTTGGCAAGAAGCCGCTTTTCTACGCCGAGCTCGGTGACGGGCGCTTCGCCTTCGCCTCCGAGATGAAGGCGCTGTTGCCGCTGCTGCCTTCGGTGGAGCCAGACGAGGCACTGATCAAGGGCATGACGCTGCGCTCCAGTTTCGCTTACGAAGCCACCGAGCGCTGCCTGGTGAAGGGCATCAAGCGGCTGAAGGCCGGGCACTTCGGTACCGTCAAGCAAGGCCGGCTGGTCAGCAAGTTGTGGTGGAACACCCTCGACCACCTGCCCACCGTGCCCACGCGCTACGAAGAGCAGGTCGAGATGCTGCGCGGCCTGCTGCTCGATGCCTGCCGCCTGCGCATGCGCAGCGATGTCACCATCGGCACTGCACTCTCCGGCGGCCTCGATTCGAGTGCGGTGTTCTCGATGCTCGCGCACATCAACCGCGAGCACCGAGGCGAGGCACGTCTGTCCAACGATTGGCAACACGCCATCGTGGCCTCGTTCCCCGGCACGCCATTGGATGAAGCCGGATTCGCGCAGCAGGTCGCCCGCCACGCCGGCGGCGAGGCGCAGGTGCTGGAGGTCGACCCGCTGCGCTACGTGGACCAGTTGCCGCGCATGCTCTATCTGTACGAGGACCTGACGGTGACGAGTCCGTTGCCGTTCATGGCCCTGTACTCGCGCATCAAGCAGGCCGGCGTGACGGTCACGCTCGATGGTCACGCGGCCGATGAACTCTTCGGCGGCTACAGCACCGACTGGGCCTATGCCCTGCTCGATGCCGGCATGGACCTCGGCCAGATCCACCAGGTGCTCGATGTATACGACGGCGGCATCCCTGAAGGCACGGCGCAGTTCCGCCGGCCGGCCGGCCGCTTGACCTCGTACGCGCGACGCATGGCCGCCACGTTAACCAAGCATGCGTTGGGCATGCACAGCAACCTGGGACCGGAGTACACCAACCACGCGCGCTGGCGCGAACTCGACCATCTCAGCCGCGCCCTCTTCTGGCAGACGCACTCATTCGTGTTGCCCACGATCTTGCGCAGCTACGACCGCTATGGCATGGCAGCCTCGGTGGAGATCCGCATGCCCTTCCTCGACTGGCGCGTGGCCACCTTCGCCTTTGCGCTGCCGTGGACTTCGAAGATTCGCGGCGGTTTCTCCAAGGCCATCGTCCGCGACGCCGCAGCGCCGTATATGCCGCACGACATCGCCTACCGGCGCACGAAGATCGGTTTCAACACGCCGATCGTCGACTGGATGCGCGGCCCATTGCGCAGCTACTTCATGGACACCATCGGCTCACGCGCCTTCAACGAGTGTGCGCTCGTCGACGCGCCGCGCACGCGCAAACAAGTGCGCCTGGTGATGGACGACCCGAAGGCGACATTCAAGGCCGGCGAGCAGGCCTGGTGGGGCATCCTTCCTTGCCTCTGGTCTCAAGCACTGCTGAGCGGCGGCCACGGGCCCTCCTCGGCAGCAGCAGTGAGTGGGCAAGTCACGGCGTAGCGCCGCCAGCGGCAACCCAAACAGACCGGGGGCCCGGCCGCGAGAACGCCGCATGCCCTGCCAACCTCACGCGTCATCCTTGGCAGGCACGGCCAGACACGACTCGATGCCGCGCACGAAGTTCTGCACCATGTGGTCGAGCGAGTAGCGCTGGGCGTCATGGGCCGCGGCGGCGCAGATCCGCTTGAGCAGGGTCGGTTCTTCGAGCAACCGCAGAAGCGTATCGGCGTACACCTGGGCGTCGTCCTCGACGACGAAGCCGTTGCGGCCGGATTCGAGGTACGCGATCTCGGGGCCGTGCCGTGCGCCTTCGGTCGTGATCATCGGAATGCCGGCGCAGAAGGCATCGAGCACATGCAGGCCCACGGCACCGGGGCTCACGTAGAGGTCGGCGATGCGGAACCAGGCCGCCTTGTCGACGCCGCGTTGCACACCCACCCATTGCAGCCACGGACGCGTGGCGCCGGCCTCGGTCACCACCGACCGGCTCGGGCCGTCGCCGATGACGACGAACCTGAAATCGGCGTGCCGCGCCTGCACGAGGTCGGCCGCGGCGATCATGAGATCGAGGCGCTTGTCGGGGTAGAGCGAACCGCAATACAGCCCCACGGGTGAATCGGCGGTGCAACCCAGGCGCTCGCGGCAGGCTTGCAGTTGCGCCGCGCTGACGGCCGCGAGGTCAGCGACGAACTGCTCATTGTCGATCGCGTTGTCGAGCACCGAGATGCGATCGGCCGGGAAACCGTCGGCCTGCAAGATCACGCGCGTCGAGTCGGTGTATGCAAACCACCAATCAACGCGGTTGACGAACCAGCGCTTCCAGCGCTCACGCAGCCCCAGCGGTGCGGTGCTTTGCAGGTTGCGGCCGTGGCCCCAGTAGCCTATGCGTTGCCCCGGGCGCACGCCCAGGCCCAGCAGCCAAGGGTAGTTTGAGAGAACGCGGTTCTCCTGAATCAGCACCACCAGGTCGGCGTCGCGTAGCGCCGCCGGATACGGCTGCCAGATCAGGTCCACACCACCGACGCGCATGAATCGGTTGCACATCGCGTCGGCCCACGGCAGATGCCCCACGTCCTTCTTCAAGGATTCCGCCGGCGACGGCTGGCCGTGCACGAGCCGCAGCTCGATGCCCACGCTGGCGCAGGCCGCACGAAGGCGCTCGAAGAAGGCCTGCCGGTAGTGCAGCAGCCGATGCTGCGCGACCACGACCCGCGCCCTCGGCACCATCCGCGTGGACGCAACAGATGGCGCGACGGAACGTGCGGGCGACGATGCTTGCGCGGGGTTCGGCATCGCCCGATTCAGCGGCCGCCGGGGCGAACCACCCAGTGGTCGAAGCCCTTCTCGGACGACCGATAGTGACCGTTGCGGACCATCCCCTCGTGGGCGGCAATATCGGCCGTAGATGCGAAACGCTGGCCAACCACCAGCGCCGGGTTGCCGCCGACGATGGTGTACGGTGCCACGTCACCCTTGACCACCGACCCCGCTGCGACGATGGCGCCGCGGCCGATATGCACGCCGCTGAGCAGCGTGGCACCGAACCCGATCCACACGTCGTCGTCGATGACCACGGTGTCGCCGCGGAACGGCGACGGCGTGCGCTCGCTGCCCACCCAGTGGCCAAAGCGCACGGGCACGCCCAGCGCACGGAAGTCGTGATCGCGGCGGCCGACCAGCGCCACCCGGTTGGCGATGAGCACATGGCGTCCGATGCGGCAATTGGTCTCGATGCAGACCTCGTGCCCAAGGTAGGTGTGGTCGCCGATCTCGATGCGTTCGGCTGCCCACATGCGCGGACGCGAGCCGACGTGCAAGTCGCTGCCGAATACGCATACCGGCGCGCGGCATCGCGCCAACCGCCAGCGGGTGGCCAAGCGCCGCAGGGCAGCTGCCAGGGTCAGTTTGATCGTTCTCAGCATCGGATTCGTGGGCTTGGGACCAGATCGCGCATGCGCTCGATGGATCTCGATCCGACTGCTGGCCGCGCAGACATTCTGCAACACGCCTGACGGATGCGATCACTTCCTCGCAGGTTGCGGTGACAAACCACCGTTGCGGTTACGAACAAACCAGCGCTCCTAACAACTCGGTCGGCTCGCGCAGCAGTTATAGCAGCCACGATTGCGTCAACCCCGCATTCCGGGGGCAACAAGACGAACGCATCGTTGGAGAGAAGGATGGATCGCTTGAAGCACTTCATGTCCCCCGGTTGGTTCTACTTGGCAGTTTGCGCCGCTGCACTGTCTGCTTGCGGCGACGGCGACAACGTCACACCCGTTGGCGGCTCGGCCCCACCAACGTCAAGCGCCCCGGCACCCGCACCGACGCCTGCTCCTGCTCCCGCGCCGGCCCCCGCACCAGCCGCTGCTTGGGTGGAATGCGCCAAAGAACATCAGACCTGCACCTTCGAGGGCTCCCGCAAGGTGCGCTTCGGAACCAGCACCAGCAACGTCGTCCAGACTCGCGCCGCAGCGCTGCTCTGCAACAGCATCACGTTCGGCACCGACCCCGCAAAGGGAGTTCTGAAGACCTGCTGGTTCGAAACGGTGGCGGCAGCACCCAGCCCCACGCCTGCACCGCCCCCGGCCCCACCCGTGCCCGCTCCGACACCGGCTCCGAGCCCTGCCCCGGCGCCCGCTCCGACCCCGGCACCTGGGCCTGCCGGCCAGGTCGGCCCACGCGTCACGACTTTCGCGGAATCAGGCCCGATCACAGCGACCTCTGGCCAGGTCATCTCCGGCGTGCGCATCCAGAACCCGAACGGCCCCTGCATCACGGTGCCCGCGGGCGCGACGGGGGTGGTCATTCGTGACTCCGATATCGGACCGTGTGGCGGCAACGCCAACATCTTCATCGAAGGCGCCAACGCGACAGTCGAATACACCTTCGTGCACAACGGCAACCGCGGTGTGATGGCGCACCGCACGAGCGGCACGATCACGCGCTACAGCCGCTTCGATACGTTCTACGGTCCGAAATTCAATGGCACGGCGATCGAGTACGACTACATGGGCAGCGGCACGATCGAGCGCAACGCCGTGCGAGGCAGCAACTACGCCAGCGATGCCGTCAGCATCTTCCAGAGCTCCAACATCCGCTTGCTGAACAACGACATCGACATCAACGTCTCCGAGCCTTCGGCGGCGGCCTTCACGATGGGCGATGCAGTCAGCGGCCCGCCGGGCTCCGACAACTATGCAGCGGGCAACATCGTTCGCCAGAGCGGCGGCGTGCCCGCGGGCGTGTTCGGCTCCTCAGGCAATACGATCCTGGAGAAGAACTGCCTGTCGGCCGGCATCCAGGCCTACAACTACGCTGGGGTCTTCGTCGGGGTGACGGTGCGCAACAACGTCATCAACCTAGGCGCCTCGTTCGTGCCGGACTCCTCGGTCATCGCCGGCTGGAGCACGAACATCAACTCCACGAACTGCGCACTGGTGCCTCAGTGAGTTGACGGCGGGGGCGGCCCGCGGGCTGCCCCCGGGGTGCGCGCGGTGTCAATGGCAGATCAGCGCGGCACAATGCCCCGCATGATGGATGCGATGACTTGCAGGTCCCCATGACGTTGCGCAGCTGCCTGCGTGGCCTGCTCTGCGCGGCACTGGCCGTCGGCGCTCTCTCGGCCTGCGGTCAGCGCGTCTTCTACGAGGGCCTGGGCATTTCAGTGCCGCCCGATTTCGGCTGTTGGCACGACGTGGGCTACGTCTTGAACTGGCCCAAGATGCAGGGTCAGGACCTCTACCACGGGCCCGATCCGGCCTTCACGGTGCGGGCCAACCGTGTCCGGCTCTACGGCATGGGCGGGCTCGAGTGGAACCACACCGAGAAGACGCCGGGCGTCTTTGACTGGAGACGCTGGGACGAAGCGTTCGCCAAGCTGCGCCGCACCGGTGTCATGCGTATCACGCTCAACCTCTACAACCCGCCGGAGTGGGCCACGCGCCTGCCGCACAACTATGGCGGCTGGCGCATGCAGCTGCCGCGCGAGCGGGCGATGCTGGACCGCTGGTTGTCCGCGGTGACCCGCCGCTACCCGGAGATCGACGCGATCGAAGTCGCCAACGAAGTCTTCACACCCAAGATCGGCGACGGCAAGAGCTACTTCCTGGGCACGACGGAGGACCTCGCGCAACTGGCCGACTGGACGCTCGACTGGCGGCGCAAGAGCGGCTGGGCAGGCAAGGTCTGGGCGCCTTCAATACCGGGGTTTGGCGAGAACATCCCCACCATGCTCGAGTGGTTGCGTCGCTACCCGCGCTCGCGTGAGTTCGACGCCTTTCCATTGCACCTGTATTACCTCATGCCCGAAAACGTGGGCCAGCGCATGGGCAAAGCCACGGCGCATTCGGGGTTGGTCGAGTTTCGCGAAGGTCTCGCCGCGCTCAACCTCGGGCCGATGATCGACTCGGAAAAAGGCTTCGGAGCGGGTACGGTGCGCGAAGGCACGATCTACAACTATGCGGTCGCCGCGCTCGTCAACGGCGTGCAGCAGACCTGCTTCTTCGCTCTCGGCAGCTATGGACAGGACGAAACCAACCTCGGACAACCGTTCCGCAATGCGTGGGCCAAGGCCGATCTCGAAGCGGTGGCAGACCTCGCAGGCAAGACGATCCTGAAGGTGGTCACCACCGAGAGTGGGCGTTGGGCGGTCACATTCGCGCCTGACGCCGGTGCCTCGACACCGGCAGCTTCAGGTACGTCGGCAGGTTCACCGAGATCGGTAGCTGCTCCCGCAGTGGCGGGATCTGGCAGCCGCCCCTGAAGAGTCAGGCCGCCACCGTCAGCTGATCGATCAGCGTCTTCGTCTGCCGGATGTTGCCGCGGCCTGAAGCCCCGAACACGATCGACTCGATGTTCGGCTGCTGGCAGACGTAGTCGATGGCGTCCTTGGGCGACAACGCCCCGGAGGCCAACACCGACATCGCCACCGGCCTGAAGCGACGTGTGGCGATCGTCTTCTCGTACAGCTCCAAGCCGCCGCACATGCGAAAGCCGATCTTGTTGATGTTCGCGCAGACGATCGGGTTGTCGATCTTGAGTTCGTCAAGCACATCGAGCAGCTTGGGCATGTTCATCGTGATGAAGCCCGGCTCGGCGCCGTACTTTTCGCGCACATGGTCGGCGAAGTACTTCAGCGCGTCCTTCATGCCCACACCGAGCAGCAAGTCGGTGATCACGTTCTGGATGAAGATGACCGGCGTCGCGAGCCCGTGGAACATCTTCATCTCGGCATCGATCAGCAACTGCATGATCGCGCGGATGTCCTTGTTGGCCAGGGCGACACCGCCCTTGACCATCGCGCCCAGCGCGCCATCGTCTGGCAGGAACATGCGCAATGCATCGATCATGCCGTGCTCGGTGACGGCATTGGCATACTTGTGCGCGTACGGCATACACGGGTAGAAGCGGTAGTCCGGGTACCGGTCCTTGTGGGCGCGGAAGTGGTCGCAGACCTCGCTCACGCGGTCGTGCGTCGTGCACATGAAGGTGCGGATGCCTTCCTGGTGGGCCGCATCGAGCACCTCGATGACGGCGGGCAGGTCCTGGAAGCGCATCGACTGCGCGCGCGCTTTTTCCTCCGACATGTGGTTCACGCCGAAGAACTGGTTGTCGCCGAACAGCACTCGGTCCATGGTGTGGCTCATCAACGCACTCCTGTGCGGGCCACGGTTTCGCGCCCAAACAATCGATCCCAGAGACTCGTGCGCGTGGGCACGCGTGTCAGCCCGGCAGGCAGGCTGTGGCCTGGGCCGGCCATTTCGCCACGCTCGCCGGCGCGAATCATCGCCACCACACGGTCGGTGTCGAGCGCAGAACGGAAAGTGTTGACGCCGCGCAGCTGCTTGTCGGCCACACACTTGGCGAAGTGGTCGATCTGTGCCGAGTACTCCTCGCCACGCAGGTAGAACGACACCCCCTCGGTGAGATCGGTCGTGTAGCGCACCGTCCACCCCTTGGCGAGGTCGGGCCGCGCTGGGTGTGGCTCGCGCAGGAAGATCTGGCACTCCTGCCGGTCGGCATTCAGCCGGCCGTTCTTACCCCACACCGTGAGCCGCGTAGACATTTTGCGGTAGCTCTCATCGCTCCAGTTCACCGCGAGTTGCCCGCTGGCGCCGCTGCCGAAGTGCATGGTGCAGTAGATCTCGTCCTCGACATCGCGCGAGTAGAGGCGATTGATCACGACACCGCCCACCGACTTCGGCACGCCGACCACCATGCCGACAGTGTCGATGGCGTGGCATGCGTAGTCGTAGAGCGCACCTCCGCCTTCGTTCTTGGCCGTACGCCAGGTGCCCCCCTTGGGCCGCAGCACCACCGGCCCGTAGGCCTCGGCACGCACGTGGTGGATCTCACCCAAGGCCTCGCTGGCCACCACCTTCGCGGCCTCTTGGAAGGCACCGACGAAGCGATAGTGGTATCCCACCTGCGTGACCAGCCCTTTGGCATCGGCGATCGCGATCAGCCTCTCGCCATCGCGCACGTCGAGCACGAAGGGCTTCTCGCAGAACACGTGCAGCCCGCGTTGAAGCGCCTTCTCGACCATGCCGGCGTGCAGCTTCGACGGCGTGGACACGACGACAGCGTCGAGTTGCTCGCTCTCGAGCATGCGGTCGAGATCCGCGTAGCACTTGAGTCCAGTGTGCTTGCCCAGCACGTCGGTCAGGTAGGCGTTGCTGTCGCAGGCTGCGACCAGGTTCACCTGGGGGTGCGATCTGACAATGGCGAGGTGGGACAGGCCCATCTTCCCCAGACCGATCATGCCAATTCGGATCACGCGTTCTCCATCAAAACAATCAACTGCTGCGGCCGGCCGGCGCATCGCCCGCCGGCGGTGGCGTGCCACTGCGGCGGCGCAGGAATTGCAACGACTTGAGCCCACCCCAGGCCGCCTCGACCACGTAGACGAGTGACCACCAGTAGCGCTTGCCGCGCAGCTTGGGCTGAAGGATCAGGCGAAAGACCCACTCGAGGCCCAGCGCCCGCAGCACCAGCGGCGCCCAAGGCACCGTGCCGGCGTGGTAGTCGAACGCGGCGCCCACACCCACCATCCAGGGCGCGCGCACGCGGTGCAGGTGTTCCTGAATCCAGCGTTCCTGTTTCACGAGACCGAGCCCCACCCACACGATGTCAGGCTCGGTGGCGTTGATCGTGTCCACGATCTGCTGGTCCTCGGCGGGCGAGAGCTCGCGAAAGGGCGGGCAGTAGGTTCCACAGACCACGAGATCGGGATACTGCTGCTTCAGGCGTTGCGCCATCTGCTCGGCCACGCCTTCCTTTCCGCCATAGAAGAAGTGGCGCCAGCCATGCGCCTGACCCACCTCGGATGCCTTGAGCTGCAGCACCGGGCCGTTGAAACGCTCAATGCGGTGGCCCCAAAACCAACCCGCGACGATGACGCCCACGCCGTCGCACAGCGAGAAGTCGGCCTCACGGATGTGCTTGCCGTGCTGCGGGATGCGCAGGCCGTGGTACATCGACTCGGTGTTGGTGATCGAGATGTAGTGCCCCGCTTCGCGCCGAGCGATGACCTCGGCCATGCGCTCGAGCACCTGTCCGTGCGAGTCGGTGCTGACGGGCAAGCCCTTGATCTGCACGGGCGGCGAGGGCAGCGCATGCAGTTGCGACTTCGGCTGCACTCGCGGCAGTGGCGGCAGTCGCGGCAGTGGCGGCTCAGGGGCCCGCTTCTCGTTCATGGCGTGTCAGGTCTCGCGCGGAGAAGCAAGCGGCAGGTCGGGTGGCGCTGCGCCCGGTTGCATGCCCGACGCGACGTCATCGGGCCGGACGGAAGAACAGGCCATCGAACTGCAGCATGCGCGCCGAGTCGGGATCGATGAAGCCCGGGATCAGGTTCCACAGGTCGAAGCCACGTGCCTGCATCCACTGGATCATCTCCAGATAGAGCACCTGGCCTTCGTACAGGGGTGTCAGCGACAGCTCCAGCTGCACGCCGGCAACGCGGGGTAGAAGCTGCTCGGCGCCCCGCAGCACCGGCATCTCGTAGCCCTGCGTGTCGATCTTGAGCAGGATGCGGTTTCCGCGATCGATCACCTCGTGACGGACGTCGTCCAGCCTTTGCACGCGAACGGTTTGCACGCCGACATACCTCGACTCCGGCGCGGCCTTGGCGTGCGTTTCATGCATGGGCAGGATCGAGCTGCTTGCCGAGTTGCCGGCCACGTGGATCTGCACCTCTCCGCTTTCGCTGCCCAGCGCGCCGCGCGGGTGGATGTGCCACTGGGCGTCAGGCTGCGCAGTGGCCACCAGGCGCGCATGCGCCTCCTGCAGGGGCTCGAAAGAAAGAATGGTGCCGTCGTAGCCACCACGGCGGAGCAGGCTGCCGTAGCCGCCGTCGTTGGCACCCACGTCGATCACGGTGTCGATGCGATGGGTCTTGAGCAGTGCGAAGAGGCGCGCCTCGGCCGACTCGACCGCGTTGTAGCGATTGACATCGAGCCCCATCTGCCGGGCGGCCAACTTCAGGCTGTGCTTGATCGACATCGGTGTGCTGACTGCGTGGGAAATTCGGTTGCGGAGGCAGCGTGCCTCATGCCCTGGCGGTAGCGGCCTGCGTCGGCATCGACCGCACCTGAGCGGCCGCGTACAGCGCCAGGTAGCGCTCGACGACGGGGTCCACGGCGAACAACTGCCGCGCCCGCTCTCGTGCTGCTGCGGAAACGGTTTGCCAGCGCGTGGAGTCGCGGCTGAGCGCTGAGATGGCTTCGGACATTGCCTGCGCGTCGGTGACATCGGTCAACACACCAGCGCGGCCGCCGTCGAGCTGCCAGGGCACGCCGTCGGTGGCGCTGCCGGCGATCACTGGCAGCCCGACGCTCATGGCTTCGGCAATCGACATGCAGCAGGCCTCCCAGCGCGAGGGATGCAGCAGCGCCATGCTCGTGCGCATCTTCTCAAGAATGAGTGCATGCGGCGTCGGGCCACGAAACTCCACGTTGACGTCGAACCCCTTGGCCGCGGCCCAGCGTTGCGCCTCACCGGTGGCTTCGAAGCCGGAGCCGAAGCAGACCAGCCTCAACTCCGGATCGACACGCTGCGCCAGATGGAATGCATGCAGGGCGGCAGCGCCGTTCTTGAGATCGGTCCAGCCGTTGAGCACCATCATCAGCGCCTTGCTGCTCATGGCCTGCGGCACGCAGCCCGGGGCTTGCAGGATGGCGCTGGCGATCGGATTGGCCACCACGTGAACCGGCCCAGGAGCCCATTGGCGCAGGTCGCGCTCGAGGTCGGGCGAGACGGCGGTGAGGTGTTCGCAGCGCGAGATGACCCGCCGAGCCATGAAGTAGCGGAACAAGCGATACAGGTTGGGAGTGAAGCGCACCACCTTCAACGGCGAATCGTGCGCCGTCGCCAGAGTGGGCACCCCGCTGTCCAGCGCGGCCCAAACAAACTCATAGGTCCAATGGGCATGGATGACATCGGGGGCGAAGTCCGCGATCGCCGCGCGCAGGCAGTCGCGCTCGTAGCGAAAGAAGTCGAGCGCGCGGCCGCGCTTGCCGTAGGCGCCGCGGAACGAACGTGGCCGTTGCGGACAGAAGTAGGCCTTGATCTCTGGGCCGGCGAACGACCGGAAAGGTTCGAGCTCGCCGATGGGCGTGAAGTAGTCCGTCGAGATCGCAGCCACCTGGTGTCCGCGTTCCACCAAGGCCTTGGCGAGCGATGTCATCAACGGCGCGCCAGGGTAGCCCGGTGGCAACGCAGCCACCGACTCGGGGAACGTGAAGGCGCCTGAGAGCGACGGCCCGGTGTAAGGGCCAAGCAACGCGATCCGCATGGCGTCAGGTTCGGGCGCGCGCCAGGGCGCCGCTGTCTGCGAGGGCTGTCTCGCGTGGCAATGCCGCCTTGACCACCGCGTCGGGTTGATTCAGCCGGTGGGCGATGTGGTCCGACAGCCGCAGTGCCAGGGCAACCAGCGTGATGGTCGGGAAGTTGGCACCCGCCGTGGGAAACACCGAACTCCCAGCGACATACATGTTGCCCAGATCGTGCACCCGACAGTGGCGGTCCACCACCCCTTTCGTCGGCGAGTCGTCCATGCGCGTCGTGCCCATGTGGTGCCAGGTGCCTTCGATCGTGCTGGGCCATTCGCGGCCGAGCTGCGGTGGGTCGTAGGTGACGTCGGCGATGCCGGCATCGCTGATTTCCTTGCCGACGATGGCCACCGTCCGATCGAAGGTGTGTTTCACCAGGTCACCCAGTCGCCAGTCCACGCGCACGCGCGGCATGCCAAGTGCGTCGCGCGTTTCGGCCAGCGAGATGCGGCTGTCTGGGTCGGGTGCCGGCTCGCAGATCATCTGGAACTGCGCTTCCTTGATCATCTGGAAGTGCATCTCCTTGAGAAACCCCACCGGGCGCAGCTGGCGCGCGGCGATGAAGTTCGCGGCGTTGAGCGGCTCACGCGCGAGGATGCCCATGTCCCGCATCAGGCTGTGATTGGGGTCGACCTTGCCGTGCAGTCGGAACTTCATGCGCTTGAGCGCATCGGCCGCCGCCGTGCCCTCACCAGGGAAGATCGAACTGAACCAGATGCGGGCGTTGAGCATGCGCTCACGCCGCTGCACCTCGGGCGACACCGTCAACTGCGCCGCGATGTGCGTGCCGTTGGCCTTCACCGCGCGGTTCAGGTAGTGGAACATGATGTCGTACAGCTTGTTGCGCCGCCAGGGCTCGCGCAATGTCAGCTTGCCCAGCAGCAATCGCGGGTGCTCCATGAAATGGCGGCCGACCAGGCCACTTGAGTTACCCAGTCCCGCGGTGTGCTTCTTGTTGAAGGCGAGCAGGAGGCGTGCGTTCTCGATGCCGCCGCAGGCCAGCACGAACTGCCGCGCTTCGACAGTCATGCGCTTGCCGGTGAGCGTGCGCACGTGCACCCGCTGGATGTTGCCGCCGTCGGCATCGGTCTCGATGTCGACGACGTTGGCATGCAGAAACACCCGCACGTGGCGCGCCGCCTTCAGCTCACCTCGGTAGTGCTTGCCGAAGCGCACCGGCAGACTGAACTGCGAGAGGCTGTCCTGCACTTCGCCACTGGGCAGTGGCATGCGACGCACGTCGCGCCGGCCGATGGCCTTGACCCAGTATTCGATGTCGTAGTTGGTGGGGCCCAGGCGCAGCAGCTTGTGCGAGCGCTCATGGAACGGTTCGAGTTCACCGATGCTGAAGGGCCAGCCGCTGTGGGGCACCCACTCGCGCTTCTGGAAGTCTTCGGCGTCCATCGGACGGCACCAGCCACCCCAGCAGTTGCTGCATCCGCCCAGGAAGCGGCTGCGATAGTTGTCGCCGAAGTGATAGGGGATGCCGACGTTTTCGCCACGGTAGAGGTCCATCGTGTGCGGGTCGGGCGTGAAGCCACCGCTCTCGAGCACGATGGTCTCGATGCCGCGGCGCTCGAACTCCATCGCCATCGTCAAGCCGGCGGCACCGCCACCGATGATGCAGACGGTCGATCGGGCCACCATCGCGGCGTCAGCGCGGCGCGCATCGCAGAACATGTCTGTCAACTCCCTGGCAGATGAACCCCGCGGTCGCCCGCGGGGGGTTTCGTCGACGTCGAACCCAGGCCTTCAGGCCTGCGCCGCGACGAACTCCTCGTACGCCAGACGCAAGCCGCACTCGAGCGACGTGGTCGCTTTCCAGCCGGTGCCATGAAGCAAGCGCACGTCCATCAATTTTCTGGGCGTGCCGTCGGGCTTGCTGCGATCGAAGACGATCTCTCCTGCAAAGCCGGTGACATCGCGCACGAGATGGGCGAGTTCGGCAATCGTGATGTCCTCGCCGACACCGATGTTCACCAGCGGCGGCTCGAATCGGCCGCTGACCGACTCATCGGATCCCAGCAGCGCCATGAAGCGATCGTCAGGCATGTTCATCAGATGCACACAGGCATCGGCCATGTCATCGCTGTAAAGGAACTCACGACGAGGCGTGCCGCTGCCCCAGACGGTCACGTTGGGCTGACCCCGTTTCCGCGCCTCGTGAAACTTGCGCAGCAGCGCGGGGATGACGTGGCTGTTCTGCAGGTGATAGTTGTCGCCCGGACCGTAGAGATTTGTGGGCATCGCGCCGAGATAGCGCGTGCCGTACTGGCGGTTGTAGCTCCAGCACATCTCGATGCCGGCAATCTTGGCCAGGGCATAGGGCCGGTTGGTCGCCTCCAGCGGCCCCGTAAGAAGACAGCCCTCGGGCATGGGTTGTGACGCCAGGCGCGGGTAGATGCAGCTTGAGCCCAGGAACAGCAACCGCTTGGCGGTGGCCTTCCAGCAAGCATGGATGACGTTGGTCTGGATCGCGAGGTTGTCACGAATGAACTCGGCAGGGTAGGTGTTGTTGGCCACGATGCCGCCGACCTTGGCCGCGGCAAGAAAAACATGCTCGGGCCTCTCGGCCTCGAAGAACGTGTCGACGGCGGCGGCATCCGTGAGGTCGAGCTCGGCGTGCGTGCGCAGCAGGATGGTGCGATAGCCCAGCGAATTCAGCCGGCGCACGATGGCCGACCCGACCAGCCCGCGGTGGCCGGCCACGTAAATGCGGGAGTCCAGTTGCATGGCCGGGCGCCTACTCGTTGTAGTCGTAGGCCTTGAAGCCTGCGAGCTTGATCAGGCTGTCGCGCTTGGCCGCCGCGTAGTCCGCCTCCACCATCTCCGCCACCAGCTCGGCCAGCGTCGTCTTCGCTGTCCACCCCAGCTTCGCTTTCGCC
>JANNRI010000073.1:0-31380 GCA_031401195.1 Burkholderiales bacterium
CCTGGGCGCGCTGTGGCGTGTGGTGGTCCCGCTGGCAGCACCCGGTGTCTTCACCGCCGGCATCCTCGCCTTCGTGAATGCCTGGGACGAGTTCCTGCTCGCGCTCTCGCTCAACGCAAGTGCGAGCATGCGCACGGTGCCGGTGGGCATCACGCTACCAGGGCGAGTTTACATTCCCGTGGCCCATCATCTCGGCGGCGCTCATCGTGGCCATCGTGCCGGTAGCGGTGCTGATCGCCATCTTCCAGGAGCGCGTGGTGGGTGGGCTCACGCAGGGTGGGCTCAAAGGGTGAATGACTGAATGGCTGAATGGCTGAACGACTGAACGACTGAACGGCGCGGCTGGGTAAGCTTCAAGGAAGGACAAGAGCAAGGTGATCACAGTTCGCTACGGCATCATCGGCTGCGGCAGCATGGGCCGCGAGCACATCGAGAACCTGCAGGCCATGGCCGGCGGCCCGGGCCGCGTGCGCGTGACGGCGCTGGCCGATCCGCACGGGCCGAGCGTGGATGCCGCGCTCGCCCTGCTGCACGACAAGCCGTTGGTGTTTGCCGATGCGCGCGAGCTGCTGCGATGTGGCGTGGTCGATGCGGTGGTCATCGCCACCCCCAACTTCACGCACGTGCAGATGTTGCGCGAGGCGCTCGCCACCGAGCTGCACATCCTGGTCGAGAAGCCCCTGGTGACACGGCTCGAGGACGGCCACGAGCTGCTCGCGCTCTCGAGGCAACGCCCGGGCGGCATCGTCTGGGTGGCGCACGAGTACCGCTACATGCCGCCTGTGGCCGAGCTGGTGCGCATCGCTCACGAAGGGGGCGTGGGGCGCATCCACCAGGTGACGATCCGCGAGCACCGTGAGCCCTTCTACAAGAAGGTCGGCGATTGGAACCGCTTCAGCGCCAACACCGGCGGCACGCTGGTGGAGAAGTGCTGCCACTACTTCAACCTGATGGAGCTGATCCTCGGTGAGCCTGCGGTGAGCGTGTACGCCAGCGGCGGCCAGCGCGTGAATCACCTCGACGAGAAATACGGCGGGCCCAACGGTGCCAGGGTGCCCGACATCCTCGACAGCGCCTTCGTGGTGCTGGAGTACGGCAGCGGCGCGCGCGGAATGCTCGAGCTGTGCATGTTCGCGGAGAACACCGTGGACAACGAGCACATCACTGTCGTCGGCGACGAAGGCAAGGTCGAGAGCCTCCTGCCCAGCCTCACGCTGCGCCATGGCCGACGCGAGGACTGGGGCCGACGCGAGGTGTGGGGCCAGGCCTCGGGTAGCGGGCGCGGCGTCTCGGTGCGGCGCGTGTGGGACACGAATATCAAGTACGCCGGCCACCATTTCGGCGCCAGCTACATCGAGCACCAGCGCTTCCTGGCCGCCATCACCGAAGGGCGGCCGCCGGAGATCCCGCTCGAAGAGGGCCTGCGTGCGGTGGCCGTGGGGATGGCCGCGCACAAGAGCATCGATGAGAAACGCGTGGTGGCGATGAGCGAAATGCTGCCCGCCGCCGGGCTTTGAACGGACGCGCGATGGCCTATGCCACTTATCCCTCGCTGCGCGGGCGCGTGGTCTTCATCTCAGGGGGCAGTTCAGGCATCGGCGCAGAGCTCGTGCGCGCCTTCGCGCAACAGGGTGCGCGTGTGGCCTTCTGTGGCACCCGCGCCGATGGTGGGCGGGGTCTCATCGACGAAGTGATCGCTGCCGGCCTGCCCGCGCCCTGGTACGCCGCCTGCGACGTGCGCGACGTGGTGGCCTACCAGGCGCTGCTGGCGCGCGTGGCCACCGAAGTGGGGCCAGCGCGGGTGCTTGTCAACAACGCCGGCCGCGACGACCGCCACACCATGGAGGAGGTGACACCCGAGTTCTGGGACGAGCGCCTGACGCTCAACCTCAAGCACTACTTCTTCGCCATCCAGGCCGTGGCCCCGGGCATGGCGGCTGCGGGCGGCGGCAGCATCGTGAACATGGGCTCGGTGAGCTGGATGCGCGGGCGGCCCAACCTCGTGGGCTACACCACCGCCAAGGCGGGCATCCTCGGCCTCACACGCACGCTGTCGCGCGAGCTGGGCGCGCGCGGCATCCGCGTGAACGCGTTGGTGCCGGGAGCCATCGTCACCGAGCGCCAGAACACCTTGCATCGCGACCCCGTCGCGGACCAGGCGTTTCTTGATCAGCAGTGCCTGAAAGTCAGGCTCGATCCCGGACACGTGGCGCGTGCCACGCTCTTCCTCGCCGCCGACGACAGCGACGGCATGACCGGCCAACATGTCCTGGTCGATGCGGGCTTGGCGCAGCAATCGGTCATCAGCTGAACCGAGGCTCACCGGCTCAGCGAACACCGCGGATCCGGCCTTGCCGATCCGCCAGTGTTGCCCCACGGGGAGAGGCGGCCGCGAGGCCGCTTCGGGGGCCTAGAAATCCCAGCGCAGACTCACGCCCACGTACCGCTTGTCATCGCGCGGCACATACCGGTTGATGTGGTTGCCCGAACTCTGCACGAATGTCGCATACGACTGGTCGAACAGGTTCTTCACCAACAGCGCCGCGCGCCAGCCGGCGGCGGAGTCCGACAGCCCCACGCTCGCATTCACGATGCTGTACTCGGGCTGGTAGGAATCGGGCTGCTGCGCGAGGTCGAAATTGGTGCGGCTCTGCCAGCTGGCATCGACGCCGTAGTCCAACGCCAGGCGCCCGCCGAGCGATTGCACGTACTTCACGCGCAGGCTCGCCTTCCAGTCGGGCGAGAAAGGCAGCGGCCTGCCGTTGATGTCGCAACTCGCCGCGGCGCCCGTCGGGCAGGAGAAGCTCTTCACGCGCGCGATGATGTTGGCCACGCCGAAGTTGACCGTGAGGTCGGGGATCGGGCGTGCGGTGACATCGAGCTCCACGCCCTTGGTGGACACCTTGCCCGCGTTGACGAGGCGCGTGACGATGACGCCGTTCACGAGATCGGGCACGTTGGCCTGGTAGCCGTCGTACTCGGTCTGGAATGCGGCGAGGTTGACGCGCAGGCGCTTGTCGAGCAACTCGGTCTTGACGCCGATCTCGAACGAGTTGCTGGTCTCGGGCGCGAGCACGTTGTCCTGCGTCGCGCTCATGTTGAAGAACACGTTGTAGGCCGGGCCCTTGTAGCCGCGCGAGGCGGTGGCGTAGAGCATGGTGTCGGGCGCCACGTCCCACTGCGGGCCCAGGCGCCCCGACCAGGCTTTTTCGGTGGTGCTGCCTTCCACCGGCGCGCGCGTGGCACCCACGCCCGGAACGCCTGCAGCGCTGGCGACACGGCCATGGTAGTAGCTCAGGTCATCCTGCGTGTAGCGCACGCCGGCGAGGGCACGCAGTTCCTTGCTGAAATGCATCGTGCCTTCGCCGAACAGCGAGGCGCTCTTGCTGCGCACGCCGTAGGTGGCGACGCCGTTGTCGGCCACCGTGGTGGCCGTCGTGCAGGGCACCAGGCCCGAGGGCAGCGCCGGCTCGACGCTGGTGGGGCAGCGTGTCACGTCACGGCGGTACTGCTCGTCGTTCTTGCCCTGGATGTAGAACAGGCCCGCGACGTAGTCGAACATGCCCTTGGTGGTGGAGGCGATGCGCAGTTCTTGCGAGGTCTGTTCGAAGTCGAGTTCGCCGCGGTCGGCGATCTGGTTGAACTGGCGGTACAGCGTGCCCAGGCGGTCCTGGTCCTGGAACTGCGTGTTCTTCCACTGCCGGAAGGCGGTGATGCTGGTGACGAGGTGGCCCGGGATGCCCCAGTCGACCTGCGCCGACAGGCCCTGGTTGGTGTCCTCGACGCGCGTTTGCATGTCGCTGTTGATTTGCCGGTTGGTGGGCGAGGGCACCACCGGCGCCACGGCGGCGCCGAACAGCGGGTTGGCCGTGACGGCGTTGGTCGGGTAGGTGCGCACGTCGGTGGAATAGGCCACGCCGGTGGGTGTGGTGTCTTCGCTGCGCGTGTAGTCGGCGATGAGGCCGATCTTCAGGTCAGGCGCGGGCAGGATGTCGAGCCGGCCGCGCACGCCCTTGCGGTCGTAGCCGTTGACTTTGCTGCCGTCAAAGACGTTGGTGACGTTGCCGTCGAACTTGCCTGCCATGCCGGCGATGGAGCCGCGCAGGAAATCCTTCACCAGTTCGCCCGAGGCACCCAGGCGCACGCGCGATTCGCCGCCCTGGAAGTAGGAGAGGTCGACATAACGCTCGGTGGCTTTGCCCGGCGCCTTGGTGATGATGTTGATGACGCCGGCCGAGGCGTTTTTGCCGAAGAGGGTGCCTTGTGGCCCGCGCAGGATCTCGATGCGGTCGATCTCCACAAGGTCGAGCGTGGCTTGGCCCGGGCGCGCGGTGACGACGCCATCGAGCACCGTGCTCACGGTGGGCTCCACGCCGGGCGAGGTGGAGATGGTGCCCACGCCGCGAATGAACAGCGCACTGTCCTTGTTCGAAGCGTTGGTGCGGAAGTTCACCGTCGGCGTTTGCGCGGTGATGGTGGCCAGGTTGTTGAGATTCAACTCCTCGAGCGCGCCACCGCCCAGCACCGTGATGGCGATGGGCGTGCTCTGCAGCGGCTGTGGCCGTTTGGTGGCGGTGATGGTCACCGTTTCGAGCTTGCCGTCATCGGGCGGCGTGGCGGGCGCAGCCTGCTGGGCGACGGCCGGCAAGGCAAACAGGCCGGTCGCGAGGGCGGCGGCCATGGCGGCGAAAAGTGGGCGCAGAGGCAGGTTCGGGGGGCGGCAGGGGGTCATGGTGTCTCCTTTTGGGTCGGCTCTTCGGCGGTGGCCGGAGCCGACTGTTAGCGCTAACAGCAACAGCGGCAGACATTAGCACCGCGATTTCCCGGCGCGCACTCAGGCAAACCCGAATCGGTGCGCCATAGCCTCGACGCTGAACGGGCCGGGCCGCCAGGCCCGGCGCGTCGGGGCACGGCGGGCCCCGAAGGATGCGATTGAGTAACGATCGATGACAGCCGACGTCCCTCGGCCCGTTCCCGCCCGAGGCGGCCGCCACCCCTGCGCCGGCCGGCCGAGGCCTTTTCGGGTGCCGTTGTCAAGGCTCTGACACCGCGTGGCCGATGCGGACCGGAATTTGTGCCGCCCGGATAAACGCGCGAGTCCGCCCGCTCGACCCGCACGCCGCTCGCTGAATAAGTGTTAACCCTTGGGTCAATCACGGCGCTGCTCGCCGCAGCCCGCAACGCCCGCACCGTGGCGCGCAGATAGACACGGTTGCAAACCGCACAGCAGGAAACGCCTTCAAACAGGGGGGGTGGCATCGTCCACCCCAACACGCGATGGACGCCCGGGTGAACCGAAGAGCCCGTCAAGAGCCCACAAATAGACGCCGATACCAACAAACCGCGACACCCCAGTTGCGGAGAGGGAAACAAGAGATGAAGCCGCTGGCAAGCCTGATGGCAGCATGGTTGATCGGCACTTTGGCCTCGGCCACCGCGACGGCCGCGCCGCCCTCGGCGGCCGACCTGAGCCGAGTGGAACAGGTCGCAGCCGGCCTGGCGGCCGAGCTCGCACAGATCTGCCCAGTGGCAGACCCGGGCAGCGACGCGGCCGTGGCCGACTGTCGCGCCGCGCTCTACGGCGACTCCCATTTGCGTCGCAACCTTCAGTCGATCGTGTTGTGGGGTCGCCAGGCCAACCCCAAGCTGACGCTGAAGGAAACCGGCCTCACCCAGTTTGCGCCCGACGTGCTCACGGGCATGTACGTGCCGCTGTTCATGTTCAACGGCGACTACGTCGTGCGCTACAGCGAGCACGAAGAGCTGTACCAGATCCGCCTGCGCACGGCGTTTCGCAACCGGCTCGCGCCGGGGCAGTTCCCTTACCCCTTCTGGCACGAGGCGCAGAAGTGGGACATGTACGAGAACGCCAACGAGATCATCCTGTGGTGGGACGCGAAGGCGGCGCGTGTGAAGGCCGCGCAGTTCACGGTGCATGGGGCCAACCCGCCGATCAGGCCGGTGGCCCAGGTGAAGCCGCTGGCCTTCGACGGCAAGTGGAGCTGGACGGATGATCGTGGCCGCACGCAGCCGGCCGTGTCCGCCTTCGTCGGCTTGCTGCGCAACGACAACCCGTACCTGGGCCCGGTCGACACCGCGTACCGCAGCTTTGCGCTGCGCCTGCGCGAAGGCCAGTGCATGGACTGTCATGTGCCGAGCAACCCCGACAAGACGAAGAAGCTCGTGCTGCTGCAAACGCCCGTGCATGCTGCGGCCGAGATCAAGCGCGTGCTGAAGTCCGTGCTCGAAGACCGCATGCCGCGTGACGATGTCGGCATCGAGCAGCCGCTGGACGGTCGTGCCAAGGCCGCGTTGCTGGCCGAAGGGGCGGCCTTCGACCGTGTGCTCGATCAGGCGCGCCAGTGGGAGGCCGGGCGGGATGCGCTGGCCTCGGCCGCCGCACCTGCGCTCACCAAGTCGGGTATGGTGCGTGCGAGCCTGTTCCGCTCAGGACTCGCCTCCCGGTGAGATCGACGACCGGCAAGCGCCCACGGCGCTTCCCCCGGCTCACTTCAGGATGTCGCCCAGGCAGAGGTACTTGACCTCGACGTAGTCGTCCATGCCCTGGTGCGCGCCCTCGCGCCCGAGGCCGCTTTGCTTGACGCCGCCGAAGGGCACCTCGGCCGTGCTGATGAGGCCCGTGTTGATGCCCACCATGCCGTACTCCAGCGCCTCGGCGACGCGGAAGATGCGGCCGATGTCGCGGCTGTAGAAATAACTCGCCAGACCGAACTCGGTGGCGTTGGCCATCGCCACCGCCTCGTCTTCAGTCTTGAAGCGGAATACCGGCGCGACGGGGCCGAAAGTCTCTTCGCGCGCGCACAGCATCTCGCGCGTGACGTCGGCGAGCACGGTGGGCGTGTAGAAACGCTCGCCGATCTTCGTGCCGCCCACCACCACGCGCGCGCCCTTGGCGAGCGCATCGGCGACGTGGCGCTCGACCTTGGCGATGGCCTGGTCGTCGATCAAGGGCCCCTGGTTCACCCCGGCCTCGAAGCCATTGCCCACCTTGATGGCCAACGCTTTCTCGGCCAGTTTGGCGACGAAGTCGTCGTACACACCCTCCTGCACGTACAGGCGGTTGGCGCACACGCAGGTCTGCCCTGCGTTGCGGTACTTGCTGACCATCGCGCCCTCGATGGCACTGTCGATGTCGGCGTCGTCGAAGACGATGAAGGGGGCGTTGCCGCCGAGCTCCAGGCTCACCTTCTTGATGGTGGGCGCGCACAACGCGGCGAGGATGCGGCCGACCTCGGTGCTGCCGGTAAAGGACAGGTGCCGAACCGCGTCGCTCGCGCACAGCACCCTGCCGATGGCGATGCTGTTGGCGGCATCGGCACTCAGCACATTGAGCACGCCCGCGGGCATGCCGGCGCGCTGCGCGAGCTCGGCCACCGCCAGTGCCGACAGCGGCGTCTGCTCGGCCGGCTTGATGACCACCGGGCAGCCCGCGGCCAGCGCCGGCGCCACCTTGCGCGTGATCATCGCGATTGGAAAATTCCACGGCGTGATCGCCGCGCAGACGCCGATCGGCTGCTTGATGGCGAGAAAGCGCTTGTTGTTGTCGGTGGTGGGTATGGTCTCGCCGTAGATGCGGCGCGCCTCCTCGGCGAACCACTCGATGAAGCTGGCGCCATAGCCCACCTCACCCTTGGCCTCGGCGAGCGGTTTGCCCTGCTCGGCGGTCATGATGCGCGCCAGGTCGTCCGCATGCTGGTGCATGAGGTGGTACCACTTCATCATCACCGCGCCGCGTTCCTTGGCCGTCTTCTTGCGCCACGCCGGCCAGGCCTTCTCGGCGGCGGCCACGGCGGCCTCGGCATCGGCGGCGCCGAGGTTGGCCACCTGCGCCAACGCCAGGCCGGTGGCCGGATCGCGTACCTCGAAGCGGCCGTGGCCTGCGACCCACTCGCCGTTGACGAGGGCATCGGTCTTCAGCAGGCTCGGGTCGGCCAAGGTCGAAAGGGGTGAGGTCTTCATGTCCATGGCGTGGCGCTCGGATGCGGGGTGGCGGGATGGCGGGGTAACGGGGTGGTGGGCTGGGTGGGCTGGGCGGGGGCACGATAGCAAGACACACCCGGCCGCGGCTATGCTGGGATATGAATTCGACTCGAAAGTCCCGGCCCGGGCGTGCGCTGTCCCGGCCCATGGTCCCGCTGCTGGCGCTGGCCTGTGTGGTGGCGGCCGCCGTGATGACCGCGGTGGCGTGCGGTGGCGGTGGCAGCGACGACCCGCCCGCGCCCGTGCCTGCGCCCGCGCCCGGCGCCCCACTATCGCGTCAAGCGAGCGGTGCAAGCCCCATGCCAGCGGCCTGCACCGGCGGTGTGGCCACGGGCACCGTGTACGTGAATGCCGAGGTCGAGCCCTGGGTGGCGGCCGATCCGGCGGACCCCAACCGCCTGCTCGCCGCCTGGCAGCAAGACCGCTGGAGCAATGGCGGCGCGCGTGGCCTCGTCACCGCGTTCAGCACTGACGGCGGCGCGACCTGGGTGCGCACGCTGCATCCGATGTCACGCTGCGGCGGTGCCAGCCCGGGCAGCGTGGGCGACTTCGAGCGCGCCAGCGACCCCTGGGTCGACATCGGTCCCGACGGCACGGCGTACTTGATGGGCCTCGTGGCCACTGGCGGGGTGCTGGCGGTGGGTTCGAGCAACGGCATGGTGGTGAGCCGCAGCAGCGACGGCGGGCGCAACTGGAGCGCGCCGGTCACGCTCATCCGTGACAGCGCGGACTTCTTCAACGACAAGAACACGCTCACCGCCGATGCCACCGCCCCTGGCTTCGTCTATGCCGTGTGGGACCGATTGGGCCGCAGCGGCGCCGGCCCCACGATCTTCGTGCGCAGTGCGGATGCCGGCCGCACCTGGGACCTGCCGCGCACGATATTGACGCCACAGCCGCCCGGCGGGGCGGGCACGGGAACCAGCCAGACGATCGGCAACCGCATCGTCGTGCTCACCGGCGGCGCCGAGCGCGGCGCGCTGCTCAACGTCTTCACGCAGATCGACACCGTGGCTGGCACCTCTTCGGCACGCCTGGGCGTCATCCGCTCCCTCGACAAGGGGCAGAGCTGGAGCAGCCCGGTCTACATCGCGGAGCAGCGCAGCGTGGGCACGACCGATGCCGCGAGCGGCCAGCGTGTGCGCGATGGCGCCATCCTGCCCGCCGTGGCCGCCGGCCCGCGTGGCGAACTGTGGGTGGCCTGGCAGGATGCACGCTTCACACCCGGCGCCACGCACGACGCCATCGTCATCGCAGGCTCCACCGACGGCGGGCGCACCTGGAGCGCGCCGCGGGCCATCAACCGCCTGCCCTCGGTGGCGGCCTTCACGCCGGTGCTGCATGTGCGTGCCGATGGCATGGTGGGTGTGCTGCACTTCGACCTGCGCGACAACACCGCCGATGCGGCCACACTGCCGGCCCATGCGTGGCTGCTGAGCTCGCGCGACGGCGTCACCTGGGGCGAGACGGCCGTGGGCGGCAGCTTCGACCTCGCCTTCGCGCCCAATGCCAACGGGCTCTTCGTGGGCGATTACCAAGGGCTCGTGAGCATCGGCGCGGCCTTCGTGCCGCTGCTGGCCACGACCAATGCCGATGTCGACAACCGCACCGATGTGCGTGCGCCGCGGGTCGATGTGATGGCCGATGCTTCGATCACAACGCAGGGCTACGCGGCGCGCGCGACGATGCACAAGCCCACCGTGCCCGAGCAGGCGCGGCTGGTCGCGGCGCATCACGCCGCGATCGTCGTTTTCATGGAGCGGCGCTTCCACGGCTGGCGGGCCTGGTCGGGCGCGGCCCCGCCCGGCCGTTGAGGATAGGAAATCTGAACGCCCTTTTTCTCGCTCCTGACCCCGCCGGCAACGACCCTGGGCGGGCTTGATGCGAACCTTGGAGTCGGCTGAGGCCCGTTGACGGTCGTTCCACCGCACGCTTGGGCTGGCGCTGGGCGCGGGCGAGTCCGTGTCAGCTCACCGGGCGCTCCGGCAGCGTGCCGCCCGACAGGCGCTCTGCGTGCAAGACGAAGAGCCGGGCCACCCAGTCGGCGGTGGCGCGCAGGGCCGGCTGGTGGCGCAGCTCGGTGGGCATCACGAGCCAGATCGTCTCGCGGCACTGCCCGCCCGCCGCCACACGCTGCAGCGGCGCTGTATCGCCCAGCCAGCATGGCAGCACCGCGAAGCCGAGGCCGGCCGCGCAGGCTTCGGCCAGCGCCAGCGTATCGCTGGCGCGAAAGGCGACCGCTGCACCCAGGGTCTCGAGCCAGGCGAAGCCCTCGATGTAGCTAAGTCGCTCTTGGTAGGAAACGAAGTGGCAGCGCGCCAGCGCCGAGCGGGTTTCGATGGCACCGACCGATGCGAGATAGGCCGCGCTGGCGTACAGCATCGAACCCAGTTCGCCGAGCCGGCGTGAAGCAAGGCCGCGCTCTTCGGGGCGCTGGTTGCGGATGGCCAGGTCGGCTTCGCGCTTGGTCATCGAGATCATGACATTGGTGGTCAGGAACTCGAGTTCCACCTGCGAATGTGCGGCACGGAATTCCGGCAACGCCGGGATCAGCACCATGCGACTGAACCACGCCGGCGCGGTGACTCGCACCAGGCCCGCGGCGCCCGTCCGCGATCGCCCGACGAGCTCGCTCACCAGGTCCGACATTGCCTGTGCTGCCTCGCACGCACGCTCGCCCGCATCGGTGAGACGGTAGCCGCCTGGCAGGCGTTGCACGAGCGGCTCGCCGAGCGCCGCCTCCAGCGTATCGAGCCTGCGGCCCACGGTGGACTTGTCCACCGCAAGCAACGCCGCAGCGCGCGCCAGCGAGCCGGTGTGCCGCAGCGCGAGAAGATGACGCAGATCGTCCCAATCAAGCATCGCGGTGCATTTTTGCACTCGGGGTTCGCGCCGCTGGCCTCTATGACCGTCCACCGCTGCTGCCTACATTGGCGGCGCCCACACAGTCAACGAAGGAGGGCTTCCATGAAAGACAGCGACAGCATCGACACCACCGCAATGACCGGCACCACCGGCGCCATCGGCACCACCGGCACAACCTCTCGCCGCGCCAACAACGACGGCGCCACGCACGCAGCGCTTGCCTCGCGCCGGGCCTGCGTGTTCTCGGCCGCGGCGCTCGGGGCGCTGGGTTTCACGCCGCTGCTCGGCTGCGCTGCCGACGCGGCCCCCTCCGCCGGCGCTTCCACCTCTTCCACCCCCTCGACACCGGAGTCCCGCATGAGCATCGAGAATGTTGCCACCGTGCAAGCCATCTACGCCGCATTCGGCAAGGGCGATGCGGCCGCGATCCAGGCGCGCAGCGCGTCCGATACGAAATGGGACTTCAACGGCGGCCGCGCAGAGGTACCTTGGCACAAACCGGTGGCCAACCGGGGCCAGGTGGCCGAGTTCCTCGGCACCTTCGGGCAGGCCAACGAGGTGCAGCGCTTCGAGCCGCGCGAGTTCATCAGCTCCGGCCCTCATGTGATCGTCGAGGTCAAGATCCAGTACCGGGTGCGGGCCACGGCCCGCCAGGTGACGCAGGACCAGCTGCACTGGTGGACCTTCGGCCCGGACCGGCTGGTGGCGCGGCTGCGCCACTTCGAGGATACGGCGCAGGTGCTGGCAGCCGTCAAGGGCGCCTGAAGCGGACCAGGCACGCTCCGATCTGGACGCGCAAGCGGGCTGGCAGGCGCCACACCGCCAGCACCGCCGACCGCGGCCCGTCCCGGCGCCGCAGACTAATTCTGGAGCCAGATGAATCGGAGGCGTCGACCCCCGAATACCTGCCAAATGGACTGATCGATCGCTTCAACGTTGGTGAGGATGCCGAAGAAGCCCGACCTGCGCAACCAGAGCTCCTTCGTCGTCGCCTGGTTGATCAACATGGGCGGTGAGTTCAAGGTGCACCCTGAGCGGAAGTCGTTAGCCGCACTGAGCCCGTTGCAGATGACGCCCTCGCCAAAGCCGCCAGCCATTCTGGTCGTCACGGCATTGATGGCGGAGCCTGTCTGACAGAAGTCCCAGGCTTCGATCATCTTGCCGTCCATCGGTCCACGGGCGGGGTCGAGGTCGACTTCGACCAGCATCTGAGTCTTCAACAGTCCTGGCGCGTCGTCGACGATGATCAGAATGCCGATGCCGTTGCGCAGTTGGTACCCGATGAACTTTCGCCCCGGGCTCTGGGCGACAGAGGCCAGTTGCGGGTCCAGGCTGATGACGGGCGGGCTGGCGCTTCGTGCGCATACGCGCGCATTGCCCGAAACAGCCACGAAGGATTTGCTGTCGGTTGACTGGGTGCTGCCCCCTGAGCAATACCAGCACGGGACGGTGGCGGTCGCGGTGATGGTGTTCAGACCCAGAGGCAGACTCAGGTCGCCTTCGGCGCGGCTCGGGCTTGTCGGCATCATCTGGTTGCTGACGTCGTTGCCGTTCACGCTCACGCGAAGGCCCGAGAACGCCGCATTCCCGGTGACGACTGCCCGCGCCGGCGAAGTGACTGACGCATTGTTCGCCGGTTGCTGGATCGTGATGGCGCAACCGGGCAGCATGACGGCAAGCACCATGAGCCCCAATGCCTGAAGCGTAGTGAGCCGAACGGGGTGTTGGAGGTCCACGCATATCTCCTGGGCGCTGCGCGCCATGATTCGGCCAAGTGAGGGCACCGCCTCCCTCAAGGTCAAGGGGCGGTGGGTTGCGCGTCAGTCCATCAGGACCGTCGTCAGATTCTGTCCATGGTCCGGTCCGCGTTGGACCGCCACCGCGAAGACGTAGACGCCGGCCTTCCAAGTCTGGGTCTGGATCGGCACGACGTTGACGAAGTAGCAGCCGGGCAATCGGCCCTGCGTGACGCTTACGATGTTCACCAGGGCTCCGCCCGGCCCGACGATCATCGGGTCGACCTTGAAGTTGGCGGCGGTCAGCCCGACCACCGGCAGGCCCTTGGCGTCGGTCACCGAGACCAGGACGTAGTTCGGTTGCCGATTCCCGGGCGCTGCAATCGTGTCTTCCGAAGCCACGGAAACTACGAGTCTTGCCATATCGCTCTCCTTTCGACCTTTCGACCTTTCGGCCGTGGAGAGAGCATCCGCGACGCGGCGCGGGGCCGCATCCACTGTCGGGCTGAAAGCGGCCCGGGCGCTTCACGCGAAAGATGGACGCCCCCACCGCCGCCTCAGCGCTACGGCAGCCACCGGCATGGGTGTGCGCATCATGAGCACGAGCCGCGCGAATCGCGCCGAGCAACGATCGATGAGCAAGTGCATGGCGGCTCCTTGGAGGGTCGAGTTCCGCTGCGATAATTCCGAGCATGAAAGCCTCAGAGATCCGCTCCACCTTCTTGAAGTTCTTTGCAAGCAAGGGGCACACGGTGGTGGCCAGCTCGCCCGTGGTGCCCGGCGACGACCCGACGCTGTTGTTCACCAATGCCGGCATGAACCAGTTCAAGGATGTCTTCCTCGGCTTCGACAAGCGGCCCTACTCACGGGCCACCACGAGCCAGAAGTGCATCCGCGCCGGCGGCAAGCACAACGATCTCGAGAACGTGGGCTACACCGCGCGCCACCACACGTTCTTCGAGATGCTGGGCAACTTCAGCTTCGGCGACTACTTCAAGCGCGACGCCATCCAGTACGCGTGGGAACTGCTCACTGTGCACTTCAAGCTGCCTGGCGAGAAGCTCTGGGCCACCGTGTACGCCGAAGACGACGAGGCCTACGGCATCTGGAAGGACGTGATCGGCCTGCCCGCTGAGCGCATCGTGCGCATCGGCGACAACAAGGGCGTGCGCTACATGTCAGACAACTTCTGGATGATGGGCGACACGGGTCCCTGCGGCCCTTGTTCCGAGATCTTCTACGACCACGGGCCTGATGTGACCGGCGGCCCGCCCGGCAGCCCCGAGCAGGACGGCGACCGCTACATCGAAATCTGGAACAACGTCTTCATGCAGTTCAACCGCACCGAAGACGGTGTGATGCATCCACTCCCCAAGCCGAGCGTGGACACCGGCATGGGGCTGGAGCGTCTGGCCGCGGTGCTGCAGCGTGTGCACAGCAACTATGAGATCGACCTCTTCACGCGCCTGCTGGCCGCGGCGAAGAATGCGGTGGACTATGCCGGTGGCAAGAATGTCGATGCCGATTCACCCTCGCTGAAGGTGATTGCCGACCACATCCGTGCCACCGCCTTCACCATCACCGACGGCGTCATCCCTGGCAACGAAGGCCGCGGCTATGTGCTGAGGCGCATCACGCGGCGCGCCATCCGGCATGGCTACAAGCTCGGCGCGAGGAAGCCCTTCTTCCACACGCTGGTGATGCCGTTGGCCGCCGAGATGGGCGAGGCCTATCCCGAGCTCGCACGCGCCGCGGCGCGCACCACCGATGTGCTGCGGCAGGAGGAAGAGCGCTTCTTCCAGACCATCGCCAACGGCATGGAGATGCTGGACAGCGAGTTGTTTCACCTCGGCCACCAGGCAGTCATTCGTCCGCCCGGGGTTACTGAGCTGCTCGATGCCGCCGCGAAGCTGCTTGCGCCGCAGACCGCAAAGCCGCTCATGCTGAGCGGTGCAGTTGCCTTCAAGTTGCACGACACCTTCGGCTTCCCGCTCGACCTCACCGCCGACGTCTGCCGCGAGCGCGGCGTGTCGGTGGACGAAGCCGGCTTCAACGCCGCCATGCAGCGCCAACGCGAACAGGCGCGTGCCAGCGCCAAGTTCAAGATGGTCGCGGGGCTCGACTACAAGGGCGCCGACACCGCCTTCCACGGCTACGAGCACCTCGTGTGCGAACACGCCAAGGTGCTGGCCATCTACGCCGACGGCACTTCGGTGGCCAAGGCCAAGGCCGGCGACGATGTGATCATCGTGCTCGACCACACGCCTTTCTATGCCGAGAGCGGCGGCCAGGTCGGCGATACGGGCGAGTTGCGCAACCCGCGCGCCCGCGTGCTGGTTGAAGATACGGTGAAGGTGACCGCAGCCGTGCATGGCCACCAGGGCCGCATCGTCGAAGGCGAGATCGAGGTCGGCGACGGCTTTGTCGCGCGCGTCGATGGCGAACAACGCGCCAGGACCATGCGCAACCACAGCGTCACGCACCTGATGCACAAGGCGCTGCGCGAGGTTCTCGGCGCGCATGTGCAGCAGAAGGGCTCGCTCGTCAACGCCGAGCGCACGCGCTTCGATTTCAGCCACAACGCGCCGGTCACCGATGCGCAGGTCGCCAAGATTGAAGCGCTGGTGAATGCCGAGATCCTGACCAACGCCGCCACGTTGGCGCGCGTGCTGCCACTCGATGAGGCGCAGAAGACCGGCGCACTGATGCTCTTCGGCGAGAAGTATGGCGAGACCGTGCGTGTGCTCGACATCGGCACCAGCCGTGAGCTCTGCGGCGGCACGCACGTGCAACGCACGGGCGACATTGGCCTGTTCAAAATCGTGACCGAGGGCGGTATCGCCGCCGGCATCCGCCGCGTGGAGGCCGTGACGGGTGGCAATGCGCTGGCCTATCTGCAGGGCCTGGAGAACACGGTGGCCGGCGTGGCCGGCGCGCTGAAGGTGACGCCCGCCGAGGTGGGCGGCCGCGTCGCCGCGGTGCTGGAGCAGGTGCGCACGCTGGAGCGGGAGATCGCCGCGCTGAAGGGCAAGCTTGCGAGCGCCCAGGGCGACGAACTGGTGGCGCAGGCGGTGGACGTGAACGGCATCAAGGTCCTCGCGGCCACGCTGCAAGGCGCCGACGCGAAGACGCTGCGCGACACGCTCGACCAGCTCAAGAACAAGCTCAAGACCGCGGCCATCGTGCTGGCGTCGGTGGAGGGTGGCAAGGTGCAACTCGCGGCCGGCGTGACCGCCGATGTACTGGCCCATCACGCGGCCAAGATCAAGGCCGGCGAGCTCGTCAACTTCGTGGCCCAGCAGGTCGGCGGCAAGGGCGGCGGCAAGGCCGACATGGCGATGGCCGGCGGCACCGATGCGGCAGCGTTGCCGAAGGCGCTGGCGAGTGTGAAGGGGTGGGTGGCGGAGCGCGCTTGAGGTTGGTTCGGCAGTTTAGGCTTGGCCGATTTCGGGCACGCCCTCGAAGTCCAGCTCCTCGACCTTGAAGTGCTCGATGCGCCCCGGCAACCGCTTGGCCGGCGAGCTCGACAGCAGGTTCTCGGTGCCGAGCCAGGCGAGCCTGACCGGGATCACCGCGCGATCAAAGCTCAGGTCATCGGGGGCGCCGGTGGTGTATTCGGCGAAGAGGTCGCGCAACTCGCTGCGCGTATCGGTGCGCAGGGCCATCGTGACGCGGGTGCCGCCGGCGGCACCCGCGTTGCCCGGCCAGGGCGGCAGCGTGATCGGGGGCGCTGCATGGCCCCTCGCATCGCCGGCGGCCAGCTCGGGATTGTGTCGCTCGTAGACGAGGTGGTTGGCTTCGATCCTGGGCGTGGATCGAATCTTGGCAATCGGCTCCTGATTGTCAAGTCTCAGCCGGCCGACCCGCTGGCCAGGTGTTGCAGGCGGGCGCGGGCCTAAAGTCCTGTCTCCCTCGCGCCTCGCCCGCCCAGTTCGCCGTCAGTCCCCGCTGCCCGTGGCGCGCAGCTCCACGCTCACCGCGTTCTCGCGGCTCGCCGAGAGAATCAGCCGCTTCGGGTCGACCTGCTGCACGACCTGCTGCAGTGTGGGCGAGACGAACGGCAGGATCGCCCTGCCGCCGCGCACCCTGCCGCGGCCGACGGGGACGGCCGAACCGTCGTCCGCCAACAGCAGCGCGGTGATCTCGGCGCCCTCATCGGCGTGTTCCACCCGCAAAGCTCCGGCCAGCACCGCGAGCGCGAATTCCTGCACCAGCTTCAGCCGGTGCGGGTTGCCCGTCCACATCTCGAGCGTCGGGTCGCCGATGACGTGGTACAGGATGATCTCGTCGGTGTAGTCGGTGACGGTGATGTCGCCGGCCGGCTGCGCCACGCCGATCTGCGTGGCCAGGTACAGCTTGCCGTGGTTGAGGATGTCGCCCAGCCGCCGCTTGGAGGTGCCGTCGCCGAAGCCCGAGGCCAGCGTCGGCCAGGTGGCGTCGATGAAGCCGCGTAGCAGCGCGCTGTTCGGCCACGTCGGGCTGTTGCGCACGTCGCCGATGCCGCCCACCATGCCGCCGTTGGCCTTGAGCAGCAACTGCTCCATCAGCGACTCGGTGAAGCCGCCGCCGTCGGTCTCGCTCTCCCAGTAGGCGCTCTTGCAGTTGACGCTGTAGATCACCGGCAGCAGTGCGCCGTTGGTGACGCTGCCGAGATTGCCGGTGGAAAACGGCGGGTCCACCCATTGCGATGCACCGCCGTGGTCGCGGTGCGTGATGAGGAAGCGGCCGTCATTGAAGGCGTTGACAATGTCGGTGGTGGTGCCGTTCCAGCCGAAGCCGCTGCCGGGGGCCAGGGCCGCGGGCAGCGCATCGCCGTCGAAGTAGCGCCGCGGCGTGGTGTCGGACACCGCGCCGGTTGCGTAGTCGGTGTTCGAGTTGTAGATGCGCTGCACCGTGTAGCCCTGGCCGGCCAGCGTGTTGCGTACGGTCTCCGAGGTCTCGACGAACGAGCGCATGTCGCGGCCGGCCTGGGTGACATCGCGCCGGCAGCACTGGAAGTAAGAGGCGGTGGTGGCCGTCGTGTAGAACGGCCCGCCACGGCCGCGGTTGATGAAGGGCGGGTTCGACTCGTACTGCACGATCTTGTTGACCACCGTATTCGCTTCGGCCAGGGTATCCGCCGGGATGCGGCCAACGGCGAAGTAGGGGAACAGCGCATCCAGGAACAGCAGCGCCAGGTGCGGATAGGTGGCGTAGTTCCAGTCGGAGCCCGTGGTGGCATCGGGCTCGCTCGTGTTGTTGTAGTCGGTGCGCGAGGGTGGCACCCACTCCGAATCGCCCATCAGCAGCACGTACGAGACGCGCGTGAGGCAGGTGTCGTAGCGCTCGCGGATGAGCGCGGTGATCTTGTCGGCCGTGGCGTAGGTCGTGCCCGCGCCCACCTCGATCACCGTGGTGGAAATGCCCTTGGTCCGCTTCCAGGTGGCGAGCGTGTCGGAAGGGGCGCGGAAGTTGGGGTGGGTCAGCACGAGCAGCTCTTCGCCTGGGCAGCGGAACACTTGCGGGTCGATGAACTTGACGTAGCGGCCGACGGCGTCGCGGTTGAGCACCGACTTCATGCCCACCTGCGAGCTCTTCTCGAAGGCGTTCAGGCTCTGGCTCGTCGCGAAGACGCCTTCGCCGCCGCGGAAGCGCACGTCGAACTGCACCGAGTCGAAGAGGCGCAGCTCGTTGGTGACCGGGTTGTACTGGCCGGCCATGCACTGCACCTGAACGATGTGCAGGTCGCGCATCGAGCCCACGAGCTTGGCCGCGCAGGGCTCGGCGGGGGAGAACGCGTTGATCGCGTAGGCCTTCTCGTCCTTCGTGAATGGCTTGTCCATGAAGGTCTCGGGCGACGGTGCGCCCTCTTCACGGGCCTGGTCGACGGGCTGGGGCTGGAAGGGATAGAGGTTCAGCTGCAGCCGCTCGCGCACGCGCGCCGCGCGGCCGCGGGTCATCAGTTCGGGTGTCGAGCCTCGCGGGACCGCGATCAACGTCTGCCACGAGGGCAGGGCGGGCTGGCCGCGCGCGCCGATCTGGCCTTCGAGGCCGGGCACGGACAACTGGGTCCAGGTCTCGCCACCGGCCGCCACCGTCCACAACTTCGGCCGGCCGAACGCCACGTTCGCCTTGAAGCGCCTGTCGTTCGAGGCCTCGATCGTCACGCGCGGCGCGTCGCGTAGCGCGTGGTCGAAGCAGTGCGGCCGCCGCCGTTGCGGATGCCTGAAGAAGTGGTCGAACAGGCTGTCGCGCAGGCGGTGGCCGCGGTTGCCCAGGTCCTCGGCCAGGGCGGTGCGATGACCCCTGCGGTGGGACCTTGCCTCGTCGAGGAAGCGACCCAGATGGTCGTGCGCGGTGCAGATCCCGCCGGTCAGGACCTGGCTGCGCGCGTGGTCGAGCTTGGTGAGCAGGCTCTGGCGCAGCGCGCGTTCGAGCGTGCCGTCGGGAATGCCGGTGATGACGCCCACGAGTTCGTCGAGGGCCGCGACGACCGCGGGGTCGCTGGGCTCTGCGGCCTCCGGCGCGATGACGGCCGTGGTGTTGGCGCCGCTCGGTGCCGCCGCTGTATCGGCCGTCGGCGCAGCGGACTGGGCCGAAGGCTCAGCCGCTGTCTGAGCCGGTGTCTGAGCCGGCGCAGGCGAGTCGCCCCCACCGCCACAGGCCGCGAGTGCGATTGCCGTCAGGCATCCTGCCGTGACTGCGCGCCAAAGCGATTGCTTATTCCGTTGCATGGCTGGCCTCCTGGTTTCGACTGCTGGGTGAAACCCATCTTGCGCCGGGCCGCACGCCATCGACACACGCGAAAGGGTGAACGGGTGCTCTCGGGAGATGACGCGGCAGCCCCCTAGGCTTTGGGGGCCGAGCCGAGCCGTGGCGCGGCTGCCGGCGGTGGCAGGGCGTGACGTTGCCACGTCAGGGCATGCGGCGCTCGCTCTTCTGCGCTTCGCTCAGGCCTTCGAGCAGCGCGACGTCGGCCTGCGAAGCGCTCCAGCGCAGTGACCGCCAGGGGCGGTACTCGGCCGAGTCGTACCAGCCGCGAAATGCTGCCATGGAGGGCCAGCGATGCAGCTCGATGCGCCGCGGCTCCCGTTGGTCCCATTCGCCCTCGATGACCTGGAAGCGCCCACCGGCCGCGAGCAACTCGCCGCCAGCGGCGCGTAGGCTCCGTGTATGGCCCTGCGCATAACGCGCGAACGTCGCGCCGTCGCGCACAGCGACGTCGCTGACCACGAATGCCGGCGGCTGCGTGGCCGCCGGCGCCGACGGCGCGATGCCTTGCACCAGCACCATCTCGGTGTCGGCCGCGCGCTGGCGTATCTGCCGCCACGGCGCATAGGGTGAGCCCTCGTACCACTGGAAGAAGACCTGCGCGCTCGGCCACTGGTGGATGATCATCCTGCGCATCGGCCACTCGCCTTCTACGGGCTGCGGCATCGCGCCGGCGGCGAGGAAGCGGCCTTCGAAGGCGGCGATGGTAGGCAGGTGGCCGGTTAGGTAGTCACCGAAGGCGCGCTCGTCGCGGATCTGCACGCGCACGATGGAGAAGACCGGCCGATCGGTCCACCCGCGCTGCGCCGCCGGTGGCGGCGCGGGGGAGCCGGGGACGGGCGAAGTGACGGCCGAACCGGTGGGTGTGGCGGGCGTGGGCGGCAGGGGCGAAGACACCACAGGCGCCGGCGCGGGCACCGGCATGGCCGTTGCAGCCGGTGGCGGCGCCGTCGCGGGCGCCGGCGGTTGGGTTGGCGGCGGGGCCGGCGAAGTTGTAGGCGGTGGGGCTGGCGGCCGAACCGGCGAAGGCGCCGGGCCGGGTGCAGCGCAAGCCGACACCAGGGCAGGAAAGCCGATCACGAACCGGCGGCGATGCTCGAACGAAACCAAGGCTTCCTCCTATCGGTGATCTGCCAGCACGCGATCGTCGGTCGGGTTGCGCTGTGCCACTCACCACCCTCAAGCCTGCCACACCCCGACGCCGCGCTCGCGCAGTGAGATCGCCAGTTCGACCTCCATCTCCCGTGCCGCCTCGTAAGGCATGGGGTTGAACACCGCGTAGAGCGAAGGAAGCAGGCGAACGCCATACAGGCGGACGAAGGCGTTGGCCTGGATGCCTGCCTTGTGCCTGTCGAACCGCAGATCGGGGTCGAGGCCGGTCATGCCGACGTAGACGAAGGGCTTGCCGAGTTCGTAGCAAGGGTTCGCGCGGCGAAAGCGGGCCTCGTTCCACACGCGGTCGTCGAGCTCGACGACGTACACATGGTGGCGATGCGGCGGCTTCGTGCGCGCAGCCCGTGGTGATGCGCTGGCGCGGCGGGCTGGCATCTTGTGAGTTGTCGTCCCTGGTTCGGGGGGCGGGTCCGCATCCTACGGTTTTGCGGTGTTGCGGCGGCCGAATGCCTGATTCACTTCCACTGTCTGCGCGGCTCAGCCACGGGCGGGCAAGCCGCTGCCGCTTAGCTGCGGCGGCCCTCGCTGCGCGAGGGCTTCCCTCCGATGCTCGCCGAGCAGGGCCGCTACGCAAGGCAAGCTTGCTTCGCGGAGCCGCTCACGCGGCCGACCCTGCCCGGCTGCGCTTCTCGGCGCGGCAGATGCGCGTCAGCGGTTTGCCTGGCTGTGGCTGAGCGGGGAGGGTGGTGGCATGCGTCGGTACTCGACCAGAAGCGGACATGGGAGAGAGAACCTCAGCCTATCTGGCTGCTTATGCTCATGACGAAGACGGTGCCCCGTCGATCCAGTGGCGAACCCTTTCGGCAGCCGCCACAAAGTCCGGATGCTTGGCCGTTAGCGCGGCCTGATCCAGCGATTCCACGTGCTCGGCTTGCCACGACGGCCTCGCTTTGCCAGGGGCCAACCCCAGGCACGCTTCCAGGTCGCCGGTCCAAAGGACTTGGGCGTCTTGCGCGCGCATGAGCTTGTCGAGCTTATCTCGCGCCGTCTTGGTGTTCGGCTTGAGGGTGCCGTCGGGTAGCTTGTCTTCGTCAGACACCGCGCACCACGGGATGTTGAGCCGCGTCGCCATGCCAGCGAAAGCAGGCAGGTGATTGACGTCGCCAGCTTGGATGATGGACACGCTGAGCCCGTCCAAGTCGAGGCTGCACCGTCGGGTCAGGTAAGAGCGCAAGGCAAAGGCATCGTCTTTTCCCTCGCACAGCACCACGCGCTGGGCGAAGACCATCTCGTGGCCACCGCGCTCGTCCAGGCGTTCCTGGAACTTGGCGGCACTGTCGAGGTCTTCCACGGCGAGGGTGGCGACACTGGACTCATCGCCTGAGCGGGAGAGCTTGGCGATCGTCTGGCGGCCGTTGAAGGAAATAAAGTCGGGCGAATGCGTGGTGAGCGCCACGAGCCAGCCGTTCTGCGCCAGACGGTCGAGGACCGAGCGCAGCTTGCGGCTCAGGTGGGGGTGGAGGTAAGACTCTGGCTCTTCGAAGAGCAGTACGACTTTCTGGCGGGACATTTCCTCCGGGTACTGCGACAGTACTTCGAGGCACGCGATGCGCACGAGGCTCTGCCAGCCGTGGCCCATGCGATCCAGCGGCGTGATGGCACCGCCGCTGTCGGCCGCAAAGCCGAAGAGCAACTGTTGGGTCATCCACTCTTCCAGTGTCTTCAGGTCGGGCCGCAATTCCATAGAGGCCTGTCGGCCCAGGTACTGCGACAGGGTCGCGCTTAGGCGGGGCTTGAGGTCGTCCTTCCAGAACGGAAACTCGGCCACGGCGCTGCGGAAGAACGCGTGCGCCTTTCCGACGGCGGCGGGCATCGCGTGCGGCTTGCCTGCGTAGGAGAACTCCCATTTCGTGTCCATGAACTTCCTAACGAGGAAGTTGGATAGCCGGTGCAAGGGACCGGTCTTCCACTGGAACAGCGAGACGTGAAGGTTACTTGGGCGCAGCAGCCACACCTCGGGGCGCGCATCGCCGATCTCGTACCAGCGGGCATATCGTTTGGGGGAACCAAACGAATGCTCCGCCCAGGTGACCTTGTCGCCTTTCGACATAGACAGGCTGGTCAGCAACGACAGGGGTTTGTTGTCGTCGCCCATCAACGCCGAGGTGTGCGTGTGGTTCCCGTTCCTGTCCGTCTTGCCGACCACGATTGCGCCGCGAACCGGTGCCGGGCTGCCCACTGCGCCGCGCACGGCGGGTAAGGCCTGATCATTGGCAGCCGAGAACCGCAATCGGATGGTGAACGTCTTCTCGCGCTCCCCATCGCGCTTGCAGTAGTAGTCGTGCGTGTCCGGCGCGAAACTGTGCGCCGACGGCCCCTCCATGGCCATGGCGATGGCGTCGAGGATGGTCGACTTGCCAGCGTTGTTGGGGCCGACGATGGCTAAGGGGCCTTTGGCAGGGAAGTCGAGGACCAAGTCCTTCAATCCTCGGAAATTCTCAATCTCAATCCGTGAGAAACGAAAGTTGACGTCCACCGGCACCCCCTGCGAAGCGACTCCTTCCGAGTCTAGGAGAAGCCTGTCCCTTAGGTGGCGGTCCAATTGGACACCGGGGTCAGGTTCAGTTCTCGCAACGACCCCTTGGGTTGTCAGCGGTCCGCACTGTCCGGACAGTCGAACACCACCGACCTCCCGGCTGCGGCTGAGCCGCGCCGGCCGCGGAGGGCGAGTCCTTTGGTCACCGAATCCGGTTCGCCGATTCGCCAGCCCGTCTGTACGCCAAGCACCCTCACAACACCCAAGCAGGCGGCGCCGTCACCGCCGGGTCGCCCTGCAGCGCCACAGGTTCGGCCACCAAGCACACCACCGCGCCCGGCCCGAGCTTTGCGCCGGCGTTCGCGAGTGCGCGCATGCCGGCCAGTGCGTCGCGCCCCGGCGCCGCGCTGCGCTTGCACTGCACGGGGTGCAGCAGGCCATCGGCTTCGATCAGCAGATCAATCTCGCGCTGGTCCTTGTCGCGGAAGTTGACCATCGGCGCCGTCGATGCGGCGTTGGTGTGGCTGCGCAGGATCTCGCCATGGACCCAGCTCTCGAAGATCGCGCCGCCAATCGCGACCGGTGGCCCCGGCTTGCAGCGTCTCGGGGCTGCTCCATTGCGTCAGTTAGGCCGCGAGCCCGGTGTCCAGAGAGTGCAACTTCGGCGTCTTCACGAGGCGCTTGCTCAGGTTGGTGTGCCAGGGCTGCAGCAGGCTCACCACGCCCGAGGCCTCCAGGATGGCGAGCCAGCTCTTGGCGGTATTCGGCGCCACGTCGGCATCGCGCGCGAGCTCGGCCACGTTCAGCTGGGCGGCCCTCAACGCCAGGTTCCCGGCTTCAAGCCGCGTTCTGCTGCAGCTTGCCGAAGGTCTCGATGACGATGGAGCGGATCCATCGACCGCCAGGGTCATTGGTCTGGCGGAAGCTCCAGAAGTAGGACAGCGGAACCGGTGCGATCGGCAACGGAGGCTCTACGCACACAGGTTCGACCGCTTGGCAGCGCCTCGGGCAGAAGCAGTGGCATCGTAGCGCCGACGTGGCCGAGTCAGGTGGCCAGGGTCACTTCCGGCTTTAGCGCCAGGCGCTTGCTCCGGCGCGCGAAACCCCGGTCGTCGAAAGTCACCATGCGCTCACAGTTTGCGCTGCAGGCCCAATGCAGCGCGTCGGCAAAGTCGAGCCCTTGCAGGTGCAGCGCGAGCGCATCGCGCACTGCTTCCCAACGCTCGACGGTGACATGCGGCATGCCCAGCAGGTGCTCCACGGCACGGCCGAACTCGGCCGGCGGCAGCCCGTAGAAGCCACGCAGGACCCATTCAAATTCAAGCACCACGGTCAGCGGCACGAAGATCGAGAGCGATTCGACCATCACGCGGCGCGCCAGCGGGCGCTGCCGTTTGGCCTCGGGGTCGGCGACGTCGTTGCAGTAGAAGCGGGCCAGGATGTTGGTATCGACGGCGATCACTTGCGGGCTCTCGCACCTTTCGCGGGCTTCAGCAGCGAGGCCGGATCAAACTCGGACAGCCGGCGCGTCGGCCGCCCGGCAGCGGGCGGCTCAATGGGAATCAGGCCATAGCCCGCAGCGGGATCGGATGCGGTGACACGCCGCCGCACCACGAGCCGGATGACGCCGCCTTCGTCGGCAAACTCCAGTTGCGTGCCCGGAGTGAGCCCGTAGCGGGCGCGGATCTCGGCCGGGATGACGATCTGGCCCTTGGCGGTGAGGGTGGCAGCGCTCATGTGGGTGGCTCTCCGGCTAACGACAGGTATCGAGTCTACTCCCGCCTTACCAAGTAAGCGCCTCGCCACCCAGCCCTCAAAGCGCCAGCTTGGCGAACTCGCCATGCACATGGCCGAGCCCGGCCACCCGCCCCGCCAGCGACTCCGAGACGCCCTGCATCAGACGGAGGGGCTGTGAGCCGGTGAGCCAGAAGTCCCCGGCCCGCCGCCGCACATAGACGGCCATCTTGATGTGCGGCAGGGTCTGCGGCGCATATTGCACCTCGGCGATCAGCACCGGGGGTGGATGGCTCTGCAGGAGAAGCGCCGGGTCTTCGCGCGATGCCCGACCCTGCCGTGCTGTATCCGCGGCTGGCCGCGCCGCTCTTGAAGGAGGCGCTGGCCGATGCGCCCGTGGTGCTGATCCATGGGCCGCGCCAATGCGGCAGGACGACGCTGGCCCAGACCGTGGGCGAGCGGCTGGGTCATGCGTATTTCAGCTTCGACGACGACGTGTTGCGCACGGCAGCGCTCGCCGACCCAGCGGGCTTCGTCGACGACCTGCCGCCCCTCGTGGTGCTCGACGAGGTGCAGCGCGTGCCCGCGCTGTTCGCGGCGCTGAAGTCGGCGGTCGACCGCGCACGCACGCCGGGCCGCTTCCTGCTCACAGGGTCGGCCAACGTGCTGCTGCTGCCGCAGCTCGCCGACTCGCTGGCCGGGCGCATGGCGCTCCTGCGGCTGCATCCGCTGGCGCAGTGTGAACTGGCGCAGCGGCCGGGCGGCGCATTCGTCGAAGCCTTGTTCACCGCTTCAAGCTGCGGCGCGCCGCGCGCCTGGCGGGCGAACTGGCCGAGCGCGTCGCCGCGGGCGGGTACCCCGGGGCGCTGGCGCCGGCGTCGGGCCGGCGGCGCGCGGCCTGGTACCGCGACTACCTCGAGGCGCTGGTGCAGCGCGACGTGCGCGACCTGGCGCGCATCGGCTCGCTCGACGTGCTGCCGCGGCTGCTCGCCACGAGCGCCGCGCAGACGGCGCAGTTGCTCAACGTCAGCAGCCTGGCGGCGCCGTTTCAGCTCAGCCGGCCGACGATCGCGGACTACGTGACGCTGCTCGAGCGCGTCTTCCTGCTCGAGCGGCTGCCGCCTTGGCACAGCAACCGTCTGAGCCGCCTCGTCAAGACACCCAAGCTGCACCTGGGCGCCAGGCCGGCAGCGCCGGGGCGCCCTGCAGCGGCACGGATTGGGCCACCATGCACACCACCGCGCCCGGCCCGAGCTTTGCGCCGACGTTCGCGAGTGCGCGCATGCCGGCCAGTTCGTCGCGCCGGCATGGAAGCTGCTGGCCGGCCGTCCGGCGCGGCTGCGGCTGAACCGCGCCGGCGGCGCAACAAACGCGATGGTGCGCGGCTGATATGAGGGCTACCGCGCCCTCATTGTTTCGCCCCTTCGCCCAGCCGCCGCCCCAGCCCCACTGCATACGGCGCCGCACGCGCCGCCAACATCGGGTCAGCCGAAGGCTCCACGCCCTTGGGCAGCAGGATCGGGTTGTAGGTGATGGTCAGGCACTCGCCGGTGGCATCGGCGGCGACCGACTTGATCGTCAAGCGCCCCAGGGTCACCTTGCGGCGGTCGTTGGGCAGCGGTACCACGGCGCTGTCGATGCGGTCGCCGGGCTGGGCGAGTTGCAGGTTGAAATCGAATGCCACGCCGCCGGAGGTGACCTGCCCACGCAAATCGTCGAACAGGAAGCTGGCACCCTTGGCCTTGGCCTCGTCGTCGGTGAGGCTCTTGGTGCCACCCACGGGCTCAAAAATCCACTTGCCGAACTGCTTGTCGCCCTTGGCGTTGACGAAGGCGAAGGCATGCACGCCCCAGTAGTTGATGGTGCCGAAGCTGGCCGGCACCGGTTGGCCGGCGAAGTAGCGCCCTTGCAGCAGCACCTCGGGGTTGGCGTCGGCGAAGGCCTTCACCTTGGCCGGGTCGGCCGCCTTGGTGGCCGGGTCGGGCTGCAGCGATTGCAGGCGGCCGAGGAACTGCTCCGGCGTGGCGGCGCCAAACACCGGTGCCGAGATATTGCCCATCTGCCAGCGCTCACCTTCGGGCAGGTTGAACTGCAGCGCCAAATTGCGCTGGCTGCGCGCGTTGTCTGCTGCTTTCGGGTTGGCACCACCGACCGAGAAGCGCACGACCACCGGCACCGGCCGGCCGCTGAACGCCGAGGCCACCGAGAGCGCGCGGCCGTCGGCGCTGCCGATAAACTCGCCGACAGCGCATATGCCCTTGGCGCCCGAGCGGCGAAAGCCCTCGAACTTGCCGAATGTGGCCTCGAACTGGTCGAGGAAGCGGTTGGGATCGACCTGCGCCGAAGCGGGCAAGGTGGTCAGCATGGCGGCGCTGGCCAGCGCGCACGCGGCCAAGGAAACGGGGCGGACGTGGGTCATCAATACTCCTGCGGTGGATTCGTTGGAAGGCCCGGTGATCCATACACCGCGGCGGCCCACGCCTGTCGCAGGAGATAGCGTTTTTCTTACGCGTGGCCAGCCATTGGGCCGCGCTTGGCGGCCGCAACTCCGGTCAGGGCATGCGGTGCCTGTTCTTCTCTGCTTCGCTCAAGCCTTCGAGCAGTGCCATGTCGGTTTGCGAAGCGCCCCAGCGCAACGACCGCCAGGGGCGGTACTCGGCCGAGTCGTACCAGCCTCGAAACGCCGCCGTAGAGGGCCAGCGCTGCAGCGCGATGCGCCGCGGCTCCCGTCGACCCCATTCGCCCTCGATGACCTGGTAGTGCCCGCCTGCCACGAGGAGCTCGCCACCGGCGGCGCGCAGGCTCGGCATGTGGCCCGGCACATAGCGCGCAAACGCCCCGCCGTCGCTGACCTCGACATCGATGACCGCAAATGCCGGCGGCTGCGTGGCCGACATCGCAGAAGACGCGATGCCTTGCACCAGCACCATCTCGGTGTCAGCGGCGCGCTGGCGTATCTGCCGCCACGGCACATAGGGCGAGCCCTGGTGCCAGCGGAAAAAGACCTGCGCGTTCGGCCACTGGTGGATGATCATGCGTCGCATCGGCCAATCGCCCTCCACGGGTTGCGGCATCGCGCCGGCGGCGAGGAAACGGCCTTCAAACGCGGCAATCGTGGACAGGTGGCCGGCCAGGTAGTCACCGAAGGCGCGCTCATCGCGAATCTGCACGCGCACGATGGAGAACACCGGCTGGTCGGTCCATCCGCGCGGCGCTGCGAGTGGCGGAGCCGGGGAACTGGGGACAGGTGATGTGACAGCCGAGGGGCTGGGTGGGGCAGATGCGGCCGGCACGGCTGGACGCGCCGCTGCTGCCGGCGGTACCGCTGCGCGCACCGGCGGTTGGGTTGGCGACGGGGCCGGCAGACTTGCGGGCGACTGCGCCGGCGGCCGAACCGGTGTAGGCCCCGAGCCCGGCGCAGTGCAAGCCGAAATCAAGGCAGGCAAGCCAATCACGAAGCGGCGGCGATGCTCGAACGGAGTCACTTCTCCTCCTCTTGCTTGTGTCGCGCTGCAGCGCAGGGCATCGTACGGAAGTTGCCCACTCAGGTATAGCACGGGCCCTCGCCGTCCAATGGCGGCCCTGCGGCCCACCCCGATTGGGCGTTCTAGCGCTCGCCTAACGGTCGACGGCGAAAGTGCGCCACATGTGAACATCGCAAGCAACCGATTCAAACCATGATGATGATCCGCACCCGTTGGTTCGAGCTCGAGCCCGAGATGGCCGCCTACACCGCAGCCTGGGTGCTCGCGGTCGCCTTGGCGCTGGCGCACCTGTGGCTGAAGCGGCGCGAGTATGCCGAGGCCTACCGCGGCTATGCCGCCTTTCTCCTGGCGCCCTGGAAGGTGGGCTTCTTCGCGCTCGCCACGCTGGTGATCACGGTGATGGCGCCCTACACCACCGACCCGACCTGGGACCGCATCGATGCGCCGCTGATGGCGACGCTGTCGTTCTTCTCGGCAGCCTGGGTGCTGGGAGTGCTGTATCGCTGGCGTCGCACGCCGCTGTCGCATCTGGCGGTGGCGCTGTGCCTGTGGATGCTCTCGGCCAGCTGGTGCTACGACGGGTACCTGCTCTTTCGCGACGGCATGTACCCGGGCACCTGGTGGTCGAACATCCTTGCCGCGTCCTCGCTCTACATCATCGTGGGCCTGGTGTGGAATCTCGATATCCGGCCGGGGCGCGGCGCCACCTTCGCATTCATGGAGCCCACCTGGTTGCTGCCGCCCGCCCCGGGCACCACTCTGCGCGTCCTGATGTGGGTGCTGCCTTTCGCCCTGCTGGGCACGGCGAGCCTGGCCTATTTTGTCGACTGGGGGGCGTGAGCGCAGCCGCGACAGCCGGCAGCGCCGGCGCCCTTAGACGGGCACAGGCAGTGTGCACGTTGTCGAGGTCGCCGGAACACAATCGACGATGTTCGCCTTCTTCGAGCGCCGCATCCACCCCACCGCGCGCACGGGCAGCGCGCCACCGCAGAGCCTGCTCGGCTTCTACTGGCACTTTGTCAGCCAGACGCGCGGCCTCTTCGGGCTGATGTTCCTCACGGGCCTGGCTGTCGCGCTGGTCGATACGCTGATCCCCATCTTCATCGGCCGGCTCGTGCGGCTGATGGAGTCGGCCGAGCGCGCCGCGGCCTTCGAGCAGGCGTTGCCCATGCTCGTGGGCATGGCCGCTGTCGTGCTGGTGCTGCGGCCGCTGGCGCTGCTCACCGACAGCCTGGTGCGCAACAACGCGGTCGTGCCGGGCGTGACGAGCCTCATTCGCTGGCAGAGCCACTGGCACGTGGTGCGCCAGAGCTGGCCGTTCTTCCAGAACGACTTCGCCGGCCGCATCGCCAACCGCGTGATGCAAACCAGCAACGCCGTGCGCGAGAGCGTCGTCAGCTCGATTCGCGGCGTCTGGTACATCGTCGTGTACGGCATCTCGGCGCTGGTGCTGATGAGTGCGTCGGACTGGCGCCTGGCCGTCCCCACCGTGCTGTGGTTCGCCGCCTATGTGCTGGTGCTGCGCCACTTCGTGCCGCGGATGCGCGACCTGGCCAAGGCGAGCAGCGAGCTGCGCAGTCTCGTGATGGGCCGCGTCGTCGACAGCTACACCAACATCCTCACCGTCAAGCTCTTCGCCCGCGCGCGCGACGAGGACGCCCACGTGCGCGAGGTGATCGACGAGCACACCGTCGCGATCCAGGCGCACATGCGGCTTATCACGCGTTTCATGACGACGCTCTCGACGCTCAACGCGATGCTGCTCGTGAGCACGGCCGCCATCGGCCTCGTGCTGTGGAGCCGCGGTGTGGTGGATGCGGGCACGGTGGCCACCGCGCTGCCGCTGGCGTGGACGCTCGCCAACGTCGCCGGCTGGGTGAGCTGGGAGGTGACGGGCATCTTCGAGAACATCGGCGTCGTGCAGGAGGGCATGGAGACGATCGCGGTGCCGCTGCAGCTCACCGACCGGCCGGGCGCGCGCGAACTGGCTGTACCGCGCGGCGAAGTACGCTTCGAGGGCGTGAGCTACACCTACGGCCGGCAAGACGGCAAGAAGGTGCTCGACACGCTGAACCTCACGGTGAAGCCGGGCGAGCGCGTGGGCATCGTCGGCCGCTCGGGCGCGGGCAAGAGCACGCTTGTCAACCTGCTGCTGCGCTTCTTCGAGCTGGAGAGCGGCAGCGTCCGCATCGACGGGCACGACATCCGCGAGGTCACTCAGGAGAGCCTGCGTGCGGCCATCGGCATGGTCACGCAGGACACATCGCTGCTGCACCGCTCGATCGCGGCCAACATCGGCTATGGCCGCCCGGGTGCGAGCGGGGACGAGATCGTGATGGCCGCGAAGCGGGCGCAAGCGCATGAATTCATCCTGGGCCTGTCGGACTGGAAGGGCCGCACTGGCTACGAGGCGCATGTCGGCGAGCGCGGCGTCAAGCTCTCAGGCGGGCAGCGCCAGCGCGTGGCCATCGCGCGCGTGGTGCTGAAAGACGCGCCGATCCTGGTGCTGGACGAGGCGACCTCGGCGCTGGACAGCGAGGTCGAGCTCGCCATCCAGGAGCAGCTGCTCGGGCTGATGGAAGGCAAGACGGTGATCGCCATCGCGCACCGCCTGTCGACCATCGCGCGCATGGACCGCCTGATCGTGCTCGATGAGGGGCGCATCGTGGAGCAGGGCACGCATGCGGAGCTGATCTTGCTTGGTGGGCACTATGCGACGCTTTGGGCGCACCAGAGCGGGGGGTTTCTGGCCGAGGATGTGGCGGGGCACGCCGCACCGGGTGACGCTGCCCCGCAGGGCGAGGTGGCCCGCCATGCGTTACTGGACCCTGGCCCGATCGACGACATGCGCACCGCGGAGCGCACCGAGCCGGACATCGATGCGGAGCCGGCGCCGGCGCGCAACTGAGCGGGCTCGGCGCGAGACGCCAATACGGATTGAGAGGCTGAGGAGGAGGCGTCCAAGTCGCTGCTGGCGTTGGGCGGGGTACGAGGCGCTTGCGGGCGGGTGAGCGACGGCGCCGTCGCTTTCGGTATGCTCACCGGCACCCGAATCAGCGAGGACGGTTCCCCGATGGCCGCACCGATCCACTCCCACACGCGCGGCGTCTTCGTGATCGCTGCCACCCCGTTTACCGAAAGCGGCGCCATCGACCTCGAC
>JANNRI010000074.1:0-5903 GCA_031401195.1 Burkholderiales bacterium
CTCTGGGTCAGCACCAAGTGCGGCGAGAGCGACACCACCAGCGGCTGCGGCGCCAACCCGACGGTCGGCGACGCGTTCGACAAGCTGCATGGCCTGGGCAACTACCTTTGCTTCGGCGAGACCACCGAGCTGACCGGCGGCGAGCAGATCGTGGCCGCGCGCTGCGCAAACGACAAGGTACGTGAGCAGTTCATGTTCATGTTCAACCGATACCAGGATGTGGTGAACCGCCACAAGACGAGCGACCTCTCCGACAGCCAGCCCACCAAGGGCAACATCGCCGGTGGCCTGACGACGATCGAAGAGAAGGCGCTCGGCAACATCCAGAAGATCGGCAAGAAGTGCACCGTCGACGGTGTCATCGACAAGGCCGAGAGGCCCACGCACCCGGGCCTGTGGTTCATGGATTCGTCGTCGGCCGCAGCCGAAATGGTGACACTCTGTGCCGCCAGCGGTTATGCAGTGCACTTCTTCCCCACCGGCCAGGGCAACGTCATTGGCAATCCCATCCTGCCGGTGATCAAGATCTGCGCCAACCCGCGCACGGTGCGGTTGATGAGCGAACACGTCGACGTCGACAGCTCGGCACTGCTGCAGCGCGAGATCACGCTTGACCAGGCCGGCGACAAGCTGCTCGAGTGCATGCTGAGCACGGCCAACGGGCGCCTCACCGCGGCCGAGGCATTGGGGCACCGCGAGTTTGTGTTGACCCGTCTGTACGAATCGGCTTGATGCAGGAGCCGCAGACGTGGCCCGCATCGTCATCCCGGAGTTCATGGACGAGCGCGCCGTCGCCGGCCTGCGCACGCAGCACGAGGTGCTCTACGACCCGAAACTGGTCGACGACACTCCTCGCCTCACCCGCGAGGCTGCGGCCTGCGAGGCCTTCATCGTGCGCAACCGCACCCAGGTGCGCGGCGATCTGCTCAAGGTCCTGATCGCGGGCAAGCGCATCAAGGTGGTCGGCCGCCTCGGTGTGGGGCTGGACAACATCGACGTCGGCGCGTGCGAGGCCGAAGGGCTGCCGGTGATAGCGGCCACCGGGGCCAATGCGCTCTCGGTGGCCGAGTACGTGGTCGGCACCGCGATGCTGCTGCTGCGCGGCGCCTACCAATCCACCGCTGCGGTGGCGGTGGGGCAGTGGCCGCGCGCAGCGCTCTCCAACGGCCGCGAGATCGCCGGCAAGACGATGGGCCTGGTGGGCTTCGGCTCCATCGGCCAGCTCACGGCGAAGCTCGCGCGCGGCCTGGGCATGCAGGTGGTGGCGTTCGACGCGATGATGGACGAGGATCACCCGGCCTATGCCACGGCCAACGCACGATGCGCCGGCCTGGACGAGGTCATCACGATGAGCGACGTGGTGAGCCTGCACGTGCCGCTGGTGGACAGCACGCGTGGCCTGTTCGGTGCGGCGCGAATCGGCTCGATGAAGAAGGGCGCCGTGCTCATCAACACCGCGCGCGGCGGCATCGTCGACGAGGTGGCGTTGGCCGAGGCGCTGAAAAGTGGCCACCTGGGCGGCGCGGCCATCGACGTCTTCGGTACCGAGCCGCTGCCCGCAGCGCCTCACTTCGAGGGCTGCCCCAACCTCGTGCTCACGCCGCACGTCGCCGGCGTCACGACCGAGGCCAATGAGCGCGTGAGTTTCCTGATCGCGGAGAAGGTGGCCGAGAAGTTGGCCGAGAAGTTGGCCGAGAGGGCGGTCGACAGGGTGGCTGATAGGGTCGCTGACAGGGTCGCTGATAGGTTGGCCGAAACACGCGCTGCAGGAAGCAAGCCATGAAGCTGCCGCTCGCCGAAGTTCAAGCACTCGTCGCTGGCGCCCTGCAACGCGCGGGCGCCACACCCGCCATGGCCCAGAGCACCGCGCGGGCGCTTGTGCTCGCCGAGAGCCAAGGCCAGGGCGGGCATGGCCTGTCGCGCGTAGCGCAATACGCCACCCACTTGCGCAACGGCCGGGCTGACGGCCAGGCCGTGCCGCGTGTGCTGCGCCGCAAGGGCGCCGCGCTGGTGGTGGATGCCGGCGAGGGCCTTGCCTTCCCGGCCTGTGATCTGGCCGTGGCCGCGGCCATCGGCACGGCGCGCGAGTTTGGGGTGGCCGTGGCCGGCGTGGTGCGCAGCCACCATTGCGGCGTGGTCGTCGATCACCTGCGCGCAGTGGCAGCAGCCGGCATGGTCGGCCTGGGTTTCGCCAACTCGCCGGCGGCCATGCCGGCCGCGGGAGGCAAGCACCCGATCTTCGGCACCAACCCGGTCGCCGCGGTGTTCCCGCGCCGCGATGCCGACCCGTTGCTGATCGATCTCAGCCTCTCGGAAGTTGCGCGCGGCAAGGTGGCCGTGGCCGCGAAGGAAGGCCGCCCGATCCCGCTCGGCTGGGCGCTCGACGCGAATGGCGAGCCGACTACCGACGCCAAAGCCGCACTCGCGGGCTCCATGTTGCCGCTCGGCGCCGTGAGCTCCCCCAAGGGCGCCATGCTGGCGCTGGTGGTGGAGCTGCTCGTCACCGCGGTCATCGGCGCGCACTTCGGCTTCGAGGCCTCGAGCTTTTTCGTGGACGATGGCAACCGGCCGGGCATCGGCCAGGCCTTCATCGTCATCGATCCGGGAGCGCTTGCTGGCAACGCAGGCACCGCCGGCAACGCAGGCTACCTGGCGCGCGTGGAAGTGCTGGTGTCGGAGATGCTCAAGGACGAAGGCGTGCGCCTGCCCGGCGCCCGGCGCGAAGCGTTGCGGCGGCGCGCCGAACAAGAAGGGCTCGAGGTGGCCGACGCGCTCGTCGCGGCATGGCGGGGCTGACGCAACCACACAGCGGCCGCGTCCTGGCCCACGTCCCGGCCCACGTCGCGGTGACGCGACCGCGCTGTGCCGCGTCGTGGGTCAAGTCTTTGTCTTCGGGTGCACGTCCACCATGAACTCCCCCGCCCTGACGCCTTTGCCCATGGCGCCCATCCTGCACACCGATCGCCTGGTGTTGCGGCCCTTCGCCGAGGCCGATCTCGACGCCTATGCCGCGATGTGCGCCGACACGGAGGTGATGCGCCACATCGGTGCCGGCGGGCCCGTGGGGCGCGACATCGCGTGGCGGCAGATGGCACTCTTCGCCGGCCACTGGGCGCTGCGCGGCTACGGCATGTGGGCAGTGGAAGAGAAGCACAGCGGCACACTGGTGGGCCGCGCCGGCTTTCTCAACCCCGAGGGCTGGCCGGCCAATGAGCTGGGCTGGCTGCTCGCGCGGCCGCACTGGGGCTGCGGCTTTGCCTTCGAGGCCGCGGCGGCGGCGCGGCAGCATGGGCGCGAGGCGATGGAGCTCGCCGGGAGGCTCATCAGCCTGATTCGTGCGGAGAACACACGGTCGATCGCGCTTGCGCGGCGGCTGGGGGCAAGGTACGAGGAGACGATCGAGTTCATGGGAGCGACGGCGCAGGTGTGGCGTCACCCGGACGCAGGCTGAACGCGCGCGATTGCCTGGGTAGGCGCCCTGGGCGCAGCGGCGTTGATCTGGAGGCGACAGCCTCTCGAGTCGATCCGACTTTGCCGGGCGACTCAAACCCCTTGCGGGCTGACGACGTAGGTCGTCGGCCCGGGGGCGCTCTCGAGGCCCGCTCTTATCATGACTCGCCTGCCTGCCACCGGAGCCATGATCGATGCTGAACCTGGGATTCGACCTGCATTTCACCGACCTGTACGACCGCGACGGGTTGGTCAGGATCGATGCCGCTTTCCTGCGTGAGCTGACGCACTCGGACGCCGGCCTGCATGCGCGCCTGCTGGCCGCGCGCTGCGACCCGCATGCGCTTGATGCCAAGGCCGAATCGCAACTGCTGATCGACCTGGCGCCTCACACCGATGACTTCATCGGTGCGCTGTTCGGCATCCGGCCTCAGATCCGGGCGTTGGCCGAGCAGCATCACGCGCTGGCGCCGCTGTACGAGGTTAAGCGCCAGTTCGTGCAGCGCAGCGCAGCCAAGGGCTTTGACGAGGCCAGCGCCCGGGCGCTGGACGGCGAGCGCCTGGGCGCCGAACTGGCCGAGGCACTGGCGGTGGCGACCGATGCGGTTGCCGCCTTCGAGCTCGCGTTTGCACGGCAGGTTCAGCGCTGGTTGGCCGATGAGGCGGCGTATGCGGCCGAGCTGCAGCGCGCGCTGCACTACGCCGCCTGGGCGCTGTACACCGAGGCCGGGCGCCGCCGCCATCAGAGCGGCCTGCTGTTCAAGGTGCCAGGCAAGACCGATCCGATCAATCTGCTGCACCATGCGGTGGATCGCAACGAGGGCGCGTACACGACCTTCACGATCAAGCCCGAGCAGATCCGCCGCCGCACCGGCTTCAAGCTCACCGACGCCGGCTCCGATCTGGCCGGCGCGCTGGACGAAGCGAACTACTGCATCTGGTGCCACAAGCAGGGCAAGGACTCGTGCTCCACGGGGCTGAAGGAAAAGCCGGGGCCCGATGGCCGCGCGGCCTTCAAGCGTTCGGCGCTGGGCGTGAAGCTGGCCGGCTGCCCGCTGGAGGAGAAGATCTCCGAATTCCACATGGCCAAGGTCAGCGGCCATTTGGTGGGCGCATTGGCCATCATCGCCGTGGACAATCCGCTGGCCGCGGCCACCGGCCACCGCATCTGCAACGACTGCATGAAGTCGTGCATCTATCAGAAGCAGGAGCCGGTCGACATCCCGCAGGCCGAGACGCGCACGCTCAAGGACGTGCTGGGCCTGCCGTGGGGCTTCGAGATCTACTCGCTGCTGACGCGCTGGAATCCACTCAACCTTCGGCGTCCGTTGCCGGCGCCGGCCACGGGCCGGCGCGTGCTGGTGGTGGGCATGGGACCGGCCGGCTTCGGCCTCGCGCACCACCTGCTCAACGACGGCCATGCGGTGGTCGGCATCGACGGCCTGAAGATCGAACCGCTGCCGCCCGAGGTGTGCGGCGTCGACCGCGACGGTGCGCGCACTCCGTTCGCGCCCATCGAGCGTTATGCCGACCTGCACGAGGACCTCGATGCGCGTGCCATGGCCGGTTTCGGCGGCGTGGCCGAGTACGGCATCACGGTGCGCTGGGACAAGAACTTCTTGAAGGTGATCCGGCTGCTGCTGGAGCGCCGTGCCGCCTTCGCGCTGCACGGCGGCGTGCGCTTGGGCAGCACCCTGTCGCTGGCCGACGCCTGGGCGATGGGCTTCGACCATGTCGCGCTGGCGATGGGCGCGGGCAAACCGACCACGCTAGACATTCCACATGGTCTGGCGCGCGGCGTACGCACCGCCAGCGATTTCCTGATGGCGCTGCAGCTCACCGGCGCGGCGCAGGCCGAGTCGGTGGCCAACCTGCAGGTGCGCCTGCCGATCGTGGTCGTCGGTGGCGGCCTCACCGCCATCGACACCGCGACCGAGGCGCTGGCCTACTACGCCGTGCAGGTGCAGAAGTTCCTGCAACGCGCCGAGGCGCTGGGCTGCGAGGCCTTTCTGCAGAGTCTGGCGGGCGAGGAGCGCACCACGGCCGAGGAGTTTCTCGCCCATGGCAGCGCGTTGCGCGCCGAGGCTGCGGCCGCGGCCCGCGAAGGCCGTGCCGCGCGCGTGATCGAGTTGCTGCGCGGTTGGGGCGGCTCGACCATCGTCTACCGCAAGCGCCTGATCGACAGCCCGGCCTATACGCTGAACCACGAGGAGGTGGAGCTCGCGCTGCAGGAAGGCATCGTCTTCGCCGAATGCCTGAACCCGGTGGCCATTCAGGTGGACGAGCATGGCGCGGCACGCGCACTCACGCTGCGCCGGCAGCAACGCGGCGAAGACGGTGCGTGGAGCGAGGGCGTTGAGATCACTTTGCCCGCGCGAGCGATCTTCATAGCCGCCGGCACTTCGCCGAATACGGTGCTCGCGCGCGAGGACGCGGCGCACTTCAAGCTCGAC
>JANNRI010000075.1:0-13663 GCA_031401195.1 Burkholderiales bacterium
CGCCACCACCTTGGCTTCGCGCTTGAGCCGGTGCGCGATGAGGGCACGCAACACGCCATGCGGGTCGGCGACGAGAAAGCCGTGGCCGGGGGCGAGCCACTCGAGGTCTTCGGCCAGCAGCCCTTCGAGCGCGCGCAGGTAGGCCGCCATGTCGCCATCGGGCGGATTGATGACAACCGTGCTGCCCTGCATCACGTGGTCGCCGGTGAAGAGGGTCTTCTCCTCTTCGAGCAGGTAGCACAGGTGGTTGGAAGCATGGCCGGGCGTGTGGACGACGCGCAGCGTCACACCCTCGGCCAGTGCAAGCCTCTCGCCATGGGCCAACTCGCCCGTGGGCGCGAAGGTCTGATCCTGCCATTCGGGGTGCGCGGTGCGCAGGCCAAACACGGGTGCGCCGGTGGCCGCTGCCAGCGGTGCAGCGCCCGGCGAATGATCACGGTGCGTGTGCGTGACGAGGATGCGTTCGAGGCGCGCCGCCGCGCCCTGCGCCTTCACCAAGTCGAGCAGCGTCTGCACGTGGCCGGCAATGGCCGGGCCGGGGTCGATGCAGGTCCAGGCATCGCCGCGGCCGACGAGGTAGCTGTTGGTGCCCGGCCCCGTCATCGGCCCCGGGTTGGGCGCGGTGACGCGGATGACATGCGGCGACAGGCGCACCGCGCGCCCGGCCACGATGTCGGCAAACACGTCGGCGCGGCCTTCGGGGTCGAGGCGGCCGATCTCGGCATAGGGCAGTTCGTCGGGCAGCACGATGCGCAGGCCCTTGGCGGCGAAGGCGCGGCGCGGCATCGTCAGTGAGACGTGCGCGCGGCCTCGGCCTTCGGTCAACGCCGATTCCGCATCGGCATGCCGCGCCAGTTGCTGCAGGGTGCGGCGCGTCACCGGCAGCAACTTCAGCCCACGCGCGGCGTCGAACGCGGCGGCAGGCGTGAGCCACATCAGCTCCACCGCCTCGCCATAGTCGGCCACTGCCTGCTGCCCATGCGGCGCCCGCACCGCGAAGAAGCGCGTGTCGAAGCGCTTGGGCAGGCCCGGCGGCGTGAGCCAGTGGCTCCAGTAGACGAGGCCGGAGAGGTCGAGTTGCAGGCCGGCTTCGCGGCAGAGCGCGGCGATTCCCACCGCGCCGGATTGCAGGCGGTCGCGCCAGGGGTGCAGCGCATCCACATCGAAGCGCCCCGTACCGAGCAGCAGCCCGACTTCCTCGAACGACTCGCGCACCGCCGCCACGAGGTAGTCCAGGCCACCTTCGGGCAGGTTGAGACGGGTGCTGATCTCGGCGTCATCGGTACCGACGCAGTACGCATGCGCCTGCCGGTCGCGCGCGTCGAGCACGCCGCCAGGGAAGACGGCCGCGCCGCTGCGTTGGTCGCCTTCGCGCTCGGCGCGGCGCAGCATCAGCACTTCGAGGCCCGGCGCAGCGTCGCGCAGGAAGAGCACCGATGAGGCCAGCCGTGCGTCGGCCGGGGCCTGGTAGTGCATGACCGGGTGTCCGCCGACTGTGTGCTCCCCGACTGTGTGCTCCCCGACTGCGTGCCTCACGACTGCGTGCCCGCCGGATGATTGCCCCTCGGATGACTGCCCCCCAGAGATGTACCCGCCGCTCATCGCACCACGCCTTCTGCGCGCAGCGCCGCGATCGCCGCGGCGTCGAAGCCGGCCTCGGCCAGGATCTCGTCGCTGTGCGCGCCCACCACCGGCGCCGGGCGCGGCTGCCCGGCCGGCGTGCGGTCGAAGCGCGGCGCGGGGGCAGGTTGCACCACGCCGTCGATCTCGACGAAGGCGGCGCGTTCGCGCGCATGGCGATGCGCGGGCGCCTCGTCGAAGGTGAGCACCGGTGCGAAGCAGGCGTCGGTGCCCTCGAGTCGCGCGCTCCATTCCTCGCGCGTGCGCTGGCGCATGGTCGCCGCGATGGCCTCGCGCATCTCGGGCCACAGGCGCCGGTCGTACTGGCGCTTGACGAAGCGCTCCTCCAGCCCGATGGCCGCCGCCAGCGTGGCGAAGAATTTCGGCTCCAGCGGTGCCAGGCTCACGTGGCGGCCATCGGCCGTCTCGTAGGTGTCGTAGAACGGTGCGCCGCCATCCAGCAGGTTGGCGCCGCGCACGCTCGCGTCCCAGGTGCCGGCGGCCTTGAGGCCGAAGAAGACCGAGGCGAGCGAGGCCGCGCCGTCGACCATGGCCGCATCCACCACCTGCCCGCGGCCCGAGCGCTGGCGCTCGTACAGCGCGGCCATCACGCCGAAGGCGAGGTAGAGCGCGCCGCCGCCGTAGTCGCCCACCACGTTGAGCGGCGGCACGGGCTTGCCCTGGCCACCGCCCTGTCCGCCCGAGCCACCTGGAGCACCGGACCCAATGGCATGCAGCACCCCAGTGAGCGCGATGTAGTTCAGGTCGTGCCCCGCTGCATGCGCGAGCGGGCCCCGCTGGCCGAAGCCGGTCATGCGGCCGTAGACGAGCCGCGGGTTGCGCGCCTGGCAGTCCGCCGGCCCGAGGCCCATCTTCTCGGCCGCGCGCGGGCGGAAGCCTTCGATCAGCACGTCGGCATCCTGCACCAGGCGCAGCACCGCCTCGCGCCCGGCCGGCTTGCGCGTATCGATGGCCACCGAACGCCGCCCGCGCCCGTTGACCTCGAAGCGCTTGTCGATGGCCAGGCCGAGGCCACTGGGTTCCAGCCGGTCGACGCGGACCACGTCTGCGCCCAGGTCGGACAGCAGCATGCAGCACATCGGGCCGGGGCCGATGCTGGCCAGTTCGATGACGCGAAGTCCTTCAAGCGGTCCGGTTCTCATGGATTCGAAGTGTGCCGCAAGCCCGCGAACCGGCAGGCCCATGGATGCGGATGCGGATGCGGATGCGGGCGGGCGGGCGGGCGGGCGGCCGGCCGGCGCCGCACGGCCCGGAACGGCGGACACAGCCAAGCCTCGATCTTGCCTTCGATGTCGTTCGCAACTTGCGGTCCACACCCTGCCCAGAGATGATCGGCCCTCAGTTCCCCGGAGACCGCCATGCCCGCGACCCGCAGCTTTGCCCAGCACCTGGACCCGGCCTTCGGCCCCAAGCGCATCCTGGCGCTGGACGGCGGCGGGCTGCGCGGCGTGCTCACGTTGGGCATGCTGCGCGAGATCGAGACCCATCTGCGCGCGCGCCACGGCCATGACCCCGATTTCCGCCTCGGCGACTATTTCGACCTCATCGCCGGCACGTCCACCGGCGCGATCATTGCTGCCGCGCTGGCGCTGGGCATGAGCGTCGACGAGGTGCACGGCCACTACAAACGCCTGGGGCAGGTGGTGTTCAAGCGCAGCCTGCTGCGTTGGGGGGCGCTGCGCGCCAAGTATCCGGCCGACAAGGTCAAGGAGGCGTTGATCGGCGTCTTCGGTGAGCGCCGGCTGGACAGCGCCGACTTCCGCACCGGGTTGCTCGTCGTCAGCAAGCGACTGGACAGCGGCAGCACTTGGCCGTTGACGAACAACCCGAACGCGCGCTACTTCAAGCGCGGCAACCAGGCGGCGACCATCGCCAACGGCGAGTACCCGCTGTGGCAGGTGGTGCGCGCCAGCACTGCGGCACCCTACTTTTTCGACTCCGAGACGATCCGCATCGGCCGTGGCAGCGACGGCGCAAGGCCGGTGGACGGCGACTTCGTCGACGGCGGCGTCAGCCCCCACAACAATCCCTCGCTGCAGGCGCTGATGACGGCCACGATGCCAGGCTACCGGCTCGGTTGGGCCACCGGCGAGGACCGGTTGCTGGTCGTCTCGGTCGGCACGGGCAAGGCGAATGTCGAGGTCGGCCACGCGAACCTGATCGAAGGTACACCGGCCATCCACGCGGTGCTGTCGCTGAAGGCACTGATGGAAGACTGCGCCGACCAGGTCGAGACCATGATGCAGTGGCTATCGCGCAGCCCCACGGCGCGCGACATCGACCGCGAGATGGGCACCACCGGCGCACCGTTGGGCGGCGCCGCGCAGTGCAGCTACCTGCGCTACAACGTGTTGCTGGAAAGCGGCTGGTGTGAGCGGCATCTGGGCGAGAAGTTCGGCCCCAAGGCGCTGAAGGCGCTGGAGGCCATGGATGAGCCGGACAACATTCCAGAACTGGACCGGGTGGGGCAGCTCGCAGGTCGCAGGCTGGTGAAGGCCGAGCACTTCGGCAGCGCGTTCGACCTGGGCTGAGGCCATGGCCGTCCGCCCCCACGCCTTCGTCGCGATGCCCTTCGGGCGCAAGCCCGGGCCCGACGGCACCGAGGTCGACTTCAACCTGATCTACGAAAAGCTGATCGCGCCGGCGATCGAGGCCGCGGGGCTCACGGCTTTCCGCGCCGACAAGGAGCAGTCCGCCGGCAGCATCCTGGCCGACATGTTCCAGGAACTGCTGATTGCCGACCTGGTGGTGGCCGACCTGTCGATCCCGAACCCCAACGTCTGGTACGAAGTCGGCGTGCGGCATGCGCTGCGGGCGCGTGGCGTCGTGCTGCTGTTCGGTGGCAAGGCGCCGCCAGCATTCGACCTCTACACCGAGCGCAAGCTGCGCTACGGCCTGGCCGGTGACGGGCCGGACCCGGCCAGCCTGGAAGCCGACAAAAAAGCGCTGGAGTCGATGATCCGCGCGACGATGGCGGCCTGGTACAAGGAGAAGATCAGCCCGGTCTACCACCATGTCCAGAATCTGCTCGAGCCGGACTGGAAGACGCTGCGCGTCGGCAAGGTCGAGAAGTTCTGGCAGCAGCACGACGCATGGGAGAACCGCGTCGACCTCGCGCGGCAGGACGGCCGCATCGGCGACCTGCTGGTGCTGGCCGACGAGGGCCCGGTCGCCGCGTTCCGCGCCGAGGCCAGGTTGTGCGCAGGCCGCGCGCTGCGCCAGTCGGGCCAGTTCGCGCTTGCGCTGGAGTACCTCGACAAGGTGCTGGCGCTGGACCCGGACCACCTCGAGGCTGGACGCGAGACCGGCATTTGCCTGCAGCGCCTGGCCCTGGCCGGCGCGCCGGGGCATACGCTGGCGCGCGCGCGCCAGCACTATGCGACCTTGCTCAAGGTCCATCCGCGCGATTTCGAGACTTGGGCGCTGCTCGGCAGGATCGACAAGGATGCGTGGGTCGCGAGTTGGCGCCGCGCGCAGGCCGACGAGGCAACGATGCGCGCCGATGCCGCCTACGAGGACGCGCTGCTGAAAGCGGCGATCGCCAGCTACGAACGCGCTTACCGTGCCGACCCCGGGCACTACTACTCCGGCATCAACGCGCTGACGCTGATGCACCTGGGCGCGCACATCGGGCTGACGCAGGGCGAGCCGCAGGCCCGCGACATCATGGCCGGGGCCGTGCGCTTCGCCGCAGGGAACGAGGACGATGAGCGCCAGCGCTACTGGGCGGCCGCGACGCTGGGCGACCTGGCGGTGCTGGTCGGCACGCCGGCCGAGGTCACGAGCGCCTACAAGGCCGCGGTGGCGGTGCCGGGTGTGGACTGGTTCTCGCTCAAGTCCTGCCGCGAGCAGCTGCTGCTGCTGCAAAACCTGGGCTTCCGCCCCGAGACGGTGTCCGCCGGACTCGCGGTCTTCGATCGCATGCTGGCCCGCATGCCGCAACCCGAGACCGACTGGCAACCGCGCCACGTGCTGCTGTTCAGCGGCCACATGGTCGACAGCCCGACCCGCGCGACGCCGCGCTTCCCTGCCGCCGCGGTGCCCGTTGCAGCGCAGGCCATCGCGGCCGAATTGGACAAGCTGGGGGCCGGGCCGCAAGACCTGGCGCTGTGCCAGGCCGCGGCCGGCGGCGACCTGCTGTTCCTCGAGGCGTGTCAGGCGCGTGGTGTTCGTTGCCGCGTGCTGCTGCCGTTTGCGCAGCCCGAGTTCGTCGATCGTTCGGTACTGCCTTCCTCCGACGGCCCGCACTGGTGCGAGCGCTTCTACGCGGCGCTAGGCGCGCCTGAAACCACGTTGCGCGTGATGCCGGACGAACTGGGCGAGTTGCCCGCTGGCATCGACGCTTTCGAGCGTTGCAACCTCTGGCTGCTGTACAGCGCGCTCGTCGCCGGCGTGCAGAAGGTGCGCTTCACGACGTTGTGGAACGGCGGCGGTGGCGACGGCCCAGGCGGTACGGGCCACATGTTTGGCGAGGTCAAGCGGCTCACGGGCCGCGTGACGTGGATCGACACGCGCGAACTCTTCAAGCCCCCGCTGTCACCTCAGCCATAGTCAGCCAACCCCGCCACCGAGACTCCAACGATGCCCCTGCCCGATGGCCTGATCGTGGTGGCCAAGGCCGAGTGCCCCACCTGCACCCTGGTCGAGCCGCTGCTGCGCGAGCTGGCCCAGAGTGCCACGCCGCTCACCGTGTATGTGCAGGACGATGCCGCCTACGCCGCCGGCCTGCCCGGCCAGGTGCTGGACAACAGCCTGGAACACTCTTTCCGCCTCCGCATCGAGTTTGTGCCGACGCTGATCCGCGTGGCCGGCGGCCGGGAGCTGGCGCGCACGCACGGCTGGCACCGCGGTGATTGGCGCGCCATCACCGGCCTGCCCACCCTGGGCGACAGCTTGCCCGAGTTGCGGCCGGGCTGCGGCTCCAAGACCCTGGAGCCCGGCATCGCCGAGGCACTGCAACTTCGCTTCGGCCACACGGGCCTCACAGCGCGCAAGGTGCCGCTGGGCGAGGCCGAAGACCCGATGGAGGCCTGCTTCGACCGCGGCTGGACCGATGGCCTGCCGGTGGTGCCGCCCACGCCCGAGCGCGTGCTGCGCATGCTGGCCGGCACCACGCGCCGGCCCGACGAGGTGCTCGGCATGGTGCCGCCCGACCTGGCGCCGTGCACGGTGGAGAAGGTGGCCATCAACGCGGTGATGGCCGGCTGCAAGCCCGAGTACTTGCCGGTGGTGTTGGCGGCGGTGGAAGCGGCACTGATCGATGAGTTCGGCATGCACGGCATCCTGTGCACCACCATGTTTGCGGGCCCGCTGGTGATCGTGAACGGGCCGATGGCGCGCGCCGTGGGTGTGAACTCCGGCGTCAACGCGCTGGGCCAGGGGCACCGCGCCAATGCCGGCATCGGCCGCGCGCTGCAGCTGGTCATACGCAACGTGGGCGGCGGCCGCCCGGGCGAAGTGGACCGTGCCACGCTGGGCACACCCGGCAAGTACACGTTCTGCTTTGCCGAAGCCGAGCATCCCGCCTGGGAGCCGCTGCATGTGCAACGTGGCTACGCCCCCGGCGCGTCCACCGTCACCCTGTTTGCCGGCGAAGGCGTGCAGGGTGTGGTCGATCAGAAATCGCGCACACCCGAATCGTTGGCCCGCAGCTTTGCGCTGTGTCTGCGCGCGGTCGACCACCCCAAGCTGGCGCTGGCCGGCGATGCGGTGCTCGTGGTCTCGCCCGACCATGGCCGGGTGTTCATCGAGGCCGGCTGGACCAAGGCCCGCCTGCTGGCCGAGCTGACCCAACTTCTGCTGCTGCCGGGCGACGAAATGGTCGTCGGCGCAGGCGGCATTGCCGAAGGGGTGCCGGTCAGCCTGGCGGGCAAGCCGGTACCCAAGTTCCGCCCCGGCGGCCTGCTGATCGTGCGGGCCGGCGGTGGCGCCGGCCTGTTCTCGGCCATCATCGCCGGCTGGGCCGCCTCGGGCCCGGTGGGCTCGATTCCTGTCACCAAGGAGATCACCGCATGACAACCTTGACCCTGCTCGACCCCACCTCGGAGCGATCGCCCGTGGCGCGGGCGCGGGCCGCCCGACCACCGGCGCTGGCCGGCTTGGCGGTGGCGCTGCTCGACATTTCCAAGGCACGCGGCAACGTGTTCCTGGATCGCCTGGCCGAGCTGCTGGCCGCACAAGGCATCACCGTCAACCGTTACCGCAAGCCCACCTTCACGCGGCCTGCACCCACCGCGCTGCGTCAGCAGATCGCAGCCGAGAACCAACTCGTCATCGAAGGCCTGGCCGACTGAGGGTCCTGCACGTCGTGCTGTATGCATGACATTGCGGACCTGGAGTCGCGAGGGCTTCCGGGGGTGGGCGTTGCGTCCAGTGAATTTGTTCAGGCAGCGGCCGCGCAGGCCAAGACGCTGGGCTTCGAGCCGGCGATGGTGTTTGTCGCGCATCCCATCCAGGACCGCAGCGACGACGAGATGCGCGCCTTGGCCGACGCCGCGCTGCCCTGCATCGTGCAGCGCCTGCTGGCGGTACCCGCCACCGCTTGAGCCTGCCCGCGCCCGGCGGCGGCCCTGAGGCCACCGCGCGCGCATGATCATCGCCACCGCCGGCCATGTGGACCATGGCAAGACCAGCCTGGTTCGGGCCCTCACCGGCATCGACACCGACCGCCTTGCCGAGGAAAAGCGCCGGGGCATGAGCATCGACCTGGGCTTCGCTCACGCTCGCCTGGGCGATGAGGCCGCTGCCGAGGTGGTGGGCTTCATCGACGTGCCGGGCCATGAGCGTTTCGTGGACAACATGCTGGCCGGCGTGGCCGCCATCGACCTGGCGCTGCTGGTGGTGGCCGCCGACGACGGGCCGATGCCGCAGACCCGCGAGCACCTGGCCATCCTGGGGCTGCTGGGCGTGCCGCAACTGGCAGTGGTGCTGACCAAGATCGACCGCGTGATGCCCGAGCGGCTGGCCGCCGCGCGGGACGAGGTGGCCCGTCTGCTTGCCGACGGGCCCTATGCCGGAGCGGCGGTGCTGCCCGTGGCCACGCCGCAAGGCATCGGGCTGCCGGCGCTGCGACGGCATCTGGCCGCAGCCGCCCGGGCCAGACCAGCGCGTAGTGGTGCCGGCCACTTCCGCCTGGCCATCGACCGCAGCTTCACGATCGCTGGCGCGGGACGGGTGGTCACCGGCACGGTGTTGTCCGGCAGTGTGCATGTGGGCGATGCGGTGCAGGTGTCGCCCGCCGGCACGCCGGCGCGAGTGCGTGGCCTGCAGGCCCAGCACCAGGTGGCCGACAGTGCCTGCGCCGGCCAGCGCTGCGCATTGAACCTGGCCGGCCCGGCGCTGAAGCGTGCCGAACCACAGCGCGGTGACTGGGTGCTGGCCACCGAGGCGCACGCGCCCACCACGCGACTGGACGTGCGCCTGCAGGTACTCGCCAGCGAGGCCAAGCCGCTCAACGCCCACACGCTCTGGCAACTGCACCTGGGCGCCGCGGTGCTCAACGCCCGGCTCGCGGTGCTGGACGGGGCCAAGCTGTCGCCAGGCACCACCGGCTTGGCGCAGCTTGTGCTGGACCGCCCGGTGGCCGCCACCTGGGGCGACCGTTTCGTTTTGCGCGATGCAGCCGCCAACCGCAGCGTGGCAGGTGGCTGGGTGATCGACCCCTTCGGCCCGGTGCGTGGCCGGTCCCGGCCCGCGCGCCTGGCCCAGCTGGCCGCCCTGGCCATGCCGCGGCCCGTTGCCGCCCTGGCGGCCCTGCTGGTCGTGTCACCCGATGGCGTCGACCTGTCGCAGTTCGCCCGCGCGCGCAATCTGCGGCCCGACGACATGGCCGCTGCACTGGCAAGCCTGCCGATGCAACAGGTGCCGGGCGAGGCCGGCCCGCTGGCTGTGCTGCCCGCCCATTGGTTGGGCCTGCAAGACCGGCTGCTGGCGGCGCTGGCCCATGGGCATGCCGCCCAGCCCGGCAGCCTGGGCGTTGACGACTCCGAGCTACGCACGAGCCTGGCCGCACTGGGCGCTGACGCGGGAGACGGGGCCGTCAACGGCCGCACAGGCTGCATAGGCCGCATAGGCCGCACAAGCCGCCTGCTGCAACGGGCCGCCATGGCCGACCTCGTGGCCCATGGGCGCGTGGTTCGTGCAGGCCTGCGCCACCGGCTGCCTACCCACCGGGCCGTGCTGACGCACGACGACAAGCACTTGCTGACCCAGGTGTACGCCTTGCTGCACGCGGGGGGCCTGCGCCCGCCCATCGTGGGTGAGCTCGCCACGTCGCTGGGCACGGCCCTGCCATCGCTGTTGGAGTTTCTTGGCCGCATGGCGCGCCAGGGCCTGCTGGTGCGTGTGGCGCCCAACCGCTGGTATCCACCCGAGGCAGTGGCCGAGTTGCTGGCCCAGGCTCGCGCGCTCGCCGCCGACAGCCCCAGCGGCAGCTACGACGCCGCCAGCTACCGCGACCGCACCGGCATCGGCCGCAATCTGACGGTGCAAGTGCTGGAGTTCCTGGACCGGGAAGGTCTCACACACTTTGATGGCGTACGGCATCGGCCGGTCGGGTGAGGCGGTATCTTGGAACTGCAGCGTCAGCGTCATCGACGTGAAGACGTTGGCTGTCGTCGACACCGTCGCCTTCACCGTCAAGGGCGCACGCGCGGCCGACATCACACCGGTAGGCCTGGTCTTCAGCCGCGACGGCAGGCACGCCTTCGTGGGCCTGAGGCGCGCCAGCCACGTGGCCTTTGTTGACGTGGCCTCGCGCAAGACCACCGATCTGGTGCTGGTGGGCAAGCGCACCTGGGGCGTGGGTCTCGACAATAGCGAAAGGACACTGCTGGTGGTGAACGGCCTGTCGGATGACGTGAGCATCGTCGACGTGGCCACCGCCAAGGCCAGCAAGACCGTGAAAGTCGGGCATGTGCCGCACAGCGTGGTGGTGGTGGATTGACTATGCCCGGGAGAGGAAGGCCGCGGCGCGCACTGCGGCGACTGCGCTGGTGCTGACGGCGGCTGCGGCACTGTCGGCCACATTAGCCACAGCGGCCAGTTTCAGGTTGACGCTGCTCGTGCAAGCCGACGACCCGCGCCTGACGCGGTCGCGGCTAGAGCGTGCTGCGATCGGCCACCCCAGCGGGCCGGTGGCCGATGCGCTGCGTGTGGCACTGGCTGAAAACCGGCTGGAACTGGATACTGCAGGCGCGAAGCTGGAACTCGAGGTGCTCGAGGCGGCCGACGTGGCGGCGGCCAAGGCCGCCGCCGTCAAGGCCGAAATGAGCGGTGCTGCGGCCCTGCTGTCGGACCTGCCCGCGCCCTGGACGCTGGCAGTGGCCGACGCCAGCAAGCTGCCAGTGTTGAACGTGGGCAGCGCGGCCGACACACTGCGCCAGGCCGGCTGCCGCCGCAACCTGTTTCACCTGTCCTTGAGCAAGCGCATGCGCAGCGACGCGCTGGCCCAGGCGCTGGTGGCAAGGCGCTGGGCCAAGGTGCTGCTGCTCACCGGCCCTGGTGCCGACGATGCGGCGCGTGCCGCGACCGCGCGGGCCAGCATCGCGCGCTATGGCCTGAAACTGGTGGCCCACAAACCCTTCGAGCTGTCGGCCGACCCGCGTGAGCGCGAACTCGCCAGTCGGGTGCCCATAGAACTGCTTGAGAGCGATCTTCGCCCTGGTCCGCGCGCCGGCTTCGGCTTTCATCCGTTGACCTCCGCAGCGCCCACGGCTCAGTAGCTCCAGTCCTCGTGCCGCACTGGCAGTCGGTTCAGCAGCTCTCGGCGATCAGGCCACCCCGGGAGGAACCGATCCAGGAGTGCGACGAATCGCGCGTTGTGCGTCGGCTCGAGCATGTGCACCAGTTCATGCACGACGATGTACTCCAGGCACTCGGGCGGCTTCTTCGCCAAGTCGGCATTGAGGCGGATGGTGCGGGCGGCAGGATTGCAGCTTCCCCAGCGGGTTCTCATGCGCTGCACGAACAAGCCGTTCATGTGCACGCCGAGCTGGCGCTGCCACTTCGCAGCCAGCGGCTCGGCCTCGGCGCGGAGCCTCTCCCGGTACCACGCCTCCAGGATTTCCCGGCGGCGCGCAGCGTCCGTCCCCGGCCGCACGGTCAGGGTCAGTCGCCGCAGTCGCAACTGCACCGACGGGGCCGCATCCCTTTCGACCACGACGAGGAGGCAGCGAGCTCCCCACACGTAGTGACTCTCGCGCCCGACGTACTCGCGCGGGGTCTCGCGCTCCTGCTCGCGCAGCTTCTTCTGCTGCTGCCTGATCCACCCGAGCTTCGAGATCGCAAACAGCCGGATGGTGTCCAGCTTCATCCTCGCGGGAGCCGCCAACCGCACCCGTCCGGTGGGCGGATACACGCTCAGATGGACGTTCTTGATGTCCTTCTTGACGACATCCAGAACGATGCCTCCCAGCTCGATCTGCGTGGCCATCAGTACTCTCGCTGCGCCTTGATGATGAGGAAGACGCGCTCGACTTCCTGGGCATCGCTACGAAGCAGCGGCCACAAGGCGCGCTTGATCTCGTTCTCGCGCGCCTGATGCCCGCGCCAGTCGTCGGGTCGCACCCGTCGCACGGTCTCGTCGATGGCCAAGGCCAGCGCGAGTCTTGGATCCTCTGCGGCCGGGCGCTTTGCGGTCGGCTCCTGTACTACGAGCCACGGCGCCGGTGCGCCAGGCACTTGAAGGTTGTCGTACACCGCACGCAACCACGGCTTAGCCTTCAGCGCCGCAGGAGTGTTGTCATCCTGCCCACTCTGCACCTGCCTGGCCAAGTCGGCAATGCGCTGCAGGTACGCCTCGTAATCGAGCCGCTTCGCGTTCAGGCCAGCAAGAATCTCTGCCAGCAACTTCGACATCCTGTCGTAGAAGGCCGGGTTGTTCAGGTGCTCCTGCAAGATCCTGCTGCGCACGTTGTTGGCGATCGTCTCGGCCACGGCGTCCTTGTTGGCCTTGATGCCAGGGGGCAGACTGTCCACCGCACCGGCAATGCCCGCCTTCACGATCAGCTCCAGCAGCGGCATGTCGCCAAACGCCGAGATCTGCCGCGGCTCGTCGGCCTCGATGTAGGTGTCGATGAGGTGCCGCATGTCGGCCTCATACGCCTTGAGGTCGATCGTCTCGCCACTGGCCTTGCGGATGATCTCGCGCAGGTCCAGAAAGCGCTGAACATCCTTCTTGATGCGGGCGATGTCCTCCGCGCTGTACTTCGCGGCCTCCAGGTCGTCGGCGATGGCGGCATAGGCCCGCACCAACGACACGGTCGCGGTATACAGCGCCACCCGCTGCGGCTCATGCTCGGCCAGCTCGGCCGGCATCTCGACGTTGCCGCAGAAGTAGTGGATGTGCTCCAGCTCGCCCTTGGGCGGCTGCACCGGCTCGCAGATCAGCGCCATGGCTTCGACGGCGTTGTCCAGCCGTTCGCGGCCCTTTGCCAGACGGTCCTGCATCAGGACATCGGGGCTGACGCCAGGCGCGCCGCGGTCCAGCTCCGACGAGTACACCTGCAGCGCGCCGGTGCCCTTGTCGTTGACCAGCTTCTTGAACAGGTCCTTGTAGTCGACGATGGTGCCGACGGTCTTGTCGTCGCCGTCCAGCCGGTTGACGCGGCAGATGGCCTGGAACAGGCCGTGGTCCTGCATGCTCTTGTCGATGTAGAGGTAGGTGCAGCTCGGCGCGTCGAAGCCGGTGAGCAGCTTGTCCACCACCACCAGCAGCTTCATGTTGGCGGGCTGTTCCTTGAACAGCTTCTTGGCGTTGTCCTCGTAGGTCTCGGTCTTCGACTTGCCCGACTGGGCGTCCACGCTCTGTAGCAGCGCAGTGTACGTGTCGTAGAGAAACTGCTTGTCGGTCTGCGTATTGGCGCCGGTTTCTTCCAGCGTCACGTCCTGGGCGTGCGGGTTGTACGACGTAACCACTGCGCACTTACCTTTGAACACGGTCTTCTGCAACAGCTCGAAGTATTTGCACGCCTCGTAGATGCTCGACGCCACCAGGATCGCGTTGCCCCGTTGATTGCTCAGG
>JANNRI010000076.1:0-19064 GCA_031401195.1 Burkholderiales bacterium
CACGCGATCGAAGAACCCGACTACGAGGTCATCCGCAAGTTCGACAATGTGGAGCTGCGCCAATACGCACCCTATGTGGTGGCCGAGGTGGTGCTCGACGCCAACGGCGTCGGCCAGCTCAGCGACGTGCTGGCAGCGATCGACTGGGTGCTGTACCACGCCAAGGAATACAACATCCGCGTCATGAACCTGAGCCTGGCGGCCGACTCGACCGAGTCCTACCTGACCGACCCGTTGTGCCGCGCCGTGCGAAGCGCGGCAGCCGCCGGCATCACGGTGGTGGTGGCAGCCGGCAACTTCGGCCAGAACGCCAGCGGCACTGAGCGCTTCGGCACCATCAGCTCACCCGGCAACGACCCGAGCGTCATCACCGTCGGTTCGGCCAATGACAAGGGCAGCGCGGCGCGCGCCGATGACGTCATCAACGGCTTCAGCTCACGCGGCCCGACGCGCAGCTCGTACATCGACGCCGGCGGCGTGCGCCGCGTCGACAACCTGCTCAAGCCCGACCTGGTGGCGCATGGCAACAAGGTCATCGGCGCGGTGGCCACCGACAAGGCCGGTGCGGGTGGTTCGTGGAACTACCTGGCCAAGACCTACGGCGTGCTGTCCACGCCTTACGGCGGCAGCGGCCAGAAGGGCAAGGTCGCGCTGATGAACCTCAGCGGCACCTCGATCGCCGCCCCGGCCGTGGCCGGCACGGTGGCGCTGATGCTGCAGGCCAACCCGGGCCTGACGCCGCCGCTGATCAAGGCCATCCTGCAGTACACGGCGCAGCCGATCGCCGGCGCCAGCCTGCTGCAGCAGGGCGCGGGCCTGCTCAACGTCGACGGCGCCGTCAAGCTGGCGATGGTGCTGCGCACCGACATCGGCAGCGCCATCACCGCCGGCACGCTCGTCTCGGGTGCCAACCTGCTGGCCGCGGGCAAGACCATGCCGGCGCCGAGCTCGACCCTGAACGGCCAGACTTTCACCTGGAGCCGCGTCGTCATCGCCGGTGGCCGCCAGATCGTCAGCGGCACGGCGCTGTTCACGCAGCACCAGCCACTTTGGGACCCGCGCATCGTCTGGGGCGGCGCGAAGGTGTCCCGCAGCACGGTGAGCTACTGGCCGGCTGCCACCGGCGTGCCGGCCAACACCTTCGTCAGGTCGGTGGTGGAAGTGTCGGCGCCGAACCAGTCGCTGTTGACAGCGGGTGTGATCAACGCCAGCTCGATGGCCGGCATCAGCTCGAAAAACGGCAAGACCGGCAGCTTCCTGCCGACCGCCACGATGGCCGGCTGGCTGGCCAGCGGCAGCGGCGTCGTGCTGGTCAACGGCATCATCCTGAGCGAAGGCATCATCCTCAGCGAAGGCATCGTCCTAAGCGAAGGCATCGTCCTCAGCGAGGGCATCGTCCTCAGCGAGGGCATCATCCTCAGCGAGAGCGGCCAGGTCGGCGGCACGCAGAACGACACCAGCCTGCTCGGCGAGCCCTGATCGCAGCACCGGCATCGAGGCCGGGCCTCGCGCCGCCGCTCAAGCGGCGCGGGGCTCTGCCGAAAACCGCTGAGCACCCATGAAGCCCGCACCGATGCCCCCCGAGGCCCCCGCACGCCTGGCTCCGCCCTGGGTCTGGTTGCACGGGTCGCTGATGCCGGACTACAACCGCAAGACCACGGCGTACTGGTGGACGGTAGTGCTGCTCGGCCTGGCTGCGGTCGTGCATTCGGCCGCCAGCGTGGCGATGCTGCCCCTGGCGGCGTTGGCGCAGGTGCTGGCCGGCATGGCGATCGCGATGGTCGCCGGGCTCTTCCCGGTTCGCGTCGGGCGCTCGAAGAGCTCGTTCGCGGCCGGCGAGGTATTCATCTACTTGCTGCTGCTGATGCACGGCCCAGCGGCGGCGACGCTCGCCGCCGGCTGCGAGGCGATGGTCGGCTCGATGCGCAGCTCCAAGCGCTGGACCAGCCGCATCGCCAGCCCGGCGCTGTCGGCGCTGGCGATGTTCTGCTGCGGCTCGCTGCTGCATGCGATGCTGCAATCGCTGCAGAACCGCGGCATGACCAACGCGGGGCTGACGGTGGTCGCAGCGATGCTGTTCTCGCTGCTGTACTTCAGCGCCAACAGCATGCTGGTGTCGACCGTCCTGCGGCTCAAGCGCGGCGAGCGACCGCAGGTCGCCGACATCCTGGGCGTGTTCGGCTGGGTCGGCATCGCCTTTGCCGGCAGCGGCGCGCTTGCGGCGCTGCTGTTCGTCACCTATCAGCAGACCGGATTCGGCGTCGTGGCGGCGGTGGTGCCGATCATGGCCATGCTGCTGGCCACGCTGCACTACCACAACCGGCAGCAGGAGGCCAACGAAGCAATGCGCCTGGCCGCCGAAGAAGCCACCGCGCGCGCGGCCGAGGTCGCCGCCCGCGCCGCCGCGCGCGAGGCCGAGGTCACCGCATTGCATCTGAAGCAGCTGCAGGACAGCGAACGGCGCTTCCACAGCGCCTTCACCCATGCCTCGATCGGCATGGCGCTGCTGACCTTCGACGGGCGCATCCTGCAGGCCAACGACGCGTTGCGCGAGCTGCTGGGGGTCGACGACTCGCATCTGCTAGCCCGCGCCTTTCGCAACTTCGTCATCGAAGCCGATCGCGAAGCGCTGCAGGCACAGCTGGCACGGGTCGACATGCCGGGCTTCGAGGACTTCATGGTCGAGCTGCGCTGCCTCGACGCCGGCCAGGCCGAGGTCTGGGTGTCCTTGCACGGCAGCATGTTCACCGAGCCCGGTTCAACCGCGCCCTGCCTGATCCTGCAGGCGCATGATGTCACGGCCCGGCGCCGCGCTGAAGCCGGGCTGCACCACATCGCGTTCCACGACAGCCTCACCGGGCTGCCCAATCGGCGCCGCTTCGGCGACCTGCTGGCGCAGGCGGTGGAGTCAGCGCGCGCCGACCACCGGCAGGGCTTTGCGGTGATGTTCATCGACTTCGACCGCTTCAAGCTCATCAACGACAGCCTGGGCCACGCCGCTGGCGACGAGTTCCTCGCCGGCGTGGCGCAGCGTCTGCGCGACACCGTGCGCCCGGGCGACGTGGTGGCACGCCTGGGTGGCGACGAGTTCGCGGTGCTGCTGCAGCGCGTCGAACACGAGGCCGGCGTCATCACGATGGCCGAGCGCCTGCTCATGAAGCTGCGCCAGCCCCTGGTGGTGGCCGGCTCGGCGTTGATTTCCAGCGCCAGCATCGGCATCACCACCAGCGTCATCGGCTACGAGCGGGCGGAAGACGCTCTGCGCGACGCCGACATCGCGATGTACCGCGCCAAGGCCGCCGGCAGGGACCGCTACGCGCTGTTCGACGCGGCGCTGCACACTGAAGTGACCCGCCGTGTGCAGCTGGAGGCTGACCTGCGGCGGGCCCTCGACGAAGGTCAGCTCTCGCTGGTCTACCAACCGCTGTACGAGTTGCGCAGTGCGCGGCTGATCGGCTTGGAAGCCCTCGCGCGCTGGACGCACCCCGAGCTGGGCCCGATCGGCCCTGACATGTTCATCCCGATCGCCGAGGAGACCGGCTTGATCGTGCAGCTCACCGATTTCGTGCTGCGCACCGCCTGCAGGGACTTGAAGCAATGGCAGCTGTCGGACCCCGGCTTTGCCGACCTGACGATGAACATCAATGTGTCGGGCAAGGACCTTGCGCACAGTGGCCTGGTGGCACGCGTGACCCGCGCCCTGGTGGCGGCGCGGCTGGAGCCGCAGCACCTGATCGTCGAGCTGACCGAGAACATCCTGATGGACCAGCTGAAGACGGCGCTGCCGCTGCTGGAGGACCTGCGCACCCTCGGCGTCAGCCTGAGCGTGGACGATTTCGGCACCGGCTATTCGTCGCTGGCGCACCTGTCGAGCCTGCCCGTCGACAGCTTGAAGATCGACCGCTCGTTCATCCACGGCATGCGCTCTGGCTCCAACGAAGCGGCGGTGGTGCGCGCAGTGGTCAAGCTCGGACAGGCGCTGCACAAGCGCGTGGTGGCCGAAGGCATCGAGACCGAAGCGCAGTACACGCAGTTGCGCGACATGGGCTGCCATGGTGGCCAGGGTTACCACATGTCGCGTCCACTGGCCGCACCGGCCATCGAAGCGCTGCTGGCGCGCACGCGGGACACGGCGGTCGCCGCAGCCGGCACGCCTTTGTTCGCGTCGGCCAACGCGCTCCACTGAACGACCGCTGCCGCTGCAGGTGCGCGAACTGCCGCAGCCGGGCTTTCCTGGCCGAGTGGCCGCATCCGGTGCCGCTCGCGCGCCGTTTCGGGCTGTCGGTAGGCCCTGCGTCGGACCCTTTGGACGGCCGCGGTTCACGCCGCGCTTCACGCCGCCCTACACGCCACGCTCAAGCCGAAGCGCCGCGCTGCCGATGTACAGGGGGCAGCACACGTGCGGCCGATGGGGTGCCCAAGACGGGGTAAGCCGGCGCCTGTGACCAGGTGCCCGCATGACGCCCGAACTCTCATCCCCCGCCATGTCACCCGCCAGCAATCCCTGGCGGAACTTCGTGCGCCGCCACCTGTTCGACTATCCGCCGCCAGCGCGCGCGGCCTGGCTTTCCATCACCGGCGCCGGCGCGGCAGCGCTGGGGTGGGCGCTTTGGCAATTCGCTGCGCAGCCAGGCGCTGCCGTTGCGCCGCTGGCATTGGCGCTGGGGCTCGTGATGCTGGCCTCGGCACTTTCGCTGAAGCTGCCGCGGACGTCCTACTCGCTGACCGTATCCGACGTTTTTGTCTTCGGCGTGCTGGCCGCGCTCGGGCCGGCCGCAGCCGTGTTGGCAGCCGGGATCGACGGCCTGGTCGGCGCGCTACGCAACTCCAGTCGCTTGAGCAGTCGCGCGTCGACCCCGGCCGCGGCCATGGCCGCCATGGCCTCGTGTGGCTGGGCTTTCGAGCAGGCCAAGGCGTTCTTGTCGGCGTTCGGGCTGGAACCGGTGCTGGTGACGATGGCTGCGCTGCCCCTGGTGGCTCTGCTGCTTTTCGTGCTGACCACGATGCCGCTGATGGCCATGATCGCGCTCAAGCGGCACGAGCCGGTGGCGCCGTGGCGGTGGCTTGCCGACTCTGCCTGGATGGCAGCCGTTTGTCTGGCGTCGGCCCTGATCGCCGGTCTGGTGCACCTGAACGCACAACGCTTTGGTCAGCCGGTGCTGCTGGTTTCGGGGCTGTCTGCGCTGGTGATCCTGTTCTTGCTGCGGGTGGCGCTGCAGCGGCAGGAAGCCGAGCGCCTGCACCACGAAGCCAGGGTGACCGGCGCCAGGCGCGAAGCCGAGTTGAACCAGCAGCGCTTTTCGGCGGCCTTCAGCCACGCCGCGATCGGCATGGTCATCGTCAAGCCCGACGGCTGCATCCTGCAAGCCAACGAGCCCTTCTGCGAGCTGCTGCGGCTCGAGCCCGGCGGCCTGATCGACCAACCTTTCGAGACGCTGCTGGACGGCGCCGAAGCGCAACTGTCGTGCCGCCGCGCCGCCGCTGCACTGGCATCCGCCGACGACGCCTTCTCGATGGCGATACAGATCACGCGGTCGACGGGCGACGACATCTGGGTCGAGGTGCACTGCAGCCAGTACGAGGACCCGAGCGGCAGCGGCCATTGCCTCATCTACCAGTTTCACGACATCACCGCGCGCCATGTGGCGGAGAGTCGTCTTCAGCACCTGGCCCATCACGATGGGCTCACCGACATCGCCAACCGCCACTGCTTTCACGAACGGCTGGCGGCAGCCGTCGAGGAGACGCGGCTGGACGCCCGCAGGTGCTTCGCGGTGCTGTACCTCGACCTCGACCGCTTCAAGCAGGTCAACGACAGCCTGGGCCACGCGGCCGGCAATCAACTGCTGCGCGAGGTGGCCGCACGGCTGCGCGGTTGTGCGCGCCCGGGTGACCTCGTGGCAAGGCTGGGCGGCGATGAGTTCGCCGTGCTGGCGGTGGCGCTGCCGGACGCGCAGGCCGGGATGCGTCTGGCCGACCAGGTGCTCGACGAGCTCAGCCGGCCCACGCGCATCGCCGGTACCGAAGTTCTGCCTGGCGCCAGCGTGGGCATCACTTTGAGCGACCTGGGTTGCCGCACGGTGGAAGAGATCCTGCGCGACGCCGACCTCGCGATGTACGAAGCCAAAGCGGAGGGCGGCCGGCGTGTGGTGTTGTTTGACAGGTCCATGCACGAGAGGGTCGCCGACAAGATGGCACTCGAAGCCGACCTGCGCCAGGCCATCGGCGACGGGGAGCTGAGCGTGCACTACCAGCCGATCTACCAGCTCGAGCCCTACCGCTTGAATGGCTTCGAGGCCCTGGCGCGCTGGGTGCACCCGCAGCGCGGCCCGGTCAGCCCGGCGGTCTTCATCGCCATGGCGGAGGAGTCCGGCCATATCGAGGTTCTCACCGACTGGATCATCGAAGCCGCGATGGCCCAGCTGGCGCGCTGGAAGAAAGCCCTACCCGACACCCAGCACCTGACCATGCACGTCAACATCTCGGGCCGCGATCTGGCCCGCATGAGCCTGGTCAACCACGTCAAGGAGGTGCTGCAGCGCCACCATGCGACGCCGAACTCGTTGACATTGGAGATCACCGAGACCACGCTGATGGGCCGGCTGGATGTCGCACTGCGCACCATGGCGCTGCTGCGCGCCGCTGAGGTGCAGTTCTCGATCGATGATTTCGGCACCGGCTTCTCGTCCCTGGCCTACCTGAGCAGCCTGCCCATCGACAGCCTCAAAATCGACCGCTCGTTCGTGATGGCGCTGCACGAAAAGCCGCAGAACGTGGAAATCGTGCGCGCCGTGGTCATGCTGGCGCGGTCGCTCGGCCGCAAGGTGATTGCCGAGGGCATCGAGACCGGTGATCAACTGGACCTGCTGCGCCGCCTGGGCGTCCAGGAAGGGCAGGGCTACCTGCTCTCGCGCCCACTGCGCGCCCAGCAGGTGCCAGAGCTGCTGATGGCGACCGAAGCGGTGGCGTGAGGCGGAGCCGGCTGCTTTGGCGCCCAGCGACAGGGCCGGCGTCTATACGTCGATGTTCGCCGCCCTCAACGCATTGCTCTCGATGAAGTCGCGCCGCGGCTCGACCTCGTCGCCCATCAGCATCATGAACACCTTGTCGGCTTCGATGGCGTCTTCGATCTGCACGCGCAGCAGGCGCCGCACGGTGGGGTCCATGGTGGTCTCCCAGAGCTGCTCGGGGTTCATTTCGCCCAGGCCCTTGTAGCGCTGGCGGGCCACCGCGCCTTCGGCCTGCTGCATCAGCCAGGCCATCGCGGCGCGGAAGTCGGTGACCTTCTGTTCCTTCAGTTTCTCGCCTTCGCCGCGCTTCACCGTGGCGTCGGTGCCGAGCAGGCCCTGGAAGGCGCGGCCGGCAACGGCCAGTGTTGCGTAGTCGGCGCCGTGCACGAAGTCTTGGCCGATGACGCTGCTCTTGACGTTGCCGTGGTGACGGCGGCTGATGCGCAGATAGGCCTTCTCGGTGCGTGGGTCGACCTCGGCGCTGACGATGGCGTCCGTCAGCGCCGCTTGCATCGCGGAGGCACTCGCAGCAGCAGCGGCCGGGGTGTCGAGGTCGAGCGCGAGGCCACCCCCGATGGCGCGCAGTGCGTCGCCATCCATCCAGTTGGACAGGCGTTCGATCACGGCGTTGGCCATCAGATAGCTGCGCGCCAGGCTGTCGAGTGCGCTGCTTTCGATGGTGGGGCGCGCGGTAGTGGCCGCCTGGGCGCTGCCATCGGGGTGGACCGCGGCGCCGTCGAGCGCCACCTTGAGCAGAAAGGCGTCGAGCTCGTGGCCGTCTTTCAGGTACTGCTCGTGCTTGCCGTGCTTCACCTTGTACAGCGGGGGCTGCGCGATATAGATGTGGCCGCGCTCCACCAGCACCGGCATCTGGCGGTAGAAGAAGGTGAGCAGCAAGGTGCGGATGTGCGCACCGTCCACGTCGGCATCGGTCATGATGATGATGCGGTGGTAGCGCAGCTTGTCGATGTTGAAGTCGTCGCTGCTGGCGCCGGTGCCGATGCCGGTGCCCAGCGCCGTGATCAGCGTGACGATGGAGTCGCTGGACAACAGCTTCTCGTAGCGCGCCTTCTCGACATTGAGGATCTTGCCGCGCAACGGCAGGATCGCCTGGAACTTGCGGTCGCGGCCCTGCTTGGCGCTGCCGCCAGCGCTGTCGCCCTCGACGATGTAGATCTCGCAAAGCGAGGCATCTTTCTCCTGGCAGTCGGCAAGCTTGCCGGGCAGGCCGAGGCCGTCGAGCACACCTTTGCGGCGCGTCATCTCGCGCGCCTTGCGCGCGGCTTCGCGGGCGCGCGCGGCGTCGACGATCTTGCCGCAGACGATCTTGGCGTCGATGGGGTTTTCGAGCAGCCACTCGCTGAGCTTGCCGGCCACGATCTCCTCCACCGGGCCACGCACTTCGCTGCTGACCAGCTTGTCCTTGGTCTGGCTGCTGAACTTGGGTTCGGGCACCTTGACGCTGATGACGCAGGCCAGGCCCTCGCGCATGTCGTCGCCGGCGATTTCGACCTTGGCCTTCTCGGCGAGCTTGTTTTCTTCGATGTACTTGTTGATGACGCGTGTCATCGCCGCGCGCAGGCCGGTGAGGTGGGTGCCACCATCGCGCTGCGGAATGTTGTTGGTGAAGCAGAGCACGCTCTCGTTGTAGCCGTCGTTCCACTGCATCGCCACCTCGACGCCGATGCTGGTATTGAACTCGCTCATCTTGTCGCCGATGGCGTGGAAGACAGTCGGGTGCAGGATCTTCTTGCCCTGGTTGATGAACTCGACGAAGCCCTTCACACCCCCGGCGAAGGCGAAGTTGTCTTCCTTGGCGTAACGTTCGTCGACGAGGCGGATCTTGACGCCGTTGTTGAGGAACGAGAGCTCGCGCAGGCGCTTGGCCAGCACGTCGTAGTGGAAGTCGATGTTGTTGAAGATGGCGTCGTCGGGCAGGAAGTGCACCTCGGTGCCGCGGCGTTCGGTATCGCCGGTGATCTTCATCGGGCTCGTCTCGAAGCCGTCGCGCTTCTCGATCACGCGGTCTTGCGTGAAGCCTTGCCTGAATTCGAGCAGATGCACCTTGCCCTCGCGGCGCACAGTGAGGCGCAACCACTTGCTGAGCGCGTTGACGCAGCTCACGCCCACGCCATGCAGGCCACCTGAGACCTTGTAGCTGTTCTGGTTGAACTTGCCGCCAGCGTGCAGTTCCGTCAAGGCAATCTCGGCCGCGCTGCGCTTGGGCTCGTGCTTGTCGTCCATCTTCACGCCGGTGGGTATACCGCGGCCGTTGTCGATGCAGCTGATGCTGTTGTCGCTGTGGATGGTGACGGTGATGTCGTCGCAGTGGCCGGCGAGCGCCTCGTCGATGGCGTTGTCGACGACCTCGAAGACGAGGTGGTGCAGGCCGGTGCCGTCGGAGGTGTCGCCGATGTACATGCCCGGGCGCTTGCGCACGGCTTCCAGGCCCTCGAGGATCTGGATGCTGCCTTCGCCGTAGGCGTTGGACGCCGCGTTGGACGCGGCGCTGCCGCCGGGGGGCACTTCGGGCACGGGTGGGTTCGGGATCGGATCGCTCATTCGGGTGTTGTCGTCTTGGTGTTTTTCGTCGGTTTGGCGCTCTGACGTCGCCCTCTAGAAACGCTGAAGCGGGCCAGGGCCCGCTCGCTGCTCGTGGGGGGCTAGGCGTTGGCCCTGGCCAGGTCAGATCCGCATCGGCATCACCACGTACTTGAAGCCGGGGGTGTCGGGCAGGGTGAAGAGGGCGCTGGCGGCGCTGTCTTGCAGTTCCAGCCGCAGCGTGTCCTGGTGAATGTTGGCCAACGCGTCGATGAGGTAGGTGACGTTGAAGCCGATCTCGATCGCGTCGCCGTTGTAGTCGACCTCGAGTTCTTCCTTGGCCTCTTCCTGCTCTGCGTTGTTGCTGCTGATGCGCAACACACCGGGCTCGACGTTGATGCGCACACCCTTGAACTTCTCGCTCGTGAGGATGGCTGCGCGCTGCAACGCGTTGAGCAGCGGCAGGCGGCCGAGTGCCACGATGTTCTTGTGGTTCTTCGGGATGACGCGGTTGTAGTCGGGGAACTTGCCCTCGACGAGCTTGGTCACGAACTCCATGCCCGAGAAGGCGAACTTGGCTTGGTTGTTGGCGAAGCGCATCTCGATGGGTGTGTCCTTGTCGCTCAGCAGGCGCTGCAATTCGAGCACCGTTTTGCGCGGCAGGATGACCTCCTGGCGCGTGGGCACGACGGCATCGAGTGGGGATTGCGCGAGCGCGAGGCGGTGTCCGTCGGTGGCCACGAGCGTCAGCGTCTTGCTCTCGGCGATGAAGAGGATGCCGTTGAGGTAGTAGCGGATGTCGTGCACCGCCATCGCAAAGTGCACCTGGTTGATGAGGTCGCGCAACGTTTTTTGCGGCACGGCGAAGGTGGGACCGAATTCGACGCTCTCGTTGACGAGCGGAAAGTCGTCGGCCGGCAGCGTCTGCAGCGTGTAGCGGCTCTTGCCGCCTTGCAGGGTGAGCTTGTTGGCCGCACTCGTGAGCGTGACCCCCTGGTCGGCGGGCAGGGCACGCAGGATGTCGATGAGCTTGCGTGCGCCCACCGTGGTGCGCAATTCGCCCGCGTCGCCGCCGAGCTCGGCGGTGGTGCGCACCTGGATCTCCAGATCGCTGGTCGTGAACTCCACCGTGTCGCCGCTCTTGCGTAGCAGCACGTTGGCCAGGATGGGCAAGGTGTGCCGGCGTTCCACGATGCCGGCCACCGACTGCAAGGCGTCGAGCAGCTTGGCCTGCGTGGCTTTGAGAACGATCATGTCTTCCTCTTCTTTTTAAAGGTAGTAGCCGTAGTAGAGGGCAGGGCTTTCTGGGGAGAACGCTATTTTGGCCTGTTCTTTCAAGGCCTTAGCGACGGGGTAAGCCTGTGGGTGGGGGGCCTGCGCCGGTGCGTCGTTTTGTGGACAGAGCGGCTGGCGGGACAGATGCTGTGGACAGGTGGGGAGTTGTTCTGAATCGCTCCACAGGCTTTCTGCGGGTGTTGCGCCGGTCTTCGCGGGGATGCTTGTGCGGCGCGGCCACGGCTGCTGCGCCCTTCGTCAGGCCTTCATCGACTGTTCAATCACGTGCAGTTGTTGGTTCAACTCCGGATTGCGCAAGCGCTCCTCGGCGATCTTGCGCACCGCGTGCAGCACGGTGGTGTGGTCGCGTCCGCCGAACAGTTCACCGATTTCAGGCAGGCTCTTCTTGGTCATGTCCTTGGCCAGATACATCGCGATCTGCCGCGGCCGCGCGATGCTCGCTGGGCGCTTTTTGCTGTACATGTCGGCGATCTTGATCTTGTAGTAGTCGGCAACGGTCTTCTGGATGTTTTCCACCGAGATCTGGCGGTTCTGGATCGACAGCAGATCCTTCAGCGCGTCGCGTGCGAGGGCAATGGTGACGTCTTTATGGCTGAAGCGGCTGTAGGCCAGCACCTTGCGCAGCGCGCCTTCGAGCTCGCGTACGTTGGCGCGCACGTTCTTGGCGACAAAAAAGGCCACGTCCTCGGGGATCTCCGAGCCTTCGGCACGCGCCTTGGCAATGAGGATGGCCACGCGCATCTCGAGTTCGGGCGGTTCGATGGCCACCGTGAGGCCGCTGTCGAAGCGGCTGGTGAGGCGCTCGTCGATGTCCACCAGCCCCTTGGGGTAGGTGTCGCAGGTCATGATGATGTGCCCGCGTTTGGCCAGCAATGCCTCGAAGGTGTTGAAGAACTCCTCTTGGGTGCGGTCTTTACCGGCGAAGAACTGCACGTCGTCAATGAGCAGCAGATCGAGGCTGTGGTACTTGGCCTTCAGCTCGTCGAAGGTCTTGCGCTGGTAGTTCCTGACGACGTCGCTGATGAACTGCTCGGCATTGAGGTAAAGCACGCGCGCGGTGGGCTTGTCTTTGAGCAGCGCGTTGCCCACGGCGTGCACGAGGTGGGTCTTGCCCAGGCCCACGCCACCGTAGATGAACAGGGGGTTATAGGTTTCGCCCGGGGCGCCGGCGACGTGCAGCGCCGCGGTACGTGCCATCTGGTTGGCACGGCCTGCGACCAGCGTGTCGAACGTGAGGGCGGTGTTCAGGCGGTGGGAGGTGGACGCCGGCGGCAGCGGCCGGCTGCCACCGTTCGCCCGGCCGAGGGATGCCTGCTCGGCGGCCAGCGGCCAGGCCAAGGTGGATGCCGCTGAGTAGGCCGTGGTGGCCGGGTCGCGTCGAAGCAAGGCCGCACCCACGGGGACCGCTGCCGCGCCGAGTTGCGGGCGGGGGGCAGATTCCTGGGCCATTTCGGCGCGTGGCGAGAGGGCAAACTCGAGGCGCATCGGGCGGCCTGCGAGCTCGCTCAACACCGACTCGATGCGCCCGGCGTATTGGGTGCGGATCCAGTCGAGCTTGAAGCGGTTGGGCACCTGCACCGCGACCACATCACCGGCGCCCGGAACGTCTGAAGCGGACCCAGTCGGCACCAAGGTCAGCGGCCGGATCCAGGTGTTGAACTGCTGCTCGGGCAGTTCAGTGGCAAGGATCGCGCAGCCTTGTCGCCACATGCTGGGGGTGTCGTGGTTGTCATCGTGACCCCTGTTGGGGCGGAGGATCGCGTGGCTGTCGAGGCCCGAGGGGACGAGGGGCTCGAGTTGAGGCGCGAGGCTGGGGACGAGGGGGGTATCCGAATTCATTTGTTCTGGGCTCTCTGTGGACATCTTCTTTTGCGAGCCGCCGATTGAACCACCCTGCGAGTTCGGCGGACCGTGGTTATCCACAGTCCGGTCGATGCCGTCAAGCCCGGCGGATCACCGCAGGTTCTGGTGCAAGTGTTTGACCGTAAAAGAGCTTTTTGCTCTAATCCAGGGTTTCCCGGATGCCACATTTCGGCCTCGAGAGGCCGGTTGGAAGCGGCCCCTCGTTGCTTTCACGCGGCAGAGTCTTCAATTCCGCCAGACCCTTCAGATGCGCTCCGGCCTGTGTCTCGGCAGACGCTTGGCCGGCCGAGCGACAATCTGCAAGCATCGTCGACCACCCCCATTCAGAGAACAACCCGGTCAGCGCCGGGTCCACGAGCCATGAAACGTACCTACCAGCCCTCGAAGACGCGGCGCGCCCGCACCCACGGTTTCCTCGTGCGCATGAAGACCCGAGGAGGCCGCGCTGTCATCAATGCACGGCGCGCCAAGGGGCGCAAGCGCCTCGCCGTCTGACGGCGCCCAAGCCTTGACCCTGCTGCGCGGCCAGGCCGCTCGGCGGCGCATGGATGCGCCGGGCGAGAGGTGGTTGTGACGCGCGCTCGTCCCGTTTTCCATGCCCGCACGACTCGTCCACAAGACCGATTTCGAGAGCCTGATGGCCGCACCGACCTGGTCTCGAAGTGCTCACTTCGCGCTGCACCACGTGGCGCGCGGGCCGCATCGCCCGACGGCAAAGGTCCGGGGAGTTGAGAGGGACAACTTATCCACAGGGTTGCTAGAGGCTTCAGTGGAACTTGTGGACAACTTTCCCGATACGGTCTGGGTCGGCGCGATGGTTCCCAAACGCCATGCGCGTCGGGCAGTGATGCGCAACCTGCTCAAGCGACAAGTGCGCAGTGCATTTGAGCGCCACGCGGACAAGTTGCCTCGGGGTCTTTGGCTGGTGCGATTGCGGCGCGGGTTTGCAGGCGCTGACTTCATCTCCGCGCGATCGCAGCGCCTGGTCGAGGCCACCCGTCTCGAGCTCGAAGAGTTGCTGCAGCAGGTACAGCGGAACGGGCCGGCGCCCACCACCACCGGGCAGCGCAGCCGCGCACGGCCCGCCTGAGGCGGCGCAGCGCTGCCGCGTGCACCCGGCCCCATGGACAAGCTCTTGCAACCCGGCCTGTGGCCGCGCCTGCTCCTCATGGGCCTGGTGCAGGGTTATCGATGGCTGCTGAAACCTTGGCTGGGTCAAGCGTGCCGCTTCGAACCCACATGCTCGGCCTATGCGCTGACGGCCTTGGCGCGGCACGGCGCGCTGCATGGGGGTGCGTTGGCGTGCTGGCGGCTGGCGCGTTGCCAACCCTGGTGCGACGGCGGTCTCGACCCTGTGCCTGAGAACGTGAAAGCCCGCGCGGCCGGGATGTTCACGCGGCTGTGCACGCCGCCGCAACCGGCTTCCCGATCATCCTCTCACCCCTCTGGCGATCCCCTATGACCGATATCCGTCGTACCCTGTTGTGGGTCGTGTTCGCGATGTCACTTGTGCTGCTGTTTGACGCGTGGAATCGGCACACGGGGCAGCCGACGCTGTTCGGCTCGCCGACACGCACGGCGGCGGCGCCAGCGGGCGCGGCCGGGCCGGGCGGCGTTCCGGGCTCCACTGGCAACCCCGCAGCCGCTGGCGTGCCGCAACCGGCCACGCAGGTGCCCGGTGCCACGGGTACGGCCGGGGCGGCCATTGCTGCGGCGGCCGCCGCCTCGACAGGGGCGCTCTCCGCCGAGCAAGTGGTTCTCACCACCGATGTCCTGAAGGCCACGTTCGACACCATCGGCGGCACCCTGGTGCGGCTCGAGTTGCTCGGCTACCGAGACCCGGCCGACCCGAAGCGCAATGTCGTTCTCCTTGATCGCAGCGCCAAGCGGCTGTACCTGGCGCAGACCGGCCTCATCACCACCCAAACCGGCGTGCAGTTGCCCAACCACCTCACAGCGATGACGGTGGTGCCGGGTGAGCGCACGCTGGTCGCCGGCGCGGCCTCGGTGGCACTGCGCTTGGAGTCACCCGCGCCCGAGGGCCACAAGCTGATCAAGACCTACACGCTGGAACGTGGCAAGTACACCATCGGCGTGAAGCACGAGTTCGTCAACCTGGGCAGCACCGCGGTGCTGCCGCAGCTTTATCTGCAACTCGCACGCGATCCTTCGCCGCCCGATGGCGAGTCGAGCTTCTACTTCACGTTCACCGGACCGGCGGTCTATACCGACGAGAGCAAGTTCACCAAGGTCGAATTCAAGGACATCGCCAAGGGCAGCCCGGGCCACGCCAAATCGGGCAACGATGGCTGGGTGGCGATGGTGCAGCACTACTTCGCCACCGCTTGGTTGGTGCCCGCGACCGGTGCGCGTGAGTTCCGCACCGCCAAGGTGGCGGGCAATGGTGGGGGCAGCGGGGGCCTGGAGCACTACACCGTGGCCATGGTGCTGCCGCTGGGCGAAGTGGCGCCGGGGGCAAGCAAATCGCACGAGGCCACGTTGTTCGCCGGCCCGCAGGAGGAGCACAAGCTTGCCGAGCTGGCCCCGGGCCTTGAACTCGTCAAGGACTACGGCTGGTTCACGGTGCTGTCCAAACCGCTGTTCTGGCTGCTGAACCAGCTTTACCAGGTGCTCGGCAACTGGGGCTGGGCCATCGTCGCGCTGGTGGTGTTGCTGAAGATCGCCTTCTACTGGCTCAACGCCAGCGCCTACCGCAGCATGGGCAAGATGAAGGCGGTGGCGCCGAAGGTGGCCGAGCTGCGCGAACGCTACAAGGACAAGCCGCAGCAGATGCAGCAGGAGATGATGCGCATCTACCGCGAGGAGAAGGTCAATCCGCTGGGCGGGTGCCTGCCCATCCTCGTGCAGATGCCCTTCTTCATCGCGCTGTACTGGGTGCTGTTGTCCAGCGTGGAGATGCGCAATGCATCGTGGTTCTACATCCCCGACCTGGCGCAGCCCGACACCTTGTTCGGCGTCATTCCGCTCATCAACCTGCCGCTGGGGCCGCTGCCCTTGCTGATGACGGCAAGCTCGCTGTTCCAGGTGTGGCTCAACCCCACGCCGCCCGACCCGATGCAGGCCAGGTTGATGTGGATGATGCCGCTCATCTTCGGCTTCATGTTCTTCTTCTTTCCTGCAGGGCTCGTGCTCTACTGGCTCACCAACAACATCCTGTCGATCGCGCAGCAGTGGTGGATCAACAAACAACTGGGCGTAAATCATTGATCGCCGCCAGCGCGGCGTGAGCCCCTTCACGCCTCATCCCTCAGGTGAGGGTTGAGGCCGAAGGCTGAACTGCCGAACATACGACTCATGCGGGTTGACCCGGTTCAAGACGAACCGGCTCAGGAGGTCCAGGCGCCAGGCCCTAAGAAGCCGAACGCTGCTCCGCCCGCGCCATACACCGAAAGCGGCCCGGGTCGATTCATCTCGACCCGGGCCGCGGCCTTTTTGGCGTTGTGATCGGCGTTGTGATGGGCGCAGCCGTGGCTGTGTACCGGGGCCCGCGCCGCGACCGCGGCAGCGGCCAGAATCGCCCCACCATGCGCGCCGCCGATCTGCTGGGCCGCCAGCAAGACCCCATCGTCGCTATCGCCACGTCGCCGGGGCGCGGTGCGGTGGGCATCGTGCGCGCCTCTGGGCGCGACCTGCTCCCACTGATTGAGGCCCTGTGTGGCCGCGCCCTTGTGCCGCGGCAGGCCACCCTGCTGCCCTTCCTCGGCCGCGGCGGCGAGATGCTCGACCGCGGCATCGCGCTGCACTTCCCCGCGCCGCATTCCTACACCGGCGAAGACGTGCTCGAGCTGCAGGCGCATGGCGGCCGGGTGCTGCTGCAGCTGCTGCTGGCGCGCTGCCTCGAAGCCCTGCCCGGCGCACGCTTGGCCGAGCCGGGCGAGTTCACGCAGCGTGCCTTTCTCAATGACAAGCTCGACCTCGCTCAAGCGGAGTCCGTGGCCGACCTCATCGATGCGAGCACCGAGGCCGCCGCGCGCTCGGCCGCGCGCTCACTTGGCGGCGCGTTCTCCAACGAGGTGAAGGCGCTGGCCGAACGCATCGTGCATCTGCGCTTGCTCGTCGAGGCCACGCTCGACTTCCCCGAGGAGGAGATCGATTTCCTCGAGCGTGCCGGGGCGCGCGCGCAGCTCGAAAGCATCGCCGCCGCCTTGGATGCGGCGCTTGCGCGCGCGCGCCAGGGCGCGCTGTTGCGCGACGGTCTGCACGTGGTGCTGGCCGGCCAGCCCAACGTGGGCAAGAGCTCGTTGCTGAATGCCCTGGCGGGCGCCGAACTCGCCATCGTCACGGCCATGCCCGGCACCACGCGCGATCGCCTGCGTGAGACGATCCAGATCGAAGGCGTGCCGCTGCACGTCATCGACACCGCCGGCCTGCGCCACGACGAACAGGCCGCCGACGAGGTGGAGCGCATCGGCATCGCGCGCAGCTGGCAGGCCATCGCAGCGGCCGATGCGGTGGTCTTCCTGCACGATCTCACACGCCTGGGCGAGCCCCAGTACGATGCGGCCGACCGCGACATCGCGGCGCGCCTGCCCGCTGGTTTGCCGAGGCTGGAGGTCTACAACAAGGCCGATGCCGGCGCTGCGCCGGCGCCCGCGGGCGGCATCGCGCTATCGGCACTGACCGGCGCCGGTCTGCCCGCACTGCGTGGCGCGCTGCTGGCCCAGGCCGGCTGGTTGCCTGCCGCGGAAGGCACCGTGATTGCCCGTGCGCGCCATGTGCAGGCGCTGAAGGCCACCCGCGCGCACCTCGATGCCGCGCAGGCCCACGCCGCGCAGCGCGACGCCGCACTCGACTTGCTGGCCGAAGAACTCCGCCTGGCGCACCAGGCGCTCGGCGAGATCACGGGCGAGTTCACGAACGAGGATTTGCTGGGCGAGATCTTCGGGCACTTCTGCATTGGTAAGTGAACTGATGTTCACGGCAGGCCGCGATTCGCCCTGAGAGCATCCCATGCCCCTGTCGGGACGCGGCGTTCGCGGAGAAACGAAGGTGGATAGGCGGGCAATGACCGAAGGCTGGGCCGGCAGTGCCTCCGACCGAGGGCGCCGGGCGGCCGACTCCGCTCATGTCCTCCGACCTCGCCCTCCGGCCTCGGTCTCCCCCTTGACTTCGCTGCGTCGGCCACCCGACACCCTCGGCTGCAGGCAGTGTTGCTGAGATGCTGCTATTGACCTTCGAGCAGCCAACGCGCGTGCAGGATCAGGCCGGTGGGGCGCGCTGCAGAGCGAAGTAAAGGAGGAGACCGAGGCCGAAGGGCGAGGACGGGGGACATGAGCGCAGCAGTGCGCCCCACCGGCCTGATCCCGTGGCTGCAGACAAGGTCTTGTTTCTCATAGCTGTATAGCAAAACGACGGTCACCCCGTGCCGGGACTGCCGGTCTGGCGGGCCGCCAGCTTCGCCCCAGCGGGCCAGAATGTCGGCATGAGTGCAAACGGACTGGACCGCATCGACAGAATTGAAGCCAGCCTGTGGGAGGCCGCCGACCAGCTGCGCGCGAATTCCAAGTTGACCAGCAGCGAGTACTGCATGCCGGTGCTGGGCGTGATCTTCCTGCGCCACGCCAGCAACCGCTACGACGGCGCGCTGGCCGCCATCCGGGCCGACCAGGCCGCCGGGCGCATGCCCAAGCGCAAGCTGGTGGCGGCCGACTTCAAGCGCCGCCGCGCGCTGATGCTGCCGCCCGAGGCGCATTACAGGCACCTGCTGGGCCTGGCCAGCAGCCCCGAGATCGGCAAGGCCCTGGTGGCGGCCATGCATGCCATCGAGGCCGACTTCGAGCCACTGCTGAACCAGTTGCCCAAGGAGTACGACCAGTTCGACGCCCGCCTGCTGGAAGACCTGCTGCGCGCCTTCGACACCGAAGAACTGCGCCGCGCCTCGGGCGACGTGTTCGGTCGCATCTACGAATACTTCCTGATGAAGTTCGCGATGCAGGGCGCGCAGGACAACGGCGAGTTCTTCACGCCACCATCGCTCGTGCAGATGATCGTCAACATCATCGAGCCCGACCACGGCGTCGTGGCCGACCTGGCCTGCGGCTCAGGCGGCATGTTCGTGCAGAGCAGCCACTTCATCGAGCACGAGGGGCAGGACACGATGAAGCGTGTCACCTTCTACGGCCAGGAGAAGACGCCTTCCACCATCCGCCTGGCGAAGATGAACCTGGCCGTGCACGGGCTGGAAGGGGACATCAAGGACGCGAATACTTTCTATCAGGATGAACACCGCTTGCCCGACGGCCGACCGCTCTGGGGTAACTGCGACTTCATGATGGCCAACCCACCCTTCAACGTGGACGCGGTAGACGCTACCAAGATCAAGGGTGACCGCAG
>JANNRI010000077.1:0-10401 GCA_031401195.1 Burkholderiales bacterium
CGACATCCACGACGGTGCGGTCGTCAACCTGGGCATCGGCCTGCCGACCCTCGTGGCCAACCACCTGAGCCGCACGAAAGAGGTGATGCTGCACAGCGAAAACGGCGTCATCGGCATGGGCCCCGCGCCCGCGCCGGGCGAGGAAGACTACGACCTCATCAACGCCGGCAAGCAGCCGGTGACGCTCTTGCCCGGTGGCGCGTTTTTCCACCACGCCGACAGCTTCGCGATGATGCGCGGTGGCCACCTCGACATCTGCGTGCTCGGCGCGTTCCAGGTGGCGGCCAATGGCGACCTCGCCAACTGGCATACCGGCGCGCCGGATGCCATCCCCGCCGTGGGTGGTGCAATGGACCTTGCCACGGGCGCCAAGGCCACCTGGGTGATGATGGAGCACACCACCAAGGCCGGTGAGCCCAAGCTGGTGCAACGCTGCTCTTACCCGCTGACGGGACTGGGCAACGTGCGGCGCGTGTACACCGAGCTCGCGGTGCTGGAAATCACCCCGGACGGCGTGCGCGTGCGCGAGATGGCCGAGGGTTTGGGTTTTCCTGAATTGCAGGCCAAGACCGGTGTGCCGCTGCTGCGCTGAAGGCCGGGAGGCGCCGCGTGACGCGACGGGCACTCCCTTCGAAGCGGCTTCGAGTGCATCATCTGTTCACCATGCCCGATACCACTGTCCGCCCCTTCAGCCTGCAGGTGCCGCAGGCCGACATTGCCGACCTGCACGCGCGCCTGGACCGCGCACGCTGGCCCGACGAGGCGCCGCCCGCGCAAGGTGCGCCCTGGGCCTACGGCACCTCGCTCGCCTTCATGCGCGAGCTGGTTCACGACTGGCGCCGCCGCTTCGACTGGCGCGCCACCGAGGCGGCGCTCAACGCCTGGCCGCAGTTCAAGACGCAGATCGATGGTATCGACGTGCACTTCGTCCATGCGCGTGGCAAGGGCCCGCACGCCGACGCGCGGCCGCCGCTCCTGCTCTCGCACGGCTGGCCGGGCTCGGTGCTGGAGTTCATGAAGCTGATCCCGCGCCTCACCGACCCGGTGGCCTTCGGCGGTGATGCGCGCGATGCCTTTACCGTGGTGGTACCTTCGCTGCCCGGCTACACCCTCTCGTTCAGCGAGGGCCAGCCGCGCAAAGGGCTGGCGGAGATCGGCGCCATCTTCGACACGCTGATGCGGGAGCGGCTGGGCTACGCGCGCTACCGTGCGCAGGGCGGCGACTGGGGCTCGTTCGTCACCGCGTGGCTGGGGGCGAATCGTGCTTCGCACTTGATCGGCATCCACCTCAACATGATGCCGCTCAAGCGCGACGCGGCGATGTTCAACGACCCCACCGAGGCCGAGCGCCGCTATCTCGAGGAGCTGCAGCACTTTCTCAAGGAGGAGACCGGTTACCAGGCGATCCAGGGCACACGGCCGCAGACGTTGGCCTTCGCGCTCACCGATTCGCCCGTGGGCCTGGCCGCGTGGTTCGCCGAGAAGTACCGCGCCTGGACCGACAACAACGGCGACCCGCGCGATGCGCTCTCGATGGACGAGATGCTCGGCAACCTGAGCCTGTACTGGTTCACGCGCTGCATCGGCGCCAGCTTCTGGCCCTATTACGCGCGGCTGCATGGGCGCTGGCCGATCGAGGGCCGCATCGACGTGCCCACGGGCTACTGCGCGTTCCCGCACGAGATCCTGCGCCCGCCGCGCGAGGCCGCGGAGCGACAGTTCAACATCCGCCGCTGGAGCGTGATGCCAAGGGGCGGGCATTTCGCGGCCTGGGAGCAACCGGATGCGCTGGCCGGTGAGATCCGGGCCTTCTTCAAAGAGCTGGCTTGAGCGAAGATCTGCTCAGGCCCTGCATCCGCATCCGGGCAATCCGAGCCCCTGAGCATCCGAACGAGGAGACCCCCATGCTCGACACCGTCAAGCGCGAATCGATCTACCAGCCCGAGCAGCCGGGCCTCAAGTTTCCGCAGCGCCCGCAGTTCGCCACGCATGCCGAAGAGCGCCGCCACCGGCAGGAGCGCTTGGTGGCCGCGTGCCGCGCCTTTGCCGTGCACGGGTTGGACTACGGTTTTGCCGGCCACTTGACCATCCGCGACCCGGAGCACCCGCACCTGTACTGGACCAATCCAATGGCCGTGCACTTTGCGCAAGTGAAGCTCAGCAACCTCATCCTCGCCGACCACAGCGGCCGCGTGGTGCAAGGCGTTTACGCCATCAACCGCGCCGGCTTCGTGCTGCATGCCGCCGTGCACGAAATGCACCCCGACATCCTCGCCATGTGCCACGCGCACACCGTCTACGGCGTGGCCTATGCGTCGCTCGGCAAACCCATTCCGCCCGTGACGCAGGATGCGGCCGTCTTCTTCGAAGACCATGTGGTCATCGCCGACGAGGGCGGCAAGGTGGCCGTGGAAGAGGCGGCCGGTCTCAACGTCGCCAAAGCCTTCAAGGGCGTGAAGGCCGCCATCCACCAGAACCACGGCCTGCTCACCTGCAGCCGCCACAGCATCGACGCGGCAGCGTTCTGGTTCATCGCGCTCGAGCGCCTGTGCCAGCAGCAGTTGATGATCGACGCCACTGGCGTGAAGCCCTTGCTGGTACCGCCCGACAAGGCACGCTACAGCCGCGAGCATGTGGGCAGCGAATATATCGGCTGGCTGCACTTCCAGCCGATGTACGAGCGGCTTGTGCAGACGCAGCCGGACATGTTCGACTGAGGTACATGGACCGCACCGTCGTGCGTGCCTGTGCCGCGCTTTCCGGCCGCGATTCCCGCCGAGGCTGAAAAGGGGGCCAGGCCCGCGCTACTTCGCCATTCGGGGCTTCGGTGCCAAGTAGGAGCGCTGGGTGGCGCGCAGGCGGGCAGTCGGCGGCGTCGGTGGCAAGGTCGACGCGGGCGCAGGCCTCTGTGCACGCGCCGACGCACGCTTCTTTGCCGGCACCGCCTTTGCCGCAGGGGGTGCCGCCGCAGGGGGGGACGCCGCGGGCACCACCTCCAGCGCGCGCGCCAATTCGAGCAGCTTGCGGTGCTCGGCCAGCAGCGAATCGGCCAACTCTGCGATATCGGGTAGCGCGCGGCGGCAGGCGATCAAGCCGTAGTCCAGGCGGCCGTTGTAGCTCTGCACGGTGACGTTGAGCGCCATGCCATGGGCCGGGATCGAGACCGGGTAGTAGCTGATGATCTTGGCGCCTGCGAAATAGAGTTGCGCCTGCACGCCCGGCACGTTGGAGATGACGACGTTGGCCAGCGGCGGCAGCACATTGGCCAGGCGTGAGCGGCCATACAGCGATGCCAGGCCCGACATCAACCAGGGTGCGGCGAACATCGGGAAGTCGGTGGGTATGGCCGCCTTCACGCGGCCCATCATCGCCTTGGTGCCGGCCGAGGCTTCGGCAATCTTCTTCAATCGCTGCAGCGGGTCAGCGATGTCGGTGGCCAGCGTCATCAGCACCATGCTGACCTGGTTGTTGGCCGATTCGTCGCCCGCTGCGCGCAGGCTCACCGGCACCGCGGCCGAAAGTGGTTTGGCCGGCAGCTCCTGGTGGCCGCGGAAATATTCGCGCAACGCGCCGCCCACCGTGCCCATGACGACATCGTTGAGTGACACGCCGCTGCGCTTGGCGATCTCTTTCACCTCGGCCAGTGGCACCGTGCGCGCGGCAAAGCGGCGCTGGTTGGTGATGGCCACATTGAGCGTGGTGCGCGGCGCGAAGAAGTCCAGGCTTGTGGGCAGCAGCCGCTGACGTTTGCCGTTCTCATCTTTCACGGGTGCCAACAGGCTCTTGGCGGCACGGCCGATGGCCGGCAGCGCCTTCACGAGTTTCACCACCTGCTGCGCGGTATTGCTCGCCGCCGCGCCCAGCAATTCGGCCACGCCGAGCTGGTATTGATTGCGCCGCAGCTTGGCGCGCGGCGGCTTGATGCGCCGGCCCGTGGCTTCGGTATCGAGGATGGCGCGGCCGAGTGCGACGCCGGCTTGTCCATCAAGCCGAGCGTGGTGCACCTTGATGTACAGCGCCACCTCTGCGCTGCGCAGCCCGTCGATGACGAAGAATTCCCACAGCGGGCGGCTGCGATCGAGCAGCGTGGAATGCAGCCGCGCCACATACTGCTGCAGCTGCGTATTGCTGCCCGGCTTGGGCAGCGTGATGTGGCGCACATGGTGTTCGAGGTCGATATCTTCGTCTTCCACCCACACCGGGTTGGAAAGATCGAAGGGCATCAACGCCAGCTTGCGCGTGAAGACATCGGCCGTGTGCAGGCGCTCGGCGAGGCAGGCCTTCACGTTCTCGAAGAAGTCGCCCCCGTAGCCTGGCGGCAGCTCCAGCACATGGAGCGAGCCCACGTGCATGGGCATCTCTGGGGACTCCAGGTGCAGGAAGGCGGCGTCGATGCCGCTCAGGTGGTTCATGGTGCAGCTCCAGGCTACAGGCCACATGTTGCCGGCCGGCCGGCCGGCTCAGTGCTGCAGGATCTTGGACAGGAAGTCCTTGGCCCGCGGTGAACGCGCTTCGGGGTCGCCGAAAAACTCTTCCTTCTTGCAGTCTTCGACGATCTTGCCGGCGTCCATGAAGATGACGCGGTGGCTGACCTTGCGCGCAAAGCCCATCTCGTGCGTGACGACCATCATCGTCATGCCTTCCTGCGCCAGCTTGACCATCACATCCAGCACCTCGCCCACCATCTCGGGGTCGAGCGCGCTGGTGGGCTCGTCGAACAGCATCACGATGGGGTCCATGCTGAGCGCACGTGCGATGGCCACGCGCTGCTGCTGGCCGCCTGAGAGCTGGCCTGGGAACTTGTCCTTGTGCGCCATCAGGCCCACGCGGTCGAGCATCTTCAGGCCCCGCGCCAATGCTTCGTCTTTGTTGCGATTGAGCACCTTGATCTGCGCGATGGTCAGGTTCTCGGTCACGCTCAAGTGCGGGAACAGCTCGAAGTGCTGGAACACCATGCCCACGCGGCTGCGCAGCTTGGGCAGGTCGGTCTTGGGGGCGGTGAGGCTGATGCCATCGACGACGATGTCGCCCTTCTGGAACGGCTCCAGCGCGTTCACCGCCTTGATGAGCGTGCTCTTGCCGCTGCCCGAGGGGCCGCACACCACAACCACCTCGCCTTTTTGAATGGCGGTGGTGCAGTCGGTGAGCACCTGGAAGGTGCCATACCACTTGCTGATGTTCTTGATGTCGATCACGACGCTGCCCCTATCGAATGATGGCGATCTTGTTCTGCAGCCTGCGCACCAGCATGCTCAGGCTGAAGCAGATGATGAAGTAGATGACGGCGGCCACGAGGTAGGTTTCCACCGGGCGATTGAAGTTCTTGCCCGCGATCTCAAAGCCCTTGAGCAGGTCGTAGGCGCCGATGGCATAAACGAGGCTGGTGTCCTGGAACAGGATGATGGTCTGCGTCAGCAGCACCGGCAGCATGTTGCGGAAGGCCTGCGGCAGCACCACCAGCTGCATCGTCTGCCCATAGGTCATGCCCACGGCATAACCGGCGTGGACCTGGCCCTTGGGCACGCTCTGGATGCCCGCGCGCATGATCTCGCTGTAGTAGGCGGCCTCAAACAGCGTGAAGGTGATCATGGCCGACAACTCGGCCCCCATCGGCCGCCCGATGAGCAGCGGGATGAGCAGGAAGAACCACAGGATCACCATCACCAGCGGGATGCTGCGCATGGTGTTGACATAGAACGACGCCGGCATCACGAGCCAGGGCTTGCCCGACAGTCGCATCAGCGCCAGCGCCGTGCCGAGCAGGATGCCGCCCACCATGGCCACGAGCGTGAGCTGGATCGAGAAGATGAAGCCCTTCAGCACGAAGCTGGAGACCACGCCCCAGTTGAGGAAGGAGAAGTCGAGATTCATCTCACTTCCCTCCGATCATGCCGGGCACACGCACGCGGTTCTCGACGAACAGCATGAACCGGTTGATCGTGAAGGCGCTGATGAAATACAGGCCCGTCACCGCCAGGTACATCTCGATGTTGCGGCTGGTTTCCTCGCCGGCCTGCATGGCAAACATCGTCAGCTCGGCGATGCTCACCGCGAAGGCCACCGACGAGTTCTTGACGATGTTCATGCTCTCGCTGGTGAGCGGCGGGATGACGATGCGAAACGCCATCGGCAGCAGCACGTAGCGGTAGGTCTGCGGCAGCGTGAAGCCCACCGCCAGGCCGGCATAGCGCTGGCCGCGCGGCAGGCTCTGGATGCCGGCCTTGACCTGCTCGGAGATGCGGGCGCTGGTGAAGAAGCCGAGCGCGAACACCACCAGGATGAAGCTCGGGAAGGCCTGCAGCGGCTTGAAGATCGCCGGCAGCACGTGGTACCAGAGGAAGATCTGCACCAGCAGCGGGATGTTGCGGAACAGCTCCGTCCAGGCGTTGCCCAGGAAGACCAGCCGCCGGTCCGGCGCAGTGCGAAAGATGCCCATCAGCGAGCCGGTCAGCAGCGCCACCACCAGCGCCAGCACGGCGACGGACAAGGTCCAGCCCCAGGCCGACAGAATCCAGTTCAGGTAGGTGATGTCGCCGCCGCTGCCGAAGCAACTGGCCACCACCTCACCCGATGTGGTCTCCTTGCAGAAGACTTGCCAGTCCCAAACCACGGATGGTCTCCTCGTTGACGCGCCTGACAGTCACACTGCGGCGCGCTTCTCATTCTTGTCTAGGCGCAGGGCCCGCTGTTTCGAGCGGGCCCTGTAGCGGGTCTTACTTCTTCAGGTAGTCCTCGAGCGGCTTGTCGTTGGGGCCGGCCCAGGCTGCCTTGGTGGCGTCGCTGAGGGCCAGACCCACGCGCGTGTTGGTCGGCGCGATGGGCTGCATGAACCACTTGTCGTACAGCTTGCCGATCTCGCCGCTCCTCATCATCGCCTTGATGCTGTCGTCGACCGCGGTCTTGAACTTCGGGTCGTCCTTGCGAATCATGATGGCGATCGGTTCCACCGACAGCACCTCGCCCACGATCTTGAAGTCGGCCGGGTTCTTGGCCTTGGCGATGTTGCCGGCCAGGATCTGCCCGTCCATCACAAAGGCGTCGGCGCGGCCGCTTTCCAGCAGCAGGAAGCTGTCGGCGTGGTCCTTGCCGAAGATTTCCTTGAAGTCGACGCCGGCGGCGCGTTCGTGCTTGCGCAAGTGCTGCACGGAAGTGGTGCCGGTGGTGGTGGCCACGTTCTTGCCGTTGAGCTGATTGATGGCGGTGATGCCGGAGCTGGCCTTGACCGCGATGCGCACCTCCTCGACGAAAGTGGTGACGGCGAAGGACACGTCCTTCTGGCGCGTGGCGTTGTTGGTGGTGGAGCCGCATTCGATGTCCACGGTGCCGTTCTGCACCAGCGGAATGCGGTTCTGCGACGTCACGGCCTGGTACTTCACCTCGAGCTTGGGCAGCGCCAGGCTCTTCTGGACATCGTCCAGCACACGCTGGCAGACCTCGACGTGGAAGCCGGCGTACTTGCCGTCGCCCAGCGTGTACGACAGTGCGCCGGAGGATTCGCGCACGCCCATCGTGGCCGTGGCGCTGGATTTGATCTTGGCCAGCGTATCGCCCGGGGTCTGGGCCTGGGCGGCGGCGCCCACGAGCAGAGCGGCGGCAGCCGCAGCGGAGGTGAGCCAGAACTTGTGCATGAAAGGAACTCCTGGGTGCAAAGAGAGGAACGAACAGATAGGCGACGAAAGGCGCGCAAGAAGCGCGCCTGAGCATGCCGTTGGGCGCGGACTGTAGCGACTAAGGCGCCGCGATGGCCAATGCCTGATCCAGAAACGCTCATGCAGGGGCTGCATGCATCAGGGTGAACCCTGATGGCAGGGCAGGACCGACCCATCAGCGTCTGCGGCAAATCAGTCTGTCAGCGCACCGACCGCCGTCGGTGCCGTGATGCAAACTCGGCGACCCATGGCCGACACCCAGCGTCGGCGGAACCGCGAGGCCCCACATGATTCGACGTACACCGCCTGATACAGCACCCGCCAACGGCCCGGCGCAGCAGCTGGCACACCCACCAAGAGATGCCGCCACAGCGGTGGCGCCGGTGGCGCCGATGGCGCCCGTGGCGCCAGATGCGCCGGCGGCCGCGCCGCCCGGATCGACAGTCGCGCCAGTGGCAACGACCTCGCCACGCCCGGCGGTGAAGCCGCGCGTGCAGCACGGGCCGGCGCGCCGCAAGCGCTGGTAGTGGCTTCGGTGCCGCCGGTCGCGCTGGCCCGGTGGCTTGATCGGCCTTGCGCGCCTAGCGTCGCCGTCCGCACCGCGATTCCCGGCCTCTTCCAACGCCCGGCCGGGGCGGCTTCTGCGCTGGCTTCTGCGCTGGTTTCTGCGCAGGTCTCTGCCTCGGGTTCCGGGCAAGACGCCAGCCCCACCACGCCGATGCCGGGAACTCGTCCATGAAGATCACATTTCACCCGAGGCCCCTGGCCGTGGCGCAGATCGCGTGCCTGGGGCTGGGCATGGGCACCCTTGGCCTGGCCCAGACCCAGCACACGCCTCCGAGCCCATTGGCTGCGGCATCTGCGCCGGTGCCGGCAGGCAACCTCTACGCGGTCGAGATCAAGACCGGCCCCGCCTGGGATGCCTCCAAGCCTGCGCAGGAGCAGGCGCACTTTCGCGAGCATTCGGTCAACCTCCGGCGGCTGCGCGAGTCGGGTGTGCTGGTGATGGGCGCACGTTATGCCGACAAGGGCCTGGTGGTGTTGCGCGCCGCCACCGAGGCCGAGGCGCACGCCATGATGCAGGCCGACCCCTCGATCGAGGCGCGGGTGTTCGCGTACGAGCTGCACGAATTCCGCGTGTTCTACAGCGGCAGCGTGGCGACGCCGGCGCGTCGGCCTTGAGTTTTCAGAACACCGCGTGGTCTCCACGCTCCACCTTGACCTGGCCGCTCACCCAGCGCGGCATAAAGTTCGCCGAACACGACCATCGGCGCCCGCTTGATGCCCGGCGCGCCCGCGCGGCCGGAACAGGTGCCCGCCCTGCAGCCGCGACGTGATCGCCGTAGCGCCTCAGCGCCGCAGCGCCTCAGGGAACCAGGGCGACCCCCGATTCAAGTGGCGGGGTTGGCGACAGTGATCCAATGCGGCTTCCTGAAGCACCGCCTGCACCCCCCTGCGCACCGCCCACCCACCCACGCACCCACCCAGCTGCCATGAACGCACCCACCACCGACATCTCCATCGCCATTGCATCGCAGCTGGGCACGGCGCTGCACCAGCAGCGCCAGGCGTACTTCAAACACCCGGTGCCGACGCTGGCCGAGCGCCGGGCCGACCTGCGCACGCTCGCGCGCTTTGTGCAAGAGCACAAGCAGGCGCTGACAGCAGCGGTCAGCGCCGACTACGGTCAGCGTTCGCTGCACGAAACCCTGCTCACCGAGATCGGCCCCGTGCTCGCGGCGCTGCGCCACACCCAACGCCACCTGCGCAGCTGGATGAAGGTGCAGCGTCGCGGTGTCGACCGGCTCGCCTTCGGCCTCGGGCAGAACCGTGTCATTCCGCAGCCGCTCGGCGTGGTGGGCGTGATCGTGCCGTGGAACTTTCCCATCAACCTGAGCCTGATTCCGCTGGTCTACATCTTCGCTGCCGGCAACCGCGCGATGGTGAAGATGAGCGAGAACTCGCGCCACCTGGCGCGTTTTCTTGTCGAGACCCTGCCCGCCTACTTCCCGCCCGAAAAGCTGCAGGTCTTCGACGAAACCGGCGGCGTCGGGGTGGAGTTCTCCAAGCTGCCCTTCGACCACCTTCTCTTCACTGGCTCGGGCACCACCGGCCGTGCCGTGATGGCCGCGGCAGCCAAGAACCTGTGCCCGGTGACGCTGGAACTGGGCGGCAAGGCGCCGGCCATCGTGTGCGACGACTTCGACTTGAAGCTGGCAGCCGAGCGCATCCTGTTTATCAAGTACCTCAACGCCGGGCAGATCTGCACCACGGTCGACCATGTCTATCTGCCGCGCGCGCAAGTGAACGCCTTTGTCGAACTGGCGCGCGGCATCGTGCCGCGGCGCTATGCCAGCCTGGCCTCGCCCGACTACACCTCGATCATCGACCGCCGCTCTTTCGAGCGCTTGAAGCACGCGCTGGACGATGCGCGCGAACGCGGCGCCACCGTGCTGCCGCTGATCGAGCCCGCGCTCGACGAGGCCAATCACCGCATCGCGCCGCACATCGTGGTCGGCGCCGACGAGCACACCGAGCTCATGCAGCGCGAGATCTTCGGCCCCATCCTGCCCGTCGTGCCCTACGACAACCTGGAGGAGGTGATGGCGCGCATCAACGCCGGCCCGCGCCCACTGGCCATCTACCCCTTCAGCAACCAGCGCGCGCGCATCGACACCTTCATCGAGCGCGTGATGTCCGGTGGCGTCACCGTCAACGATGCCTTGCTGCACGTGGGCCAGGAAGACCTGCC
>JANNRI010000078.1:0-30970 GCA_031401195.1 Burkholderiales bacterium
GGCCGTTGACCCGCTCGTCGAGCCGCTCGACGAACTGCAGGCGCGCACCCACGCGCGTGAGTTGCCCGTCCAGTTCGCCGGCCAGCTCGGCCAGGCGCGCGGCCGCCTGGGCGCCATCGTCTACCCGGCCCATCTTGCCCAGCACGGCGTCGAGCCGGGTTTCGATCTCGGGTGCGCGGCCCAGCATCGTGGCGGTGCGCTCACCCAGGGCTTCGAGCGCGGCGCGGTCCACCGCCAGCTTGTCGCGCAACTGCACGGCTTCGGCATGCGCCTTGTGAAACTCGGCCAGCTCGCGGCGCACTGCATCGACCTGCTGCTGCGACTGCATCAGCCCTTCGTGCTGTACCGCGGTGCGCTTGGATAGCACATCGATCTGCGTCAGCTGGTCGGCCAGCGAGTCGACCTCACTCTGTTTGCGCGCCAGCTCACCGGCTTCGGCCATCAAGATGGCAAAGGCCTTGGTCAGCGCGTCGGTGCGTTGCTGCATGGCCGACAGTGCGTCGTCCTTGGCGAGCACGCCTTGCACACGCGCCTCCGACTCGCCGACCGCCAGCGACAGCGACTTGAGGCGCTGGTCGAACGCATCGACCTCGCCCTTTTCGACTGACAGCCGCTCGATCGTCGAGCGCAGGTTTTCCGACAGCGTGAGCCCCTGGCTCTCGAACCGCGAAGATTCGCGCAGGAAGGCTTCGCGCGCTGTGTTGGCCGCGGCCAGTTCCTGCGTGGTGGTCTGCGCCAGCTCTTCCATGCGCGCGAGCGCCTCTTCGGTGCGCTGCATCTGCTCGTTGCCAGCGGCGAGCTTGGCAATCTGCGCGTCCATCGTCCAGACCATCTCGTTCAGGCGCGTGGCTTCGACGACCGCATGCTCGACCGTGTGCTTCTGCGTCTCCAGCGCCTTGGCCTTGTGCGAGACGTGCTCGGCCAACGCATTGAGCGCGGCCAGGCGCTTTTCGGTGCCCTTGCTGAGTTCCTGCACCTGCGCCAGCGACTCCAGCCGGGTCTCAATGTCCTTCACTGTGCTCGATGCCGACAAGGAGCTGCCGTGCGCCTCATGGGCGACGTCTTGCACAGCCTGCATCTGCTGCCGCAGTTCCGACTCGGAGGAACGCAAGCTCTCGAAGTCGCTCTTCAACGTGGCCACACTGCGCACGGCTAGTTCGATCTCCGACGTGGACTCACGCAGCATGCTGCGCAACCCGTCCAACCGCTCCTGTTCCTGACGAAGTGCGCGCACGCCGTCCTGAGCCTCCCTCGCCCGCAGGTCGAGTTCGTCCATCGCATGGAGTTGCTTCGCCCGCATCTCGCCGTCGGTCGCGGTGAACGCCTGCGCCACGCGTTTGGCTTCGGAGACTTGGAGGAGCAGTTCAGCGACGCGCGCGTCGAGGTTCTCGAAGCCACGCGCGCGTTCGTCGAAGGTGGCAGCCAGGCCGGCAAACTTGTCGACCTTCTGCATGGCGCCTTCGGCCTTGGTACCCAATGCGTCCAGGGCCTTGTCAGTGCGCGCCAGCTTTTCCACTGTGCCGCCGGCCTGCTCAAGAAGCGCCTTCAGCGCGTTTCTTTCGCTTCGCGCCTGAAAGATCAACGCCTTCATCTCGTCGTGTTCTTGCTTGCGATCTCCTGGATTGCGGAAAATCGAGTCCAGCATCGGGAGGCTCCTGCGCCTGTCGGCAGATCGGGTGTCGTGGAGAGATGCAACGTGAGGTATCACAGCTGCGTCATCGGTGGCCCACTCGCCAGCGCTTGAGCACCGACCGTAGGCCAATGGGCGTTTTACTGCGTTCTGCCCCTGCACCAACCACTGGTTTATGGGTTTGCTGCAATGTGAACGGGCGGCGGCGGTCATGTTGTGAACTAGTCGCCAAGCTGTTCTGGTGGCTGTGAGCCCCTGAGACAGCCTCAACCATGGCCGCTGGAGAATACCGATGGGTCTTGGCGTGCGCCGCATCCGCACCCGTACCCGTACCCGTACCCGTACCCGCGGCCGCAAGAGCCAAGTCCATGGAAGCGCCCTTCCAAATTGTCGGTTGCGTTCTTTCGGCAACCCCTGCAGCAGAACTGATCGACGCCGTCGTGGCGGACGTGCGGCGCGAGCGTGCGGCCATCATGTCCAAGAGCGCGCAGGGGGCCACGTTCGTGAGATTCAATGCCCCTGATGCGAGGCTCGTGACACTCGCCTGCCTCGCCGTGCGTGGCCAGGCGCGAGCGCAGTTGCGCTTCGGATTCACCGCCGGCAGCAAGGATCCGGGCCAGGCGAGTTCCGTGGGCCTAAACATAGGAACGCGCAGCATCCTGCAGGCCAACGACCTCGCTGCGGGCGCCGGTGACGGCGAGGTGCTGGTGTCGCCCGAGCTGGCCGTGCTGCTGATCGAGTCGGGATTCGCCCTTCGATCCAGGCAGATCGAACTGCCCGGCCGAGGCACGATCGCGGCCTTCGTGCTCGATGCGCACGCCGTGGCCGCGCAAGAGACCAAGCAAGGCCTGCCGCCACGGGCGATGCATGCGCAGAAACCGGCCAGACCCGGCGGCGACGGGTCCCAGCGATCGCCTGTCGGAGCGGCAGACGCGCCCGAAGCAACCGATGAGCGATGGCTGCTGCTGCAGACGCGGCCTGCAGCCATGTCGCAACAGGCAGACGCACAGGCGACGACGCTACGGCAGGCAGATGCCCTGGGCAGCGTGTTTGGCGCCTTGAAGGTCCAAGCTGAGGAGATCGCGCGCAAGCAAAGCGAGTTCGAGGCCCGGCAGAGTGCCCTGCTGGCCCGCATGACCTTGGTGGACGAAGGCAGCCGGCCTACCCGGCACCTGGGTGAACTGGACGCAGAACTGGACGCGCAGATGGCGCGCGTGCTTTCGCGACTGGACTTCATCGAGAAGCTCGAGTTGCGCATCACGCATCTGCAGACAGTGACGGCGGATCTCGAGCGCAAGCTGCAAGATCAACTCGCGCGGCGTGCCGAGGTCGAGAACCTGAAGCATCAGTGCGACATGTTGGGGGTGCAGATGACCGAGGCCGACCACAAGCTCCAGGGCGTGTCGGCTTTGCAGGAGCGATTGCTCCCCATGAAGGGGCAGATTGGGGAGTTGGCCCAGGCGCTGGGCAGCTCGCAAGCGACGTTTGTCGGATTCGAGGGGCGTCTGGCTGAGCTCGATCGCGGCGCCGCATCGTTGGACCAGAAGCTTCAGTCGCTCTCCGAGCGTGAGGCGATGGTGACAGCGGTGAAGGCGCAGATGCAGCAGATCGAGGAAATCAGCCATCGAATCGCGAGCGACATGAAATTCGCCGCCGAGCGCCGCGACGAAGTGCTGGACACCCGTGCGACGGTTGAGGACCTGCTCGGCCGTGTCGAGGATACCGATGACAAGATCGCCATCATCGAATCGCACCGCCTGCTGGTCGATGAGATCCAGTCGCAGGCCAGCGCCTTCACCCACATGCTGGCTGACATCCAGGTGAACCTGGAGATGCTGGGTGAGCAGCGCGCCGTGGTCGAACACGTAGGCGAGAAGCTCGCGCGACTGGACTTCACGGTGCAAGAGGCGCAGAACACGCTGCGCGCGCTGCAGCGCGAACGTGAGGTCGCCGAGCGGGTCGAACAGAGCATCAAGGCGCTGCGTGAGCGCAGTGCCTCGAGCAAATCGAACTAGAAAAACCCAGGCGCTTGGGCGCGCTCAGCGCGCTGCCTGCACGGCCACCTGCTGTTGGACCTTGAGTGCGGCACGGCCGAGCAGCGAGCGCATGGTCAACGTTTTGGCCAACGCGGCGCCGTGCAGTCGCAGCAGCGCGCCGCGCCGTAGCGCCCAGGTAGCATCTGAGGCCCCGTCGCCAAACAGCCAGACCTCGCCGCGCTCGCCGATCCACAGCAACTGCGCGTGCAGCCAGCGGCTGCCCAGTTGCAGACGCACCCAGGTGCCCACCTCGAGCGAAGCCAGCCACGTGTCGCCGGCGACGGTGCTGGGAAGTCTCCCGTCCGTGTCTGCCTCGACGGTAGCGTCTGCCAGTCCGTTGCCCATCACCGGCAGATCGACCATGCCGCCCAGTGTGTCGGGGCCTTCGTCGCCACCGTCGAGGATCTGGTGTTCAAGCTTCTGCAGCGCGCCCACCTGCGTGGCAGCGCCCGTTAGGCGGCGTTGCAGGCGCTGGCGCAGGAAGTCTTCGACGCTGCTCACCGCGCGGCGGTAGATCGCGGGCCGCTGATCCTGGTCGGAGGCGATCTGCTCGATGAGCTGCTGGGCCAAGCGCAGCAACCGGCGGCGCTCTGGGTCGGCGGCGTCGGGCGCCATCTCGGCCTCGTAGGCGACAAGATGGACGAAGCGCCACAACGCGTGCCTCTGCTGGTCGAGCACGCTGGCATCGCGCAAGGTCAGGCGCATCGCGGGCCCGTGCAGCCGTGAGATGAGCAAGATCACGTCCGCGGGCACGCGCTCGTCGGTGACGATGGCCTCGAAAAGCCGCCCCACCAACTCGATCGCCTGGCGGTCGAGGTGGTTCGGTGTTTGCTTGGCGACTTCCGTCCAACTCTCGCGTCGGGAGCTGCCGGCGCGCTGGCCTTCGTAGCGCAGCGGTGCGCTCTCGTCCAACGGCGCGGGCATCGTCTCACGCATGCGGTAGAGGTCGGGCGTGTAGGTCGTCTCGACGCCGGCCGAGCGGCGTGAGCCGCCGGACATGATCACCGTGCGATGGCTGGTCGGCTCGACACCCATCGACTCCAGGCGCGACGAGGCGGCGGCGTAGGCTTGCCTCAGCACCGTGGCCAGGTGCGGTGTGGCCTGGCGCATGAAGTGCATCTGCCAGCCGCGCGAAATGGGCAGCGCCTGCGCCGCCGTCCACAGCGCCTTGGCATGCACTGCGGGGCGGAATGGGTTGTGATCGGCCGAGACGTCGATGTCGCCGACCAGTGCCGCGACATAGGAGCGCAGTTCTCGTAACTCGTGTTCGGCGTGCGTCTTGACGTACTCGATGGTGCTGGACAGTTCGACGTCGACGGCTACTTCGTCTTCCTCGACGAGTGCGAGAGACATCGCCCGCACGGGCTTGGACTGCGCAGCCGGCGCTGCGTTTTCGCGTGCGTGTTCCGCAGCCGCCTGCTCGCGCAATGATTCAGCGTGGATCAGTCCCAACTGGCTGCGGTGCGCGTTGAGGCTCTTGATCAGGTCGGAGGAGGCGGCACGATCGCCCGCGCCGAGTGTTGCGAGGTTGCGCCGCAGGTGATCGACCACGCCTTCGATGACCTGGTCGAACAGCATCGGCGCGCGCAGAAGTTCATCGTCGATGTACTGGATGAACGAGGGCGATGGCGGGGGGCGGGCCATGGTGCGCCCGATTATCAGTCGCCGTCGGCTGTACCGCGCACCAATGAAAATGGGCCCGCGCTTTTGGCGCAGGCCCAGCGAGACAGCCTCCGGTAGCGGCCGGCACTGTGTGGCAGCGGCAGCAGAGCCGCTGGCCCGTGCCTACATATCCATGCCCATGCCGCCCATGCCACCCATACCACCGCCACCACCGCCCATGGAGGGCGTCTCGTCCTTGGGCGCTTCGGCGACCATGGCTTCGGTGGTGAGCATCAGGCCCGCCACCGAGGCCGCATTCTGCAGCGCCATGCGCGTGACCTTGGTCGGATCCAGGATGCCCATTTCGATCATGTCGCCATAGACGCCGGTCTGGGCGTTGTAGCCGAAGTTGCCCTTGCCTTCGAGCACCTTGTTGATGACGACGCTCGGCTCGTCGCCGGCGTTGAAGACGATCTCGCGCAACGGCTGCTCGACGGCACGCATGACGATCTTGATGCCGGCTTCCTGGTCGTGGTTGTCGCCCTTCAATTTACCGATCGCCTGACGCGCACGCAGGTACGCCACGCCGCCACCGGCGACGATGCCTTCTTCCACCGCGGCACGCGTGGCGTGCAGGGCGTCTTCGACACGCGCCTTCTTCTCCTTCATCTCGACTTCGGTGGCGGCACCGACCTTGATGAGGGCCACACCGCCGGCGAGCTTGGCGACGCGCTCCTGCAGCTTTTCCTTGTCGTAGTCACTGGTGGCTTCCTCGATCTGCACGCGCACCTGCTTGACACGCGCTTCGATATCGGCGGCCTTGCCAGCGCCATCGATGAGGGTGGTGTTCTCCTTGGCGACTTCCACGCGCTTGACCTGGCCCAGGTCGGCCAGCGTGATCTTCTCGAGCGTGAGGCCCACTTCCTCGGCGACGACCTTGCCGCCAGTGAGGATGGCGATATCTTCGAGCATGGCCTTGCGGCGGTCACCGAAGCCCGGGGCCTTGACGGCCACGACCTTGAGGATGCCGCGGATGGTGTTGACCACCAGCGTCGCCAGAGCCTCGCCCTCGACTTCTTCGGCGACGATCAGCAGCGGACGGCCACTCTTGGCCACCGCTTCCAGCGCGGGCAGCAGCTCGCGGATGTTGCTGATCTTCTTGTCGTGCAGCAGCACGTAGGCGTTTTCGAGCACCGCGACTTGTTTGTCGGGGTTGTTGATGAAGTACGGGCTCAGGTAGCCGCGGTCGAACTGCATGCCCTCGACGATCTCGAGCTCGTTGTCCAGGCTCTTGCCGTCTTCGACGGTGATGACGCCTTCCTTGCCGACCTTGTCCATGGCCTTGGCGATGATCGTGCCGATGCTCTCGTCGGCGTTGGCGGAGATGGCGCCGACCTGGCTGATCTCCTTGCTGGTGGTGGTGGGCTTGCTGATCTTCTTCAGCTCGGCGACGAGGACGGTGACGGCCTTGTCGATGCCGCGCTTCAAGTCCATCGGGTTCATGCCCGCGGCCACGTACTTCATGCCTTCGCGCACGATGCTCTGCGCGAGCACAGTGGCGGTGGTGGTGCCGTCACCCGCGTTGTCGCTGGTCTTGGAGGCGACCTCCTTGACCATCTGCGCGCCCATGTTCTGGAGCTTGTCCTTGAGCTCGATTTCCTTGGCCACCGAGACACCATCCTTGGTGACGGTGGGGGCGCCGAAGCTGCGCTCGAGCACCACGTTGCGGCCCTTGGGGCCGAGGGTGACCTTGACCGCGTTGGCCAGGATGTTCACGCCTTCCACCATGCGGTGGCGGGCGTCCGAACCGAAGACGACGTCTTTAGATGCCATGTTGAGTACTCCGAATGACTATGTAGGTTTCTTCGCGGAGACCCGAATCCAATCCGGATCTCCCGGTCGGACTCGAGCCCCCTCGGGGGTGGCAAGGATCGCGGCGTCAGCCGCGACCGCAGCCTGGGGCGGTTATTTCTTCTCGACGACGGCGAAAAGGTCTTCCTCGCGCATCACGAGCAGCTCATCGCCATCGACCTTGACGGTCTGGCCGCTGTACTTGCCGAACAGCACGCGGTCGCCGACCTTGACGTTTAGGACGATGAAGTCGCCTTTCTCGTTGCGTTTGCCCGGGCCGACGGCAAGGATCTCGCCCTGATCGGGCTTTTCGGCGGCGTTGTCGGGAATGACGATGCCCGAGGCGGTTTTGGTTTCTTGTTCCAGGCGCTTGACGATCACGCGATCGTGCAGGGGACGAAGCTTCATTGCATCTCCTTCTATAGAGTCGGTTCTTAAGCCAGTTAAAGAAAGGCCAGCAAGTTGGCCCTCGCTGACAAATGCTCGGCCAATACGTGGCGCATTGCGCCACCGGCCGTTAGCACTCAAGCTCTGCGAGTGCTAGCAAGTCAATTATAGGGATCGATTGACGCCGTTCAAGGGCCAACGGGGCATCCGAGAGGCGGATCAGTGAAAACCCGAATCTGCCGGACTTCACCCGAGGCGAACACCTCCTGCGCTCGCTCTGAGTCCGGGGCTGTGGTGGCTAGTGGCGCGGAGGCCCGCCGTTCGGCACCGGTTCTGCAGGCGGGTCGAGCTCCGAGTCGGGCGGCGACTGCGTCGGCACACGGAATCGCTCGCTCGCCCAGGCGCCCAGGTCTGCACTGCGACAGCGCTCGGTGCAAAAGGGCCTCCAGCGATTGCTCGGCGCGAACACGCTGGGTTGGCCGCACGTCGGGCAGGGCACCTGCCGGACTGGAGCCTGCTGACTCATCGCGAGGGCCGCCACATCATGCGCAAAGCGTCAGCTCAAATGTAGTGTCCGCTGCCGCCGGTCGCAGGCGGCCATCGGCATCGGCGCGCATGAAGCGGATGGACACCAACAGCCTGTGGCCGCTGATCTCGGGCACGAGAACGCTGCCTTCGTTCACGCTCACGCGCAGCAGCTGATATGTCCTGCCCTGCGGAATGCTTTGCTGATAGTGGCCCGCAGTGGCGATCATGCGCTGCGCCCGGCCGCTGTCGCGCAAAAGGCCCAACAGGACGCGCAACGCATCGGCCAGCGGCGAAAGGCTGGCGATCCATGCGGCGAGGTCTTCGCGGCGCGCTGACGGGGCGCGCTGCTGCCAGGCGTGATACGCGGGAAGGTCAAAGGCGCAGGTGCCGGCAGGGATGCTGATGCGGCTTCGGATGCTCATCAGCCAGTCGTTGCCGGCCAGCGCTTGGCCGGCCTTGCCCTGCAGCTGGTTCAGCGCGCTGAAGGACTGCTCGGTACGCGACAGCCATTGATCCAGCGACTGGGCATCGACGCCAGGATGGCCCCGGTAGCCCTGCAGTTGCCCACGGTAGCGCTCCAACTCCTTGAGCAAGTCGCTCTTGAGGTCAGCCCGCGAGGCGACATCCATGATCTCGAAGACCGTGGCAAGAGCGAAGTGGTGGTCGACCGCGAGGTCGCGCGCGGCCAGCAAGTCCAGCCGCTCGAACAGGTGTTCGAGCCGCAGCATCGTGCGGATGCCTTCGTGGAATGGATACTCGTACAGGACCAAGGCAGGGCGACGGTGTGTGGGAGGCGGGCACTGCACGGGCCGCAAACCCGCAGAGCGATTGTTCCACAGGCCCCATAGGCCCCACGGGCGCCGCAGCCGCGGGCTCGATGGGCACTATGGGCGCACCGCCGTCGGCAGGGCTGCCGGCCAGGCCGCGGTCCACCAGCGAAACAGCGATCGCACCTCTTCGCCCAATGCGTCGAGCGTCAGGCTCTGGTTGTAAATCACGGCGTCGGCGATGGCACGGCGCGAGGCGCGCGCCGCTTGTTGGGCGATCACGCGCTCGGCGGCCGCGCGTGTCCAGCCTGGGCGCGCAGACACACGATCGATCTGCATCCTCTCGCTGCAATCAATGACGAGGATGCGTTGCACCCGGTCACGCCAATGCCGCGATTCGGCGAGCAAGGGTATGTCGAAGACGATCGGCTGGCCCCCCGCTGCCACCGTGGTCTGCGCCATGGCCACCTGCCCAATCAGAGGGTGAAGGATGCCTTCGAGCAGGAGCTTCGCGCTTGCGTCTGCAAAGACGACTGCACGCATGCGTTCGCGATCAAGCGCACCGTTGGGGTCGATTGCCGTCGCGCCGAATGCTGCGGCGATGGGCGCGATGGCGGCGCCGCCCGCTTGCGTGAGAGCGCGCGCGATGGCATCGGTGTCCACGAGATGCGCTCCGCACTCGACGAGTACCCGCGCCGCGGTGCTCTTGCCGCTGCCGATGCCTCCGCTCAGGCCGATGTACAGCGCCTTGCCCACCGGCCCTTCAGTCGCCCATCATGGGCAGCATCGCCTGCGCCAGCCTGAGGAAACGTTCGCGCAGCAACAGCGCGGCGAGTCCGGCCAGCGCGAGATAGGGGCCAAACGGGATCGGTGTCTCGCGCTTGTGTCGCCCGGTGGCGATCAACGCAATGCCGACCAGCGAGCCGATACCCGCCGAGACCAGAAGGATGCCCGGCAGTGCCTGCCAGCCAAGTAGCGCACCCAGACCGGCCAGCATCTTCATGTCGCCTTCGGCCATGGCGTTGGGCTTGCGAAACAAGACGGCCCAAACGGAGCCCAGAGCCCACAGTACGCCGTACCCTGCCAAGGCACCCGTCGCGGCATCCTTCCATGGCACGGCAGACACGCCAGCGGCTGCGGCGACCAGTCCCAGCACGACCAAGGGGATCGTGAGACTGTCGGGGAGCAGCGTGTAGTCCAGGTCGATCAAGGCCATCGCGATCAGCAAGGCCGCCGCTGTGCAGGCGATGGCGGCCTGCCAGGTCGGGCCGTATACGACCCCGCACAGCGCGAAGAGGGCGCCCGTTGCTGCCTCGACGAGCGGATAGCGCGCGCCGATCGGCGCTGTGCATGCCGAACAGCGACCGCGGAGCATCGCCCAACCCAGCAGCGGAATGTTCTCCGTGATGCGCAGCGTGTGGCCGCATTGCGGGCATCGAGAGCGTGGCCGCCACAGCGTCAACGGTGCGCTGCCGTCGATCTGCTTGGTGATCGAATCCGCGGCCAACTTCAGCGCGGCCGGCGGCTCAGCGGCTGCGCCGAACGCCGAGCGCCAGCTGCGCTTGTCCGACAACGCGAAGTCGGCCACATCAAACGCCCACCAGCCTCGCATATACATCGTGGGCAGCCGATGCACCACCACGTTGAGGAAACTGCCAATGCACAGGCCCACGAGGGCGAGCGCCCAGGGCGACAACACGAGATGCAACCAGTCTGCCGCCAAGGCGGCAGCGCCGGCCCCAGGCATCAGACGACAGCGCCGAGCTTAAAGATCGGCAGGTACATCGAAACGACGATGCCACCTATGAGCACGCCCAGGATGACGATGATGAAGGGCTCCATCAGGCTGGAAAGGCCCTTGACCATCTCGTCGACCTCTTCTTCGTAGAACTCGGCCGCCTTGGACAGCATGTGGTCGAGCGAGCCGGACTCCTCGCCGATGGCCGCCATCTGCAGCACCATCGTGGGGAAGACACCCGTGGAAGTCATCGCCGTCGTCAGCGCCGAGCCGGTGGAGACGTCTTTCTGGATCTGTTCAGTGGCCTCGGCATACACAGCATTGCCCGAAGCCCCGCCCACCGAGTCAAGTGCCTCCACCAGGGGCACACCGGCGGCGAACATCGTGGCCAGCGTCCGGGTCCAGCGCGCGATGATCGACTTGTTGATGAGGTCGCCAAAAACCGGGATGCGCAAGAACAACCTGTCCATCGCCTTCTGCATTTTTTCGGAGCGCCTCCAGCTCTCGAAGAAGAACCACAGGCCACCAAAGAGCAACGTGAAGATCGCCCACCAGTAGGACGTGAAGAATTTCGACATCGCGATAACGGCGCGGGTTGGGGCAGGCAGGTCGGCGCCGAAGGACTTGAAGACCTCCTCGAACGACGGAATGACCCAGATCATGATCACCGTCAGCACGACGAACGCGACCACGACCACCGCAATCGGGTACATCAACGCCGACTTGATCTTCTGCTTGATCGCGAGCGTCTTCTCCTGGTAGAGCGCAAGACGGTCGAGCAGCGCTTCCAGGATGCCGCCGGCCTCGCCAGCCTCGACCAGGTTGCAGTACAGGGCGTCGAAGTGAAGCGGGTGCTTGCGGAAGGCCGAGCTCAGGCTGGTACCTGTCTCGACGTCGCTGCGGATGTCATTCAGCAGCTTGGTCATGCGCGGGTTGGTGGAGCCGCGACCGACGATGTCGAAGGACTGCAGTAGGGGCACACCGGCCTTCATCATCGTCGCCAACTGGCGCGTGAATATCGCGATGTCTTTTTGCTTGATCGAGCGCCCGCCGCTGGTGCGCCGCTTCTTGATCTTGTTGACGAGGATGCCCTGGCGCCGCAGGCTCGCGTTCACCATCGCCTCGCCGCCGGCGCGGATCTCGCCACGAACGATCTTGCCGTTTTTGTCCTTGCCTTCCCACTCGAAGATGGTTTCCTTCGAGGTCTTGGCCAGTGCTGCAGTTGCCATGAGGATGACTGGGGTTGACGTGGACGGAAAGGGTTGAAGAACGCGGCCGCTCGACCGTTACTCGTTGGTGACCGTGATCACTTCTTCAAGCGTCGTGGCGCCCGCGCGTACCTTCACGAGGCCGGACTGACGCAGGTCGCGCACGCCCTCGGCCCTGGCTTGGCGCTCGATGTCGAGCGAAGTCCCTTCGCCCAGGATGATCCGCTGGATCGCCTCCGTGACGGGCATCACTTGGTAAAGTCCGACGCGGCCCTTGTATCCATTGTTGCAGGCGGAGCAACCGACCGCCCGGTAGGGCTTCCAGTTGCCGTCGAGCTCTTCGGCCAGGAATCCGGCCTTCAGCAGCGACTCGCGCGGATAGTCCGCCGGCTTCTTGCAGTTTTCGCACAGGCGTCTGGCCAGCCGCTGCGCCGTGATGAGCAGGATGCTGGCCGCGATGTTGAAAGGCGCCACGCCCATGTTCATCAGACGCGTCAAAGTGGTAGGCGCGTCGTTGGTGTGCAGGGTGCTCATCACCATGTGGCCAGTCTGCGCCGCTTTGATGGCAATGTCAGCTGTCTCGAGGTCGCGGATTTCGCCGACCATGATGATGTCAGGATCCTGCCGCAGGAACGCCTTGAGCGCTGCGGCGAACGTCAGCCCGGCTTTGTCGTTGACGTTGACCTGGTTGATGCCGGGCAAGTTGATTTCTGCAGGATCCTCGACGGTAGCGATGTTGACGCCGGGCTGGTTAAGGATGTTGAGGCAGGTGTAAAGCGAAACCGTCTTGCCGCTGCCGGTAGGGCCGGTGACGAGCACCATGCCATAGGGGCGTTGAATCGCCAGCATCAGACGATCGCGTTCGATCTTCTCGTAGCCGAGCGACTCGACGCCCAGCTTTGCGCTGCTGCCGTCGAGGATACGGATCACAACCTTTTCGCCGAAGAGCGTGGGCAGTGTACTGACGCGAAAGTCGATGGCCTTGGTGCCGAACTTGAGTTTCATCCTGCCGTCTTGCGGGACACGCTTCTCAGCGATGTCCATGCGGCTGATGACCTTGATGCGAGAGGCCAGCTTGTCCTTGATCGCAAGCGGGGGCTGCGTAATCTCGCGCAGTTCGCCATCGACGCGGAAGCGAACGCGGTAGTTGTATTCGTAGGGTTCGAAGTGCAAGTCCGACGCGCGCAGGTTGATCGCGTCAATCAGCATCTTCTGGAGAAAACGAACGACTGGGGCGTCCTCGACCTCGGCAGCGACATCCGAGCCCTCCGCGCTTTCGGCGTCTTCCTCGGTGACGTCGAAATCGAAATCGGCCGTGGCCAGCGACTCGAGTACTTCGTTGGCGGACGCTCCTTGGGACTCCAACTCACGTGCGAGCTTGTCGTACTCGACGATCACCCACTCAGGCGTCAGCTGGGTCGCGAACTTGATGCGCTCCACCGCCTCTTGATCAGTGGGATCGGCCGCACCGATGAAAAGGCGGTTGCCTCGCTTGCCCAGCACGATCAGCTGGTACTGGTTGGCAATCTTCGGATCGACCAGATTACGGGGAAGTTTCTGCAGGTCGACCGCTGCAAGGTCGACGAGCGGCAAGGCCAAGGCCGTCGAGAGCGTGTGCGCCAAGTCGTCGGCCTTGATCGAGCCATTCCCGACCACGGCAGAGACAAAGCTGCTCTTTCGCTCGCGCGCGCTCTTGCTGAGCTCCTCAGCCGTCTTCGCATTCAGCTTGCCGGCATTGACCAAAACCCGAGCCACCCCCGAGAGGGTTGAAGGGGGGGTCTCGACGATTGTCTCGGCGGCCATCTGGGCGGTTCAGCAGGGAATTGGCATGAATCGGACATCATCGCCGATCTGCTCAGGGGTGTAAACGGCTGTCCCCACCGCGCCATTGCGCAATCGCAGCAACATTACACCGATGTGGCTTCGGTCTCGAAGTGACGTCACTTCCTGACTCCAGTCTGTGCGACTTTGGTCGTCAGAAGCGCCAACCGCCGCAAGGTCGGGATGGTCGGGGTGAGTGGATTCGAACCACCGGCCTCTACGTCCCGAACGTAGCGCTCTACCAGGCTAAGCTACACCCCGATTCATGTCAGAACAGCGCCACTGTTGGCACCAACTCTGATCTGGCACGTCACGACGACCTGTGCACTGATCGAGAGCACAATTCTATCAGAGCCTCGCGCGCCTTCGACGGAGGCAGGTGCATGGCGCGCGTCCGCGCCTTGTCGGCTTCTTGCTGGGCCACGGCACGGGTTGCCTCAAGTGCACCCGTGCGCCGAACGACGGCCAGAATTTCCGGCAGGCGTTGCTGCTCACCCTCTTCGATCGCGCTGCGGATCAAGGCGCGCTCATTGGGCGCAGCACGTTCCATGGCCAGCAGCAATGGAAGTGTGGGTTTGCCCTCTCGAAGGTCGTCGCCGACGTTCTTCCCCAATTCGGCCGTGTCCCCTTCGTAATCGAGCAGATCGTCGACCAACTGGAATGCGGTGCCAAGGCAGCGGCCGAACTCAGCGCATGACTCCTCCGATGCGGCATCGGCTCCGCCGAGCACCGCACCCAGCCGCGCACTTGCTTCGAAGAGCTTGGCCGTCTTGAAGCGGATGACGCGTAGGTAGTCCTCCACGGTCAAGTCGGGGTCGTTCATGTTCATCAACTGCAGCACTTCGCCTTCCGCAATCACATTCGTCGCGTCTGCCAGCACCTCGAGAACACGCATGCGGTCGATCGAGACCATCATCTGAAACGCCCGCGAGTAGAGGAAGTCACCGACCAGCACGCTGGCCGCGTTCCCGAACGTCGCGTTGGCCGTGGCTCGCCCGCGCCGTAAGGCCGATTCGTCCACCACGTCGTCATGCAGCAGGGTGGCCGTGTGGATGAACTCGACGATGGCGGCCAACTCAAGCCGCTCCGGTCCGCGGTATCCGAAGGCCTCAGCGAAGAGCAGGACCAGTCGAGGCCGTATGCGCTTGCCCCCCGCGTTGACAATGTAGCTTGAGATCTGATCGATCAGCGCCACGCGCGAGGACAGCCGCAGCCGAATCACGGCATCCACTTCCCGCATCGCCAACTCGACCGGATCGGCGGCTGCGGGCTTGGATGCAGAGGTTTCGATCACGCAGGCTGGCCACTTCATCCGAATTATAGGAAGCGCCCGGCCATGTCTGCCTTGATGCCTGTGGGCCGCTGTCGAGCGCGGCGACCGAAGAGATTGGGTGCTATACTATCGGGCTTACTCGGCCACGTGGATCTACCATAGGCTGACTCAAGTTCATCCAACGAGGTCACACATGTACGCGGTCATAAAAACCGGGGGCAAGCAGTACAAAGTTGCTGCCGGCGAAAAGATCAAGGTGGAACTGATTGCCGCGGAAGTGGGCCAGGAAGTTCTTATTGACCAAGTGCTCGCCGTCGGGACCGGTGCAGAGTTGAAGGTTGGGGCGCCCTGGGTCGCGGGCGCCAGCGTCAAGGCCATCGTGGTCTCGCATGGCAAGCACGACAAGGTTCGCATCTTCAAGATGCGCCGCCGTAAGCACTATCAACGCCATGGTGGGCATCGTCAGCGATATACCGAATTGGCGATTGGCTCTATCAGCGCCTGAACTAGGGAGCGGAAAGCATGGCACAGAAAAAAGGCGGTGGCTCCACCCGCAACGGCCGCGATTCGCAGCCGAAGATGTTGGGCGTCAAGGTGTTCGGCGGCCAACAGGTCAGCGCCGGTTCGATTCTGGTGCGTCAACGCGGCACGAAGTTCCACGCCGGCTTCAACGTGGGCCTGGGCAAGGATCACACGCTCTTCGCCTTGGTCGACGGGGCGGTGAAGTATGAGATCAAGGGCGCGCTGAATCGGCAGACCGTGAGCGTGAAGCCGGTCTGAGCGATCTTGCACCTCTCGCGAAGCCCCGCCGCGGCGGGGCTTCGTTGTTTTCGAGCACCCGCATCCTGACTCCGCTCCCGAAGAGCCTCGCAGCTACCATAGCAGAATGAAGTTTGTCGACGAAGCCACGATCGACGTGGCCGCAGGCCACGGGGGGGCCGGCTGCGCCAGCTTCAGGCGCGAGAAGTTCATCCCGTTTGGCGGCCCCAATGGCGGCAACGGAGGACGCGGCGGCAGCGTCTGGGCGGTGGCGGACCGCAATATCAATACGCTTATCGACTACCGCTACGCGCGCAGGCACGAGGCCCGTAGTGGTGAGCCGGGCCGGGGCTCGGACCAGTTCGGCGCCGCCGGAACTGACGTCGAGCTTCGAATGCCCGTGGGCACGATCGTCAACGATGCCGACAGCGGCGACCGGCTGGTGGAGTTGCTCGAACACGGTCAGCGGGCCTTGTTGGTCAAGGGCGGTGACGGTGGCTTCGGCAACTTGCATTTCAAGACCAGCACCAACCGTGCTCCGCGTCAGAAGACGCCGGGTTGGCCTGGCGAAGCCAAGAAGCTCAAGCTCGAGCTGCGGGTATTGGCCGACGTGGGCCTGCTGGGCATGCCCAATGCGGGCAAGAGCACGCTGATCGCTGCAGTCTCGAACGCGCGTCCGAAGATTGCCGACTATCCGTTCACGACGTTGCATCCCAACCTTGGAGTGGTGCGCGTCGGGCCCGAGAGAAGCTTTGTGATCGCCGACATTCCAGGCCTCATCGAAGGCGCCAGCGAGGGCGCCGGCCTGGGCCACCAGTTCCTGCGCCATCTTCAGCGCACGCGGCTGCTGCTGCACATCGTCGACGCCGCGCCCTTTGACGACGGGATCGACCCGGTGCAGCAGGCACGCGCCATCGTCGTGGAGCTGAAGAAGTACGACCCAGCCCTGGCCGCCAAGCCGCGTTGGCTGGTTTTCAACAAGCTCGACATGGTGCCCGCCGAAGAGCGGGAGCAGCGGGTCAATGACTACGTGCGCCGGCTTCGCTTCAAGGGTCCGGTCTTTGCGATCTCGGCCATCGCCCGCGAGGGTTTGCAGCCGCTCATTGAAGCGATCCACGCTCACGTGGCGAGCCAGACCCGGGCGAAGCCCTTGCCCGATCTCCGCTTCGATACGCAGAGTGGTGAGCATGCCGGCGCCACCGCCTAGTGCCGTCGGCGCCGCGCGCCGCATCGTGGTGAAGGTCGGCTCCAGCCTTGTCACCAATGAGGGCCGTGGCGTTGATGCGGCGGCGATCGGCAATTGGTCGCGCCAACTTGCAGCGCTGGCAAGTCAGGGGCGCGAACTCGTGATGGTGTCCAGCGGGGCCATCGCGGAGGGGATGAAGCGCCTGGGTTGGGCCGTGCGGCCCAAAGAACTCCACGAGCAGCAGGCCGCCGCAGCCGTGGGCCAGATGGGCCTGGCCCAGATGTACGAGTCGAGCTTGGCGCGTCATGGGCTGCAAAGTGCGCAGGTGCTGCTCACCCACGCCGATCTCGCCGACCGCGAACGGTACCTGAACGCGCGCTCGACACTCTTGACGCTGCTCGCCCTCAAGGTGATTCCGGTGATCAACGAGAACGACACCGTGGTCAACGACGAGATCAGGTTCGGCGACAACGACACGCTCGGTGCCCTGGTGGCAAATCTGGTGGATGCCGACGCCTATGTGATCCTCACTGACCAGCGTGGCCTGTTCTCGGCCGACCCGCGCAAAGACCCGGCGGCGCGCCTGATCGATGAGGCCTCCGCTGGCGATCCATCGCTCGAGTCGATGGCCGGCGGCGCCGGCTCCAGCCTGGGCCGCGGCGGTATGCTCACCAAGGTGCTGGCGGCCAAACGTGCAGCGCGCAGTGGCACCAGCACGGTCATCGCCTGCGGCCGCGAACCCGAAGTGCTGTTGCGGTTGGCGCAGGGCGAGCGCATCGGCACGCAACTGAACGCCGACACGCCAAAGCTCGCAGCGCGCAAGCAGTGGATGCTGGACCACCTTCAATTGCGGGGTGCGGTGACTGTCGATCCCGGCGCCGCCGCCAAGCTGCTAGAGGAGGGCAAGAGCCTGCTGCCCATCGGTATCGTCGCGGTGCAAGGCGAGTTCGTGCGTGGCGACGTGATCGCCGTGCGCGATGCCAGTGGGGCGGAGATAGCCCGTGGCCTAGCCAACTACTCCGCTGCCGAAGCGCGCTTGCTGTCCCGCAAGCCGTCGTCGCAGATTGAGGCCTTGTTGGGCTATGCCAACGAACCGGAAATGGTTCACCGCACGAACCTCGTGCTGGTGTGAGGGTGTCACCGAAGCATCAGTCTCCGGCCAATCCCTCGTCGAGAGGTGGTTGCCCAGCCGTACCCGTTGCGCTGGGACCGTGGCCCTGTCCGCGCAGGCCGGCGCGCAGGTAGCGGTTGTGCGGGTTCGCCCGCGGCAGATAGCGGGCTAGCTCGGTGAGCGCCATCTCATAGACACCGCGTTTGAACTCGATCACCACATCCAGCGGCACCCAGTAGTCGTTCCAGCGCCAGGCATCGAACTCAGGGTGGTCGGTGGCGCGCAGATTCATGTCGCTGTCGCGGCCCGTCAGGCGCAGCAGAAACCAGATCTGTTTCTGGCCCTTGTAGTGCCCGCGCGCATCGCGGCGGACGAAGTGTTCGGGCACCTCGTACCGCAACCAATCCCGCGTGCGAGCCAGGATCTGCACATGCTCCGGGCGCAATCCCACCTCCTCGTGCAGTTCACGGTACATCGCCTGTTCGGGCGATTCGCCGTGCTTGATGCCCCCTTGGGGGAACTGCCAGGAATGTGTTCTGAGCCGCTTGCCCCAGAAGACCTGGTTGCGAGAGTTCAGGAGGACGATGCCGACGTTCGGCCTGAAGCCGTCCCGGTCGAGCATAATCAGACCCCAATCTTTGACTAAGTTCATTATTGCACCGGCGTAGCGCGGTAGGCGAACCCTCGCTAACCCGCACAACGCGAGACGACTCACTCAACGGGTGCCGTCCTGCGAGAGCACGAGAGGTTTGGCGCGGGCCGCCTCAGGGCGCCCGGTGCGGACACACCTCCGCCGCAACACCGGCCCCCCACGATGAAAGCCTCGCAGACCTTCGTCTCCACGCTGAAGGAAGCCCCTTCCGATGCCGAGATCGTCAGCCACAAGCTGATGGTGCGTGCCGGCATGATCAAGCGCCTGGGCGCGGGCATCTACAACTACATGCCGCTAGGCCTTCGCGTCATCCGCAAGGTCGAGGCGATCGTCCGTGAGGAGATGAACCGCGCCGGTGCCATCGAATTGCTCATGCCGGTCGTGCAGCCGGCCGAGTTGTGGATGGAGACAGGTCGCTTCCATCAGATGGGTCCAGAACTCCTTCGCGTCAAGGACAGGCACGACCGCGACTTCGTGATCCAACCCACCAGCGAAGAGGTGATGACCGACATCGCGCGCCAGGAGCTCAAGAGCTACAAGCAACTGCCGCGAAACTTCTATCACATCCAGACCAAGTTCCGAGACGAGCGCAGGCCACGCTTCGGCCTCATGCGCGGGCGCGAGTTCACGATGAAGGATGCGTACTCATTCGATCGTGACCTCGCATCGGGCCTGAAGAGCTACCAGTCGATGTTCAAGGCCTACTGCGCGATCTTCGACCGCATGGGGCTGAGCTATCGGGCCGTGGCCGCCGACTCCGGCGCCATTGGCGGGGACGCCTCGCAGGAGTTCCAGGTCATCGCCGACACCGGTGAGGATGCGATTGTCTATTGCCCCACCAGCGACTACGCGGCCAATATCGAACTGGCCGAGGCAGTGTCGCTCATCGCGCAGCGCGGGGCGGCCACGCAGACGCTCACCAAGACCCCCACGCCCGGCAAGGCGACATGCGAAGACGTGGCGGCACTGCTGCGCATCCCGCTCACAAGCACGGTCAAGTCGCTGGTGCTGGCCACCGATGTGCATGACGCGGCGGGGGCCGTTGCGAAGACCACGCTGTGGCTTCTGCTCGTTCGTGGCGATCACAGCCTCAACGAGGTTAAGGCGAGCAGGGTGCCCGGGTTGAACGCGGGCTTTCGCTTCGCCAGCGCCGCTGAGATCGAGCAGCACTTCGGTTGCAAGCCGGGTTACCTCGGCCCCATCGGGGTGCCAAGGCCCGTCAAGCTGGTGGTCGACCGGACGGTCGCCGCGATGCACGACTTCGTCTGCGGTGCCAACGCCGCCGATTTCCACCACACCGGCGTCAACTGGGGCCGTGACCTGTCCGAACCCGATGTCGTGGCCGACATCCGCAACGTCGTGCCCGGCGATCCTTCTCCCGATGGCAAAGGCGTGCTCGCCATCCAGCGCGGCATCGAGGTCGGGCATGTGTTCCTGCTGGGCACGAAGTACAGCACCGCGATGAACGCAAACTATCTCGACGAGAACGGCAAGCCGCAACCGATGGTGATGGGCTGCTACGGTATTGGCGTCACGCGGCTGCTGGGCGCGGCCATCGAGCAGGGCCACGATGAGCGTGGCATCGTCTGGCCTGACGCATTGGCGCCTTACACCGTGGTTGTCTGTCCTATCGGCTATGAGCGCACGCCCGAGGTGAAGGCAGCGGCAGACGAGTTGCACGACCAACTCGCGGAGGCGGGAGTCGACGTCGTGCTCGATGACCGCGGCGAACGCCCAGGCGCGATGTTCGCCGACTGGGAGCTGATCGGCGTGCCGCAGCGCGTCGTGGTCAGCGAACGCGGGCTGAAGGCCGGGACCGTGGAGGTGCAAGGCAGGCGAGAGGCGGTCGCAAGCGTGGTGCCCGTGACCGAAGCCGCGGACTTCGTGAAGGGCCGGCTGAGGGTATGAGCTTCGCGCGGCGCCGGCTGTGGCTGGGCGCTGCCTCGGTCAGCGCGTGTGGGGCGCTGGGCAGGCTGGGGGCGCTCGGCACACTCGGCGCACTCACGTCGTACGCGCGGCCGGCCTTGGCCGGAACCCAGGTCGAGGAGCCACTGGCCAACGCTGTGCGCACCGCGCTGGCCGCGTCGGTGGCCGAGGAGGCGCCACCGAGGCCAAGCTTCGAGACCATCGACGAGCGCCTGGCCTACCTCAGGTGGCTGAGCAGCGCGAGCGAACGCCTCAAGCGGCGCAAGGCCGACCACCACACCCGCGTCGAGTTTCTCGAGGCGCTGTGGTACGAGTGCAAGCGCGCCGGCCTTGAGCCCGCGCTCGTCCTCGGTCTCGTGCAAGTGGAGAGTGGCTTTCGCAAGTACGCCATCAGCATTGCCGGTGCGCGTGGCTACATGCAGGTGATGCCGTTCTGGGCGCGCCTCATCGGCGATGGCGACGTGCACCGCCTGTTCCACCTGCAGACAAACCTGCGTTTCGGTTGCGTGATCCTGCGCCACTACCTCGAGCGCGAACGCGGCGACATGTTCATGGCGCTGGGCCGCTACAACGGCAGTCGCGGCAAGGCGGAGTATCCGAACGCGGTCTTTGCTTCACGCAAGCTGTGGGACATCAAGCCAGCGTGAGGCGCACGCAGGTGCGCGCGAGTCAGTGGCCTTGGCGCAGCCCCTGCCAGGCAAGTGGCCGCGCGCCGACGATGCCCGCCAGCTGAAGCACCCGCTCCACGCTCTCGGCCACCAGCTCGTCGATGCTCTTTGGGTGGTGATAGAAGGCTGGCAACGGCGGAAAGATGATGGCGCCCATCTCGGTGGCCGCGGTCATGTTGCGCAGGTGGGCAAGGTTGAAGGGTGTCTCGCGCACCATCAACACGAGGCGCCGCCGCTCCTTCAGCATGACGTCAGCCGCCCGTGTAAGCAGGTTGTCCGACAGCCCGTGCGCCACTGCCGCCAGCGTGCGCATCGAACACGGGGCGATGACCATGGCAGTGGTCTCAAAGCTGCCGCTGGCGATGCAGGCGCCGATGTCGCCCGGTGCGTGCACCACCGCGGCAAGTGACTCCAGCGCACCCCGGTCCAGGCCTAGCTCATGGTGGACGTTGAGCATGCCTGCCGGCGTGACGACCAGGTGCGTCTGCGCACCCAACGCGCGCGCCCGCTCAAGCAACCTCACCCCATAGACAGCGCCCGTTGCGCCGGTGATCCCTACGGTCAGGCGGGTCGGACCTGGCGGCAGGGGCGGGGACACGAGGGCGTCGCTCAGGCCTTGGCCAGCAACTGCTGCAACTCGCCCGACTGGTACATCTCCATCACGATGTCCGAGCCGCCGACGAACTCACCGTTCACGTAGAGCTGCGGGATCGTGGGCCAGCTGGCATAGTCTTTGATGCCCTGGCGCACTGCTTCGTCCTCGAGCACGTTGAAGGTCTGCAGGTCGTTCACGCCGCATGCCTTCAGAACCTGTATCGCGCGGCCCGAAAAGCCGCACATGGGAAACTGGGCCGTTCCCTTCATGAAGAGCATCACACGATGCCCCTTCACCATCCCGTCGATGCGCTGCTGCACTTCGCTCATTTGCGTGACCTTGCTTGTGAAGATGCAAAGAGCTCAGTATGCGGCAAGCGCGCCGGCGTGCGTGTTGTGGGGCCTCGTCGTGCAGCGGGCCCAGCCGGACCGGGCACATCTCGCCTCGTTTCCGACGCCGCCTTGCTCAGAAGTTGTAACGGACGCCCAACTGCAGCACCGGTGCCAGGCGCAGATCACGAACGGCCGCTTCCGTAGGCTGGCTGCCGAAGACAGCGCGCGTCAAACCCGGCACCCCGGCCGGGCGGCCGGCGACCATCCCGACGTCGGCGCTGACCGAGAAGCTGCGCCACAGCCTCGCACTGCTGTAGCCCAGACCGAGATAGGGCAGGGTGGAGGGGGCGTCGCCGGCGTAGGGGCCAAACGCGCCGTCAAGCACGGTGACGCCCACCCGCGCCGTAGGCGCTGCGTACAGCACCGGCGCGCCCGCGGCGCCGCCAAGCATGACGCCGCTGGTGGCGCGGAAGTTCCCAAAACCCGGTGTCGCGAACACATAGTCGCCGAGAATGGCTCCGCCTTGCACACTGCGAGAGGCCGGGGAAACAGGTTCGGCCACCCGCGTCAGCGCCATGGGTGAAAGCGCGGCAGTCTGGATCGTGATGCGGGCTTGCAACTGCGGCCACAGCCATTCACCTGCGGTTGCCACCAGGCCCTGGTTGGCCCAAGCCGCGGTGTGCGCGGCCAAGACTGCGACTGCGCAGAGCGCAGCGCGTGTTGCGCAGCGGCTGGGGATCTGACCCCGACGCGTCTTCGTCACTTTTGGCACTCCCAGAACTTCGATTCGGGGCTGATGATGCGCCCGCGCGGCCCGGCGCGACATCCCCTGGACAGGCAACGGCGGCAACAGTTGGCAGCAGGCCACAGGCCTGGCAGCGACTTTGGCCTGCCGAGCCAGGTCGGTCAGCCTGCAGGCAGTCGCCCACCCGTGCAGCGCGGGTTCCCGGCTAGATCGGTTCGTGTCTCGATCGCCCTGAAGCCGGCCTGGCCCAGTAGCCCTCCGACAGCATGGGCTTGATCGAATCCATGCTCAAGCAGCAGCCAGCCGCCCGGAACCAGATGGGGTGGTGCACCACGCACGATGCGCCGAAGGTCGTCCAGCCCGGTCGGGCCCGCGGCCAGGGCCTCGATCGGCTCGTGTCGCAGCGCGTCCAGATGGTGGTCGCCTTCGGCCACGTAGGGCGGGTTCGAGACCACGAGGCCGTAGCGCCGGCCTTCGTGGGCTTGCCACCAGTCGCCTGCATGCCAGGCCACCTGCAATCCCAGCCGCTCGCCATTGCACTCGGCCATGGCGAGCGCCGCTGCGCTGCGGTCGCTCGCATGCACGTCGAACGCGGGCACGCAGTGCTTGAAGGCCAACGCGATGGCCCCGCTGCCAGTGCCGAGGTCGGCCAGCCGCGCCAGCGGCACTGCCGGGGCCAGTTCGAGCGCCCAGCCGACCAGGTGTTCAGTTTCCGGTCGGGGCACCAGCACGGATGCATCGACCTTCAGCACGAGACCGTAAAACTCGCGTTCCCCCACCAGATAGGCCAACGGCACCCCGGCGGCGCGCCGCGCCAGGTCGGCCAGGGCCGGCTCGATCACCCCGGAGGACAGCACCTCGTCATCGTGTGCGCGAAGCCAGGTCCGCGGCCGCCCGAGGTGATGCGCGAGCAGCAACTGCGCGTCCAGCGGGTCCGCACCGGCAGCGCGGGCCTGCTGCAGCCACTGGCCGATCTTCATGTCAGCACGCTCTCTCGCCAGGCGAGCTCAGCGCCCGCCCGCCTCGAGTTGCTCGAGTTTTTCTGCTGCGAGCGCGGCAGCCAGCGCCTCGGCCACGTCACCGAGGTCGCCGTCCATGATCTGGCCGAGCTTGTAGAGCGTGAGGTTGATGCGGTGGTCGGTCAGCCGCCCCTGGGGGAAGTTATAGGTGCGGATGCGGTCGCTGCGGTCTCCGCTGCCCACCAGGCTCTTGCGCGTGGCGGCTTCCTTGGCGGCACGTTCGCTGCGCTCTTTTTCGCGCAGGCGGGCCACGAGCACCGCCATCGCCTTGGCCTTGTTGCGATGCTGGCTGCGGTCATCCTGGCATTCCGCGACGATGCCCGTGGGGATGTGTGTGATGCGGATCGCGCTGTCGGTCTTGTTCACGTGCTGGCCACCGGCGCCGCTGGCGCGAAAGGTGTCGATGCGCAGCTCCGCCAGGTTGAGCTGCACCTCCTCGGCCTCGTCGGGCTCGGGCATCACGGCCACAGTGCAGGCGCTGGTGTGGATGCGGCCCTGGCTCTCGGTGGTGGGCACCCGCTGCACGCGGTGGCCGCCGGACTCGAAGCGCAGCCGGCCGTAGGCGTGATCGCCCTGCACGCGCAGCACGAGCTCCTTGTAGCCTCCGAGTTCCGCGGGACTCTCGCTCAGCACCTCGGTGCGAAAGCCCGAGCGTTCGCAAAAGCGCAGGTACATGCGTGCCAGGTCGCCCGCGAACAGCGCCGACTCGTCGCCACCGGTGCCGGCACGGATCTCGAGGAAGGCGTTGCGCTCGTCTTCTGGATCCTTGGGCAGCAGCGCGGCCTGCAACTCCGATTGCAGGCTTGCCAGGTCGGCAGTGGCGGCTTCAATCTCTTCGCGGGCCATGTCGGCCAATTCGGCATCGCTGTCGCGCAGGTCGCAAGCGGTGGCCAAGTCACTTTCCCGTTGCTGATATCGCCGCCAAGTTTGGACGACGCTCTGCACCTCCGACTGCTCTCGCGACAGCACACGCCACCGTTTCATGTCGGTGGCCACAACGGGGTCGGCAAGGATGGCGTCAAGCTCGGCCAGGCGCCGAGCCAGCCGCTCGAAGCGCTCGCGCAGTTGCGGGCTCAAGCAGCCTCCCCGGTCCATCGAACCGCCCGCCCCGGGAGCGGCGAACCCCTGGGCCGTGGCGGGGCGGTGCTCATCGTGTCGTGGGCCCTGGGTCCGTGCCGCCGTTGGTGCGCGTGACGCCAGTCTGGCTGCGCAGGAAAAGGCGCGATACGGTGTCGGCCAGGCGCTCGCGCTCGGCGCCCTCGGCACCGTGCAGCTCGGCCAAGGCGCCGTGCAGCATCTTGTTCGTGAGCCCGCGGGCCAGAGCCTGCATCACCTGCTCTACAGGTTCGCCGCGGGCGAGCAGCTTGCGGGCCCGCACCAATTCGGCGGCGCCCCAGTCCTCGGCCTGCAGGTTGAGAGCCTGGATCAACGGCACCGCAGCGCGCTGGTCCAGCCAGTGCGCGAAGCTCTTCACCCCAGCGTCGATGATGGCTTCGGCCTGCTGCACCGCGGCCTGTCGCTTCTCGCCCGCGGCTTGCACGCGGCCGGAGAGGTCGTCGACGGTGTAGAGGTAGATGTCGGCCAACTGCCCCACCTCAGGCTCGATGTCGCGCGGCACGGCCAGGTCGACCATGAAGATCGGCCGCCGGCGACGCGCTTTGAGCGCGCGCTCTACCGCGCCGAGGCCGATGATGGGCAGCGTGCTCGCGGTGCAGGAGATGACGGCGTCGAACTCGTGCAGTCGCGTGGGCAGGTCGGCCAGGCGCAGCGCCTGGGCACCGAAGCGCGCGGCGAGCTTCTCGCCCCGCTCGAGCGTCCGGTTGGCCACTGCCATGCCACGCGGCTGGCGCGCGGCAAAGTGGGTGGCCACCAGCTCGATCATCTCGCCGGCGCCGACGAAGAGCACGTTCGTCTGGCGCAGATCCTCGAACAGCTCGCCCGCCAGGCGCACGGCGGCGGCCGCCATGCTGATCGAGTGCGCGCCGATCTCGGTGGAACTGCGCACCTCCTTGGCCACCGAGAAGCTGCGCTGGAAGAGCTGGTGCAGCGTCGTGCCCAGTGTGCCCGCTTCATCGGCGAGGCGCACCGCCTCCTTCATCTGGCCGAGGATTTGCGGCTCGCCGAGCACCATCGAGTCGAGGCCGCTGGCCACGCGGAAGGCGTGTCGCGCGGCGTCGTGGTCGTGCATGATGTAGGCATGCTGCTGCAGATGCTCGGCGCTCACGCGTCCCTGCTCGGCCAGCCATTCGAGGGCGGGCTCCAGGATCGGTGCCGAGGGCGTGGCACCCACTGCCAAGTAGAGCTCAGTGCGGTTGCAGGTGCTGACGATGGCCGCCTCGGGATCGACGCGTTTGAGGCGCAGGTTCAGGCCGCGCAGCGCCGGCGCCAGTTGCTCCGGCGTGAACGCAAAGCGCCCGCGCAGATCCAGCGGGGCGGTCTGGTGGTTGAGGCCGAAGGTGATGACGCTCACAGAGGCATTGTAGATTTCGCCGCGCCGATTCTCTGCGTCCTTCGGCTGGCAGGCATGCCACAGCTGCAAGTAGCCGTAGCCGTAGCCGTAGCCGCGGCGTGACCCGGGTGGCCCCGGCTGACGTCCTGATTTAGCCGATGCTTTAGCCCTGACTCACTCTGCGATGGGACCTCTGGACCTCCTCAACCATCTCACCAACCTGCTGTTGCCCGCCGCTGCGTTGGCCGCACTGGCCGCAGCCTTGGCCAAGCTCGTGTGGCGGGCTGACCTGGCGGCACAGCGCTGGTGGGGCTTGGCCGCGCCAGCGGCTTGCACCAACGCCCTGGTCATCCTCGCTGGGCTCGCCTGGTACGGGCGCGACGGCATGATGGGCACCTACGCTGCGATGGCCGTGGCCACCGCGCTCACACTGTGGTGGCGGGGCTTCGGGCCGGGGCGGCGTTGAGTGTCGTCTCGACGGTGATCGGCGCCGCGCGCAGCGAGTGCGGCAAGGCCTCGGTGATACGCACATCGATCATCCGACCCACCAGCCGCGCCGCGCCGGGGCCAGCGTCGAAGTTGACGATACGGTTGCACTCCGTGCGCCCCATCAGCTCGAGGGCGCTCTTTTTCGAGGGCCCTTCCACCAGGATGCGCTGAACCGTGCCCACGCGGCTGGCGCTGATGCGTCGCACGTTCTGCTCAAGCAATGCCTGCAGTTGCTGCAGCCGTTGGAGCTTGAGGGCTTGCGGTGTGTCGTCGGACAATGCGGCGGCCGGTGTGCCTGGTCGTTTGCTGAAAACGAAACTGAACGAGCTGTCGTAGCCAACGTCCGCCACCAGCCGCAGCGTGCGCTGGAAGTCTTCTTCGGTCTCGCCAGGGAAGCCGACGATGAAGTCGCTGGACAGGCTGATCTCGGGCCGCACCGCACGCAGCCGGCGCACGATGCTCTTGTATTCCATCGCGGTATAGCCGCGCTTCATCGCCATCAGGATGCGGTCGCTGCCGTGCTGCACCGGCAGGTGCAGGTGGTTCACCAGTTGCGGCACCTTGGCGTAGACGTCGATCAGGCGCTGTGTGAACTCGTTCGGGTGACTCGTGGTGTAGCGGATGCGTTCGATGCCTGGGATGGCTGCCACGTACTCGATGAGCAGCGCGAAGTCGGCGATCTCGCCCGATGCCGCCAAAGCGGACATCGCGCCACGGTAGGCGTTGACGTTCTGCCCGAGCAGCGTCACCTCCTTCACGCCTTGGTCGGCCAAGCCCGCCACCTCGGTGAGCACGTCGTCGAAGCGGCGGCTCACCTCCTCTCCACGCGTGTACGGCACGACGCAGTACGAGCAGTACTTGGAGCAGCCTTCCATGATCGAGACGAAGGCGCTCGCCCCTTGCACGCGCGCCGGCGGCAGGTGGTCGAATTTCTCGATTTCGGGGAAGCTGATGTCCACCTGGGGGCGGCGCTCGCTCAGGCGCGCCTCGATCATCTGCGGCAGCCGGTGCAGCGTCTGCGGCCCGAACACGAGGTCGACGTAGGGCGCGCGCTCGATGATCGCCGCGCCCTCCTGGCTGGCGACGCAGCCGCCGACGCCGATCAACACGCCCTTCTTCTTCAAGTGCTTGACGCGGCCAAGGTCGCTGAAGACCTTCTCCTGCGCCTTCTCGCGCACCGAGCAGGTGTTGAAGAGGATGAGGTCGGCTTGTTCGACATCGGCCGTCGGCTCGTAGCCCTCGGCGGCGCGCAGCACGTCGGCCATCTTGTCCGAGTCGTACTCGTTCATCTGGCAGCCGAAAGTGCGGATGAAGACCTTCTTGCCCGCAGGCGCCGCCGCCGGCGCGCCGGCCCTCAGGGCGCGCCCGTCGCCGCCCGAGCTCACGGCTTCGTCCAGGTCTGCGCAGCGGGGTCGAAGCTCCACGCCGCGGCCTGCTCTGGCGTGGTCGGCCAGGGCAGGCGGGTACGCTCGGCCGGCGTGAGGATCCAGACGTCGGCGACGAGCCCTGACAGATCGACCGTGTAGTGCACGACGAGCCGCCGGCCCGCGAGCGCACCGGTGAGCGCCAGCATGTTGTTCTCGTCGCGCACGCGCGCGCCCGGCGAGAGGCGAGCCGGCCGGCCGTTGAGCAGCAATTCCGGCGGTTGCGCGACAGCGATCTCGCCGCGCAGCGCCTTGGCCGGGAAGTTGCGCGCCATCTGGGCCGGCGCAGGCAGCGCCAAAAGCGTGGCCACCCCCGCGAGAGCGGCGAGGGCGTGGCGCCGAAGCGCAGAGTCACAGCGATGCATGGTGTAGACCCAGTGGCTGTGTGAGCAGACCGGCCGGTGGGCCTGCCAATCAAAAGGCCCGAGCCGACATCGACAGAGACGGTTCGGGCCCGGGGGACATTTGGTGGCGCTTCAGGGATTTGAACCCCGGACCTGCGGATTATGATTCCGTCGCTCTAACCAACTGAGCTAAAGCGCCAAGCGCGCCAGAGTATATCGGCCTTGACTCCTCCGCCCGGCCGGGCGCCCCCACTGCTCGCGGGCCTGGATCCGATGTTTAGCTTCTTTCGCAAGAAGGCGCCGCCGGCGGCGGCCCTGGCCTCGGCCAGCGCAACAGCAGGCGCAACAGCAGGCGCTCCAGACAGCCCATCCGCCAGCACGTCCTCGCATGCCGCCTTGGCCACCGCCACAGAGGACCGCGGCTGGTTGGGCCGCCTGCGCGAAGGCCTGCGCAAGACCGGCGGCAGCATTGCCGCCGTCTTCGTGGGTGCCCGCATCGACGCAGCGTTGTACGAGGAACTCGAAGCGGCGCTGCTGATGGCCGATGCCGGTAGCGCAGCCACCCAGGCGGTGCTCGAAGAGCTGAAGCGCCGAGTCAAGGAGGCGAAAGCCGTCGACCCTGCCGCGGTGAAGGTGCTGTTGATCGACGTGCTTGCCGAGCAGCTCGCGCCTTTGCAGAAGCCGATGGTGCTGGGAGAGGTCGGGCCCACGGTGATGATGGTGGTGGGCGTCAACGGCGCCGGCAAGACCACCAGCATCGGCAAGCTCACACGTCACTTGGCCGAAGGCGGCTGCAAGGTGCTGCTGGCGGCCGCCGACACCTTCCGCGCCGCGGCTCGCGAGCAGCTCGCGGTCTGGGCCGACCGGGCACAGGTGCAGATAGTCAGCCAAGAGGGCGCGGATCCGGCGGCGGTCACGTTCGACGCCGTCACGGCCGGCCGCGCGCGTGGTTGTGATGTCGTCATCGCCGACACCGCCGGCCGCCTGCCCACCCAAGCGCACCTCATGGAGGAACTGAAGAAGATCCAGCGCGTGATCGGCCGCGCACAGGAGGGCGCGCCGCACGAGGTGCTGCTGGTTGTCGACGGCAACACCGGGCAAAACGCGCTCGCCCAGGTCAAGGCCTTCGACGCCGCGCTCGGCTTGACCGGGCTCGTGGTGACCAAGCTCGATGGCACGGCCAAGGGTGGCGTGCTGGCGGCCATCGCGCGCTGGGGGGTGGAGCGCGGCAGCGTGGTGCCGGTCTACTTCATTGGTGTGGGCGAGAAGCTCGAGGACCTGCAGCCCTTCGACGCCCGCGAGTTCGCCGAGGCCTTGCTGCGCTGATGCCTGCGCGGCGGTATGCAGCTCGGCGCGCGGGCCTGCGTGCCTTCAGTGGGGCCCTGCGCGCGCTCGATCAGCGTTGGACGAGGGTGACCTCGAAGTCGTCGAAGTAGCCCGACGGCACCGGTTCGAGCACCACATCGTCGGCCGCGGAGCGGTCGTCGCCATCGGCGAGGATCTCCTCCATCTCGGCCACTGGAATCAGCGGCATCGGCCGCGAACTCACCGCGCGAGGCGCCGTGCCTCCGGGCTGCAGCAGCGGCGTCAACATGGCGCGCGCCTCCTGAACGTCCGGGAGTTCGCCTTCGCGCCAGGTCACGACATGCACCCGTGCCTGGCGCAGCACACGCGACATGCGATCGTGGCGGCGCCGGCCGCGCTCACTTTCGCTGGCGCTGCGCACGTCGATGACGGCGATGACACGCGAGCCGGCATCGCACAGCAACAGGTCGGCACTCAGCGTGCCCACGCGCTGCAGCCACTCCGAGTAGCTGCGCCGCATCGGCACGCGCACGAAACGCGAGATCGGCACCTGTGCCAGCACCAGGTGTGAGGGACAGGCACGGCGCAGCACGTCGTACGCCTGGCGCTCGTGCATGGTCATCACGCGGCCGGCCTCGGGTGGCCAGCCGGCGACGGTATCGACGTTCTCGCGCCCCTCGTCGCCGCGCGCGGTGCGCTGGCGGCGACGCATCGTGAACAGCAAGAGCAATCCCACCAGAGTGACAGGAAGGGCGACGGAGGAAAGGGAGATCAGACTGTCCATGCGGTGTGAGCGAGTGGGCCCGCAGAGGGACGAGCCAGTCAATACGATCGGCGTGGCCGGTCTTTGTATCCAGCCACGAATGGATAAGAGAAGTATCCGAACGTGACAGCGGCCGGCCGTTCAGCCGGTTGTCGAAGGGCAAACCCGCGGTTTGGCGTGCGGGCACGCGTGGCGCGTCATCGCGGCGGCAGTCCCGGAAATCCGCCGCCAGGCCCGCCCAAGCCGCCCATGCCGCCTGGACCTCCCGAACCCCCCATCCGGCGCATCATCTTCATGAGGCCACCGCCCTTCATCTTCTTCATCATGCCCTGCATCTGCTCGAACTGGTTGAGCAGGCGGTT
>JANNRI010000079.1:0-6590 GCA_031401195.1 Burkholderiales bacterium
GGTTGGCCCATAACCAGACGGACACCCTCTGGGTGGTCCTTGTGTCCCTCGTAGGGGTGCCCTCTCCGGCTGCCCGTAGCGGGTGATTCCACAGCTGCAATGGGCTGCCTAAATTTCTCGGCATGCCAGTCCATCCGCTACCTCCTCCCGGCGACGGTTTGCCTGCCGCCGCCGCTCAGGATAGCCGCATTCCTGCGCAGCGACCATCTGCCGAGGGTGAGCCTCGCTTGCTCGATCGTGTGCGCAGGGAAATTCGGGTTCGCCACTACTCGATCCGCACCGAGAGCAGCTATGTGGATTGGATCAAGCGCTTCATCATCTTCAATGACAAGCGACACCCCAGCGAGTTGGGTGCCTCCGAAGTGATGGCCTTCCTGACCTATTTGGCCGTGGAGCGATCGGTCGCGCCGTCGACCCAGGCCCAGGCCAAGTCGGCGATCCTGTTCCTGTACCGGGTGGTGTTGAACACGGCCTTGCCTTGGCTCGACGAGGTCGTGGCGGCGTCCAGTCCGCGCCGTCTGCCCGTCGTGTTGACAGTGCCCGAGGTCCGCTCGGTTCTGCAGCAGATGAATGGCAGCGTGGGCCTGGTGTGTGCGCTGCTCTACGGCACTGGGATGCGGTTGATCGAGGGCCTGCGAATCCGGGTCAAGGACGTGGAGTTCTCGCGGCGCGAAATCCTGGTTCGCAACGGCAAAGGTGGCAAGGACCGGGTGACGGTATTGCCGGAGAACCTGATCGCGCCGCTACAGGAACAGATCGCCAAGGCGCGCGCCTTGCATCAACGCGATCTGTCGGAGGGCTTTGGGACTGTCTGGCTGCCTGGTGCCTTGGATGCCAAATACCCGGGCGCCCCAAAGCAGTGGGGCTGGCAGTGGGTTTTCCCCAGCGCCACACGCTCGGCCGATCCGCGCACTGGCAAGGTTCATCGGCATCATCTGAATGAGGCTTCCATCCAGAAGGCGATGGGCCTGGCCGCCAAGCGCACCGGCATCGTCAAGCCCTGTTCCCCTCACATCTTGCGTCACTCGTTTGCCACCCATCTCCTGCAGTCGGGCTACGACATCCGCACGGTGCAGGAACTACTGGGCCATAGCGATGTCTCCACGACGATGATCTACACCCATGTCCTTAACCGAGGCGGCCGGGGAGTGCGCAGCCCTTTGGACCAGATTTGAGCGCTGGTGCCGCACGTCTAGGCAGCCGCACTACGGACGCTAGCGAAGGACTGAAATGGCCGTCACTGTGAGCCCAGCGCTCGCCCGCGAGCGGAGGGTCCCGCTGCACAGCCGCTGCTGGCAGCAGCGACCGCTACGCTAGCAACGGGTCGCCTGTTGAAGATCGACCTCAGCGAGTGAGTGACCGGCGTCGGCCGCACCGCAGACGCTCAAGCTCGGCTGCGGGAGGGATCATTCCTGGCCGAAGCCGGCGCCCCGCTTCGTTGCTGCACAGCGCGATCTTGCGCCCTGCCGGAGACCACGCAGTTCGCCGTCCAATTCAGTGAACAACGAGTTCAGCAACAAATGCCCCTCGACACCATGGCTGCTGGCCCCGCCGGTCCTGCCGGCCCGGACCTGATCCTGCGCGGTGCGCGCGTCATCGATCCGTCGTTGGGCATCGACCGAGTGACCGACCTGAGCTTCCGCAGCGGCATGGTGGCGGCCATCGGCGAGCGGCTGGCCGGCGGCGCCCACACCGAGGTGCGCGACCTGCGCGGCATGATCGTCACGCCCGGCCTGATCGACCTGCACACCCATGTCTACTGGGGCGGCACCTCGATCGGCGTGGACGCCGTGGCGCTGGCGCGCAGCAGCGCGACGGCAACCTTCATCGACGCCGGCACGGCGGGGCCGGGCAACTTCCCGGGCTTTCGCAAGCATGTGATCGAGCCGGCCCTGCCGGTGCGCATCCTGCCGTTCCTGAACCTGTCGTTCGCCGGCATCTTCGCCTTCTCGGACACGGTGATGGTGGGCGAGTGCGAAGACCTCCGCCTGCTGGACCTCAACGAGTGTGTGCGCGTGATTCGCGCCAACGCCGACCTGATGCTGGGCGTGAAGATCCGCGTCGGCCGTGGTGCCGGCGGTCGCTCGGGCATCGCCCCGATGGGCCCTGCGAGGGGCCCTCGTGCCTTGGAGCGACCGTTGTTCAGAAGGGGTCGTTCGGATCGAACTCGGGCAGCGGCAACTGCGGCGCGAGCTGATCACACCAGGCTTGCTGCACGGCGGACCCGTACATCGACCACAGCCTGAGCGGCCACCTTGCGCGCATGCCCAGAATGGGCACGAAAGTGCCCGAATTGGGCATAATGGGCTCGCGATGGGTGCCGACGACGCTACGACACTTCGGCCTGCTGCCGCTCGGGCTGCCGGCCGCACGAGCTTGGCCGGCGCGCTGTTCAGCAACACCCAGCAGCGCATCCTGGGCCTGCTTTTCGGCCAGCCGCAGCGCAGCTTCTACGCCAACGAGCTGATCTCGCTCACCGGCAGCGGCTCAGGCGCGGTGCAGCGCGAACTGGCTCGGCTGGCGCAAAGCGGCCTTGTCGCTTCGCGTCTCGTCGGCCGGCAGAAGCACTACGAGGCCAATCCGAACTCGCCGATCTTTGCCGAGCTGTGCGGCATCGCGAGCAAGACGATGGGGCTGGCCGAGCCCTTGCGCCACGCATTGGCGCCGCTGGCGCCGCGCATTCGCGCCGCGTTCGTCTATGGCTCGGTCGCAAAGAGGCAGGACACGGCGAGCAGCGACATCGACTTGATGCTGGTGAGCGACGACTTGAGCTATCCCGACGTCTTCGGTGCGTTGGAGGCGGTGAGCCAACGCCTGGGCCGCGAGATCAAACCCACGATCTACTCGCGCACGGAGCTGGCGCAGCGCATTGCGCGCGGCGACGGCTTCGTCAAGCGCGTGCTGGCGCAGCCCAGGATCTGGTTGATCGGAAGCGACGATGAGCTTGCCGAACCTTGATCGGCTCGTAGGCATTGGCCTGCTGCACGCCGAGCCGCCGGCAGCCGACGAATTCGCCGGCTTGCTGAGATCGGGTCTGGCGCGCCTGAACGATGGGGGCAACGCGGCGCTGGCGCTGGCGCTGGAGAGTCGCTTCGACCTGACTTACAACGCTGCACACGCCCTGTGCCTGGCTGCGCTGCGCTGGCATGGCTATCGACCGGCGAACAAGCGCTACATCGTCTTCCAGGCGCTGCCCGACACACTCAGCCTCGGCCCCGAGGTGTGGCGCGTGCTTGCCAAGGCGCACGAGTTGCGCAACCGCAGCGAGTACGAGGGTGCCCAGGACATCGACCAACGCCTGGTCGCCGACCTGTTGGCCGCTAGTGCCCTGGTGGCGCAGAAGGTGCAAGTGCTGGCACTCCCCACGCGGTGACCGCGGGGCACACTCTTGCTGGAACCGAGCGCACGCAAGCTCTTGGATGTTCAATGAACATCGAGCCCAGCATCAAATGCACCTCGACACCATGACTGCCGGCCCCGCCGGTCCCGCCGGTCCCGCCGGCCCGGACCTGATCCTGCGCGGTGCGCGGGTCATCGATCCGTCGTTGGGCATCGACCGGGAGCGACCTGCACTTCAGCGGCGGCAAGGTGGCCGCCATCGGCGAGCGGTTGGCCGCCTGCCCGGGCACCGAGGTACGCGACCTGCGTGGCAAGATCGTCACGCCCGGCCTTGCTGGCGGCCGGCTTCAAGCCCGACGTCATCTCGTCGGATGTGCATGTGCTTTCCATCGACGGACCGGCCTTCGACCTGCTGCAGAGGCTGGGCAAGTTCCACGCGTTGCTGCGGCAACCCCACCAAGCTTGCTCCGATCGAGCGGTCGGCCAACGCGTGCCAGCGGCTACTCCCAGGACGTATCGGGGTCCAAGTGCGGCTCCAATTCCATGGCGTCGTGCAGTACCCGGCCGACCACGAGCATCGCGGGCTCAATGCGGTAGACGAGGAAGTGGCGCGGCCGACGGACCACCGCCGCACCTCGTCCCACGTGCTCCCGGCTCAGTCGCAGGTGCCACGATCGAACACCCGCGCCGAGTTCGGGCCGCGCCATACTGCCCGGCCGGTCCGGCTGTGTCGCCAGGTCGCGAAGCGCCGCCACGATCAGGCTCTCATAGCGCAGCCGGGCGGCCTCGCCGAATTGCAGGTGCGTCCACGCAAGGATGTTGATGACATCGACCTGGGCGGCGTCCGACAGCCGATAGCGATGCATCAGCCAGCCGTCTTGGCCAGATGGGCGGCGCGGCGACCCAGCTGCCCGACGAAGTCCTCGAGCTGATCATCGGCAATATCGGCGTGCCGCCCCGCGGAGATATCCGCCCAACCCTGGCGGGCCGCTTGCTTGAGGGCCGTGAGCTTGGCTTTCTCAATGCGCTGGCGCTGCTCGATGAGGCGCAGTCCATCTCGCAGTACCTCGCTGGCATTCTGGTAGCGACCGGACTGGACCAGGGTCTCTACCAGCGCCTGTTGATGTTCGCTCAGAACTACGTTGCGTGTAGGCATATTGTCGGCTCCGAGAGTGCGAGAACAGGCTCGCTAGATCAGTGTTGGCAGATTATGCCAATGTCTTGGCGTCCAAGTGCAGAGGCTCTTTCGGTCGCAATCTCGACGACTTCCGATTCGCGGCCTACCGTGTGCTCGGGCTGCAAGGCGTGGAGATGATTTTTTGCGGCTACAACACGCCGGTGCATCACCCGGCAGCGCCGGACCATGACCGGCTGGGCCAGTTCCACAACGAACTGTGCATGCAATCGGGCGCCTATCAGAACAGCAGCTGGGTCATCGGCGTGGCCAAGGCCGGCATCGAGGAAGGCGTGGACATGATTGCCGGCAGCTGCATCATCGCCCCCAACGGCGAGATCGTGGCCCGCTGCACCAGCAGCGGCGACGAGTGCATCGTCTCGGATTGCGATCTCGATCTGGGACGCTCGTACCGCGAGACGACCTTCGACTTCGCCAGGCATCGCCGCGTCGAGCATTACCGGATGATCGTCGAGCGAACCGGGCGCGGGGCTGCAGCGGATCGTTCGTTCAAAGGCCCTTCCTCCGCCGATAGTCTCATTCGCTTCAAAGCGAACCCGCATTCGTTGTGCCCGGCGCATAGCTGCGCCCGGGCGGGTTGCGCCAGCGGCCCACGGTCTCGGTGCGTGCCGGCTGCAGGCGCTGGGGCGGCAGACCTTGCAGGATGAGGGTGAGGTCGTCCACCACCATCTCGCCAATCGCCGCCAGCGTGCTCGGCAAGGCGCCGGCGCGATGCGGCGAGAGCAGCAGGCCGGGAATGCGGCGGGCGCGTGCGTCGGCGGGCGCCGGTTCCTCGGGGAAGACGTCGGTGGCGGCACGGAACCTGCCCGCTTCCACCAGATCCAGCAGGGCCTCGAAGTCGACGAGGCCCGCGCGCGACAGCAGCAGGAAGACTGCGTCGCCGCGGATGCGCTGCAGGCGTTCGCGGTTCAGCAGCCCACGGTTCTCCGTGGTCACGCCAGCCAGCGCGAAGATCACCCGCGGTTCGCTCAGCACCGCATCGAGCGAGACCGGCTCGGCGCCGAGTTCACGCACCAGGGTCGCGGGCAACCATGGGTCGTGGATGAGCAGGCGCGGACGAAACGGCGCCAGCAGCGGAATCAATGCCCGCCCCAGGTTGCCGCAGCCGATGAAGCCCACCGTGGCGCCGCGCAAGACGAAGCAGTCGCGGCTGCCGGCCAGGCCGTAGTGCTCATGGCCATCGCGCATCAGGCGGTCGGCGCGCGTGATTCCGCGCGCCAGGTCGAGCGCCATGCCGAGCGCCATCTCGGCCACCGGTTGGGCAAAAACGGGCGCAATCGACAACACCTGGATGCCGCGCCGGAAGCATTCGGCATAGTCGACGTTCTGCGCGAAGTTGCCCTCGACGTTGATCACCACCTTCAATTTCGTGGCGCGCGCCAGGCGAGTTGCGTGCAGATCGGTCTGCCCGATCACCGCCACCGCGTCGGGCAGCGCGGCGTCCACGAGGTCGGGCGTGAGCTTGCCGTGGTGGCTCTCGTGCATGCCGACGATGCGCCCGAGCGACTCGAAGCGGTGCTGCATGTCGCCGGCAAAGATCAGCGCCGCGCTGCGAGGCGCGGGGTCGAAGAGGATCACTGGCGCGTTGCTTGCCTGCGCCTGAATGGCAATTGCCTCGGGAGCGATCGCGTCAGTGGCCACCGGATCAGTGGCCATGTCACTTGGGCGCCGCAAAGCGCAGCGGCGCTTCGAGACTCGCATCCTGCGCGGCAAACCACAGGCGCACGATGCGCCTGTCGGTGCGGCCCAGGCCCGGCGCCGCGGCTTCGAGCTGCACCGAATGGCTGCGGTTGTCGGTGAAGCGGAACCTGCCCGCACCATCCGTCTTCGCGCGAGCGCGCTCCTGGTGGGTGACAAAGCCGCGCTCGAACAGCAGCACCGTCGCCTCGGCCACCGGTTGGCCCGCAGCGTCGACCACGCGGCCTTCGATGAGGCCGTGGTTGTGTTGGCCGACGTAGACGAGCCAGGCCAGCGTGCCGATCAACATGCCGCCCGGCACGATGACCCAGCGCGAACCCAGCCAGGGCCTGATGTTCATGCGGTGTTCATCCTCCGT
>JANNRI010000080.1:0-77673 GCA_031401195.1 Burkholderiales bacterium
TTCTTCGGGTAGGTGAGCATCGTCACGTTGATCGTTCCCATCGCGCCGTTGCGCCATTTCAGCGCCGCCACACCCGTGTCTTCGACCTCGATGTTGCGCGCCAGCGTCCCCGTGTACGCCATCACGCTCTCCACCGGCCCCGCAATCCAGTCGAGCAGATCGACATAGTGGCTCGCCTGGTTCATGAAGGCGCCGCCGTCGAACTCCCAGGTGCCGCGCCACGCCGCGCTGTCGTAGTACGACTGGGGCCGCGTCCAGAACACGTTGACGTTGACCATGTAGATGCGGCCGAAGCGGTCCAGCCGCATGCACTCCTTGAGCAACTGCAATGTTCGGTTGCGGCGGTTTTGTTTGACCACGAACAGCCGCACCTTCGCCTCGTCACAGGCACGCACCATGGTCTGGCCATCGGCCCAGCGTGTGGCCATGGGCTTTTCGGTCATCACGTCGATACCGGCGGCGGCGACTTCCACGGTCTGTTGCGCATGCAGGCCGCTGGGCGTGGCGAGCACGATGCAGTCGGGCTGGGTCGCGGCAAGCATCGCCGTGAGGCTGGCGAAGCCCGGCGCACGGGTGCGCTTGATTGCCGCGGCGAGCGCCGCAGGGTCGGTGTCGCAAACGCCCACGAGTTCGGCGCGCTCGGCGTGGCGCTCGATCGAATCGAAATGATTGGCAGCGATGCGGCCGCAGCCGGCCAGGGCGAATCGAACCCGGCGTTCCTTGATGGGGGGGCGATGGGGATGCACGACGGGGTTCCTGCGGAAAGTGAAGGAACGATGCAGGCTCAGCCGGCGCGAGCCAACGTCTCGGCGGCCCCCGCACGCACCGTGGCCACGACAGGCGCAGCGGCCGACGCGGCACGCACCGCCGCGGCCAGCGCCTGCACGACGCGGTCCTGGTCGGCCTCGGTGAGGTCGGCGCTCATCGGCAGGCTCATCACGCGCGCCGCGTCGCGGTCGCTGAGCGGGCAAGGGTCGCAGCCCGCATACTGCTCGTACGCAGGTTGCCGGTGCAGCGGCCTCGGATAGTGCACGGCGGTGGGCACGCCCGCTACCCGCAGCGCCTCCTGCACGGCGGCACGCTGCTCGACCTTGACCGTGTACTGCGCGAAGACCGAATTGCGATCGCCGCGAACCACCACGGGCTGCACCCCGGGCAAGTCGGCGAGCAGCCGCCCGTAGCGCGCGCCGATCGCGGCGCGGCGCTCAAGCTCCCACTCGAAACGCTCGAGCTTGCCGAGCAGCACCGCGGCCTGCAGGGTATCCAGCCTCCCGCCCACGCCCAGGCGCGTGTGCACGTAGCGTCCGCTCTGGCCGTGAACACGGATCTCGCGTGCCGCCTGCGCGAGGCCGTCGTCATCGGTGAAGAGCGCGCCACCGTCGCCATAGCAGCCCAGCGGCTTGCTCGGGAAGAAGCTGGTGGCGCCGAAGGTGGACAGTGCGCACGAGCGGCGCCCCTTGTAGACAGCGCCGAAACTCTGAGCGGCGTCTTCGATCACGGCCAGCCCGTTGCGCGCGGCGATGGCGTTGATGTCGTCCATGTCACACACCTGTCCGTACAAGCTCACCGGCATGATGGCCCGGGTGCGCGGCGTGATCAGCGGCTCGATGCGCTTCGCATCCATGTTGCAGGTGTCGGCCTCGATGTCGGCGAACACCGGCCGGCCGCCGGCGAGCACGATCATCTCGGCCGTGGCCGCGAAGGTGAAGGGCGTGGTGATGACCTCGTCGCCCGGCTTGAGGTCGAGTGCCATGAGGGCGATCAAGAGCGCCTCGGTGCCGCTGGCCACGGTGATGCAGTGGCGCGAGCCGGTGAACCTCGCCAGCGCCTCCTCAAGCTCCTGCACCTCGGGGCCAAGGATGAATTGACCGTGGTCGAGCACGCGCTGGATGCGCGCATCGATGCTGGGTTTGAGCGCCGCGTACTGCGCCTTGAGGTCGATGAACTGCAATTCGTGGCCCCCGGGGAAAAAGGCCCGTAATTCTAAGGCGGGGTGGCTTTCGCCTCCTAAAATCGTCAGCAAATTCAACACCTTGCCTACGCGGTGCAGAGGCTACCCATGTCGACCCCTTCGTCCGACGAGAACCAACTCATCGCGGAGCGCCGCGAAAAGCTCGCCGCTTTGCGCCGCGAGGGCGTGGCCTTCCCCAACGACTTCAAGCCTGGGCACCGGGCGGCCGACCTGCACCAGCGCCACGGCCAGGTGCCCAACGAGGAGTTGGAGCCTAAGGCCATTGCCGTGAGCGTGGGTGGGCGCATGATGCTCAAGCGCGTGATGGGCAAGGCCTGTTTTGCCACGCTGCAGGACGGATCGATGGGCGACAAGCACGGCCGCATCCAGCTCTACGTGACGCAGGACGCCGTGGGCGCCGAGGCGCTGGCGGCCTTCAAGCACTGGGACCTGGGCGATATCGTCGGCTGCGAGGGCGCGCTCTTTCGCACCAAGACCGGCGAACTCTCGGTGAAGGCGACGGCGATTCGATTGATCACCAAGAGCCTGCGCCCGCTGCCTGACAAGTTCCACGGTTTGACCGACCAGGAGCAGAAGTACCGCCAGCGTTACGTCGACCTGATGACCGATGACGAAGCGCGCACGCGTTTCGTCGGGCGCAGCAAGGCGGTGTCCTCGATTCGCAACTTCATGGTCGAGCACGGCTTTCTGGAGGTGGAGACGCCGATGCTCCACCCCATCCCGGGCGGCGCCAACGCCAAGCCCTTCGTCACGCACCACAACGCGCTCGACCAGGAGATGTTCCTGCGCATCGCGCCCGAGCTCTACCTGAAGCGCCTGCTGGTGGGCGGCTTCGAGCGCGTGTTCGAGATCAACCGCAACTTCCGCAACGAGGGCCTCTCGGTTCGCCACAACCCCGAGTTCACGATGATGGAGTTCTATTCGGCGTGGTGGACGCACCACGACCTGATGGACTTCACCGAGCAATTGCTGCGCCACGCTGCCCGCGCGGCCACGGGCTCGGCGGTGGTGAGCTACGGCGGCCGCGAGGTCAACCTTGACGAGCCGTTCGCGCGGCTGACGGTGCGTGATGCGCTCGTCGCGCATGCCGGCCTCAGCGCAGCCGAGGCCGGCAGCACCGCCGCGCTGCACGCGAAGCTGAAGACCTTGGGCGAGGAGCCGCCCGCGCACTGGTCGCTTGCCGAGCTTCAATTCGGCCTCTTCGAAGCGGCGGTCGAAGACAAGCTATGGCAGCCCACCTACATCATCGACTACCCGGTGGAAGTGTCGCCACTGGCACGCGCCTCGGACCAGGACCCGAGCATCACCGAGCGCTTCGAGCTCTTCATCACCGGTCGCGAGATCGCCAACGGCTTCTCGGAGCTGAACGATGCCGAGGACCAGGCAGCGCGCTTTGCCGCGCAGGCTGCCAACAAGGAGGCCGGCGACGAGGAGGCGATGTATTTCGACGCCGACTACATCCGCGCGCTCGAGTACGGCATGCCCCCCGCCGGCGGTTGCGGTGTGGGCATCGACCGGCTCGTGATGCTGCTCACCGACAGCCCGAGCATCCGCGACGTGATCCTGTTCCCCGCCCTGCGCCGAGAAGGCGGGGATGTCGGTGGCCCGCGTCGCGACGGCGCGGACGCCGTGCCCTCGCCCAACAAGGCGCCCTGACGATGGCCGGTACCCGCCTTGAGTCGCTCGCCGCGATCGAAGCGGCGCTGTGGCTTGAACTGACCGCGGCCACGCGGGACGCGCGCCACGGCTGGCGGCGGATGGTGCTGGCCACATGTGCCGGCGATGCAGCCGACGCACGCACGATCGTGCTGCGTGAACTCGACGCCGGCGCGCGCACGCTGCTCTTCTACACCGACGCCCGCAGCGCCAAGGTGCTGCAGATCGCGCAGCAGCCGGTGGGCACCCTGGTCGGCTGGTGCCCGAAACTCTCCTGGCAATTGCGAGTGCGCGCGCGGCTGGAGGTTCAAACGGAAGGGCTGGCCGTCTCCTCGCGCTGGGCCCGCCTGGCGCTCACTCCGGCGGCGCAGGACTACTTGGCGCCTGCGGCACCCGGCACGCCCGCCGAGGCCGGCCTCGCGCCGCTGCCGGCCGGCCGCACGCACTTTGCGCTGATGAGCGCACGTGTCGAGTCCATCGACTGGCTCGAGATCGGCGAGCGTGAGCATCGACGCGCCCTGTTCGACGCTGACGGTGCGCACTGGCTCGTGCCCTGACTCTTTGCGAGCGGTGCCGCGGCCCGGTCGGCACTGGGCCGGGGTCCAGGCGCCGCTCAGGCCAGACGCCACTGCGGCTTGCGCTTTTCCAGGAAGGCCGCCATGCCCTCTTTCTGATCTTCGGTCGCGAAGAGCGAGTGAAAGATGCGCCGCTCGTAGTCGACGCCGTCTGTGAGACCACCCTCAAAGGACTTGTTGACGCAGGCCTTGGCCAGCGCCACGCTGACGGGGCTGAGCACATTGATGGCCTCGGCGGCGGCGAGTACTTCCTCGAGCAGCTTGTCGGCCGCCACCACGCGCGAGACGAGCCCGGCGCGCTCGGCCTCGGCGGCGTCCATCATGCGTGCGGTGAGCACCATCTCCATGGCCTTGCCCTTGCCCACGGCACGCGGTAGGCGCTGCGTGCCTCCGGCGCCGGGAATGATGCCGATCTTGATCTCAGGCTGACCGAATTTCGCGGTGTCTGCCGCGATGATGAAGTCGCACATCAGCGCCAGCTCGCAGCCACCGCCAAGCGCAAAACCGGCCACCGCGGCGATCACGGGCTTGCGCACCTGAAGCATCGTTTCCCAATTGCGCGTGATGAAGGGCTCGGCGATGGCCTGGGCGTAGGTCTTGTTCGCCATGGCAGCGATGTCGGCGCCGGCAGCAAAGGCCTTCTCGTTGCCGGTGATGACGATGCAGCCGACGGTGGCATCGGCGTCGGCCGCCAGGAGCGCGGCGCCGAGCTGATCCATCAGTTCGCTGTTCAGCGCATTGAGCTGCTTGGGGCGGTTCAAGCGCAACAGGGCCGTGCGACGGGCACCCTCCCCACGTTGCTCGGTCAAAACCAATGGTTCGATGGTCATTTGTACGCCTTTCGGGGGAGGTTGATCCGGGATCGCGCGAAATTATCTCAACCATCGTGCATGCGCCCATGCCGAAGCCTGGACCCGGCGGTAAGCTCGCCGTAAGGGTCGTCTCGTGCTCTGGCCGGTGTTCGCTTGCCAAGAGGGGATGGGGCAACCCACGCATCCATGCCGATCATTTACCGCAAATCCGCCAAAGGCTTGGCCGAGATCGAGACCCGCGTCTATCGGCTCTCGCCGCGCCTGCGCAACGTCCTCATCATGATCGACGGCAAGCGCAGCGATGCCGAGCTGTTCAAGATGCTGCCGCAGGCCGCCGAGGCGGTGCCACTGCTGGCACAGGACGGCTTCATCGAAGAGGCGGCCAGGGTGAGCGCGGCACCACCACCTGCCGCTCCGCCCGCCGCTGTCGAGCGCACGGTCATTCGCGGGCCACATCCCGGCTTCGACGCCATGCGCCAGGACCTGCTGCGTGCGTTCAATGACCGCGCCGGGCCCGTTGGCGAAAGCATGGCCATACGGCTGGAGAAGGCCCGCAACGAGGCCGAGTTTCGCGCCTTGTTGCCCTCGGCAGTGCAGTTGGTGGCCATGCTGCAGGGGCGCGAATCAGCCGACAGTTTCACGGCGCGCATCGAAGCCTGGTGAGTATTGGCCAGGCCGGCCGCCCGCATTCAGCGCCCCGGCTGCCCGGCGCGTGCTTCGGTGCCGCCCTGCTGCGGCAGCTTCTGCAGCAACAAGTCGACGTAGGTCTCCTCGTCCTGCCGGATGAGGATGCGCACCGGCAGGTACTGCAGCGTCGGCGCGACCCAGAACTCGGCGACGAGGTCGCCGCCGCCGCCACGTGCGTCCGCGGCCGAACGCGGCGGGCGGCGCGGGCGCACGTGCACGGTCTCGATGGCGCCCACCGGCGTGTCCAGCCGCTGCGCGCCGATGACCTCGTAGGTCCACACCTCCACCTGGCGCTGCAGCGCCAGCGGCAGTGTCAGCAACGTGCCGGGCCTCAGGCGCTCGGGCTGCATGGTGAAGAGCCAGGTCATCTGCACGAACTGGCTGGCACTGTCCTGCACACCAGGCGGCCGCGGCAGCTCACGCCCCGAAGGCAGCAGCACCCGATCGGCATCGAGCGTGATGGTGAAGCGCCGTAGTGGGCGCAGCACGATCTGGGTCTCTTCGTCGTAGCGCCGCGGCTCCAGCCCGGCGGCAGTGACGAGGCCATCGCTTTGTACGTGGCGGCTGACCAAGGGCGCGAAGGGTGGTCCGATACCAACCTCGAGCGAGACCTGATAGCGCGCGCCCGCGAGGCGCCACTCGACGCGCGCATGTCCCTCGACCGGGCCGCGGTAGTTGCCGGTGAGCACGTATGAGAGGCGCGTTGAGGGTGGCCACGCGACCGCCACCGTGGGCTCTGGGTTCGGCACCAGGTTCGGCACTGGCTTCGGCACTAGGTTCGGCGCTAGGTTCGGTGTCGGGTCCGGTGCGGGGTTTGGCACCGCGTTCGGCGCTTCAGTGCGTGCGGCCAGTTCAGGCACGGGCGCCAGTTCCGGCAACGCCGCCATCGCGGCCACCAGCGCTTCGGATTCGGCTTCCTCGGCCCCTACTTCCGCCACTGCTCCTGCTGCCGTCAGCGGCTCGCGCAGCGACCTCGCCGCTGCAGCGGCGGGCTCGGGGCCAGATGCGGCCGAAGCCTGCTGCCACGCGGCGCGCAGAACGCGGGTTGCCGGTCCGGCCGAGGGAGCAGGCGGCGCGGGCGGCTGCGCCGGCGTCAACTCACGCACGTAGGCCACATCGATGCGTGCCGGGCGCCCGCGGCCGTCACCGAGGCCGAAGCTCTCGTCGGGCCATAACGTCGTCAGCCACAGGTGGCCGGCGGTCACCGGCAGCATCAGGAGCCACGGGACAAGCGCGACCCGCCGCGCACGCGGCAAAGATGCAAGCCACTTTGCCACCTCGCTGGTGAGCAAGGGCGCAGTGGGCGGCGGCGCGGCCCGCCCTGGCTCAGGTTCCAGGCCCGGGATCAGGTCTTCCGCGAGGCCTGCACGAGCAGCTTTTCAAGCATCTCGGCAGGAATCGCGCCGGGCTTGCGCGTGCCGTCCTCGAACAGCACGGCGGGCGTGCCGTTGATCTTGTGCTTGCGGCCGAACTCGACATTGCGATCGATGCCGGTGGCGTCGCAGTTGGCCTTGGCAGGCTCGGGCGCGACGCCGTCGAGCATCCAGCCACGCCATGCCTTGCCGCCGTCCTTGGCGCACCAGATGGCGCGCGACCTGGCAGTGGAATCGGGGCCGAGGATGGGCAGCAGGAACGTGTAGACGGTGAGGTCCTTCACCGAGGCCAAATCGCGCTCGAAGCGCTTGCAGTAGCCGCAGTTGGGGTCGGCAAACACGGCCACCTTGCGCGCGCCATTGCCCTGCTTGATGACGATCGCGTCCTTCAGCGGCAGTTGAGAGAAGTCGATCGCGAGCAACTTTTCCATGCGCTGCTCGGTGAGGTCGGTGCGCGTGCGCGTCTCGATGATCGAGCCCTGCACGATGATGTGCTCGCCACTGGCGGCGGCATAGAGCAATTCGGTGCCGTTGTAGCGCACCTCGTACAGGCCGGGAATGGGCGTGCGCGTGATCTCGTCGATGGGCGGCATCTTCGGGATGCGCTCCGTGAGCGCCTTGCGGATGGCGGCCTGCACGCCTGCCTCGGCCGCACCAGCCGCGCCGCCCGTCCCGCTTGCAGGGGCGCCAGCAAGGCCGGCCGCCCCGGGCGTGGCGGCGCCGGCGGCGGGTTTGTCCTTGCTCTCGGAGGCGCCTCCGCAGGCGGCGGCGAACGCGGCGATCGCCAAGGCGACGGTGAAACGCGGGGCGTACATGGTCATGAGGTTCCTGTTTTGTGCCCCGGCAGGCTGGGTTGTGACTCCGGCAGCCGTGGTGCCGATCGGGCGACGGAAGCGTGGTCGCAGCACCTTCATCGGCCCAGCGCCGCGCGGGTCAGGGCCCGCTTGAGCGGAGGCAGGCGGTTCACCCAGACCAGCCCGCGGTTGCGAAGTTCCTTCGCCCAAGGCGAAGTGTGTGCGAACAAGTGTAAGAGCCCATCCGTGACCGTGCTTATGGCCAGCGTGTCGGCCGCCCGCGCACGCGCATGGCGCGCCAACAGTCGCGGGTCGGCAAGGCTGCGCCAGTGCTCGCGTCCAGCCAGCACCTGGGCCAGGCTGGCGACATCGGCCAGCCCCAGGTTCAATCCCTGTCCGGCGAGCGGGTGCACCACGTGTGCAGCATCGCCCACGAGCACCCAACCCGGGCCGTACAGCGGGTCGGCCCGCCCCACCGCCAATGGCCAGGCCGCGCGCGCGCCCTCCAGGCGCAGATCGCCCGCCACGCCCGCCGTGGCCTGCATCAGCTCCGCCTCGAAGGCGGCGTCAGGCAGGGCCATCAACTGCGAGGCGCGTACGTCCGGCACCGACCACACCAACGCGAAACCACGGTCGTGTCGCGGCTGATCAAGCGGCAGCAAAGCAAGCACGTCCGGTGCGCCGAACCACTGGCGCGCCAGACCCGCATGCGCCCGGTTCGTCGAGAGCCGCGCAGCGATCGCTTGATGGCCGTAGCTGGCGCGCGGCATGCGTGCCCCCAGCGCCGTGCGTGTGGCCGAATCCTTGCCCTCGGCGAGCACCGTCAGCGTGGCAGCCACGCGTGTGGCCACACGCTCGATGTGTGGCGCGTAGCGAACCGCTTCGCGCAGCGCGGTGTCCAGCGCCGGCGCATCGACGATCCATGCCAGTTCGGCCAGCGACGCCTTCCACGCCGAGAACTCGAGCACCGAGGTGCCATCGTCGCCCTCGATGCGCATGTCGTGCACCTGCGTGCGCGCCGCGGCTGGGATGGCCTCCCACACCTTGAGTGCCAGGAGCAGCGTCACCGAAGCGCGGTTGAGCGCGTAGGCGCGGATGTCCGGCGCAGTCGGCACGTCCGTGGGCCCCAGCAGGGCGACACGCAGACCTAGGCGCGCCAGGCTCAAGGCCGCGGCCAGACCGACGGCACCCGTGCCTCTGACAAGGATGTCGGCCGTGGCCGTAACGGTGGCGCTGACATCCGCAGATGAACCCATGGCAGTCATTGTAGGTAGCGCATTCCGAGCCCCGTGGCGTGTCAGTGCCAACTTGGCAGGCAGCCGTGCACCAGGCGGCACAATGCCGCGCCCGGCCATCGGGCCCATGCTGCGGCCACCGCCGTCGCCTCACGGAGCGCCCTTTGTCCGACCTCGCCTGCCGCATCGCCAGCATTCACCTGTATCCGGTCAAATCACTGGGCGGTGTCTCGCCGTTCGAGAGCTTGCTGATCGAGACCGGCCTCGAGTTCGACCGTGCCTGGATGGTGGTCGACGAACGCGGCGACATGCTCACGCAGCGCGAGCTGCCGCGCATGGCCCTCGTACAGCCGCAGTTCCGCGGCGGCGATCTCGTGTTGCGCGCACCGGGCATGCTGGCCTTGCATCTGCACCTCGACGCGGTGGAAGCCGCCGCGCGCGCGCGCGTGTGGGACGACGAGGTCAAGGCCTACGACATGGGCGCGCTGGCCGCTCAGTGGATGAGCGACTTCCTGGGTCGCAAGTTGCGTCTCGTTCGCTTCGACCCCGAACAGAAACGCCTTTCTGACAAGAAGTGGACGGGTGGCCTCGAGGCCGAAAACTCCTTTGCTGACGGCTATCCGCTGCTGGTGTCCGGCACGGCCTCGCTGGCTGACTTGAACGTGCGCCTGGCCGCTCGCGGCGGCAAGGCAGTGGGCATCGAGCGCTTTCGGCCCAATCTCGTGCTCGATGGCCTGGCCGCGTTCGAGGAAGACCACGTTGACGAGATCATCATCACCACCGACGAGGGCGCGGTGCGGCTGAAGCTCGTGAAGCCCTGCGTGCGCTGCACCATCCCCGACGTCGACCCCGCCACCGCCGAGCGCGGCACCGAGGTGGGCGAAACGCTGGCCACTTTCCGTGCGGATGCACGCGTGAATGGCGGGCTCACCTTCGGCATGAACGCCATCGTGTTGGACGGTGTGGACAAGATACTGCGCGTCGGACAGACCGTGAGCGCACGCCTGAACTTCTGAGCGGGCGAGCAGCACGAACTTGAAGCAGACCGACGGCCGCTCGAACCCGCAAGTGCATGTGGGCAGCGAGATGCGGCCCGTGCTGGCCCGGCTCGAAGCCGAGCTTTCGGTGCGGGCCGAACCGTAGAATCGAATCCTCCATCGACGGCGGCCCACCCGAGCCGCCGTCGCGCTGTTTCGGCACTCTTTCGGCGCTGTTTCAGCGCGCTTCTGGCGCTCCATCGAGCGAGAGCATCCATGAGTCTCAAATGCGGCATCGTCGGCCTGCCCAACGTCGGCAAGTCGACCCTCTTCAATGCCCTCACCAAGGCTGGCATCGCGGCCGAGAACTACCCGTTCTGCACCATCGAGCCGAATGTGGGCATCGTGGAGCTGCCCGATCCACGCCTGGCGCAGCTGGCTGCGATCGTGAGGCCTGAACGCGTGGTGCCGGCGATCGTGGAGTTCGTCGACATTGCCGGGCTCGTGGCAGGCGCGAGCAAGGGCGAGGGCCTGGGCAACCAGTTCCTGAGCCACATCCGCGAGACCGACGCCATCGTCAACGTGGTGCGCTGCTTCGAGGACGAGAACGTCATCCACGTGGCTGGCAAGGTGGATCCGATTTCCGACATCGAAGTCATCCAGACCGAGTTGTGCCTCGCCGACCTCGCCACCGTGGAGAAGAGCCTCGTGCGCTACGGCAAGCAGGCGCGCGCCGGCGGCGACAAGGAAGCGCAGCGCTTGGTCGACGTGCTGCAAAAATGCCAGGCTGCGCTGGATCAAGCCCTGCCCGTGCGCGGCATTGCCTTCAGCAAGGAGGAGCAGGTGGTGCTCAAACCGTTGTGCCTGATCACCGCCAAACCGGCGATGTTCGTCGGCAACGTGTCCGAGACCGGGTTCGAGAACAACGCCTTCCTCGACCGCCTGCGCGAGTGCGCCGCCAAGCAGAACGCGCCGGTGGTGGCCATCTGCGCCAAGACCGAAGCCGAGTTGGCCGACATGGCCGACGCCGACAAGGCGATGTTCCTGCAGGAGATGGGGCAGGACGAACCAGGCCTGAACCGGCTCATCCGCGCCGCCTTCAAGCTGCTGGGGCTGCAGACCTACTTCACCGCCGGCGTGAAGGAGGTGCGCGCCTGGACCATCCATGTCGGCGACACCGGGCCGCAGGCCGCCGGTGTCATCCATACCGACTTCGAGCGCGGTTTCATTCGCGCGCAGACCATTGCCTACGACGACTTCATCGCCCACAAGGGCGAACAGGGGGCCAAGGACGCGGGCAAGATGCGCGCCGAGGGCAAGGAGTACGTCGTCAAGGATGGCGACGTCATGAACTTCCTTTTCAGCGGCTGAGCCAAGATGGGGCTATTGATTAGCGTGCGCTCACATTCCGTATTTTCCCCCACTAGAGAAATTCTCCATCGCATCGAAGTTGATGTGATCTCTCGCCAGCACTCTCCACCCGAGAGTGCTAATATTTCTTGAACCTGCCATCCCCTGGCGGATCTGAAGTGACATGAACGCCACCATTGCCGCGACCGCCCTGACCGTCCGCGACCCCTGGTCGCTGGTGCCCTCGCTGGGCAACCTCGACGCCTACATCAGTGCCGCCAACCGTCTGCCTATGCTCACACAGGCCGAAGAGTCGTCGCTCGCCCGGCGCCTGCGCGACGCTGGCGACCTCGGCGCCGCCGGGCAGCTCGTTCTCTCGCACTTGCGCCTCGTCGTCTCGATCTCGCGTCAGTACATGGGCTATGGCTTGCCGCAGGGCGACCTCATCCAGGAGGGCAATATCGGCCTGATGAAAGCCGTGAAGCGCTTCGACCCCGAACAGGGCGTGCGGCTGGTGAGCTACGCGATGCATTGGATCAAGGCCGAGATCCACGAGTACATCCTGAAGAACTGGCGCATGGTCAAGGTGGCCACCACCAAGGCGCAGCGCAAGTTGTTCTTCAACCTGCGATCGATGAAGGCACGCATGAAGGGTGCGCCCGCCGCCAACCCAAGCATTGGGGCTGCGGAGTCGGAAACGTATCGCAACAGCCTCACGCCGGCCGAAGTTCAGGCCGTGGCCAGCGAACTCCGCGTCAAGCCTGAGGAAGTGATGGAAATGGAGACGCGCATGGCCGGTGGCGATGTCGCGCTCGAACCGCAGGACGAGAACGATGACGAGCGCTTCGCCCCCATCGCCTACCTTGCCGACGAAGCGGGTGAACCCACGCGGCGGATCGAGGCCTTCCACCGCGACTGGCTCTCCTCCGACGGCATTGCCCAAGCGCTGCACGTGCTCGACGCGCGCAGCCGCCGCATCATTGAGCAGCGCTGGCTGGCGGTGAACGACGACAGTTCTGGCGGCCTCACACTGCACGATCTGGCCGCCGAGTACGGCGTGAGCGCCGAGCGCATTCGCCAGATCGAAGTGGCAGCGCTGAAGAAGATGCGCAAGGTGCTCGAGGCGGCGTAGTGCTCGTCCCGTGCCTCCCGCTCAGCGCTACTCGGCCAGCAACTGTTTGAGGTCGCTGGCCAGGGCCTCGGGGCCGGCGCCGTTGCGCGTGGCCAGGCGCAAGCGGCCACGGGTGTCGTAGATGTACGAACGCGCCGTGTGGTCGACGCTGTAACTCGTCTCGGTCTTGCCCGGCACCTTGGCGTAGAAGATCTTGAAGGCCTTGGCCACGGCCTTGGTCTCTTCGGGCGTGCCACGCAGGGCCACGAAGTCTGGGCCGAAGTTGCCGACGTAGGCCCCCAACACGGTGGGTGAGTCGCGCTCGGGGTCGACGGTAACGAACACAGGCACGACGCGGGCACCATTGGCGCCCAGTTGCTGCTTGACGGTGGCGAGCTCGGCCATCGTGGTGGGACAGACATCGGGGCATTGCGTGAAGCCGAAGAACAGCACCACCACCTTGCCCTTGAACTCCGCCAGCGTGCGCCGGCGCCCAGCGGGATCGGCAAGCTCCAGGGCGAAGGCGTAGTCGGCGCCAGTGATGTCGATCGACTTGAATGGCGTGGCCGGCTTCGGCGCGGCCCCGTTCTCGCCGCGCCCGCAGGCTGTGAGGGCCAGCGCCGCGCCGAGCCAGAGGAGATTTCGACGGCGGCTGTCGCCGCGTGGACTGTCTCGGCGAATCACGGGAGCCATGTGTTGAGCCATATGTTGAGCCAAGGCGAGAGCCAGTGGTCGATCAGGAGCGCCGCGAACAACAGCGACAGGTGCCAGATCGAGAAGATGAAGGTGCGTCGGGCCAAGGCGTCGCTGTAATGACGCCACAGTTGCCATGCATGGGCGACGAAGAGAGCACCGAGCACCATCGCCGCCACAAGGTAGATCCAGCCGCTCATGCGGAACGTGAACGGCAGCAGCGTCGCCGCGAACAGCACCAGCGTATAGAGCAGCACCTGCAAGCGCGTGAATTGCGAACCGTGTGTCACCGGCAACATCGGCAGACCTGACTTGCGGTAGTCCTCCACCCGGTACAGCGCCAGCGCCCAGAAGTGCGGCGGCGTCCACAAAAAGATGATCAGTGCCAGGATCAGTGGCTCCAGCGTCACCTCGCCGGTCATCGCCGCCCAACCGAGCACCGGCGGCATTGCCCCCGAGGCGCCGCCGATCACGATGTTCTGCGGCGTGAGCGGCTTGAGCACCATCGTGTAGACGACCGCATAGCCGACAAAGGTGGCCAGCGTCAGCCACATCGTGAGCGCGTTCACCCAGACTATGAGCAACGCGCAGCCGGCGACGCAAAGCACCGCGGCGAAGAGCAGGGTCTGCGGATTGGTCAGTTCGCCCTTGGCCGTGGGGCGCCATGCGGTGCGGACCATGCGACGGTCAATGTGCTGTTCGACGATGCAGTTGAACGCCGCTGCGGCCGCGGCCACGAGCCACACGCCTGCGGTGGCGGCCACCACAAGCTGCCACTCGGGCAGGCCGGGTTGCGCGAGCAGCATGCCGATCAACGCGCAGAAGACGATCAGCTGCACCACGCGCGGCTTGGTCAGCGCATAGAACTGCGCGACTCGACTGGCGCCGGTGTGGGGTGCGGTGAGGGTTTCGGCCATGTGCACAGCGCAGAGCTGGAGATTCTAGGCAGCGGTCGCCGGGAACCTGGGCATGACCCCGTGGGCAAGTGCTTGCGTGGCCTGGCGCGAACGCATCCAAAGCAGGGCCAGCACGAGCACCAGCCCCGCCGCACCGGCCGCATGAGATAGCGCCGCGGCGATAGGCCAACCGAGCACGATGTTGCTGAGCCCGGTGCCCACCTGCAGCAGCGCGAGCGATGCAATGCCAGCGCCGAAGCGGCGCAGCGCAACTGCCCCTGCGTCGCCACGCGGAGCATTTGGCGTGCCGGGTTCATGCTCCACAACCGCTGCAACTGTCTTGCCCGCTCGCCAAAGGCCCACGGCCAGCCACAGCAGCGCGCCAACCGCCAACACCGCGAACATCCGGTGCGCCATGTGGATCGCCACCAAGGCGTCGAACGGCAGGAAGCCCCCTCCCGCAGCCAGGCCAAGAGCGCGCAGCGGAGCGAAACCGGCCCCGAAGTCCATCTTCGGCCACCAGGCACCGTTGCATTTGGGGAAGTCGCTGCAGGCCAACACCGCGTAGTTGGTGCTGACCCAGCCGCCCAGAGTGATCTGTACCACCAGCAATGCCGCGGCGACCGAGAGCGCACGGCGCAACGGCCGTGCGAGCACCAACGGCTGCCGCCAGTAGCTGGCATGCTGGCCCGCCAGCAGCACGAGCAGGAACAGGCCTCCCAGCAGGTGCAAGGTCACCACCGCCGGGTAGAGCTTGAGGGTGACGGTGTATTTTCCGAACAGGCCTTGGACCACGACCCACACGAGCGTGGCGGCGGGCCACCAGGGTGACACCAGCACCCGCGTGCCGCGCCAGCGCTCGAACAAGGCCACTGCCGCCATCACCAGAATGAGCACGCCGACGGTCATCGCGAGATAGCGATGGATCATCTCGATCCAGGCCTTGGTGAACGTCACCGGGCCCGAGGGCAGTGCCGCCTCGGCCGCACGGATCGCTCCGGCAGCGCCGATGGGGCTCGCCTGACCGTAACAGCCCGGCCAGTCGGGACACCCGAGCCCGGAATCGGTGAGACGCGTGAACGAGCCGAAGACCACGAGATCGAAGGTGAGGAACATCGTCAGCGCGGTCAGCGCCGCGAGCCGGGCGGGTCGGTCGCCGCGACGCTGGCGCAGCCACCACCAGGCCAGCGGCAGCAGAGCCACCAACAGCGCCAGCAGCGCCAGGCGCCAGGCCGGCGCAAAGTCGACCAGGGGCACGGCCGCAACGACAGCAGTAGGCACGCTTGGCTCCTTGTCAGCGGCCTGGGCGGTCCCAGGAGGCGGCCGCGCGCATCAAACGGTCGAGGTCGCGCTTGACGCGGGCCGGCTCGGCGTCGAGCGGCATGCGCAGGATCCACTGCCCACGCGGATCGACGAGATAGAGGTGATCTTCCAGCGCTCGGCCAGGTGCAGGTTCCAGCCAGCGGGCCAACGTCTCACGTGGCACCCGCAGCATCGTGGTCGACGGAGCGGCTTCGAGAGCGCGGCGCAATTCAGGTCGCAACGGCGCCGCATCGGTGATGAGCCACAGCTTGTCGAGCCGATCGCGTTCGCGCCCGAGCATCTCGCGCAGCTGCCGCAGCATGAAGAGCCGCCTTTCGCAGGCCACGTCGCAGCCCGCGACACCCACCGTCACCAAAAACCATTGGCCGCGCAACGCCGCAGCTGCGCCGGCGACACCGTCCAGCGTGGCAAATTCAAGCGTGGCCGGCAGCGCACGCGGCGGGTCGATCAAGGTTCCATAGTTGGAACGGCCTTGCGGCTGGAAGACGTAATAGGCCAGGTAGCTCGCCACGACCGGTGCGGCGCAGACCGCCAGCACGAGCAGCATGCGCAGCCGCCCGGCCAACGTGCGGCGGCGTGCGGCCTCGGCCGGATCGGCCAGGTTCGGCGTCTGCACGGAGTGAACGGTGAGCGTCAGCGGCTGCGGCTGCGTCAGCGGCTGCGGCTGCGTCAGCGGCTGCGGCTGCGGCTGCGGCTGCGGCGAGGAGGGGTTGGTCATGATGTTCGGGCACGGCGCCACGGCCGCACGATCTGGAACCACAGAAGCAACAACAGCGCGAGAGCCGCCAGCGCGAACCACTGCACCGCATACCCGTAGTGCTTGTGCACGTCAGCAGCCGGCTCGGGCCATTGCCTCAGAAGGCCATCGCCCACCGATGTACCGCCCTCCTCCAACTGCACCAGCACCCAGGGCAGCAAAGGCAGCCCGGTCTCGCGCTGGAATGCGGCGACATCGAGATTCTGGCGGATCGGTCCGGGCGCATCCGGGGCCAGCTCGAACGAACGGGATGGCGTGAGGGCCAATCGACCCTGAATCCGCACCGCCCCTGCCGGCGGCGTGGGTGCAGCGATGCGTGTGCGCTCGGCAGCGTCGCGCGGCCACCAGCCGCGTTGCACGACCAGCGCGCTGCCGTCGGGCAGCTGCAGCGGCGTCAGCACGAGGAATCCCATACGCGTGGCCATCGGCCGGTTGTCGAGGTAGATGCTGTGCGCGGGCAGCCAGCGGCCCTCGACCGCCACGGCGCGGTGCTCCGCCACGGCTGCCTCGGCCATGCTGCGGGGCAGCGCGCCCTGCGTGAGCTGCGGCGAACGTGCTCGTTGTTCGCGTTGCTCGTGCAGGGCGAGTTTCTGCGCCGCGCGGTCAAGCTGCCACAAGCCCAGCCGCACGGTCACCGCGATGAGGGCAGCAGCCGCGAGCCAGATGATCCAGGCGCGGCGCTTCATCAGGGAGAATGGCACTGCATGAAGGTCTTCATCGTCATCGCGCTCATCGGCATCGTCGTCGCGCTCGCCAGCGCAGGTGCCTTCATGCTGCGGCGCCCGCGTGAGCGATCGCCAGAGCAAGGCAGCGGCGAGCCGAACCGCCAGATGGCCCGGGCGTTGGCGGTGCGGGTGGCGATCTCGGTGGGCCTGTTCATCTTCGTGATCGTCGCCTGGATGCTCGGTTGGGTGCGGCCAGGGGGCTTGCCCGTCGGCGGCTGAAGGTGTGCTGTGACCACGATGACGAAGGGCGCCGATGGGCGCCCTTCGATCGTGCTGGTCGATCGGTGGGCGCGGGGCAAGCCGCGCCCGCCGCGTTCACAGCCAGTAGACGAGGAAGTACAGGCCCAGCCACACCACGTCCACGAAGTGCCAGTACCAGGCCGCCCCTTCGAAGCCGAAATGACGCTGTGGCGTGAAATGCCCCTTCATCAGCCGCAGCGTGATGAACGTCAGCATCAGCATGCCCACGAAGACATGGAAACCGTGGAAGCCCGTGAGCATGAAGAACGTGCTGCCGAAGATGCCGCTGGACAGCTTGAGGTTGAGGTCGCGGTACGCGTGCATGTACTCGTAGGCCTGCACGCCGACGAACGTAGCACCCAGGAGCACGGTGATCCACATCCACACGATCGTCTTGCTGCGCTGGTTGGCGATCAGCGCATGGTGCGCGATCGTCAAGGTCACACCCGAGGTCAGCAGCAAGGCGGTATTGATCGTCGGCAATGGCCACGGACCGATGACCTGGAACGGCTCGACCGTGCCGGCCGGCGACGCCGTGCCACCACCCTGGCTCGGCCAGATGGCCTTGAAGTCGGGCCAAAGGACTTGGTGATCGAGATCACCCAGCGCCGGCACGGAAAACACGCGTGCCCAGTACAGGGCACCGAAGAAGGCGGCAAAGAACATGACCTCGCTGAAGATGAACCAGCTCATGCTCCAGCGGAAGCTCACGTCGACGCGGTCGGAATATTGGCCACGCTCGCTCTCGCCGATGGCGTCGCGGAACCAGACAAACAGCGTCGCGAGCCATATCACCATGCCCAGCAACACCGAATACGCGCCCCAGCCGGAGCCGTTGACCCACTGCCCCCCACCGAGTACGAGGAAGAACATGCCCAGGGCCACCATCGCAGGGTGGCGCGAAGGCGCGGGGATGAAGTAGTACGGGGTCTGCCCCGCGGGGGTGGAAGCTGCCATGGCGTTCTCTCTTCTCGCTGTGCCTGTGCGTCTCGAATTGACTGAACCGGATTCTTCAGCGGGCGTGGCCGGTTCTCAGCCTGCCGCGATGCCGCTGCTGACAACCCACTTCACCAACAGCACCAACGCGATCACGAACAGCGCTGCGCCAGCAATGCCAGCGACCAGCACGTGGCGTGGGTTCAGCTGCTGCACATCGCTTTCGTAGTCGGCGCGCTTGCGCACGCCGAAGAACGACCAGAACACGGCACGCGCGGTCTGCGCGAACGTTCCACCGCCCGTCTTCTTGTCGCCGCTCATCCGCCGGCCCCGGTTTTGAGGGCGGCCAGCGGCGCCGCCGGCACCTTGCCACCCACCTCGAAGAATGTGTAGGACAAGGTGATCGTGGTCACCTCCTTGGGCAACTTGGGATCGATCACGAATACCACCGGCCACTGCTTGCTTTCGCCCGGCGCGAGCTTGTACTCGTTAAAGCAGAAGCACTCGAGCTTGGTGAAGTGCGCCCCGGCCCGCATCGGCGCATAACTTGGGATGGCTTGCGCGGCCATGGTGCGGTTCTGTACATTGCGAAACTCGTACATCACAGTGGCCATCTCACCCGGGTGCACCTGCAGCGAGCGCAACGCGGGCTTGAAGTCCCACGGGCCGCGGGCGTTGGCATCGAACTCGACGGTGATCGTGCGCGTGAGGTCGACCTGCGTATTGCCGGCTCGGCTTGATTCCGAGCGTGTGCCGCCGAGCCAGTCGCCGCCGCGCCTGTTCTGATCCGCCAGGCTCAGCACATTGATTCCGAGCGCATCGCAGATCGCGCGGTACATCGGCACCAGCGCATAGCCGAAACCGAACATCAAGAGCGTCACCACCAGCAGTCGCCCTAGCAGGCGGCGGTTGTCCAGAAGCGCGGAGGTTTTGGTGATCACGGCACGCTCGCCCATGTCAATGACCGAACCACACCAAGCGCGCGACGAAGCCCAACACCAAGGTGAGCGAGACCGTGGCGAGGATCAGCGCCAGCCTCACATTGGCCTTGCGTTGGCGTTCGTCCAGCATCGTGGGGCCCGCGACTCTCGCGTCTTCAGGCAATGACGCGCGTCGCGCTGGCATTCAGCTTGGGTGGCGTCTCGAAGGTGTGCCATGGCGCCGGCGAAGGAAGATCCCACTCCAGGCCTTCGGCCCCTTCCCACGGCCTCTGTGCTGCCGGCTGGCCCTTGCCACGCATCATCGGCAGGCACACGAAGAGGAAGAAGTACACCTGCATGAAGCCGAAGCCGAAGGCGCCGATCGACGCCACCATGTTGAAGTCGGCGAACTGCAGCGGGTAGTCAGCATAACGACGCGGCATGCCGGCGAGCCCGAGAAAGTGCATCGGGAAGAAGGTCAGGTTGAAGAAGATCAGCGAGCCCCAGAAGTGGATCTTGCCGCGCGTTTCGTTGTACATCACGCCCGTCCACTTCGGGGCCCAGTAGTAGAAGCCCGCGAAAAGCGCGTAGAGCGACCCGGCGACCAGCACGTAGTGGAAGTGCGCCACCACGTAGTAGGTGTCCTGCAGCTGGATGTCGATCGGCGCCATCGCCAGGATGAGCCCGGTGAAGCCGCCCATCGAGAATACGAACAGGAAGCCCACCGCGAACAGCATCGGCGTCTCGAAAGTCATCGAACCACGCCACATGGTGGCCAGCCAATTGAAGATCTTGACGCCCGTGGGTACGGCGATCAGCATCGTCGCGTACATGAAGAAGAGCTGTCCCGTCACCGGCATGCCGGTGGTGTACATGTGGTGCGCCCAGACGATGAACGAGAGGATCGCGATCGAGGCCGTGGCGTACACCATCGAGGCATAGCCGAACAGTGGCTTGCGCGCAAACGCCGGGATGATGGCGCTCACGATGCCGAAGGCCGGCAGGATCATGATGTAGACCTCGGGGTGCCCGAAGAACCAGAAGATGTGCTGGTACATCACCGGGTCGCCGCCACCCGCGGGGTTGAAGAAGCTGGTGCCGAAGTGCCGATCGGTCAGCGTCATCGTGATGGCACCGGCCAGCACCGGCATCACCGCGATCAGCAGATAGGCGGTGATAAGCCAGGTCCAGCAGAACAGCGGCATCTGCATGAGGCGCATGCCCGGCGCGCGCATGTTCAGGATCGTCACGATGATGTTGATCGAGCCCATGATCGAACTCGCGCCCAGGATGTGCAGCGAGAAGATCGCCATGTCCATGCTCGGGCCCATCTGCAGCGTGAGCGGGGCATAGAGCGTCCAGCCGGCACTCGGCGCTCCGCCGGGCACGAAGAACGAGGCGGCGATCATGAGCGCAGCCGGGATGAGCAGCCAGAAGCTCAGGTTGTTCATGCGCGCGAAGGCCATGTCGGCCGCGCCGATCTGCATCGGGACCAGCCAGTTCGCGAAGCCCACGAACGCCGGCATGATGGCGCCGAACACCATGATGATCCCGTGCATGGTGGTCAACTGGTTGAACAACTCCGGGTTCACGAATTGCAGCCCGGGCTGGAAGAGTTCGGCGCGGATGCCCAACGCCAGCACGCCGCCGAACATCAGCATCGTGAAGCTGAACAACAAGTACATCGTGCCGATGTCCTTGTGGTTGGTCGCGAACACCCAGCGCTGCCAGCCATAGGGATGACCGTGGGCATGGTCGTGGTCATGGTCGTGCGCGTGATCGTGGGGCAGGACGGCGCTCATCGGGGATAGCTCCTGGGAACGTATGCGGGGCCGGATGGCTGGTGTTGATTCGAGTCGCTTCGAGTCGGATTCAAAGCGGCTTCAGTTGGCGGCAACGATGTCGACCCGGCGCGCCTGGGCCGCTGCAGCGCCACTGCCGGCGTCGACCTGCGCCGGCTTGCGCAGCTCGATGCGATCGCCGGCCACGCCGCCCTTGGCCAGCGCATCGCGCACGGCAAACGCGCGCTGCTTGGCCAGCTCCGCGTTGGCCGCGGCACTGCCCGTGGAATCGACATAGCCCGACAGCGCCACCTTTGCGTTCGGGTTGGCGCCGAGAAAAGCGACTGCTGCGCCCAGCGCCTTCTGGGCCGCCGCATCGAATCCGCTCTTGCCGCTGGCGAACAGCACCGAAACCGGCAGGCCTGCCGCCGGCGCCATGGCCGGCGCCGCCGCAGGGGAGGTGGCCACCAAGGCAGCCGGCACGCCGCCGGCGCGCACCGCAGCCACATCGGCCGGCTGCACGAGCTTGCCAGTCTTGTTGCCCCACGTATTCTTGGTGTAGGTCATGACCGCTGCGAGCTCGGTGTCCGAGAGCTGCTTCCACGCCGGCATGGCGCCGTTGGCCGCGCCGTTGAGCAAGATCTTGGTCTGTCCCAGCGGGTCGTTGAGCACGATCGCGCTGCCGTCCAACGGCTTGATCGGGCCGGTTCCCTTGCCGTCAGGGCGATGGCAGACGGCGCAGTTCGAGGCATAGATTTTTTCGCCCCGTGCGATGAGCTCTTCCAGCTTCCACACCTTGTCAGGGTCGTCGGCGGCCGCCGCCATGGCCTTCTTCTTCTCTGCCGCCCACGTCGCGTAGTCGGCCTCCGACACCACGCGCACGTGGATCGGCATGTAGGCATGCTCTTTGCCGCACAACTCGGCGCACTGCCCGTAGTAGTCGCCGGTCTTCTCGGCTCGGAACCAGGTGTCGCGCACGAAACCGGGGATGGCATCCTGCTTCACCGCCAGCGATGGCACCATCCAGGCGTGGATGACGTCGGCCGCAGTGGTGATGATGCGCACCTTCTTGTTGACCGGCACCACGAGTGGGTTGTCGACCTTCAACAGGTAGTCCGTGACGTCGCTGCTGGGCTTGCCGGAATCGCTCATCGCCCGGTGGGCAACATCCAGCGTGGACAAGAACGCGATACCTTCGCCCTCACCCTTCAAGTAGTCGTAGCCCCACTTCCACTGGTAACCCGTGACCTTGATCGTGAGGTCGGCACTGGACGTGTCTTTCATCGCCACCACAGTCTTGGTGGCCATGGCGCCCATGGCAATGACGATGATGAACGGCACCACCGTCCACGCGATCTCCACCGCCGTGCTCTCGTGGAACGTGGCCGCCTTGTGGCCCACCGACTTGCGGTGCTTGATGATCGAATAGAACATCACGCCGAACACGGCCACGAAGATCACCAGGCAGACGATCAGCATCGCCCAATGCATGACGTTGATCTCCGCAGCCAGCCGGGACATCGGCGGGTGCAGGTTGAGCTGATTCACCGCCGGGCCGCCCGGCAGGTCCTTGACGGCCAGAGCGGGGCTTGTGGCCAGCGTCGCGCCCAAGAGCAGCGCACACGCTTGCCAGCGCTGCCGCAGTCGGTTGCCCAGTTGCAATACGGTGCTCATCGTGCTCATCGGTTGCTCGTCAGTTCTTGTCTGTGGGCTCGCTCGCAGAGGCAGAGGCGGGGCCTTCTGGGACGGTGTGGTCCGTCGTCAAGCGCAGCGCGCGGCGCAGTTCGCGCGCAAATTCACCACGCACCTCGGGCCGAAGAAAGCGGCCCACGCGCATCGTGTGGCCCTGTCCGGTCAGCTCGACCAAGGAATTCTGGCCCGCTGCGGGCTCCACGGTCACCCAGTCGGCGTTGAAGGCGGCGCGCTCCACCTTCGGGCCGACCGTGCGCTCGACGAGCAGCGAGCGAGCGACCAGCGTCAAGGTCTCGCGGTCGCCGGCATGGCGCGCGAAGACCAGCATCGCGGCACCGAGCAGCATCAACTCGAAGCCGGTGAAGGCCAAGACCACGCGCGCCCCCGTGAACCAGAAGAACAGCGCCACCGCCAGCGAGACCGTACACAGCAGCCCGTAAGCGGCCAGCATCTGGTGCGGGGTGATCGAACAATTGCGCCGGATCTGCCATTGCAAGGCCCACGCCGCGCCGCGCTCGCCCGTGAGCGCCACCTCGCGCCCGAAACGCAGCCCAGGTTCGCCCTCCAACTCACCCTGGCCTGCATGCCGCAGCAGCGCCCGCGGCGCAGGCCATGAACTCGGAACGAAGGCGGCAGTCATCAGGAAGGGGCGCGGATGGTCCGCGACGTGCGACTCGGTGCGAAAGTGCGTACGAATTCTAGCTTAGCGGGTGCGGCCATCGGGGCTCCCACGGACCTCGCACTGACCTCGCACGGGCCTTTCACGGACCTCGCACGGGCCGCGCAGCGGCCGCGCCAATACCCCCTGAGCCGCCTGCGCGCCGCATATCAGCTAGGCGCCCCGCCCGCGCTGCGGCGCGAACGCAACATGCCCCGCATGTCCGACAGCGGCACTGCCGTTTCCGCCGTCAGCTTGGCCCTCGGCGGCGGCCGCACGGCATGCCCGTAGACCACCTCGAATTCCAGCGTGACCCGCGCTCCAGAGGCCGAAAGCGACATCGCCTGCTCGAGCGCACTTCGCCAGCGCGGCGTGCGCAATCCGCCGTGGCGGCGAAGATCGACGTTGCCACCGAGCTGGCGCAGTTCGGCCAGCGCCTGAGCCGCCGAGGCCCAGGTCAGCTTGACCACCTCTTGGTCCATCACCGGGTCGGCGAAGCCGGCCTGCACCAGCATGTCGCCCAAATCGTGCATGTCGACGAAGGGCGCATGGGGCGCGGCCCAGCGGTGGGTGGCGTAGATGCGGCGCAACGACTCCAGCGTGCCCGGCCCCAGGGTCGAGAACATCAGGATGCCCTCCTTGGACAGCAGACGCAACCAGCGCGCGAGCGCCCCCTGCGGGTCGCCGAGGTGATGCAGCACCATGTTCGACCACAACAGATCGGCCTCACCTTCGGCCAGTACGGCCTCGCTGCGCCACGTCGGCGCGTGGCCAGGAGTCCACCAGCGGCGGGTCGACCACCACGGCGGCGGGAGCGCGGCCCGCGCATCTGCCGCGGCCGGCGGCAGGAAGGCCTCGACGGGAACCCTGAGCGCTCGCGGGCACGCCGCCCGCAACGCGGCCTCGCTGGCCCCGAGATGCGCACCCCAGTCGACGATGTGCCGTGGCGCGCGCTTCAAGATCGCCAGACGCTGGGCCATGCGTCGCGCCACTTCTTCGTGCAGCCAGGGCGCCGGCTGCCCCATGAGGCGCATGGCATGGCGCGAGAGCGCAGTGGCGTCGAGCGGGCGGGCGCCTTCATGCATCGCAGGCAGTATATTGAGCCGGTGCTCGCCAGTGCCTGCGCCCTGCTGCCCAGCCAGTGCGAGTTGTGCCGCGACTGGGGCACCGGGCTCGTGTGCCGCGCCTGCATCGCACGCCACGCGCCGACACGCCCACGCTGCCAGCGCTGCGGGCTCGTGATGGGCACACCCGTGGCGATGTGTGGCCAATGCCTGCAGGAACCACCCCCCTACGAACGCACCGTCTGCGCTCTCGACTACGGATTCCCGTGGGACCGCCTCATCACGCAGTTCAAGTTCCACCGCCGCGTCGAACTCGCGGCACCGCTGGCCGCGGTGCTCGACCAGGCCATCGACCGCGAAGCGCCCACCGCGAACGCGGGCCTGATCGTGGCGCCGGTGCCTGTGACACCGGCGCGCCTGGCCCAACGCGGCTTCAACCAGGCTTGGGAACTGGCCCGGCGGCTCGCACGCCGCCGCGGCCTGCCAGCGCACCCCCAGGCACTGCACCGCGTGCTCGACACATCGCCCCAGGCCGGGCTTTCGGGAACCGAGCGACGGCGCAACCTGCGCAATGCCTTCGCGCCCAGCTCCGGCGCGGCTCTCGGTGGTACACATGTGGCATTGGTCGACGACGTCATGACCACCGGCGCCACCGCGCGCGAGGCGGCTGCTGCGCTGCTGCGCGGTGGCGCGCTGTCGGTGCAGTTGTGGGTGCTGGCGCGCACGCCTGAACCCGATTGAGCCAGATTGAGCCCGCCCCGATACGAACGCCCGGTGACCGCCGCGCACGCCATGTTCCACATCGTTCTCGTGGCGCCGGAGATTCCTCCCAATACCGGCAACGTGATCCGGCTGGCGGCCAACACCGGCTGCACGCTGCACCTGGTGGAGCCACTGGGCTTTGCGATGGAAGACCGGCTGCTCAGACGCGCCGGTCTTGACTACCACGAGTACGCCACGGTGCGGCGCCATGCCTCTTGGGCGGCCCTGCTCGAGAGCAGTGCCCCGCCAGCGGGGCGCATGTTCGCCTTCACCACACACGGGGCCGCTGCTTTGGCCACGGCGCGCTTCAACGCGGGCGATTGGTTCATCTTCGGCGGCGAGACCAGTGGCCTGCCGGCAGCCTTGCGGGAGTGCTTTGCGCCTGAGCAGCAACTGCGGCTGCCCATGCGCGAGGGCCAGCGCAGCCTGAACCTGAGCAATGCCGTGGCGGTGGTGGTGTTCGAGGCCTGGCGACAACTTGGGTACGCGGGCAGCGGCTGACCGCGCAGCCCATCGCGCCCACACCCGCGCGGGCCACGCTTCCAACGTGACCATCCGAACCTAACGATGTTCATCGCGCCCACACCCGCGCGGGCCACCCTATTCCGTGCGCGCGTCGCGCGACATCAGCCGCGCGAGGGCTGCGCCGACAGTGGCCCGGCCTGCCAGCAGGTCGACCACGCTGGCTGTGATCGGCATCTCGACGCCCAGGCGCTGGGCACGCGCCAGCACCATCGGCGCACTCGGCACACCTTCGGCCACGTGGCCGAGCATGGCCAGCGCTGCGTTGAGGCCATGCCCCTGTGCCAACAGGGTGCCCACGCGCCGGTTGCGCGAGAGCTCGCCGGTGGCAGTGAGCACAAGGTCTCCGAGGCCCGACAGGCCCATGAAAGTGGCCGGCTGCGCGCCCAGCGCCACGCCCAGGCGCGTCATCTCGGCCAGCCCGCGCGTGATCAGCGCGGCACGCGCGTTCAAACCGAGCTGCATGCCGTCGAGCGCGCCCACGGCGATGGCGAGCACGTTCTTCACCGCGCCGCCGACCTCCACGCCGACAATGTCGCTGGAGGTGTAGACGCGCAAGCTCTCGCCGTGCAGCGCGTGCGCTGCCGCCGACGCGAGCGCCGCATCGTCGCTGGCCGCGACAAGGGCAGTGGGCTGCCCACGCGCCACCTCGAGCGCGAAGCTCGGGCCGGAGAGCACGCCGCAAGGCGCGCCCTCGCCGCGAACCTCACACGCCAGCTCGTGGCCGAGTGCCCCGGTGCCGCTCTCGAAACCCTTGCTCAACCACAGCACCGGGCGCGCATCCTTCAGCGCCGACAGGCGCTCGCGCAGCGCCACCATGGGTGTGGCGAAGATCGTCAAGCCCGCGCCACCATGGGCCAGCGCGGCACCTTCGTCCGCGGTCACGTGCAGCGTCTCGGGCAACACCACGTCGGGCAGGTAGCGGGCATTGCGGCGCTCCTGCCTCATGGCCTGCGCCTGCGCGGCATCGCGCGCCCACAAAAGCACGTCGTGGCGCGCCGAAGCGGCGATGGCGATGGCGGTGCCCCAGGCGCCGGCGCCGAGAACAGCAATCTTCATGGCCACGGCCCCGCCGCCTGCTCCGCGACGGCCTGCCCGGCGTCTCAGTTGACGCCGGTGATGATGCGCGAGCCGCCGTTGGCGGCCGCCGCGGCCTGCTGCTGTGCCTGCGCCTCAAACATGGCCTGGAAGTTGACCTCGGTGAGCACGATGGGCGGGAAACCGGCGCGCGTGCACACATCGGAGACGATGGCGCGCAGATACGGGTAGACCATCTGCGGGCACACCACCCCGACGATGCCTTGCATTTGTTCTTCGGGCACGTTGCGGATCTCGAAGATGCCGGCCTGCTTGGCCTCCACGAGGAACAGCACCTTGTCCGCGACCTTGGTCGTGACGGTGGCGGTGACGGTGACCTCGTAGACGCCGTCCACCACCTGCTCGGCACCCATCGCGAGGTGGATGTCGACCTGCGGCTGCGCCTGATCGAGCAGGATCTGCGGCGAGTTCGGCTGCTCCAGCGACAAGTCCTTGAGGTACATGCGCTGGATCTGAAAGACGGGGGTCGAATCGTCGGCCATGGTGGGGTCCGGTGAAGGGTGCTTGCGTGAAGCGGGTGGTGTGGAGTGGGGCGCAGCGATGCGCCGTGAGGTCGCGGCAATTCGATCTCGTGGCGGGCGGATCGCGCCAAGCCCGCCACCTGGCGCCAGCCCGCGATGTGTGGGCACCGAGCGGGCCACGCCGCGCTGACGTCGTGGAGGAGGTCGCAGAAGATGACGCGAAGGATTATCGGGCCGTACCGAGCAGCGGCATCAGGCCGCCGGCCTGGTCGAGCGCGATGAGGTCGTCGCAGCCACCCACGTGAGTGTCCCCGATGAAGATCTGCGGCACCGTGCGGCGCCCAGTGAGGCCCACCATGTGGTCACGTTGCGCAGGGTCGAGATCGATGCGGATCTCTTCGATCTGGGCCACGCCGCGCTGCTTGAGCAGGGCCTTGGCGCGCACGCAGTAGGGACAGACCTGCGTCGTATACATCTTCACGGGGTTCATGCCGGATCCTGGTCAGTGCGGCGGTGGTCAAAGCCGGCTGGCATTGTCGCCAAGCCGCGCCTGGGCTGCAGCCCGGCACCGCCGCAAACACCTGCGTTCACGCGGACTTTTCAGCGGCGTCCGCGGCCGCCTTCTCGGCCGCCTTCTCGGCCGCCTTCTCGGACGCCTTCTCGGACGCCTTCTCGACGGCCTTGCCCGTGGCCTTGCCGGCCTCGGCACGCTCCACCGGCAACTGGGCTTCGCGCCAGGCGGCGGTGCCGCCGGCCACGGCCACCGCGCGCTCGTGACCCGCCTTGCGCAACATGCCCGCGGCGCGTGATGCCCGCGCGCCCGTGGGGCACATCAGCAGCACCGGCAGCGTCTTGTTGGAGGGGACGTCCTTGCTGCCCTCGAGCTGCCCCAGGGGCACGTTGCGGGCGCCAGCCGCGTGGCCTGCGGCGTATTCATTGGGCTCGCTCACATCGATGAGCATGCCCCTCTCGCGGTTAATCAGGCGCACCGCTTCGCCGGTGGGCACGGCCCCGCTGCCTCCACCCTTGCGCACCATGGGCCACACCAACATCCCGCCCGAGGCGAAGGCCACGAAGATGAGGAGCCAGTTATCGACGATGAATTTCACGACGCATGCTGCCGGTTCAGAGGAAGGGGCGAATTATAGTTTTCGCACCTTTCGGCCGACCGGTCGTGCGCTCCCGAATTGACTGCCATGCATCAGCTTGTCCTCATCCGCCACGGCGAAAGCACCTGGAACCTCGAGAACCGGTTCACCGGCTGGACCGATGTGCCGCTCACAACCACGGGCGTGGCGCAGGCGCGCCAGGCGGGCGAGTTGCTCAAAGCTGGCGGCTTCGAGTTCGATCTGGCCGTCACTTCCGTGCTCAAGCGCGCGATCTGGACGCTGTGGCATTGTCTGGATGCCATGGATCGCACCTGGCTGCCGCTGGTGAACGACTGGCGGCTGAACGAGCGCCACTACGGCGCGCTGCAGGGGCTCAACAAGGCCGACATGGCGCGGCAGTACGGCGAGGAGCAGGTGCTCGTCTGGCGCCGCAGCTACGACACGCCACCGCCGCCGCTGCCTGCCGCCGATCCGCGCAGCGAGCGCACCGATCCGCGTTATGCCGGCCTGGCGCCCGGGCAGGTGCCGCTCACCGAGTGCCTGAAGGACACCGTGGCGCGCGTGCTGCCGTGCTGGAACGAGCGTCTGGCGCCAGCCATCCGCAACGGCCAGCGCCTCGTGGTGGCGGCACATGGAAACAGCATCCGCGCGCTGGTGAAGTACCTGGACGGCATTGGAGACGCCGACATCGTGGGCCTCAACATCCCGAACGGCATTCCGTTGGTCTACCAACTCGACACTGACCTGAAACCCGTCTCGCGCCGCTACCTTGGCGACCCAGAAGCCGTGGCGCGGGCCGCCACCGCCGTGGCCGCGCAGGGCAAGAAGGTCTGAACCGCAACGGGCTGCGCCGTCAGCGCCCTCAAGAGCCACCACGGGCCACCACGGGCCGCTGCACCGTTCAACCGACGAGCTGTGCCACCGCCTGGGCGAGCAGGCCGCTGACACTCACGGCGTTGCTCGGATGAGGCACGCAGTCGCTGCTCCACACATGGCGCACGCCGGCAGCGGCCACGTGGCCCAAGGCGTCGCCCACGAAGAGCGCGTGCGTCACCGCGACGTCGACGCTCACCGCGCCCGCGGCAAGCGCGAGGCGGGCTGCGGCGCCCAGCGTGCGGCCCGTGCTGGCCACGTCGTCGAGCACCACCACCGCCCGGCCGCGCACCGGTGCGCCCCGCAGCGAAACCTGCACATCGCGGTCGCCGTGCCGCTGCTTCACGCACACCGCGTGGTCGAGCGATGCCCCTTCGGCGGCGGCGCGCACCCAGCGGCCGGCCTCCTCATCGGGCGCCAGCAACAGGGCCCCGGGCACGCGGCCGGCCACAAAGCAGCCGAGCAACGGCGCGGCAGTGAGCGCGAGGCCGCTTCGGCTCGGCAGCACCTCGTCGAGCGTGGTCACGCGGTGCAGGTGCGGGTCCACCGTGACCACCGCATCGAATGACTGCGCGAGCAGCGCCCCGAGATGGCGCTGGCTGACGACCTCGCCAGGGTTGAAGGCCATGTCCTGCCGCATATACGCCAAGTAGGGACAGACCAGCGTCAGCCGCGTGGCGCCGAGCTCGCGTGCGCCGGCCGCCGCCAGCAGCAACTCGGTCAGCTTCGCATTGGGGTCTTGCAGACCCCGCAGCACCACCACGTCGGGCGGCAGCTCGCGCGGCAGGGTGATGCGGGTCTCGCCGTCAGGGAAGGCGTGGCGGCGGATGATGGCCAGCGGCCAGCCCAGGGTGGCGGCAAGCGCGTCGGCCATCGGGCGCTCACGCGCGTCGTCAAAAGCGAGCAGCAACTGCGCTGGGCCCAAGGTGCCGCGAGTGTGGGCAGAAGGCTCGGCGATCTGCCCGAGTGACCGGTCCATGCCTTGACTCTACACGCCACTCTGCCCGCGCAGAGCTTCGGCGATGAGGCTGCGCACGCGCTCGGCCAATGCACGGCGCTCGGCATGGTGGGTGGCCATGGGCTCCAGCACGACCACCCGGACCACCATGCCGCGCGCCCGTGCCAGCGCCCACAGACTCTGGGCCAGCGTGATGTCTCCCGTGAACTCGGCCGCGGCGCTCACTGCCGCGTCGGCATCGGAAAATCGCAATGCCACCGGCTGCACCGGCGTGCCGGTGCTGATGGCCGCCTGCAGCAGATTGGCATGGAACGGCAGCAGTTCCCATCCGGCGCTGGTGGTGCCTTCGGGGAACACGGCCACCGTATCGCCCTCCTTCAGCGCCTGCGCCATCTCGTGCACGACCCGCAGTGCGTCGCGCGCGCGCTCGCGCTGCAGGTACAAGGTGCGGGCGGCGTCGATGAGGCGGTTCACGAGCGGCCACTGGCGCACCTCCGCCTTGCTGACGAAACGCGCCTCGGGGCAGGCCGCATGAACGGCCATGATGTCCAGCCAAGACACGTGGTTGCACACCAGCAGCTTGGCGCCTGGCCGGAACTGGCCCGACACCTCCAAGCGCATGCCCAGCCGGCCGATCATCTTGCGTGACCACCAGCCGATGCGCGCCTCGCGCGCCTCGCGGTCCAGATGCGGAAACAGCAGCAGCACCAAGAACAGCCCATGCAGCCCATGCAGCACGGCGCACGCAAGGCGCCAGGCGCCTCGCAACGATGCGGCCACACCGACGGGGGCCAGTGGCGCCGCCCTACCGGGCACGCCGAAGCTAGCCGGATCGCTCAAGCCGCCGACGCCCCTGGCCAGGCTGCGGCGGGCGCTTCGAAGGCCAGGGTGCCCGCGACGAGCGTGGCAACCACCCGCCCGGGCAGGGCCATGCCTGTGCCGGAAAACGAGAACGGCGTGTGCTTGCCCTGGCTCAGCAAGCGCGCGGGCGCTACCGCCCATTCGGTGTCGGGATCGAACAGGCACAGATCGGCCACGCCGCCCTCGGCGAGGCGCCCGGCGCTGCCGGCCAGCGAACCCAGCGCGTCACCGAGCACACGCACGGGCGCGCTGGTCACGCAAGCCAGCGTCTGCGACAAGCCCAGCCGGCTGTCACGGCCCCAGCGCAACGCCAGGCTGAGCAGCAACTCCAGGCCGGTGGCACCCGGCTCGGCCTCGCCGAAGGGCAGGTTCTTCATGTCTTCGGCCACCGGGTTGTGATCGGAGACAAGCGCATCGAGCGTGCCGTCAGCCAGCCCGGCGCGCAGCGCATCGCGGTCGGCGCCCTGGCGCAGAGGCGGCATCAGTCGCATGTCGGCATTGAAGTAGCCGATATCGACATCGGTCAGGTGCAGCGAGTTGATGCTGACATCGGCCGTGAGCGGCAGCCCCTCGGCCTTCGCCGCGCGCACGAGCGCGACGCCAGCCGCGCTCGAGATGCGCGCGAGATGCACGCGCGCGCGGGTGGCCCGCACGAGCTCGATGATCTGATGCAAGGCGATGGTCTCTGCCACCACCGGCACGCTCGAGAGCCCGAAACGCGTGGCCACCGCGCCGCTGGCGGCCACGCCACCGCCGAGCCAGGGGTCCTGCGGCCGCAACCACACCGTGAAGCCGAAGGTCGAGGCGTACTGCAGCGCCCGCATCAGCACGTGGGTGTCGCGCACGGCCACGTCGGCCTGGCTGAAGCCCACGCAGCCCGCGGCCGTGAGCTCGGCCATCTCGGTGAGCACCGCGCCCTCGAGCCGGCGCGTAAGCGCGCCCAGCGGGAAGACCCGGCAGCGCGAGAGCTTGCGCGCGCGGAACTTGAGCATCTCCACCAGGCCCGGCTCGTCGAGCACGGGGTCGGTGTCAGGCGGACAGACGAGGCTGGTCACCCCCCCGGCAGCGGCCGCGGCGAGCTCGCTCTCCAACATGCCCTCGTGCTCCTGGCCGGGCTCGCGCAGGCGCGCCGCGAGGTCGACGAGGCCGGGCATGACGACGAGGCCGGTGGCGTCGATCACACGCTCGGCGTCGAAGTCGCGCGGCGATATGCCCGCGCCTATCCTGACGATGCGGTCGGCCGCGATGGCCACGTCGGCCATCTCGTCGCGCCCGCTCGCCGGGTCGACGACACGCCCGCCGCGTATCAGCAGCTTCATGCCGAGCTCCGCCGAGCCGCCGGGCGCGCCGCTTCAAGGAGGGCCGCCCCCTCGGAGGGCAGCGAGCGCAGGCGAACTTGGGGGACCACAGGTGTCCCTTCGTGCTGCGCACTCCGGGTTTCGCCCTTCGGATGGCCGGGCGGGCTCATGCTTGATTCCCCGCGATCAGGCTCATGACCGCCATGCGCACGGCAATGCCGAATGTCACCTGAGGCAGGATCACGCTGGCTCGGCCGTCGGCCACCTGCGAATCGATCTCCACCCCCCGGTTGATGGGTCCGGGGTGCATGACGATGGCATCGGGTTTGGCCAGCGCCAGCTTCTCGGGCGTGAGCCCGTAGGTCATGAAGAACTCGCCGGCACTGGGCAGCATGGCGCCGCTCATGCGCTCGTTCTGCAGCCTGAGCATGATGATGACGTCGGCGCCGCGGATGCCCTCGGCCATGTCGTGGCACACGCGCACGCCCATCGCGGCAAGGTCTCCGGGCACCAGCGTCTTCGGGCCCACGGCGCGGATCTCGGGCACGCCGAGCGTCGTGAGCGCGTGGATGTCCGAACGCGCGACGCGCGAATGCACGATGTCGCCCACCACCGCCACCGTGAGCTGCGTGAAATCGCGCTTGTAGTGGCGGATCGTGTACATGTCCAGCAACGCCTGCGTCGGGTGCGCATGGCGCCCGTCACCCGCGTTCACCACGTGCACGTGCGGCGCGACGTGCTGCGCGATGAGGTAGGGCGCGCCGCTCTCGGCGTGGCGCACGATGAACATGTCGGCATGCATCGCCGACAGGTTGGCGATGGTGTCCAAGAGGCTCTCGCCCTTGGTCGTGCTGCTGCGCGCGATGTCCAGGTTGATGACGTCGGCGCTGAGTCGCTTGGCCGCGATCTCGAACGTGGTGCGCGTGCGCGTGCTGTTCTCGAAGAACAGGTTGAACACGCTCTTGCCGCGCAACAGCGGCACCTTCTTCACTTCGCGGTCGTTGACGCTGAGGAAGGTGCCGGCGGTGTCGAGGATCTGGGTCAGGATCGCCTTGGGCAGGCCCTCGATCGACAACAGGTGGATCAACTCGCCACTCGCGTTGAGCTGCGGATTGCGGCGGGCGAGCATCAGGCGCGTTCCTTGACCGCAAACGAATAGCGCCCGGCCTCGTCGCGCGCCAGCGTCAGCTTCTGCGTCGCCGGCAGCACCAGGCGTGCCGCCGCACAGGCGGCCTCGATGGGCAACTCGCGCCCACCGCGATCGACGAGCACGGCCAGCATCACACTGGCCGGACGGCCGAAGTCGTACAGCTCGTTGATCACCGCGCGCACCGTGCGGCCGGTGTAGAGCACGTCGTCGATCAGCACGATGTGGCGGCCTTCGATCTCGAAGGGCAAATGCGTGGCATCGCCGCGGGCCGCGAGCCCACGCGAGCCGAAGTCGTCGCGGTGCAGGGTGCTGGAGATGACGCCCGGTGCACCGGGAAGGCCCAGGTCGCGTTGCAGCCTCTCGGCGAGCCACGCACCGCCCGACCAGATGCCGACAAGGCCATGGGCCGCCGGCTGCGGGCGCAGCAGGCTGCACACGCCCTCGCGCAGCTGCGCGTAAAGAGCTTCGGCATCAAGTTGCAGCAGCATCGGGGTCCGGGGCTTGGGGCAAGGCTTCGGGTTCAGGCAAGGCGCGCAGGAACTGATCGAGGATGATGGCCGCAGCCGCCGCGTCGGCATCGGCCGCACCCTGCGCCCGCGCCTCTGTGGTGCTGTAACGCTCGTCCACCTCGTGCACGGGGAGCCTGAAGCGCCCGTGCAGTTGGCGGCCGAAGGCGCGCGCGCGGCACGTATTGTCGTGCTCGGCGCCATCGGGGTGGAAGGGGACGCCGACGATCAGCGCATCGGGACGCCATTCTTCGATGAGCCGGGCGATGGCAGCGAAGCGCGCATCCCCTTTCGCCTGCACGGTCTTGACCGTGGTGACGGGCTGCGCCACGCGCAGCAGCGAGTTGCCCACGGCCACGCCGATGCGGCGCATGCCGAAGTCAAAGGCCAGATAGGCCTGATGGGAAGTCCCCTGCAAAGCGGGTTGGCGCGGCGGCTGTGCCGTCAGCCCACTCAACCCGCTCACGCGTGCCCCGCCTCCTGAGAGAGCATGCGCGGATCGAAGCCCAGCAGCGACATCGCGCGGTCGTAGCGCTTGTCGGTGGGGGTGTCGAAGATGACGGCCGGGTCGGCATCCACCGTGAGCCAGCCATTGCGGCCAATCTCGTCCTCGAGCTGTCCGGCCTCCCAGCCGCTGTAGCCGAGCGTGATCAGCACTTTCTTTGGCCCGGCACCGTTGGACATGGCTTCGAGGACGTCTTTGCTGGTGGTCATCTCGAGGCCGCTGTCGGCGATGGCCAACGTGGAGTTGTACGGGGTCGTGCCCTCGCCCCGGCGCTCGTGCAGCACGAAGCCACGCTCGGTTTGCACCGGCCCCCCGAAATACACCGGCTGCTCGGCCAGCGGCTGCGGCGGCATGCTCAGCTCCACCTTTTCGAACAGGTTCTTCAGCTTGATGTCGATCGGCTTGTTGATGACCAGCCCGAGGGCGCCGTTTTCCGTATGCTCACACAGGTAAACCACCGTGCCCTTGAACGTATCGTCGGCCATGCCGGGCATGGCGATGAGGAACTGGTTGGTCAGATCGATGCGCGCGGCGGCAGACATAGAGTGATCTTATTCCCCGGCACACTTCGCCAGCCATGCAAAAACGTGAAGACCCCGCCTCAAGTCCGGGGGTGCGCCCGGGGGTGCGCCCGAGCGTACGCGCGGACGTACGCCCGACCGGCAGCCCCGGCCCGGGCGACGCCGCACCGCGGGAGTTCGGCCGCGCGCTGGTCTGGCTACGCCGCGACCTGCGAGTGCAAGACCATGCGGCGCTGTACCACGCACTGCGCTCGGCACGCCAGGTGTGGTGCGTGTTCGTGTTCGACCGCGCCATCCTCGATGGGCTGCCGCGTTTCGACCGCCGCGTGGAATTCATCCGCGACAGTCTGGCCGGGGTCGACGCGGAACTGCGGGCACTGGGCCTCTCCCACGGCGTCGAGGGCGTCGGTCTCATCGTGCGCCATGGGTACGCGACGGAGGAGATCCCGCAGCTCGCGGCGCAGTTGCGCGCACAAGCGATCTTTGCCAACCACGACGACGAGCCCGCCGCACGCGCGCGTGACCAGTTGGTGCATGGCCGCCTGGCCGATCTGGGCGTGACGTTGCGCCTGGGCAAAGACCATGTGATCTTCGAGCGCAACGAGGTGTTGACGCTGAGCGGGCAACCGTACTCCGTGTTCACACCCTACAAGAACGCATGGCTCAAGGCGCTGACGCCGTTTCACCTCAAGGCGTATCCGGTCGCGCGGTATGCGGCTTCCTTGGCGCCGCCGCCGCCCGGTCTACCGGGCTTGCCGAGCCCCCTGGCCGTACCCACGCTCGCCGAGATCGGCTTTTTGCCCACCAACCTGCACGAGTTGCGCTTGCCCAGCGGCCCCGCCGGCGCGGCCGAGTTGCTTGACGACTTCCTGGGCCGCATCGACCACTATCACGAGACGCGCGACTTCCCGGCGGTGAAAGGGCCGAGTTACCTGAGCACGCACCTTCGTTTTGGCACCATCTCGATCCGGTCCCTCGCGCGCGAGGCGCATGCGCGCATGGTCGGCGGCGCTCGTGGCGCCGAGGTCTGGCTGTCTGAGCTCATCTGGCGCGACTTCTATCACCAGGTCCTGCACCACCATCCCCGCGTGGTCACGGGCTCGTTCAAGCCCGAGTACGACCGCATCGGCTGGGAGCGTGGCAAGCAGGCCGACAGCCTCTATGCCGCCTGGTGCGAGGGCCGCACCGGCTACCCGCTGGTGGACGCGGCCATGCACCAGATCAACCAGACCGGCTACATGCACAACCGCCTGCGCATGGTGGTAGCCAGCTTCCTCACCAAGGACCTCGGGCTGGATTGGCGCCGCGGCGAGGCCTACTTCGCGCTGCATCTGAACGACTTCGACCTCGCCGCCAACAACGGCGGCTGGCAGTGGGCGGCCAGCAGTGGCTGCGACGCGCAGCCCTACTTCCGCATCTTCAACCCCGTGAGCCAGAGCGAGAAGTTCGATGCCGAAGGCCGTTTCATCCGGCGCTACCTGCCACAGCTGGCGCGGCTGCCGAACGCGCTCATCCACGCGCCTTGGCTGGCACCGACTTTGGAGCTGCAAGCCGCTGGCGTGAAGCTGGGTGAGCACTACCCATGGCCTGTCGTGAACCACGCCGAGGCGCGCGTCAAGACCCTGGCGCGCTACGCCGTCGTGAAGCCCAGGTGAGCGCGGTGCTGCACGCTAGGGGCGCTATCGGCGCTATTGGCGCTACGTGCGCTACGTGCGCTACGGGCGCTTCGATACCGAACTCTGCGCACCCGCGAGCGTCAGGTCGGCCCGGCTTCGAAGCGTGAAAGCAGCGGCGCGAACTGCTGCGGCCAGGACTTGATCGCGATGTCATCCCCATCGAACACGGCGCGCAGGAAGGCCACCGTCAGCGCGCGCGTGGCCTCCTTGACCTGCGGATTCAGGGCCGCACCACCCGCAGTGGGCCGGTCGGTGAAGATGCTGTGGGAGCCACCCTCGAACATGGCCAACCACTTGCGCGGCCCGCCAATGGCGCGATAGAGCGCGACACGGTCTTCTGCGCCGCTGAAGTAGCCGGGGATGCGGATGATGTCCTCGGTGGCGGTCACATGCAGGCTGGGCAGGTCGATGCCGGCGAGGATGTGCGCTGGGTCGCCCTCGCCATAGAAGGGCGGCGCCGAGAGCACGACGGCGGCACGCACACGATCGTCTCGCAACACCAGGCGACGGCCCTCGCGTTGCACCACGGCGCCAGCACACAGCAGCGCGGTATTGGCCCCATAGCTGTGGCCGGCGAGCGCGATGCGGCGCTCGTCCAGGCGTGGCGCGAGTTCGCCGCGAAGTAGCGTGTCGAGGGCAAAGCGCACGTCAGCCACGCGAGCCAGGGCTTCGGATTCCTGGGCCGCATCGCGCAGACGCGTCACCACACTGAACGGGTTGCCTGTCCATACCTGCCGGTCGCTGCCCACGTGCTGGGGGTGCAGGCAAGCCTGGCCTTGTTCGGCCAGGTGCTGGCCAATCCAGCGGTAGCGCTCGCGGGTGCTGCCTATGCCGTGCGAGAAAACCACCAACGGCGCCGGAGCGCCGGCGACGGCATGGCGCGGCAGGTACAGCCGCGCGGGCACCGCTCGTTGGCGGCGCGCATCGACCCAATCGAAGTCGAGCGTCTCGACGCCAGGCTGGGCGGCGCGGGCCCGCAACAGCAGGGCCGGGGCGGCAACAAGCGCTGCGGTTGCGGCCAGCAAAGCCCGACGGTTCAGCCTGGAGCGGCCCGCGTTCACGTCGTGGCCTTCGCAGCAGCTGCTGCTGATGCCGCTGCGGGCACGGCGTGCAACGCGCTCGCCACGGTCGCTACTGTCGCTACCGTCGCTACCGGCTTCAAGCGCAGAACGCGCCGCAAGAGTTCGATCGCATCGTCGACGTAGGTGAACAGCACCGGGATCACGAGCAGGCTGAGGAAGGTGGAAGTGATGAGCCCCCCGATCACGACGATGGCCATCGGTGCGCGGAAGCTCGGGTCGGTGCCGATGCCCAAGGCGATCGGCATCATTCCCGCGGCCATGGCGATGGTGGTCATGATGATGGGACGGGCGCGCTTGTGACAGGCGTCGAGCACGGCGTCCCAGCGCTTAAGGCCGTGGTCGCGCCGCGCCATGATGACGTAGTCGACGAGCAGGATCGAGTTCTTCGTCGCGATGCCCATCAGCATGATGAGACCAATCATGCTGGGCATCGACAACGCCGTTTGCGTGACGAAGAGCGCGACGAAGGCGCCTGGGATCGACAGCACGAGTGCACCCAGGATGGTGGCCGGCTGCACGAAGTCTTTGAACAGCAGCACGAGCACGATGTAGATGCACAGCACGCCGGTGAGCATGGCCAGGCCGAAACTCTCGAACAACTCCGCCATCGCCTCGGCGTCGCCGATCTCGGTGACGATGACGCCCGGTGGCAGCTTGGCCAGGCTGGGCAGCGCCAGCGCTGCGTCCTTCACCGCGCCCAGCGGCTGCTGGTTGAGTTCGACCTCGAAGTTGACGTTGCGCTGACGGTTGTAACGGTCGATCTCGGCCGGCCCGCTGTCGATCGACAGGCTCGCCACGTTGCCCAGCATCACCGGGCCCGCCCTGCCCGGCACCGGCAGGCGCTCGAGGAGAGCCAGGTCGGTGCGCGCCTGCGCAGGCAGCCGCACCACGATCGGTACCTGGCGCTGGGTGAGGTTGAGCTTGGCCAGGCCTTGGTCGAAATCGCCGGCGGTGGCGATGCGCAAGGTGTCGGCAATGGCCGCGGCGGTCACACCGAGGTCGGCGGCGCGGGCGAAGTCGGGCCGCACCACCAGCTCCGGTCGCACCAGGCTCGAGCTCGAGGTGACGTTGCCTATGCCGGGGATGGAGCGCAGTTCGCGCTCCACCAAGGCGGCGTGCGAAGCGAGTGCCGCACCATCCTCGCTGGCAATCACGAGCACGTACTTCTCGCTGCTTTGCCCGAAGCCGACCTTCACGCGAGCGCCGGGCAGGGCCTCCAATCCGAGGCGCAGGTCACCTTCGATGTCCTGCTTGGAGGTGCCCCGGCGGTCGCTGCGATGGGTCAGGTTGAGCGTGAGCGTCGCCTTGCGCACATCGGCCACGCCACCACCCGGCGTGAACACGTCGGCACCGGTGTTGCCGCCGCCCACCGTGGTGTAGACCAGCTTCACGTGCGGATTCTTCTGCACCAGTTCGCGCGCCTGCTCGGCACTCTTGAGCGTCTGCGCAAAGGTGCTGCCAGGCGGCAGTGTCACCGTCACCTGAGTCTGGCCGAAGTCGTCGGGCGGGATGAAGCCGGTGGGCAGCAGGCCCACCAGACCAAGCGAGCCGCCGAAGAAGGCGGCCGCGGCCACCAGAGTCACGACACGGTGCTTCAGGCACCACGCGGCCCAGCCCAGGTAGGTCTTCATCCAGCGCGGCTCGGCCACTTCCTTCTTCGGTGGCTTCAGCACGTAGGCGGCCATCATCGGGGTGAGCATGCGCGCGACGACGAGCGAGAAGAAAACCGCGATGGCTGCTGTCCAGCCGAACTGCACGAAAAACTTGCCCGGCACGCCAGCCATGAAGGCGGTGGGCAGGAACACCGCGATCAACGTGAAGGTGGTGGCGATCACCGCGAGGCCGATCTCATCAGCGGCCTCCATCGCGGCCTGCATGGGCGTCTTGCCCATCCGCAGATGCCGCATGATGTTCTCGATTTCGACGATGGCATCGTCCACCAACACACCCACCACCAACGACAGGCTGAGCAGTGTCACGACGTTGAGCGAGAAGCCGGAGGCAAAGTACATCACCGCGAAGGTGGGCAGCACCGACAGCGGCAGCGCAGTGGCGGCCACCAGCGTGGCGCGCCAGTCGCGCAGGAAGAGCCAGACCACGAGCACGGCGAGCAGCGCGCCTTCCAGCAGCAGGTACATCGAGCCGTGGAAGTTCTCCACCGTCGGGTCGACGAAGTTGAAGGCCTCGGTGACCTTGATATCGGGATGTTCGAGCACGAGTTTGTCGATCGCCGCCCGCACGCCGTCGGCGACTGTCGTCTCGCTGGCACCGAGGCTGCGCACGACTTCGAAGCCCACCACCGGCTGGCCGTTCAGCAGCGCGGCGCTGCGCTGCTCGGCCACGGTGTCGGTGACACGCGCCAGCTGATCCAGGCGCACGCGGCGGCCGTCGCTGAGCGCGAGTTCCAGGCGTGCCAGCTCGTCGGCGCTCTTCACGGTGGCGATGGTGCGCACGCTCTGCTCGATGCCGCCGATATCGCTGCGCCCGCCGGGCGCCTCCTGCTGCACGGCACGCAGCTGGCGCGAGATGTCGGCCGCGGTGGCGTTCAGGGCCAGCAGGCGCGCCGGGTCGATCTCCACGCGCACTTCGCGCGTGACGCCGCCCACACGCGCCACCGAGCCGACGCCGCGCACCGCCAGCATGGCCTTGGTGACCTGCTGGTCGACGAACCAGCTCAGGGCCTCGTCGTCCATGCGCGAGCTGGCGACCGTGTAGGTGAGGATGGGCGTCCCGGCGAGGTTGAGCTTGCTCACCACCGGATCGCGCAGGTCGGCCGGCAGGTCGCTGCGGATGCGAGCGACGGCATCGCGGACGTCGTCCAGCGCCTCCTGCGTGGGCTTTTCGAGGCGGAACTCCACGGTGACCGTGGCCGCGCCGTCCTGCACCTTGGTGTAGATGTTCTTCACGCCCTGCAGCGCGGCCACGGCGTTCTCGATCTTGCGCGCGACTTCGGTCTCCATCTGCGCCGGCGCGGTTCCGGGCAGGCTGGCGCTGATGTTGATGGTGGGCAGGTCGATGTCGGGGAACTGCTGCACCTTCATCTTCTGGAAGCCGAGCAGACCTGCCAGCGTGAGCATGACGAACAGCATCACCGCAGGAATGGGGTTGCGGATGCACCAGGTGGAAACGTTCATGGCCATGGCCTTCGTCGCGTCAGCGTTTGGCCGCGGCCTTGGCGGCTTCGACCACGCGCACGACGTCACCGTCGGCGAGGAAGCCCGCGCCCTGCGCGACCACGCGCGCATGGGCATCGACGCCGGAGACGATCTCGATGCGCTCGTCGATACGGCGGCCCACGGCGACCTTGGTCTGCGCTACCTTGTTGTCCGCGCCGAGTCGGAAGACGTAGGAAAAGCCGTCTCGCTGCAGCACCGCGCCCTGCGGCAGCGTCATGGCTACCGACTGGCCAATGGCGAATTCGCCGCGCGCGAACATGCCCGCGCGTGCCTCTCCCGGCTGCGGCAGATCCACATAGACGAGGCCGTTGCGCGTGGCCGCGTCCACGGTGGGCGCCACCATGCGGACCTTGCCTTCGATGGCCGCGCCGCCCGCGGGCTGCACCTGCACCACCTGACCAGGTTTGATCTGCACCAGCTCGGACGCCCCCACCTCGGCGCGCCATTCCAGCCGGCCTTGCCGAATGAGGCGAAAGAGCTCCTGCCCGGCCGGCACCACGGCGCCCACCGTGGCCATGCGCGCGGAGATGACGCCGTCGTCGGGTGCGAGAACCACGGTCTGCTTGACACGCAACTGCTGCACCTTCACGCCGGCGCGTTGCGCCTCCAGGCGCGCCTGGGCGGTGCGCTCCATGGTCAACATCTGGTTGATTTGCTGAGCGCTCAAGGCGCCGCTGGGCTGAAGGTCGCGTGCGCGCTGGGCGTTGGCGGCAGCCTCGGCGAGCGCAGCCTCGGCCTCGGCCACGGCGGCCTGGCTCTGGGCGAGGTCTGCCTGGACCATCTCGCCGGCGAAGGCGGCCAGCACCTGCCCACGGCGCACCCGGTCGCCGACGTTGACGCGCACTTCGGCGAGGCGCCAGCCGTTGGCTTCGGCGCCCACGCTGGCCTCTTGCCAAGCGGTGACGCTGCCGTTGGCACGCACCAACTGCTGCAGCCGTGCCGATTGCGGCTGCACGACAGTGACGGTGAGCGCGGGTTTGGGCGCAGCCGACGCGGCGGGCTTGTCGACGGCATGCGCGCGCAAGGAGATCACGGCGGCGGCAGCCAGGGCGACCGTGGCCACCACGGCCAGCAGAGGTTTTGTCTTCATCGAAGCTCGTTTCGCAGGAGGGTTGTTCAACGCCCCGCGGCAGCGAGGTCGTCAGGTGACCACCCGCCGCCCAGGGCGCGGTAAAGGTTGATCCAGGCGGTGGCGCGTTCGCGCCGCAGGTCCACCAGGGCGCTCTTCGCGGCCAGCGCGCTGCGGCGTGCGTCCTCGAGCTCGAACAAGCTGCCGACGCCACCGCGCCAACGGGCGTCGGCAGCGCGCAGCGAGGCCTCGAAGCCCTCGGTGGCCACGCCGATGTCTGCTTCGCGTGCCGCCACGCTGTCGAGCGCCACCAAGGCATCTTCCACCTCGCGCACGGCATTGCGCACGGCGGCCTGCAATTGCACGACGGCGTCGACATAGGCGGCGCGTGCCGCACCCTCCTGGGCCACACGGCGGCCGGCGTCGAACAGCGGCAGGCTCAGCGCGAGTGGGCCGAGCGACCAGACGGCGCCATCCTGCGCGGCGCCGCCGCTGGCGAATCGCATGAAGCCGATCGACCCAGAGAGGCTCACCTGCGGCCACCGCTCGGCCGCGGCCTGGTTGCTGTCGGCAGCAGCCGCCTGCAGTTGTCGTGTGGCGGCTACGAGGTCGGGCCGTTGCTGTAGCAGGGCGGCGGGCAGGCTCGTGAGGCGCGCATCCGCCGGCTGCGGCTGGCGCGCCGCCATTGGGGCGAGGCGCTGGCGCAGCAGAGGCTCCTCGATGGCGGTCAGCGCTACCAGCGACTTGACCAGCACCTCGCAAGCGGCACGCTGCTGCACAAGCTGAGCACGCCCCTGCGCGGCACTGGCGCGGGCCAACGCGGCGCTGGCCGGCGCCAACATGCCGGCGCCGGCGCTTTGTTCGGTGAGTCGCGCGGTCTGCGCGCGCGAGTCGGAGTCCGACATCGCGGGCTCCAGTTGGGCCTCGCAGGCGCGCAGCGCCACGTAGCTCGTGGCCACTTCGGCCGCCAACGCGATGCGCGCGGCGTGCCATTGCGCCTGCGCGGTCTCGAGTCTGCGCGCGGCACCCTCTCGCGCGGCAGTACGGCCACCGAAGAGGTCGAGCTCCCAGCCGGCCAGTACGCCGAGGCTGGCGCTGTCGCTGGTTGGCGCGCCCGGCGTTCCGCGGGCGCGTGACATCGAAGTCGATCCGTCAAGCCGCGGCGCCATGGCCGCACCGGCCGCTACTCGCACGGCGCGCGCGGACTCGATGCGCGCGGCAGCAGCCGACAACGATGCGCTGGCGCCCCGGGCCGCCTCGACGAGCGATGGCAGGACGGGATCGCCAAAGCCGGCCCACCACTGACTGGCATCCGCGATGGGTATCGATGCGCTGGCCGGCTCGGTCGCGAGTGATGAATTGGGTTGGGCCCGCGCGGGCGACGGTGCCTGCCAGGCGGCGGCTGGCGTGAGCGGTGCCACTGTCGTTGGCAGGGGCGGTGGCGAGGCGCACGCGGCCACGAGAACGGCAACGGCCGGCGCAAACCACCGGGCCCGCAGGCTTGCGGCAGCGCCGGCACCTGGGTCGCGTCGGCTTTTCATGTCCGGCCCTCTGCTCGGCGCAGCCGCTCGGCCTGTGTCATTGCCAGGGCGTACATGACCAGGCGCTCGGCCCAGGTGTCGAAGTGCGCGGGCGTGGCATTGAGGCCGGGCGCGACGACGTCGGTCACATCCCTGCCCACATGCATGTGTACGCCCAGCCCCGCCAGGCAGACGGCCAGTCGCAGCATGTCAGCGTCGGCCTCGACGAGGTCGAAGTGCCGCAGCAACAACGCCACCAGGGCGTCATGCATCGGCTTGAGGCCGTGGGCGAGCTCTTCTTCCCAGAGCCCGGTCGGTTCCAGCATCTCGCGGAAGTGCAGCTTCATGCACTGCCGCGACACGTCCCCTTGTTTCAATGGCTCGACAAACGATGCGTAGAAGTGGTGCAAGGCCTCGGGCAGCGACAAGTCGGGGTCGGCCAGCCGCGCGATGTCTCCCTCCGGCGAGCCGCCCATGGGTTCGAGGAAGACCGCCCGGTAAAGCCCAGCCTTGTCGCCGAAGTAGTAGCTGATGGCAGCGACGTTGACGCCTGCGGCCTCAGCCAGCTCGCGCGTGGAGGTCTTCGCGTAACCTTGTTGCGCGAAGAGCCGCAGGCCGGTCAGCAGCAGGCGCTCGCGGGCGTCTTCGGCCGGCCGGCCGGCGCGCGGTTCTGCTCGCATCTGCCGGTCGCCTAGTGAGCGAGAGGGAGTCATCGCTGCGAGTGTAAGCAGACATCAAACGATCGATTCAATCAATCGTTCGAAATTGGGGCATTTCGGCGTTGGACGCCCGCCTGCAGCCAGGGGTGTCGCCGGATCGAAGGGCGCCGATGCCCACGCTCACGGGCACCAGCCCCACGCGCGGAAAGGCGTACGCGGCCACCTTCTCACACAGCCGCCCTTAAACCAGTGTTTCCCCATGCGCATAGCGCGCCACGAGGGACAACAACTCGTCTTCGGCGTAGGGCTTGCCAAGGTAGTGGTCGACGCCAAGCTCGGCCGCATATTCGCGGTGCTTCTGGGCGATGCGCGAAGTGATCATGACCACGGCAAGGTCGGCCAGCCGTGCGTCCGCACGGATGTTGCGCACCAGGTCAAAACCATCCATGCGCGGCATCTCGATGTCGGACAGCACCACCACCGGCCTCTCCCCGGCCAGCCGCTCCAGAGCCTCCAGCCCGTCCTTGGCGGTGGTGACGCGGTAGCCCTCACGAGTCAGCAGGCGCTGCGTCACACGCCGCACCGTCAGTGAATCGTCCACCACCAGCACGAGCGGCGCCACGGCCTGCGCCACTTGCTCGGGTTTGTCGCTTGCCGCCCGTTGCTGCTGCGTCATGCGCGAGCGCGCACCCTCGGCGTACACCGTGGCCAGGGCGACAGGGTTGTAGATGAGCGCCACCGCACCCGATGGCAGCAGCGTCACACCCACCAGGCCCGGCAGGCGCGCCAACTGAGGCCCGACGTTCTTGACCACCACTTCCTGGTTGCCGATCACCTCGTCCACATGGATGACCACCCGCTGCGCGGCGCTGCGGATCACCACCAGCGTCTGCGAGCGGCCGTTCGTATCCCCACGCGTACCGGCTTGCAACAACGCGGCCAGCCAGTAGAAAGGCACGCGCTCGCCGTTGAACTCGTAGTGACCGGCAGCGTAGCCCGCCTCAGTTTCGGCACGCGGCGAACGCTTGACCAACTCGACGAGAGTCGATGGCACTGAGACCTGGAATTCTCCGCAGCGCAGGTTCACCACCTGGGTGACGGCGGTGGTGAGTGGCAGCAGCAATCGGAAACGCGTGCCCTGGCCGCGGGCGCTGGTGGTCTCGATGCGACCCCCCATCGCGTTGACCTCGGCGCGCACCACGTCCAGGCCGACGCCACGACCTGCGAGCTCGCTTACCGCCTCGGCAGTGGAGAAGCCCGGCGCGAAGACGAGTTGCGCCAGCTCGGCCGGGGTCATTGGCTGGTCGGCCGAGATCAGACCTTGCTGCTCAGCCCGCTCGCGGATGCGCTCGTAGTCGAATCCACCGCCATCGTCGCCGAACTCCACCGCGATCTCATTACCGGCCTGCGCCACCTGCACGACGATGCGACCGGTGGCGTCCTTGCCGGCCGCGGTGCGCTGGGCCGGCGTCTCGATACCGTGCACCACGCTGTTGCGCAGCAGGTGCTCGAAGGGGCCCACCATGCGATCCAGCACACCGCGGTCGAGTTCAATGGCACCACCTACGATGTCCAGCCGCACCTGCTTGCCGGTTTCCTTGCCAGCCTGGCGCACGGTGCGGTAGAGCCGGTCGGCGGCACTCTCGAACTCCACCATGCGCGTGCGCAGCAGGTCGTCTTGCAACTCGCGCGTCAGCCGCGCCTGTGCGGCGAGCTCGTCTTCCGTCGACTGCAGCGTGCGCTGCACGCTGCGCTGGAGCGTGGCCACGTCGTTCACCGACTCGGCCATGAAGCGCGTGAGCTCCTGGAAGCGCGTGAAGCGATCCATCTCCAGCGGGTCGAAAGTCTGCCCTGCCGCGCGAGCAGTCTCCATGCGCGAACTGATCTGCGTCTCGGCCTGCAGTTCGATGTCATGCAGTTGCCGACGCATGCGGTCCAGGCTGTCGGTCAGCTCCGACAGCGAGCCGGCCAGCTGCTTCATCTCGGAGGCGATGCGCTCGCGGGTGATGCTGACCTCGCCGGCGTGGCTGACCAACCTGTCGAGCAGCCCGGCGCGCACACGCACAGCCGTACCGGCACCGCCCGGCGTGCGCTCGGCCTGTTCGGCCAGGGCACCGGCCCCGGCGCGGAAACGCTGCCAGTTGATGGGCACCACCGAAGGGCCGCCGCCAGAGTGCCCCGCTTCCTTGGAGAGCAGTGTGCCGGGCAAGGCTTGTAACAACACGGAGGCCGCAACGGGCGCTTGCACGGGAGCTGCCGCCTCGGCCGGTGCCACCTGCTGCGCCACAGGTTCACCCTCGGGTGAGCGAACAGGCGGCGTCGCCGCCGACGCTGATTCAGCCGCGGCTGCGGCCTGGTCTGCACCCCTTTGTTCGGCGAGTGCATCACCCAACGCCGTCGCGCGCAGCGCGTCGAGCAAGAGGGACATGTGGTCCGAACGCAGCAGCAGCGGATCGATCTCGCGGGCGTGCACGGTGCCGCGAGCCGTGAGGTGCTCGATGGCGGTCTCGAGCCGATGCGCCATCTCACCCAGCCGCATCGCACCCGCCAGACGCGCCCCACCCTTCAGGGTATGCAAGGTGCGCATGCAGGCCGAGGGGGCGTCGCGATCGCCCGGATGCTCGTGCCAGTCACGCAGCCGCATGTGCAGTTGCGGCAACAACTCGCCAGCTTCCTCGTCGAAGACCGGGAACAGTTCCTCGTCGATGGCGTCTCGGGCATCGATGTCTTCATCGTCGTCGAAGGCGTCGTTCCGAGCCGACGTGGCAAGCTCGGGTTCGGCCAACAGCGGCAGAAAGTCCGACACCTCCACGGCTACGCCCGGCACGCCACCCATCACGCCCATGTCGGGCAGGTGTTCGTGATCGGCCAGCCTCTGCATCAACTGCGAAGAGGCCGGAGGCAGAAAGCCCGCGGCGAACTGATGCAACAGGCGGCGAATCTCGTCCGCACAGTCGCTGAACAACGTCGCTTCGCCGCGGCGCCCGCGGCCGGCTTCGTGCGAAAGGGACAGCGCGTGCTCCAGCGCGCGCGCCAATGCCGAGAGTTCGGCATAACCGACCGTGCCTGAGTTGCCTGCCAGCGAGTGGGCCAACGCCACGCTGCTGTCGGGCACCGGGTGCCGACCGGCCTCGACGCCCCATTCCGCGAGTTCGGTCACGAGGCGCCGCGAGAGTTCGTCGGCTTCGTTGAGGAAGATGTTGAACAGCGGAATCGAGATCCGCAACGGGCCGATGACCTTGACCGGCTCTTCGGGGGCCTCCGCACGGGCCGACGGCACCGGCGCCACAGGCGCCGCCGCGAAGACGCGCTCCAGTTCATCGGCACCGACGTCCAGTGCCTCTGCCTCGCCCGCCGGGAGGTCGAGCAGGCCAGGGCGCGAGGGCGTGCCGAGGTCGATGTCGGGCATCGCGGCCTGGGCCGCGGTGATTTCGTCTTCGAGGCTGCCGAGATCGAGGTCGAACGCGACCACCTCGGCCACCGGCAGCGGCACGGGTGCCGACGTCGGCGCCGGTGGTTCGATTCGAACAGTCGGCGTTTCTGGCGCAGGGCTTTCTTGGCCCAGCAGATCGAGATCCAGCGGTGCTTCGATCGGCTCCGAGGGCAACTCGAACTGCGGCAACTCCAGAGTCGGCAGCGGCAAGTCGAGTTGCGGCGCTGTGGGTCGCCGGCGCAGGTCGAGGTCTTCGGCCTTCGGCAGTTCAGGCACCTGCTCGGTGAGGCGCTGAATCACGGCCCCGGTGTCGGGTGGTGTCGACTCGGACAGGTCGAGCGTGAAGCCGAACCCGGAGTGGGGCGCCACCTCACGGGGCGGCAGGGCCACGGTCTTGGGCAGATCCGTGGGCCAGGGTGAGGGCGTGGCCGCGCCCGGCTGGCGTCCGGGCAGTGCCACCGTGCGCATTTCAGGCTCGACGGGCGCGATGGGCGCGATGGGCGCCGGACGGCGCGGCAGCACGATCGTCCTGACCTGATCTGTGCCTTCCGGCTGGCGCACTGTGGCCACTGTCGGCATCTGGGGTGATGCGATGGCGACGCGCCGCCCTTCCAGGCGCAGCATGTCGGCAGCGGCGCAGACCGCATCGCTGCCGTGGCCGTCGTCGCGCCCGGCTGCGATCGCTTCCACCCATTCACCGAGATAGCCGAGCGCGTCCTGGGTGAACTCGCGCAGCGGCATGTCCATGCGGGGCGCCTGCGCCAGTCGTGAGTTGTAGAGCTGCTCACAGCTCCAGGCCGCGTCGCCGAAGGAGGTCAGACCCACCATGCGCGAGCTGCCCTTGAGGGTGTGGAAAGCCCGCCGCACCGTGGTCATCTCGGTCGTGCTCTCCGGAGTCTCGAGCAGGCGCACGAGCGCATCCTGAGCCTCGGTCACGACCTCCTGGGCTTCTTCGATGAAGACACCGCGCATCTCGGCGTCGTCTTCGAGGCCGGTACCTCCGGTCGTCGAAGGCTCCCGCGGTGCCGGCACCGGCGCCGATGGTGGCGCCGCCTCGGGCGGTGGTGGCGCGAGCCCGGCCAGGCTGCGCGCCAGTTCGGTCCGCACGGCACGCCGCTGTTGTTCGTCGGTCACGCGACGCAAACGGTCCAGCGCATCACCGGCGATGCGTGCCAAGCCAGGCTGCTCGGCGGTGAGCGCGCGTTGGGCCAGGCGCTCGAGCTGACGCGACAGCTGCGGCACTCCGGTGTCGGGGTCGAGCGCGGCCGAACCCACCTGACGCGAGTAGTCATCCAGCGTCAGGGGCGCAAAACCCTCGCCGCTGGGCAGCTCGCCGGCAACGGTCAGGCCACCGTCCTCATCCGGGTTCGGCAGATCCAGGAAGGCCGAGGGCCGCTCGGACTGCCCCATCACGGCAGACAGATTGCCGGTGACAGGGTCGAAACGGAAGAGCGACTTCGCCAACGCCGGCTGCACGCTGAGCATGTCGATGAGGAAACCGAGCGTGCCCAGGTTGTCGGCGACACGGTCGAAGGTACCGGTCTCGCGCGCACGTTGAGGGTCGACCTCGGTGTTGGCCAGCGCATCGATGTCGTCGCGCATGTGCACCACAGCGGCCGAGGCCTGGTCAAGGCCCAGCACCGAGAGCACGCCGCGCATCGCCGAGAGCTGGCTCGGCACCGCGATCAGCACCTGCCGTTCGGCAGGGTCGCGGAAGTACTGGTCGAGTTGCTTCTCCACCTCGGACAGCGAGGCTCGCAACTCTTGCACCACGCTGCCCATGGTCTGGCGGTCGCTGACGCGGCGGTACAGCTCCTCCATCCAGGACTCGAGCGGTTGCGCGTCGACGCCGAGGCGCACATCGTCGATGCGCTTGGCCAGGCGCCGTACGCGCGTCGGCAGTTCGGGGTGATCGAGCTCGCCGTCCTCGATGGTGGCATCGATGTAGAGGATCGCGGTGGCGACTTCCATCGCCAGCGGCGCCGAAGGCACCTGCGCCGCGTTGGCCGAGGGTGCCACGGCCGCCTGAAGCGCGGAGGCCAGCACATCGCCAGAGGGCATCAAGCGCGCAAGCGTGTCGCCCACCAGGACGAACTGCTCGTTGAGCGCGCTGGCTCGATGCATATCGCCGCCGGCCACGGCGGCCCAGTTGTCGCGCGCTCCGGCCACTCGTTTGCGCGCCAGCGCGACCAGTGCCGGGTCGAAGCGACCCAGGCGCGGCGTCTCGTAGTCTGCCGCGGTGGTGGGCGCCAGGCGCCAAGCCTGGCGCACGGCCTCCAGCCGCGGCGTCACCTGGCCGCCACGAGGCTGGGCGTGGGCGCAGAAGAACAGCAGGTCTTGGGCGAGCCGCTCGCTGACCTCGCTCTGGCCGCGCACGGCCATGCGCAACTGCGTCAAAAGCCGCGATGCGAGCCGCTTGATGAAGACATCGCCGGGCAGCGCACCCGCCGACTGCCCTTCGAACACCCCTGCGGCCAATTGCCACAGGGCACGCGCCGCACCAGCCGTCCCGGCACCCAGCCCGGCACACAGATCGCTCATGCGCGCCGCGGTGGTGGCGTCGGGTTGGCGCATCAACCCCAGCGTCAACCCTTCCATCGCGTTGCGTGCGTCGTCGTCCGCGGCAATCGGTCTGGCGCTCGGGTCCGGGGGCAGCTCGCGCCACTGAAAGTCGACGCGCCACAGGTCGGCGGGGTGCACGCGATCGGCCCCCGCCAGTTGCTGCACGGCGCGGTACTGCGGAAACAGCATCACCGGCGAAACCGGCTTGCCCGCGAGATGGCGCGAAACGAAGTCCAGCACCGCGAACGACGTGCGCTCCAACGTCTCGACCGCCGCCACGTCCATCAGTTGCGGCCGCTGCATGAAACGATTGACCAGGCTCTCGCTCGCGCGCAGCACTTCGGCCACTTCGGTCAGCCCGACCAGCTCCAGCGCGCCCGCGCTCTGATGGATCTGCATGCGCGCGCCGCGCAGCACCGCCGGGTCTACGGTGTCAACGTCGGAGGCGCCCACGGCCTCGGCTTCCCTGAGGTGGCGACGCAACGCCTTGTGCGCCGTCTCGAGAGAGCGACGCAACTCGTCGTGCACCCAGGCCAGGGCGCTGAGGTCGTCGCCGATGCCCGAGCGTTGGGCGTTGACGGCAGTGTTCATCGTGTCACCGTGGAGGGGCCGGGTGCAATGTCAACTTGCCGAGAGGATCAAGACACCTTGAACCGAGCCACCGAGGCCTTGAGTTCATCGGCGGTGCGCGAGAGCTCGCGCACCATCTGGGCGGTAGAGCGCGTGCCTTCCGAAGTCTGCTCGGTGACCGCAAAGATGTGCTGGATGTTGGCTGCCACCTCGTTGGCCGACTCGGCCTCACGCGAGGCATTGCTCGAGATGCGCTCGATGAGGTCGGCAAGTTCTCGAGTCACACGGTCGATGTCGGCCAGCGCGCTACCGGCGGCATCGGACAGCCGCGCGCCTTCCACCACGCCCTGCGTGCTGCGCTCCATGGCGGCCACGGCGTCTTGCGTGTCGGTCTGAATCGTGCGCACGATGGCCGCAATCTGGCGTGTCGCGTCGCCGGACCGTTCGGCCAGGCGCTGGACTTCCTCGGCCACCACGGAGAAGCCTCGTCCCGCTTCACCCGCACTCGCCGCCTGGATGGCGGCATTCAGCGCCAGCACGTTCGTCTGCTCGGTAATGTCGGAGATGAGCTCGGTGATCTCGCCGATCTCCTGCGAACTCTCCCCCAGGCGCTTGATGCGCTTGGAGGTCTCCTGGATCTGCTCGCGGATCGAGTTCATGCCGCCAATCGAGTTCTGCACCGCCTGCAGGCCCGACTCCGACGCGCGCAGCGACTGGCGCGCCACCTGGGCGCTTTGCAGCGCTTGTGAAGATACGTCGTTGATGCGGCCGGCCATCTGCAGCACCGACTCACCGGTGTCGCGGATCTCCCGCAACTGCTCGGACGAGGCCGCCAGCAGTTCGGTGGAGGTCTGCTCGACCTGCTGCGTGGTGTCGGTCACTCGTGCCACGGTGTTCTGCACCTGCGAGACAAGCGAGCGCAGCTCCTCCACCGTGTAGTTCACCGAATCGGCGATGGCGCCAGTGATGTCCTCGGTCACCGTGGCCTGCTGCGTGAGGTCGCCCTCGGCCACCGTCTGCAGTTCGTTCATCAAGCGAAGAATGGCGGCCTGGTTGGCATCATTGACGCGCTTGGCCTCCTGCTCCTGCCGCTCGGCATCGAGTCGCTGCTGTTCCGCCGTTCTCGAGCGGCTGGTCTGGTCCTGAACAAACAGGCGCAACAAGCCATAGCCTGCGCCGACGATGGCCGCCAGCCCGAGCAGCACAGCCACGACACCCAGCGCGCCCAGACCGCCACCACCGGAGAGGCGCTCCTGCAGAGCGTCCAGACCCTTGCGCAGCGGCTCGCTGTCGGTGACGACGCTGGTTTGCGCTTCGCGGGCTGCGACCAGGCCCTGCAGATTGCCAAGGATGGCGCCCGCGTCGCCGCGCACCTGCTCGTACTGCGTGAGCAACTGCTGCAGTCGCTCGCGCACTTGCGGATCGCGCGTGCCCGGCAAGCGCAGGTCGGCGTTGCCGTTGATCACACCCTGCGCAATCTCCTTGAAGCTGTTGAGGTCCTTGCCCAGCAGGAACACGGCCTCGGCGCTCACACCCTCGGTGGTGAGGAATTCGTTGGCACTCTTGCCGATGCGCTGCGTCAGCATCACGAGTTGGCCGACAGCCGACAACTCGGCGGACGAGGCGCCCTGCTGCAGCTTGAGCGAGGACACAGTCTCGGCCGTCTCCAGCAGGTCTGCGCTCTGGCGGTTGATGGCGCGCAGCGCCTGGCCCACCTGCGTGAGCGTCTTCTGCTGCGTCAGCACGATGGCGGCGTTCTTCTCCGCCCGATCGATCAGCGGCATGACCGGTTCGAGCAAGGGCTGCAAGCCCCCGGGCAGCGCGGGCACATCGCCCTCGCCGGTCTTGAGCGAGCGCAGATTGCGCGTCAGGACCTCCACGCTGTCGCGCACTTCGGGGAAGGCCGCGGCATTGCCCACCAGGGCCTGCGAAACCGACTTCGCCAGCCGCTGCGCCTGCATCTGCGCCTGGCCCGCCGCGGCGACCTGCGCCGACGAGCGCGCGCCCGAGTTCAGTGCGACGAGCACCGCGACCAAAAGCGAGAGCAACCCGGCCACGAACAGGCCGATCAGCGCCCGCTGTTGCTGCTCGAGCGGCCAGCTGCCGATCATCGGCAGGCTGGGCAGCCGCAGCCTCCCCTTGGCCGCCTCGGTGCGGTCGCCGGGCAGGCGCGTCTCCGGAAACTCGCCCGTCAGCTCCGAGGGCGATGCCTCGGCAATGATCGAAGACCCCCCCCCGATGCGGCGGGAGCCGCGTGGTGGGATCACCGCCGTCGGCGCGAGACCGGCGCCGCTGGCCTTTGCCGCCGCCACGCCTCCCGGTCCAAGCCGCACGGTGGCCTCCATGGGATTGGTTGGCGAGGCCAGGTCGTCGTAGTCCGGCAGCTGAGAAGGCGCTGTCTGGGGATAGCCCTTGCCTCGTACGTTGCCCTTGATCCGGTCCAGGAAGCTCATGTCGCCCTCATCACATCAATCCGCAGCCAGCCTCGCAGTGCGAGGTGGTGCGAACCGGTTGTTCATTGGTTCGATCGACGCCTGGTCGCTCGCCTTTCGAGGACAGAGCGGCCTTGCGCCCCATCATGCCGCGATACCCAGGAACTGCTCGTGCCGCGCAAGCGCGGTGAGATCCAATTCCTGCCAGAAACGGCCATTGCCGTCGCGCCAAACCGGGCCGGCAAAGCCCGGCTGCGTTGCCTCATCACCCGCCGCCTGGCGTTCGAGTTGGCCAGGCAGCCGCAAGCCGGCCAGGCTGTCCACGAGCAGCGCGCATTGCGCACCGAGAGCAGGGTTCAGGGCCACCAGCCGCGAGTGCTCTCGCGCCTGCTCGACAACCGCCGCAGCGCGCAGACCCAGGAACGCCGCCAGATCGACCACCCCATGCAGGCCGCCGCGCAGATTGGCCACACCGACGAACCAGCTTTGCGTGTGTGGCACGGGCTTGAGCACCGGCAGCGAGAATATTTCGCCGGCGTGCGCAAGGTTCAAAAGAAAACCTTGCCCGCCGCCCTCCACCGCCAGCCACTGCGCGGTACGAGCTTCGTCCTTCGCCGTTCGCAGTCTGGCTGCCAGGCGGTGTTGTAGCTCTCGCAGCGCTTCGCGGTTGGCCATCTCGTGTCTTGCGGTCGCGACGGCTGCTCAGTCAAAGGCCTTGATCTTCGCGACGAGTTCGTCCGCGTTGATCGGCTTGACGATGTAGTCACGCGCACCCTGGCGCATGCCCCAGACCTTGTCGGTCTCCTGGTTCTTGCTCGTGCACATGATCACCGGCACGTCGGAAAAACGGGGGTCGCGCGTGATGGCGCGAGTGAGCTGGAAACCGTTCTGCCCCGGCATCACCACGTCCATCAGGATCAGGTCCGGTTTGTCCTCGGCCAGGCGGCGCATCGCCTCTTCGCCGTTCTCCGCCGTGCGCACCTGGTAGCCACGCTTGTGCAGGATCTCCGAGACATGGTGCAACTCGGTCTTCGAATCGTCGACGAGCAGAATCTTCTGGATCGCCATGGGTCTTGGTCCTTCGCGGGTGACAGTGCGGCGGGCGCCGCCTGCGCGCCGCCCGTCAACCCGCGGCGCGGCGGAAGGTCTCCACAGCGCGCAGCAGTTGTTCTTTGGTGAAGGGCTTGGTGAGGTATTCCTCCGAGCCCACCATCCGTCCACGCGCTTTGTCGAACAGGCCGTCTTTAGAGGACAGCATGATCACCGGCACGTGAGCGAAACGAGGGTTGCGCTTGATGATGGCGCAGGTCTGGTAACCGTCCAGACGCGGCATCAGGATGTCGCAGAATATGAGTTCGGGAGAGTGGTCGTTGACCTTTGCCAATGCGTCGAAGCCATCTTCGGCAAGCAATACTTCGTGCCCGCCTTGACGCAAGAAGATCTCGGCGCTGCGCCGAATGGTGTTGCTGTCGTCGATGACCAGGACCTTGGCACCCTGAACGGCTGCGCCGACCTGCTGTTGCTCGCTGCTGCTATCCAAGCGCTTGCCTCCTCGCCTAGTCGAACCTTGCGCATGCGGCGCTGCAACGCCGAGGCCTCAGATCTGCACCATCTCGAAATCTTCCTTGCGCGCGCCGCACTCAGGGCAGCTCCAGTTCATGTCGACATCGGCCCATTCGGTGCCTCTGGGGATGCCATGTTCGGGGTCGCCCTCGGCCTCGCTGTACATCCAGCCGCAGATCAGGCACATCCAGGTGCGCGGTTCACTCACGGTGAGACGGTCTCGTCACTACAATGGTCGTCGATTGTAGCCACGCGAACTCTCAAATTTCCGAGGAATCGTGAGGACCTACACAAGGTTCCTCAGAGATTGCTGGAGGTTTCCCCGGACCCTTCGCGACCCGCAGACCCTATTGCGATCCTTGTGGAAAAGCGGGCGTCGTAGTCTTGGGCGACCGTGATCGATCCAGCAGCAGGCACCGGAGCAGCCCACCATGACCGCCGAATCCGCTCCGACCGCAACGCCTGAAAAGCCCGACCAAGCCGGCGACCCCCCGGCCCCGGCTTGCGTGATGTGCTTCAACGCCAGCGACGCCAGTGGAGCCGCCGGCCTGGCGGGCGACATCGCCACTGTCTCGGCAATGGGAGCCCATGCCCTGCCGGTGGTGACCTCCATCGTCATGCGCGACACCGCCGACATCTTTGATCAGCAGGCGATCGATCCCGAAGCGGTTGCCGAGCAGGCGCGCGCAGTGCTCGAAGACGTCACGGTCGGTGCCTGGAAGGTGGGCTTCCTCGGCAGCGCCGATGGCGTGAGCGCGGTGGCCGAGATTCTCTCGGACTACACGGACGTGCCGCTGGTGGCCTATCTGCCGAGCCTTTCCTGGCTCGACGAGGACCAGCTGCAACCGTACCTTGAAGCGTTCAGGGAGTTGATCCTGCCCGCCGCAGAGGTTCTGGTAGGCAACCACAAGGCGCTGCAGGACTTTCTGCTGCCCGACTGGGACAGCGAACGCCCGCCCTCGGCGCGCGAGCTGGCGGTGGCCGCGGGAGAGCACGGCACCCGTCATGTCCTCGTCACCGGCATCCTGCTGCCGAGCAAGGGCAAGGAACAGTTCATCGACAACGTGCTTGCCAACCCGCAAGGCGCCATTGCCGGCGAGAAGTTCGAGATGTTCGATGCCGCCTTCGTGGGTGCTGGCGACACGCTCTCCGCGGCGCTCGCCGCGTTGCTGGCTTCAGGGGCCGAACTGCAGCCTGCGGTCAGCGAAGCCCTTTCATTCCTGGACCAGAGCCTGGATGCCGGCTTCCGCCCCGGCATGGGCAACATCGTGCCCGACCGCTTCTTCTGGGCACTGCCTCCGCCCGAGGAGGGCGAAGGCGAGGCGGCCGAAGCGGGCGGCAGCGGTCCTGGCGGCAGCTCGGGAGGCCCAGGCGGCACGCCACCCGGGTTCGACGAACCGAACGCCAAAGGCGCGACACGGCGCGTGCACTGACATGCTGACCATGGCCCGGAACCGCAACGAAGAGCTCTTCGAGCGCGCGCAGCGCGTCATCCCCGGCGGCGTCAACTCGCCGGTACGCGCCTTCCGCGCCGTGGGCGGAACGCCGCGCTTCATCACACGCGCCGAAGGCGCCTACCTGTGGGACGCAGAAGGCCAGCGCTACATCGACTACATCGGCTCCTGGGGGCCGATGATCCTCGGCCACGGCCATCCGTCGGTGCTCGACGCGGTGCGCAAGGCCGCCGCCGACGGCCTGAGTTTCGGTGCTCCCACCGAACGCGAGATCGAACTCGCCGAAGCCATCATCGCGCTCGTGCCGGGCGTTGAGCAAGTGCGCCTTGTGTCCAGCGGCACCGAGGCCGGCATGAGCGCATTGCGCCTGGCGCGCGGCGTCACCGGTCGCTCGCGTTTCGTCAAGTTCGAGGGCTGCTACCACGGGCACGCCGATCCACTGCTCGTCAAGGCCGGCTCGGGCCTGGCCACCTTCGGCCACCCCACCAGCGCCGGTGTGCCGGCCGAGGTGGTGCAGCACACGCTCGTGCTCGAGTACAACAACCTGGCGCAGATCGAACAGGTCTTTGCCGAGCAAGGGCGCGATATCGCCTGCGTGATGATCGAGCCCATCGCCGGCAACATGAATTTCGTGCGCGCCAGCGTGCCCTTCATGAAGCGGTTGCGCGAGCTGTGCACGGCGCACGGCGCGCTGCTCGTGTTCGACGAGGTGATGACGGGTTTTCGCGTCGCGCTCGGTGGCGCGCACAGCGTCTACGCCGGGCTGATCCCGGGCTTCCGGCCCGACCTGTGGGTGTTTGGCAAGGTCATCGGCGGCGGCATGCCGCTGGCGGCTTTCGGCGGGCCGCGCGCAATGATGAGCCAGCTCGCGCCGCTCGGTCCCGTCTACCAGGCCGGCACCTTGAGCGGCAACCCGGTGGCCACCGCTTGCGGGCTGGCCACACTGCGCGAGATCGGCAAGCCCGGCTACTTCGAGGCGCTCGCGGCGCGCACCAAAAGCCTGGTTGATGGGCTCACGGCCGCAGCGAGGGCAGCCGGCGTGCCGCTGGTGGGCGACTGCGAAGGCGGCATGTTCGGATTCTTCTTCGCCAAGGAACTGCCGCAGAACTACGGCGTGGTGATGGCCACCGACAAGGAACGCTTCAACCGCTTCTTCCACGCCATGCTCGAGCGCGGCGTGTACCTCGCACCTGCACTCTACGAGGCCGGCTTCGTGAGCAGCGCGCACAGCGCCGAAGACATTGCCGCCACGGTCGAAGCCGCGGCCGCTGCTCTTGCCAGATAGGTGAAGGTCGCGGATCCGGCTTGGCCGGGCCGCCCGCGTTGTCCCCTTCAGGGGCAGGCCGCCGCAGGCGGCGTCGGGAGTGGGCCGGTCAAGCCGGAGGGGAGCGCAGCCCGTAGACCTTGCCGTCTGCGAAGACGTACTCGGCGCGCACGACCGCATTGCCCTTCTCGCCGGTGAAGGTGAAGCCGAGCACCGCCACCTTGTCACCCGTCTTGAGCGGCGTCGCCTTCCAGGCCTCCATGCGCGTGAGTGGGGCCAGCTCGATCAGCCAGCGGCGGTCCTTGCGCGTGGGCAGTTGCGCGGCCTTCAGCAACGCGGGGCCGTCCACCGGCGCGCTCTGCGCTGGCAGGGCGCGCGTCGCCAGATCGGCTGGCAGCTTGAGGTCAGCCGCCACCTCGAGATCGAACTCGACGTGCGGGTTGCGCCACGCAACCTTGCCGGCCTGGCCCTCGAGATAGATCGGCCGCGACTGGTCAAAACTGCTCCAGCCATGGTGCGCGAAGACGGTCGGCGCGGCGCCCAGCGAGCCGGCTGCGACGAGGAAATGACGACGTTGCATGAGCAGTCCTGTGTGAAGAGTTCCTAGCGGTAGGCGATCCAGCGGCCGCAGATGATGACCGTGACCCAAATCCCCAGCGACAACACGGTCTGCGCGCGTGCCGTGCGGTCGAGTTTGCCCAGGCCGTCGCGGGCGTGGAAGGAGGCCGCATTGAGACCCGCCAGCGCCACCAGTCCCATCTTCACCACGAAGGCGCGGTTGGCCAGCAACTCGCCCGGCTGCGCGCTGAACATCGCCAGGCCCGACAACGCGACGATGCCAAAGCCCACCAGCGCCAGCGCAAGGGACACGCGGGCCAGCACGCGCACGGGCAACTCGGCGGCCGCGCCCCACACCCGCACCTCCAACAGCACGAGGTTGCCCACCAGCAGCGCGATGCCCACGATGTGCACCACCTCCAGCGCCGGGTAGGCCCAGGGGTGCGAGGCCAGCGCAGGAAATCCGGCGAACGCGGTGATCGTTGTCGATGCCACGGGTTCACGCTAGCACGCGCATGCCATGCGGCACGAGCGTGGTTCCTAGAATGACCCGCATGCATCTGCACATCCTCGGCATCTGCGGCACCTTCATGGGCGGGCTGGCGGCACTCGCGCGCGAGGCCGGCCACCGCGTCACCGGCTGCGACGAGGCCGTCTATCCGCCGATGAGCGAGCAACTGCGCGCGACCGGCATCGATCTATTCGAAGGCTACGGTGCCGATCAGCTGAAGCTCGCGCCGGATGTGTTCGTCATCGGCAACGTCATCAAGCGCGGCAACCCGCTGATGGAGGCCATCCTCGATGCCGGCGCGCGTTTGACCAGCGGCCCGCAGTGGCTGGGCGAGCATGTGCTGCACGGCCGCCATGTACTGGCCGTGGCCGGCACGCACGGCAAGACCACCACCACCGCGATGCTCACCTGGATGCTCGAGGCGACCGGCTACGCGCCTGGCTTTCTTGTTGGCGGCGTACCGGTGAACTTCGGCGTGTCAGCGCGGCTGGGCACGGGCCCGGCCTTCGTCATCGAGGCCGACGAGTACGACACGGCGCTGTTCGACAAACGCAGCAAGTTCGTGCACTACCGGCCGCGCACCACGATCCTGAACAACCTCGAGCTCGACCACGCCGACATCTTCCCCGACCTCGCTGCGATCGAGACGCAGTTCCACCACCTCGTGCGCGCCATGCCGGCCAACGGCCTGGTCGTCGTCAACGCGCGCGACGAGGCCCTGCAGCGCGTGCTCAAGCGTGGCTGCTACAGCCGCGTGCAACGCTTCGGCACCAAGCGCGAGGAGCCCGGCGGCCTCTCGGCGCGCGGCGAGCCGCAGGCCTTCGACGTGCTGCGCGGCAGTCTCAAGCTCGGGCGCGTGGAGTGGGAGATGCTGGGCGAGCACAGCCAGCTCAATGCGCTCGCTGCAATCGGCGCGGCCGAGCACGTCGGCCTGGAGCCGCAGGCCGCCACGGCGGTGCTCGGCCGCTTCAGCGGCGTGCGCCGGCGCCTCGAACTTCGTGGCGAGGCCAACGGCATCCAGGTCTACGACGACTTCGCCCATCACCCCACGGCTATTCGCACCACGCTCAACGGCCTGCGCCGCAAGCTCGAGAAACAGCACATGGCGGCCGGCGCCAGCGCCTCCGCGCCGCGCATCCTGGCCGTCTTCGAGCCGCGCTCCAACACCATGAAGCTGGGCACGATGAAGGCCCAGTTGCCCTGGGCCCTGGAGGAGGCCGACCTCTCGTTCGCGCTGCAGGGGCCCTGGGGTTGGAACGTGGCAGAGGCGATGGCTCCGCTGGGCGCCTCGGCGAAAGTGGCCGACACGGTGCCTGCGCTGGTCGCCGCCGTCGCCGCCGCGGCGCGGCCCGGCGATCATGTGCTCGTGATGAGCAACGGCAGCTTCGACGGCATCCACGACAAGCTGCTTGGGGCCTTGGCCCAGCGCGGCAAGATAGGGTGATCGCCTCGCCCCGAAGGCCGGTTTCGAGGCAACAACACTGCGGCCGGTACCCTCGCACGGCCAGTTCGTCGCGGCATGCCGCGTGATGCCACCCGACCGCGTTACCGTTCAGCCTTCACCGCACCAGCCCGTTCGCGGGCTTCGCCGGCATCGCCCGCTTAGCCCACGCTTAGCCCTCTTCGCCCCGTTCCCCCTCCCCCCCCTCACCGGACTCTGTAGAAACCATGAGCCGACATCTGCATCCCCGACACCTCCACTCTTTTGAGATTTCGCCTTCCGCCCAGCCGCCATCGCTGCTGCGCCCGGCCTTGCAGCTGAATCTCCTTGCTGCCCTCGCTGCGGTGCTGGTGGCCGGCTGTGCCACGTCGGACGCAGGCGGCCCGGCCGCGGCGGCCATGCGCACGCCGAATGCCGCCGCCGTGGCCACCAAGCCCACCGCGGCCTCCGCGGCCTCTGCGGCCTCCGCGGCCTCCGCGGCAGGTGCCACCAGGATGGCCGCCGTGGCGTCGGCGGCCTCGGCGCCCGCCGGCAGCGCATCTTCCGCGGCGGCGCGCCCGCCCGTCCCGGCTGCGCCACCCGGCACGCCCGCACCCTTCGCCGAAGTGACCAAGGGTGCCAAGAACGTCGACGGCTACCTCACGCTCTGGACACGCGATGAGAAGACCTGGCTCGAAATCCCCGCCGAGCGCCTGGACAAGCCCTTGTTCCTCGGCATCTCGCTCGCCTCGGGCCTGGGTCAGGGTTTCGTGCTGCCCGGCCTCATGCCCGGCGAGCAGGTGGTGATGTTCAAGCGCGTGGGCAACAACGTCCAGATGCTGGCCGTCAACATGCACGCCCGCGCCAAGGAAGGCACGCCGCTGGCGCGCGCGGTGGCCGAGAGTTACTCCGACAGCCTGCTCGCCAGCGCGCCTCTGGCCGCTGCCGCGCACCCCGAGCGCAAGTCGCTGCTCGTCGATGCCCAGGCCCTGCTCGGTGGCGATATCCCCAGCGTCCAGAGCTACTTCGATGCCATGTTCCGTGTCGGCTATTCGTTGGATCGGGCCAATTCCTCCATCGAACGCACGCGCACGGACAAGGAAGGCACGTCGCTCACCTTGCGCAACCACTACGCTGTGCCCAAGCTGCCGCAACCACCGATCGGCGCACCCGGCGGGCCACCGCCCAACCCGCCCACGGCGCCGAACCCGCCGCGCACTCTGCCCGATCCGCGCAGCTTCTTCGTCTCCTTCGCCTACACGCTCGCCCCGTTGCCCGCCACGCCGATGAAGGCCCGCCGCGCCGACCAGCGCGTGGGCTTCTTCACCGACGCCTACGTCGACTTCGACAACGAGATGGCCGGCGAACGTCGTGCCCACATCGTGAACCGCTGGCGGCTGGAGAAGAAGGATCCGGCCGCGGCCGTCTCCGACCCCAAGGAGCCGATCCGCGTCGTGCTCGACCGCAACATTCCCGAGAAGTGGCGCCCCGCGGTGCGCGATGGCGTCCTCGAGTGGAACAAGGCCTTCGAGCGCGCGGGCTTTCGCAACGCACTCGCGGTGGAACAGCAGGCACCCGACGCCGACTGGACCTCGTTCGAGGGCACACGCATGCTCGCTGTGCGCTGGTTTGCCATGGAAGGTCCGGGCGCCACGGCGGTCGGCCCGAGCCAGGCCGACCCACGCACTGGCGAGATCCTGCGCGGCGCGGCCATCGTTCCCGAAAACTGGGTGCGCTTCGACCGCTCGGTAGTGGCCGATACCACACCGCGCCTGAGCAGCGCCGAAGGCGAAAGTGCCACGCTGCCTCGCCTGAACCTGCGCGGCGAGTTCGCCAACCGTCTTGCGCAATGCACGCTGGCCGAAGAGGCTCTCGAGCAGGTCGCCTTCGGCATGGAACTGCTCGAGCTCCGCGGTGACATTGCGCAGGGCAGCCCCGAGGCCGACGGCTACCTGGGCGCCAGCATCAAGGCCGTCATGGCGCACGAGGTGGGCCACGCGCTGGGCATGCGCCACAACTTCAAGGCCTCCACCGGCATCACGCAGGCCCAGTTGCGCGACAAGGCGTTCACGGCGCAGCGCGGTGTGTCCAACTCGGTGATGGACTACAACCCGCCCAACATCTCGCTGCCCGGTGAGCCGGTGGCTGACATCCATCAGCCTGTGCTGGGCGCCTACGACTACTGGGCCATCGAGTACGCCTACCGCGAGTACGCCTCGCCTACGGAGGAGGCGCAAGCCCTGGCCCGCCTGGCAGCCATGGGTGATACCGACCCCGCACTCGCTTACGCCACCGACGGCGACGCCTCCGCCGACGACCCCACCGTCAACCGCTTCGACCTCGGCGAGGATCCGCTGGCCTACGCGCGCCGGCAGCTCGTGCTGGCGCGCGAACTGTGGACACGGACGCAGGCGCGGGAGCTGGCACCCGACGACACGATGGAGATCTACCGCCGCAATCTCGTGCGTGGCCTGAGCAACGTCGGTCGCGCCGTCGGATTGATCGCCAAGCATGTGGGCGGCGCCACCACCAGCCGCGCCACAGCCGGGGCCAACAAGCCTTTGGTGGCCCCAGTGCCCGCCGTGCAGCAGCGCGAGGCTCTCTCGGTGCTGCTTTCCGAGGTGTTTGCAAGTTCGAGCTTTCGCTTCGAGCCGCGCTTCATGAGCCGCCTGGGCGCAGACAGGCTGGACATCAACAGCAGCGGCCGCGTCACCGACTTCAGTCTCGCCGGCGCAGTACTCGGCATTCAGCGCTCGGCCATGGACACCATGATGTCCGACGGCATGGCGCAACGCCTGGCCGACGCGGAGGTGAAGGTCAGCGACCAGAGCACGCTGCTCAGCTATGCCGAACTTCAGGAGCGGCTGCGCGACGCCGTGTGGTCAGAACTTGCGCCGCCTTCCAAGACCGACGCACGCCGCATGCCGGGCAAGACCGCACCCGGCCCGGGCGCCGGCCCTGCGCCTACCGAGATCGACAGCCTGCGCCGCAACCTGCAGCGCGAGCATGTGCGCCGCATCGCCAACGGCGTGCTGCGCGCGACGCCGGCGACGGCAGCGGATGTGCGCGCCGTGCACCGCCAGATGGCGCAGGAACTCGAAGCCACGCTGAAGGCCGCCCTGCAACAGCGCGCCTGGACGACGATGGCGCGCGCGCACCTCTCGGACAGCCTGGCCACGCTGAGCGAAGCGCTGAAGGCGCCGCTGACCAAGCAGGGCGCCTGAACAAAGGTGCCCCGGGCTGCCCGGGCAACTCGATCCGCGCCGGGGTGGCGCGGATCGGATGGCTCCGCGGCCCCCCCGCGACCCAGCAATGACCTACCGCGGCCTACAGCGGCCTACAGCGGCCCGATCATGAAGTCCACGTTGCCCGGCCGCCCGGCCAGTTCCAGCGTGGCCTTCGCCGCGGGTGTCGCAGCGATGCGCCGGCCACGGCGAAACACCGCCAGCCGGGTGGCGCGCAGCCGGATCGCCTCCACCGCATCGCGCGCCTGCAGCAGCACGAAGTCGGCGTGGCAACCGACTTCCAGGCCATAGCCCTCAAGTTGCAGGACACGCGCCGGCGCGCTCGTCACCGCCTCGAAGCACTGCCGCATCGCCGCCTGCGAAGTCATCTGCGCCACGTGCAGTCCCATCGACGCCACCTCGAGCATGTCGCCCGACCCCAGGCTGTACCAGGGGTCCATCACGCAGTCGTGGCCGAAGGCGACGGTCAGGCCCGCGGCCAGTTGCTCGGGCACGCGTGTCATACCGCGGCGCTTGGGGTAGGTGTCATGCCGCCCTTGCAGCGTGACGTTGATGAGCGGGTTGGCTACCACGTGCAGACGCGCCTCGGCCATCAGCGGCAGCAGCTTGCTCACATAGTAGTTGTCCATGCTGTGCATGGAGGTGAGGTGCGAGCCGGTGACGCGGCCCTGCAGCCCCAGGCGCACGGTCTGCATCGCGAGCGTCTCGACGTGGCGTGAGAGCGGGTCGTCGGACTCGTCGCAGTGCATGTCGACGAGCCTGCCCTGTTCGGCCGCGATCTCGCACAGCAGCCGCACGCTCTCGGCCCCCTCGGCCATCGTGCGCTCGAAGTGCGGGATGCCGCCGATCACGTCGACACCCATCACCAGCGCGCGCTTCAGGTTGTCCATCGCGCCTGGGGAGCGCAGCACGCCGTCTTGCGGGAATGCCACGAGTTGCAGGTCGATGTAGGGCGCGACGCGACTCTTCACTTCCAGCAGCGCCTGCACCGCGAGCAACCGCTCATCGCAGACGTCGACATGCGAGCGGATGGCGAGCAAACCCTTGGCCACCGCCCAGTCGCAATAGGCCAGCGCCCGCTCGACCAGCGCCTCGTGCGTGAGATGCGGCTTCAACTCGCCCCACAGCGCGATGCCTTCGAGCAGCGTGCCGCTCTGGTTCAGGCGCGGCAGGCCATAGCTCAGTGTGGCATCCATGTGGAAATGCGCGTCCACGAAGGGCGGGCTCACGAGCTGGCCTTGCGCATCGAGCACCGCGCGCGCGGGCGCTTCGGTCAGCCCCTCGCGCACCTCGACGAAGCGACCACCCTGCACGGCAAGACCCATGTGGCGGCGTCCGTCGGGCAGGCTCGCATTCTTGACAAGGAGGTCGAGCATCAGCGTTCCCCTTTGCGATAGGGCTTCATCAGAGCCTGCGGATACGAGGCACGCCGCGCCACCAAGACCAGCGCCGCGATGGACAGCAGGTACGGCAGCATCAGATAGACCTGATACGGCAAGGCCGCGTCACCCGCCTGCTGCAGCCGCAGCTGCAGCGCATCGAAAAATGCGAACAACACCGCCCCCAGGAGCGCCTTGCCCGGCTGCCACGAAGCGAACACCACCAGCGCCACGCACACCCAGCCACGGCCGTTGACCATGTTGAAGAAGAAGGCGTTGAACGCCGCCAGAGTGAGGAAGCAGCCCGCCACGCCCATCAACGCCGAGCCAGCGACGATGGCACCCGTGCGCACTGCAGCCACGGAAATGCCTTGCCCCTCGGCCGCCTGCGGGTTCTCGCCCACCATGCGCAGCGCCAGCCCCGCGGGCGTGCGATGGATGAACCAGGCCAGCAGCGGCACAAGCAAGAGCGCCAACAGCGTGAGCGGCGTCTGGCTCGAGAGCACGGGAATGGGCAGCCCGGCCATCTCCTGAAACGGCGTGATGGTGGGCGGTGTGTTCACCTTCGGAAAGCCCACGCGGTAACCGTAATACGAGAGCGCCGTCGCGAGCATCGTGATGCCGAGCCCCGAGACATGTTGCGACAGCGCCAGGCCCACCGTGAGCCCGGCATGCAGCAGGCCGAACACCGCGCCGGTGGCCGCGGCGACAAACACGCCGCCCCAGAGACCGGCGCCTGCATACACCGCCAGCCAGCCGCCGAACGCGCCGGCGACCATGATGCCCTCGATCCCCAGATTGAGCACGCCCGCGCGCTCGCACAGCAGCACTCCCAGCGTGCCCAGGATGAGTGGCGTGGCGATGCGCAGCACGGCGACCCAGAAGGCGGTGCTGACGACGATGTCCAGGAGCTCTGCCATGTCTGTAGGGTGCTGCCGCGCGACCGGTGCCTTTAGCGTGTGCCCGGGGGCGTGGCCCGGTCACGGTCACGGTCACGGTTGCGCCGCAACGGCGCCAATTCGCCCTCGAGTTCGACGGCCGTGATGTGACTGCGTTGGCGGTCCACGGTCTCGCAGCCCAACGGCCGCCGCTCGTCAATCGACCAATGAAGCTCCTGCTTCTGCAGTGCGCCCACCTCCTCGTCCAGGCGCCGCAGCTGCTCAGCCGGCCAGCCGATGTGCTCGCCCAGTTCGCGCCCGAGCATGAGGGCTTGCACGGAGTCCCCGCGTTCGATCAGCAGGCGCGCGAGGCGCTCGCACGCAGCCGCACTGCCGCTGGGTGCTGCGCCCCGGCCGCCGCTGCCGCGTGCCCCGCCGCAGCGCTCCAGCGCGATGTCCAGCGGCGGCCCCGGAAAGGCCGCGTCGCGCCCCATGGCCTCCTCGGCCAGGGTCGACTGCAGGTAGGGCGGAACATCCGCCGTCACGGCGCGAAGCGAAGCGCCCGCCAGACCCATGGGCATCTCACGCCAGTAGTGCGCGCGCAGCAGGCCGGCCCAGGCAGCGTCAGCGGCCTCGGGTTCCTCATGGGCCCATTCGAGCCAGTGCAATGCGTTGGCCGGCTCGGCCTGTACGCGTGCACGGACGAGTTGTCGACGGCACTGAAGCTCGTCGTCGACGAATGGGCAGGCCGCACCCGCCCACCGCAGCGCCTGGGCATCGCGGCTTGCGATGGCGTCGGTCAGCAGGCCGCGCGCCCACGCGATCTGGGCCCCGGGGTCGTCTTCGGGGTGCGACTGCAGCATGCGTGCGGCCACGCGTTGCCGTGCATCGCCCGAGCTCAGTGCCTGTACCACGCGCGCCTGCACCTCCTGATACGCAAACCGACCCACGGGTGCGGGCAGTTCGGCCAGCGGCCCGCCATCGCGGCTGGGCCCATTGCGCGCGGCCCGCGGGACCACGATGCGGCCGAGCCCGCAGAGGTCGAAGGCCACCGGCCCGCCTGTCGCGGACTGGCTGGCTGTGGGGGCCGGCAGCGCCCCCTGCACGTCTGACGCGTCTGGCGCATCCTCCTCGGATCCTGCGGCGTGCCCTGGTGCGCGTGCCCAGGGAAATGTCTGCGCCTGGGCATGCAGCTTCACGCCTTCGCGTGGCGGCTGCAGCAGCCACCACGTCACACCCACGGCCATCATTGCACCGACGATGCCAGCCACCACGGCCAACTTGCGCGCCATGGCGCGCGTCATGCGGGGTGCCCGTGCGCCTGCTTTCATACCGAACTCGCGATGCCTCTCACCCTCTCAGCCCAGCCGCCAGCGCACACGGTACTGCGCCAGCATCGTCGCCACCAGCACCGCGATGAGTGAAGTCGCCACCACCACGTCGGCGATGTAGGTCGGCACGCCCACCACGCGGCTCATGCTGTCGGCGCCGACCAGCACGCCGGCCACGAACACGCTCGCCGCCACCACGGCCAGTGGGTGCAGGGCGGCCAGCATGGCGATGACGATGCCCGTGTAGCCATAACCCGGCGACATGTCCAGCGTGACATAGCCCGTGCGCCCGGCCACTTCGACGGCCCCGGCCAGCCCCGCCAGCGCGCCCGACATCAACGCCACCACCAGCGTGGTGCGCAACGCCGGCACACCAGCGAAGGCCGCGGCGCGCGGGTTTGCGCCGCTGGCACGGATCTGGAAACCAAGCACCGTATGGCGCAAGACGAGCCACAGCGCCACGGCGAGCAACACTGCCAGCGCGAGACCACCGTGCAGCCGCAAGCCCTGGAATGGCCGAGTGAGCTCGAGATCCGCGGGCAGCGGCACGCTCTGCGGCCAACCCATCGCCGCGGGGTCTTTCATGGGGCCATCCAGCAGCGCGGACACGCCGAGCAGGATGACGAAGTTCAGCAGCAGCGTCGTCACGACTTCGTCCACGTCCAGCCGCGCCTTCAGCCATGCCGGCCCGAGCAGCAGCAGTGCCCCGGCGAGCGCGCCAGCCGCAAACACCAAGGCGAGACCGGCCCATCCCGGCAGCACCAGCCCGGGCGTGCCCTCGGCGCCTTCGCCAAGCAGCAGGCTGCCCATCAGCACCGCAGCCATCGCGCCGCCGTAGAGCTGCCCCTCGGCGCCGATGTTGTACAGGCGTGCCTTGAACGCCACCGTGGCCGCGAGCCCGGTGAGGATGAGTGGCACCGCGCGCGTCAGTGTCTCGCTCCAGGCGAAGAGCGAGCCGAAGCCACCTTGCAGGATGGCCGCGTAGGTGCGCCCCACCGGCGCGCCCGCCCACAGCACGAGAGCGGCACATACGAGCAGCGTGGCCGCCACCGCGGCCATGGGCGCCAGCAACAGCGCCAGCGCCGAAGGTTCGCTGCGGCGCTCGAGCCTCACCGCGTGACGCCCGCCGCGCCAGCTGCCACGCCGGCCACGCCGGCCACGCCGGCTGCACCAGCCACGCCGGCTACACCGGCTACACCGGCTACACCGGCCACCCCGGCTACACCGGCCATTGCCAGGCCCAGCGCCTCGCGTGTCCACTGCTCGCTCGGCAAGGCGGCGGTGAGATGGCCGTCGTGCATCACCGCGACGCGGTCGCCCAGCGCCACCACCTCGTCGAGGTCATCGGAGATGACGAGCACCGCCGCGCCAGCGTCACGCGCGGCGATGAGCTGCAGCTGCACGGCCGCCACCGCGCCCACATCCAGCCCCCAGGTGGGCTGGTGCGCGACGATGAGCCGCGGCGTCGCGCCATCGGGTGCGAGCAGCGCGCGCCCGAGGATGAGCTTTTGCATGTTGCCGCCCGAGAGTGCGCGCACCGGCGCATCGGGACCGGCGCCGCGCACGTCGAAGCTGGCCACGATGCGCTCGGCATGCGCGCGCGCCGCGTGCCGGCGCACCCAGCGCAGGCCCGCCACTCGGCGCGAGAAGGCCGCACTGGCCAGCCGCTCGCTGACAGCGTTCTCCCACAGCGGCAGGTCGCCCACCACACCCACGCCCTGACGGTCTTCCGGGATACGCGCCACGCTGCCGGCCACGCAACCAGCGGCCGTGGCGGGCATCGGCGCCTCACCCAGCCGGATCGAACCCGCGCTCACGGCATGCGTGCCGCACAGCACGCCGGCCAGCACCGCCTGCCCGTTGCCGGATACGCCGGCCACGGCCACGATCTCACCAGCGCGCAGATCAAGCGAGACCGCCACGAGCCGCTCGCGCCCGAAGCGCGGCGTGGACACGTCTTGCAGCGCGCAGGTCACTTCGCCCACCTTCGACGCCGGGGCACGCACTGGCGCCTCAACGGCATGGCCCACCATCCAGGCCGCGAGCTGCGCCTGCGTCACCGCGGCGGCACCCCGGTTGTCAGCCTCGGCCACGAGCTTGCCGCCGCGCAGCACGGCAATGCGATGCGACACCCGCTGCACCTCGGCCAGCTTGTGGCTGATGAAGATGATCGACAAGCCCTGCGCCACCATCTGGTTGAGCGTGGCGAAGAGCGACTCGCTCTCCTGCGGTGTCAACACCGCGGTGGGCTCGTCGAGGATCAGGATGCGCGCACCACGCACCAGCGCCTTGAGGATCTCCACACGCTGGCGCTCGCCTACCGTGAGCGAGCCCACGCGCGCGTCGGGCCGCACCTCGAGGCCGAAACGCCGCGCCTCGCTCAGCAGACGCGTGCGTGCCGCCTCGCGCTTGGACCACAGCCACCACATCGGCTCGGTGCCGAGCATCACGTTGCCGAGCACCGAGAGGTTGTCGGCGAGCGTGAAATGCTGGTGCACCATGCCGATGCCGGCGGCCAGCGCCGCCTTTGGCTGCCCGGGCGGCAGCGGCACGCCGTGGACCTCGATGGCCCCCTCATCGGCCTCGTAGTGGCCAAAGAGGATGGACACGAGAGTCGACTTGCCTGCACCGTTCTCGCCCAACAACGCCAGCACCTCGCCGCGCTGAAGCGTGAGCGAGATGCCGTCGTTGGCCACCAGTGCGCCGAAACGCTTGGTGATGCCGGAAAGCCGAAGAACGGTGTCGGTCACCGGCAGCACTGCATCGGCCGAGGCCTACTTCGCCGTCGACTTGGGCTGCGTATCGTCGACCTTGACGACGAACTTGCCGTCAAGGATGGCCCGCTCCTTGGCGCGCACCTTCGCGACCAGATCCGCCGGCAGCTTCTTCTCGAAGGTGCCCAGTGGCGCGAGCTCCGAGCCCTTGAACTTCATCATCGAGAACTGCCCATAGTCTTCGGCCGCAAACTTGGCCGCCTTCACCAGGCGCAGCGCGCGGTCGATGGTGGGCTCCATGTGCCACAACGCCGAGGCAACCACGGTGTCGGGGTACTTGTCCTGCGTGTCAATGACGTTGCCGATGGCCAGCACCTTGCGCTCCTTGGCCGCGTCGCTGACGCCGAAGCGCTCGGCGTACATCACGTCGGCGCCCTTGTCGATCATGGCGAAGGCGGCCTCCTTGGCCTTGGGCGGATCGAACCAGCTGTTGATGAAGGTGACCGTGAACTGCGCCTTCGGGTTGACTTCGCGCGCACCGGCCATGAAGGCGTGCATCAGACGGTTCACCTCGGGGATGGCGAAGCCGCCGACCATGCCGATCTTGTTGGACTTCGTGATCCCGCCGGCGATCATGCCCGTGAGATAGGCCGGGTCCTGGATGTAGTTGTCGAAGACGGCGAAGTTGGGCGCCTGCGGCTTGCCCGAACTGCCCATGAGGAAGCTGATCTTCGGGAAGTCCTTGGCCACCTTGCGCGCCGCGCCCTCGACCGCGAATGCCTCGCCCACGATGAACTGGGCGCCGCCCGTGGCGTACTCGCGCAAGACGCGCTCGTAGTCGGCGTTGGCGACGTTCTCGCTGGCCTTGTATTCGATGTCGCCGCGCGCCTCGGCGGCTTTGAGGGCCTTGTGGATGCGACTCACCCACTGCTGCTCGAAGGGCACGGTATAGATGGCGGCGACCTTGATCTTGGCGCCTTGGGCATTCGCGATGCCCTGCGCGGCTGCCGCGAGAGTGGCAGCGCCGGCGAGCATCAACTGGCGACGGGTGAAGCGGGGCAACGACATGGTTCTCTCTCCTGTGTGTTTGGGCGGGCGAAGCGCAGTGAGCGATCTTAAGCAAGGGGTCAAGCAAGGGCCCAACCAATCAGCGAGCCCTGGGGAAAACACCGTCGCGGTGCCACATCGCGGAGCCACATCGCGGAGCCACCCAGGAGCGCACCGATAGACTCACCTGGATGGCGATCACGCACCTGCTGTATCTGCACGGCTTTCGCTCGTCGCCGCACTCTTTCAAGGCGCGGATGCTGGCAGATTGGCTGGCCTCTCACCGGCCTGACATCACCTGGTGGTGCCCTCAACTGCCGCCCTCGCCGCGCGAGGCCATCACCCTGGCCGAGACGGGCACCGCGGGCTGGCCGCGGCATTCGATGGCCGTGCTCGGCAGCTCGCTCGGCGGGTTCTACGCCACCGTGCTGGCCGAGCGCTGGGACTGCACCGCCGTTGTGGTCAACCCTGCCGTGGACCCCGCGCGCGACCTGATGCCCTTTGTCGGCGAGCTGCAGGCCTTCCATGACCCGACCCAACGCTTCACATTCCAAGCCCGGTACATCGACGAGCTGCGCGCCATGTCGCCCGGCGCCATCACCCGGCCCGAGCGCTACTTCGCGCTCATCGCCAAGGGCGACGAGGTGCTCGACTGGCGCGAAATGAGCGCCCGCTACCCAGGCGCCGCCGGCGCACTGCTGGAGGGCAGCGACCACGGCCTGTCGGATTTCGCCTTGCACCTGCCGGGCCTGCTGTGCTTCCTGCGGCTGCGGTCTTGACTCTGCAACCGAGTGTCACCGTGATCAAGGTCTGCGCACGCCCGTACGTCTAGGGGGCTCCCGGGGCTGCCCGGCGGCGACAATGTGATCGATGTATGCCCTCTTTGACGACGCCGGCCGCTTCCATGCCGGGCGCGTGTTGTCCGATGCCGAGAGCTCGCTGCAAGTCGAGCTGGAATCGGGCAAGCGCGTCAAGGTGAAAGCCGCCAACGTGATGCTGCGCTTCGACAAGCCCGCGCCAGCGGAGCTGATGGCGCGCGCGCAAGCACTGGCCGGCGAGATCGACCTCGATCTGGCTTGGGAGTTCGCGCCCGACGCCGACTTCGGCTTCGCCGAGCTGGCGCGCGATTATTTCGAGGCCAGCGCCGGGCCCGAAAAACAGGCGGCCGCACTGTTTCGCCTGTTCGAGGCGCCGCACTATTTCCGACGCATCGGCAAGGGCCAGTTCAGGAAGGCGCCCGAAGAGACGGTCAAGGCGGCACTCGTCGCCATCGAGCGCAAGCAGAAGGTGGCCGAGCAGATCGAGGCCTGGGCTGCCGAGATCGCCGAGGGCCGCTGCCCGCAGCCGGTGCGTGAGCAGCTCTACCGCATCCTGTTCAAGCCGGACAAGACCGCGCCCGAGTACCGCGCCGTGGTCGAAGCCGCCAAGCGCACGCACCGTGCACCGCTGGACCTGCTCAAGGGTGCGGGCGCCATCGACAGTCCTTACCAGTTCCACTGGCGACGGTTTCTGTTCGAGGTCTTTCCCAAGGGCACGGCATTCCCGCCCAGGCTGGAGGCGCCAGGCGTCAAGGAAGACCTGCCTCTTGCCGCGGGTGTCGCCGCCTTCTCGATCGACGACTCAAGCACCACGGAGATCGACGACGCGCTTTCGGTGCGCGGCCTGGGCAGCGGCACCATCACCTTCGGCATCCACATCGCGGCGCCGGGCCTGGCGATCACGCCCGATTCGGCGCTCGACAAGATTGCACGCGAGCGGCTCTCCACCGTGTACATGCCGGGCGGGAAGATCACCATGCTGCCCGACGCGGTGGTGCAGGCCTACACGCTGACCGAGGGCCGCGAATGCCCGGCGGTGAGTCTGTATGCCACCTTCGACGAGGCCACGCTGGAAATGCAGGCCACGCAGACGAGACTGGAACGCGTGCCCATCATGGCCAATCTGCGCCACGACAAGCTCGATGCACAAGTCACCGAGGAGGTACTGGAGCGGCTGGTCGAAGGCGCATTGGCACCGGAGGCGGCGGGCTTCCCGTTCGCTGCCGAGCTGGCCTTTGCGTTCCGCCTTGCCAAGCGGCTGAAGGCCGGGCGCGAGGTGGTGCGCGGCAAACCCGAGATCTTCAATCGGCCGGACTACAGCTTCAAGCTCGAGCGCGCAGCGGCCGACACGGGCGCGCTCGGGGCGGCAGCGGCCGAAGCACTCGAGCCAGTCGAGCCGCAGGGCGACGAGCGCGTGCAGATCACCCCGCGCCGCCGCGGCGCGCCGCTGGACCTGATCGTTGCCGAGGCGATGATCCTGGCCAACAGCACCTGGGGTGCGTGGCTCGCCGAGTTCGGCGTGCCGGGCATCTACCGCAGCCAGGCGAGCCTGGCCCCGGGCATCAAGGTTCGCATGGGTGTCAAGCCGTTGCCGCACGCGGGCATGGGCGTGGCGCAGTACGCCTGGGCGACCTCGCCGCTGCGGCGCTTTGTCGACCTCGTCAACCAGTGGCAGATCATCGCCGTGGCGCGCCAGGGCCGCACGGCGGCGCTGGTGGCGCCATTCAAACCCAAGGACGCGGCGCTTTTCGCGGTCATCTCGGCCTTCGACGGCGCCTACGCCAACTACAACGAATTCCAGAACGTCATCGAGCGTTTCTGGACGCTGCGCTGGCTGGAACAGAACGGCGTCACCGAGCTCGAGGCCACGCTCATCAAACCGGGTGTGGCGCGGGCCGAGACCCTGCCGCTGGTATTCAACCTGCCCGGCACCGATTCCTTGCAACGCGGCACCCGCGTGCGTGCGCGCATCGCGGGTATGGACCTGCTGACGCTGGACGTGCACGCGGTGCTTGCTGCAGCGCACGCCACGGTGCAGGCGACAGCGGCCACGGAAGAGGCCGATGCCGAAGACGACGAGGCCGCGATGGCCGCCGGGCCGCTGCACCTTGCCATCGACGACGCGGCGGCCGACGAGGCCATGCTGCAGTCCCCCGAGCCTGCTGCCGGGGGCGCTGCGAACACCGAGATCGGGGCGCCCTGAGCGATGGCCAACCGCGAGCCGACCGACTTCGAGCCGACCCAGTTTGCCGAGCCACCCGCGGCAGCCGACGCGCCACGCCCGCGCGCCACGCCGCGTGCGATGCCGCTGTTGGAATCGCAGGCGGGGCTGCGGGTCGGACCGGGCAGGATCAAGCAAGCCGGCTCTCACGACAGCCCACGACCTGCCCCGTTCTGGCGCCGGTTCGGGGCGCTTCAGTGGGCCCTGTTGGTCTCGGGCGCGGTGCATGCCGGCTTGCTGCTGGTACGTTTCGTCGACCCCGAACGCTTGGAACGCGCCTTTCGCGACACGCCGCTGGAGGTGATCCTCGTCAACGCACGTTCGCGCGAGGCGCCGGTGCAGGCCCAGGCCATCGCGCAGGCCAACCTGGCCGGTGGCGGGGAGGCCGAGAAGGGCCGCGCCACCTCACCGCTGCCGATGGCGCCGCAGGTGGCGCTGGGCGAGTCCAGCGAAGAGGCGCGCCGCCGCATCGACCAGTTGCAATCCGAGCAGCAGCAGTTGCTGACCCAACTGCGTCGTGAGATCGCCGCACTGCCCGCGGCCGACCCGCGGCGCGAGCAGGGCAGCGCGCAGGAGCGGGATCAGGAAGAGCTTCGCCGCCAGATGCTGCGCATGCTGGCCGAAATCGAGAAGCGCGTGAACGATGAGAACGCGCGCCCCAAGCGCCGCTACATCAGCCCGGCCACGCGCGAGGAGGTCTACGCGCTCTACTACGACGCCCTGCGCCGGCGCATCGAGGAGCGCGGCACGCGCGACTTCCCCACCTACCAGGGGCAGAAGCTCTATGGCGAGCTGGTGATGAACGTCACCGTCGATACCGCAGGCCAGGTGGTGGAGACCGAGATCGTGCGGCCCTCGCGCTCCCGCGTGCTCGATGCCAAGGCCATGTCGATCGTGCGCGCGGCCGCACCGTTCGGCTCCTTCACGGCCGCGATGCGCGGCCAGGCCGATCAGATTGTCGTGACAGCGCGCTTTCGCTTCACGCGCGAGGATGGCCTGGAAACCTCGCTCACCACGAGATGAAGGCGCGCGCAAGTCATGGCCGCTCCTGAGTCGCATCGTTATGCCGTGCTGGGCAACCCGGTGGCGCACAGCCGCTCGCCGTTCATCCACGAAGCATTTGCGCGCGAATGCGGCCTGCCGATCCGCTATGAGCGAGTGCTGAGCCCGCTCGATGGCTTCGAAACCACGTTGCGCGCCTTTGCCCATGCGGGCGGCCGCGGCGTCAACGTCACCGTGCCGTTCAAGTTCGAGGCTCTTGCGCTTGCGCGCGGGCGCAGCGCACGCGCCGCCCTGGCCGGCGCGGCGAACGTGCTGAAGCTCGACGGCACTCGTGGTGATGACGGCGATGACGGCGCACACGGCGCACATGGCGAACACGGCGAACACGGCGCATGGTGGGCCGACAACACCGACGGTGTGGGCCTGGTGCGCGACATCCAACAAGGTGCTGGCATCGTCCTGGCCGGCCACCGCGTGCTGTTACTCGGCGCGGGTGGCGCCGCCGCCGGGGCACTCGGGCCGCTCATCGAAGCCCGCCCGGCCCAAGTGGTGATCGCCAACCGCAGCGTGGCACGCGCGCAGACGCTGCTCGCCTCGCATGCGGCGTGGGCCGACCAGCATGGCGTGGCGCTGCGGGCGGCTAGTCTGGCACAGGCGGGCACGGCCTTCGACGTGATCGTCAATGCCACCAGCAGCAGCCTGGCGGGGGCCCCGGTGCCGGTGCCGCCCGAGGTACTGGCACGAGGTGCGCTGGCACTGGACATGATGTACGGCGCCGCTGCCGAGCCTTTCCTGCGCTGGGCGACCGCCGCCGGCGCCGTGCCACGCGATGGCCTGGGCATGCTGGTCGAGCAGGCCGCCGAGGCCTTCGTCGTCTTTCGCGGGATCAGGCCCGCCACGGCCCCTGTGCTGGCAGCCCTGCGCGAGGTCATTGCCGCGGAGGCCAGCCGCTCATGAGGAACACCTGGCGACATGCGGTTAGATTGGTCGGCCTGCTGGTGGTGAGCGTGCTGGCATTGCAACTGGTCTTCGTGGCGCGCATCGCGCTCATGGCCGGGGTCGATCCGCAGTCCACGACGTTCCAGCGCAGCGAGATCTGGCGGCTCCTCGCCGAGCGTCGCACTCTGGCCTGGGGCCAGCAGTGGGTGGGCCTGGGGGCGATCTCGCCGAACTTGCAGCGCGCCGTGGTCGCCAGCGAAGACGGCGCGTTCTTCGAACACCATGGCGTGGACTGGGAGGCCGTGGAGCGGGCCTGGGAACGCAACCAGCGCGCCGAAGCCCGCGCGCGGCCAGTCAAACGGCCCGTGGCACGTGCCGGCGCATCGGCCCAGCCGCACCATCCACACAAGCTGGTGGGCGGCTCCACGATCACGCAGCAACTGGCCAAGAACCTGTTGCTCAGCGGCGAGCGCACGGCCCTGCGCAAGGCGCAGGAGCTCGTGCTCACGCTGGCACTTGAAGCGATGCTGTCCAAGCCGCGCCTGCTCGAGATCTACCTGAACAACGTGGAGTGGGGCGAAGGCCTGTTCGGTGCCCAGGCTGCCGCGCGCTTCTACTTCCGGGTCGACGCCGCGCGGCTGGCGCCGGAACCGGCCGCGCGCCTGGCCGTGATGCTGCCGGCACCCAAGCGCTTCGAAAAGGTGCCGGCTTCGCCCTACGTGCTGGAGCGCGCCGCGTTGATCGTGGCGCGCATGGGCACTGTGGACCTTCCACGTTGAGTGGCGCGTGAACCCTCTGGCCGAAGAATTCGCCGCGGCCGCCGCCCGCCTCGTGGTGGAAGAGGGGATGGAGTACGCCGCCGCGAAGCGTCGCGCCGCCCGCGACCTGGCACGCCATGGCCGCGGCCGAGGCGGAAAGCGCAGCGAACTGCCGTCCAACGAGGCCGTGGAGGCCGCGGTGCGCGAGCACATCGCCCTTTTCTGCGCTGACAAGCAACCGGCAGAGCTGGCTGCGCTGCGCGGCGTGGCGCATACCTGGATGAGGCGTCTCATCGAGTTTCGTCCGCACCTGGTCGGCGCCGTTTGGCGCGGCACCGCGACCCGGCTGTCCTCGGTGCACCTGGACCTCTACTGCGACGACAGCAAGGCCGCCGAGATCGCCCTCATCAACGCCGGCGTGCACTTCGACCTTGCCGCAGGCAGCGGGCCTGACGTGACCGTGCTGACGGTATCCTCACTTTGCCGCGAACTCGACGAGCCGGTCACGCTGCATCTGCACCTGCATGATCACGACGACCTCCGCGGTGCCCTGAAACCCGACGCGCAGGGTCGCAGCTGGCGCGGCGACCTCGCCTCGTTGGAGCGCTTGCTCGCACAGGAGGCGGATTGATGACCGCGATCGACAGCCAAAGGCGCCGGCGTTTGCTCTGGGCCGCGGGTGGCGCCGCCGCCGCCGCGGGCCTCGGCACCGCCTTGTGGCGCGCGAATCCAGGCCCGCCCGAAGCGCCAGGTGCAGCAGGCGGCACGGGCATACCGCCCGAACTGTGGAGCCTGCGCTTTCAGCAGCCGGACGGCAGTGATCTCGCCATGTCGAGATTTCGTGGCCGCCCGTTGCTCATCAACTTCTGGGCCACCTGGTGCCCGCCCTGTATTCGCGAGATGCCCGACGTAGACCGATTCGCGCGCCAATTTGCACCCAATGGATGGCAAGTCCTAGGTCTGGCGGTCGACCGGGAAAAACCCGTGCGCGAGTTTCTGGGCCGGAATCCGGTCAGCTATCCGATAGCATTGGTTGTCGAGCAGCACCGCGCGCTGCAGCGAGAACACGACATCCTCCGCCGTCAGGGCATTGCCGGACGCGAACTTGAGGCCCGGCTGCAGCTCGAACGAGTAGGTCCTGCCATCGGCGCCGACCGTCCAGGACCTGGCGACATCGCCGTTGAGCTTCGACGGATCGCTGACCTCGAACCGGACGAGCCGGTCGTACGTATTGCCCATGATCTCGCCGGCAGAAATCTCGAAGGCCTCGGCGGGATCCATCGAGATGATGTCGTCGAAGGCGGACGCGATCACCAGCGTGTCCTTCGGCGTGGCCGCATGCGCCGGCGTGATGCCGGCCAGGACCAGCGCCATGACGGCGGCGGCAAGCGAACGGCGGAGCAATGGCAGCGGGCTTTGCTTCATGGGTGATCCTGTCGGTGGGGGTAGGCGCAAAAGAGATCCGCGGGCAGTGTATACCCGTCCCGATTCCAGCATCAACCGGCACCCTGCGCGCGCCAATCGCGGGGGCTTTCGCGGCG
>JANNRI010000081.1:0-2090 GCA_031401195.1 Burkholderiales bacterium
CTGGCCCAGGCTCGCGCCAGCGCCGCCGCGCCCAGCGCCAGCACCGCGCCCATGCCGTAGACCCCTACCCAGGGTGCCAGCACGGCCAGCGGGGCATCGACCTGCGAGTAGCCGCTGGCCACCCACGGAAAGCCGGTGAACAGCAGGCCGCGCGTCAGCTCGGCCAGCAACCACAGCGCGGCGAAGAGCAGCGCGTCACCGGCGCCGCCGCGACGCCAGCGCGCCTGCGCGGCACAGGCCAGCGCAGGCAGCAGCGCCAGCGCGCCGGCCAGCGCCAGCACCGCGGCGGCGGCCAGCGGCGCCGGCAGTCCGCCATAGCGGTGCATGCTGATGAACAACCACCACACGCCGGCCACCAGCCAGGCCGTGCCGTAAGCCATGCCCAGGCCTGCGGCGCGCAGCGGCGTGGCGCGATCCAGTTGCAGCACCAGCCAGGCCAGCGTGAGCAGCGGCAGCGGCCACAGCGCGGTGTGGAAAAAGGCCAGCGTCTGCGCTGCGCCCAGCAGCGCCGCCAGGGCGCCGTCGCGCCAGGGGCCGGCGGCCATGCTCAGTCGCCGGCGCTGCTCTTCGCGCTGGCGAGATCCGGGCGGCGCGACACGCGGAACCAGCGCACGGCGCCGCCGCGGGTGAGCATCACGGTGAAGCTCAGGCCGCCCACCTCGCGCAACTCGCCGCGCCGCGGCACGCGCCCGGCCTCGTGCGCGACCAGGCCGCCGATGGTGTCGAAGTCTTCTTCGGGCAGCAGGGTGCCGAAGGCCTCGTTCACCGCCGAGATGGCGACATCGCCGGCCACGCGGTGGCTGCCGTCGGCCAGGGTGTAGATGCCGCTTTCCTGCTCATGGTCGTCGAACTCGTCTTCGATCTCGCCGACGATCTCTTCGAGCACGTCCTCGATGGTGATCAGCCCCGCGGTGTTGCCGAACTCGTCGATGACGATGGCCAGGTGGTTGCGGTTGGAGCGGAAGTCGCGCAGCAGCTCATTCAAGCGCTTGCTCTCGGGCACGAACACGGCTGGGCGCAGCAGCGTGCGCAGGTTCAGCTCGGGCGCGCGCTGCAGCTTGAGCAGGTCCTTGGCCATGAGGATGCCGATGATGTTGTCGCGCGCACCCTCGTAGACGGGGAAACGCGAGTGCGCCGTGTCGATCACGGCGTGCAGCAACTCGTCGTAGTCGGCGCCGATGGACAGCAGGTCCATGCTCGTGGCCGGCACCATCACGTCGCCGGCGCTCATGTCGGCCATGCGCAGCACGCCTTCAAGCATGAGCCGCGACTCGGGCTCGATCAGCTCGCGCGTCTCGGCATCGGCCAGCGTGCGCAGCAGTTCGTCCTTGCTGTCGGGTCCGGGGGAGATGAACTCGACCAGGCGTTCGAAGAACGAGCGCTTGTCGGCCTTGGATGCGGAGCCTCCGGAATGGGCGCGCGCGGGCCGGTGAGACGCGGGTTCTGACACGAAGCGGTGCCGGCAGTGGAGGGGCGCCAAGAATAACCGAGGCCCGCCTCGCGGCGGGGCAGGTGCGCGAGCGAGTTCTTGCGCCTTGACATCGCGCAGGGCTTGAAACACATTCGTCGATCCCCATCTAACGGCGCTTGTTTGACCGCCCGAAGAAATCCACCATGTCGCTCATACCTGCAACCATCCTCACGGGCTTTCTGGGCTCGGGCAAGACCACGTTGCTCAAGCGCGTGCTGTCCGAAGCGCACGGCCAGAAGATCGCCGTCATCGAGAACGAGTTCGGCGAGGAGAACATCGACAACGAGCTGCTGGTCTTCGACAGCCAGGAACAGATCATCCAGATGAACAACGGCTGCGTCTGCTGCAGCATTCGCGAAGACCTGCGCACCACGCTGTCCGATCTGGCCGAGAAGCGGCGCAAGGGTGAACTCACCTTCGACCGCGTCGTCATCGAGACCACCGGCCTGGCCGACCCGGGCCCGGTGGCGCAGACCTTCTTCATGGACGACGAGATCGCCGAGAGCTACCTGCTCGACAGCGTGCTCACGCTGGTCGACGCCAAGCACGCCGAGAGCCAGCTCGACACGCGGCAAGAGGCGCGGCGCCAGATCGGCTTTGCCGACCAGATATTCATCAG
>JANNRI010000082.1:0-1873 GCA_031401195.1 Burkholderiales bacterium
CGAAGGTGCCGCCGTTGCTGATGCTGAAGGTGCCGCCGGTGAGCTCGTCGATGCCGAGCTTGCCGTCCTTGGCCTTCTGGCCGTACTCGGCAATCTTCTTCTCGATGTCGGCAAAGCTCATCTGGTCGGCGTTGCGCAGCACCGGCACCACCAGACCGCGCGGCGAGCCGACGGCGATGCCGATGTCGAAGTAGCCGTGATAGACGATGTCGTTGCCGTCGACGCTGGCATTGATGACGGGGTACTTCTTCAGCGCTGCCACGGCCGCCTTGACGAAGAAACTCATGAAACCGAGCTTGACGCCATGCTCCTTCTCGAACTTCTCTTGGAAGCGCTTGCGCATTTCCATCAAGGGGGCCATGTTGACCTCGTTGAAGGTGGTCAGGATGGCGTTCGTGCCCTGGCTTTGCACCAGCCGCTCGGCAATGCGGGCGCGCAGGCGCGACATCGGCACACGCTGCTCGGGGCGTTCGCCCAACACGTTGCCCACAGGGGCGGCCACCTGTTGCAGTGGCGCAGCGGCAGGCACGGTCGCCATGGCCGCCTTGGCCGCCACGGCCGGCGCAGGCGCAGGCGGCTTTGCGGGCACCGCCAGCGCCCCCAGCACATCACCCTTGGTGACGCGGCCGTCCTTGCCAGTACCGGGCACCGAGCCCGCCGCCAGTTGGTGGTCGGCCATCAGCTTGGCGGCGGCGGGCATGGCCACGCCGGCCTTGCTGGCGGCAGCTGCCGTGCTGGCTGCAGCGGCCACGGCCGGCGCTGCGGCGGTGGCCGGGGCCGCCACTGGCGCTGCTGCCGCCTTGCCCGCCGTGTCAATGCGCGCGATGAGCTGTTCGGCGGCCACGGTGGCGCCGTCAGCCTGCACGATCTCGACCAGCACACCGGCTGCGGGTGCCGGCACTTCGAGCACGACCTTGTCGGTCTCGACCTCAATCAGGATCTCGTCTATGGCCACGGCCTCGCCGGGCTTCTTTTTCCACTGCAGCAACGTGGCCTCGGCCACCGATTCGGAGAGTTGCGGAACCTTCACTTCAACAATTGACATGGTCCATCTCTGTTCTGTGTTTGTCGTGATGCCCGCCTGAGTGGGCAGCGCCAGCCAACCTGCTTGCCAACTGGCCCGACTGGCCCTCACTGGCGACGGCCAGTGTGCAGGGGCTGTTTGTCGCCCATGCGCGGCCGCAGGCGCTGCTCAGGTGGTCTTACTTCGTGAGCACGAAGCCCTTGATCTTGCCGAAGGCCTGTTCGAGCAGCGCCTTCTGCTGCTCCTGGTGCAGGTGCGAATATCCAACGGCAGGCGAAGCCGAAGCCGGGCGGCCGGCGTAACCGAGTTTCTGGCCGTCGAGCATGTTCTCGTGCACGTAGTGCTGCACGAAAAACCAGGCTCCCTGGTTCTGCGGCTCGTCCTGACACCACACCACTTCGGTGGCGTTCGGGAAACGTTTCATCTCGGCCGCGAAGGCCTTGTGCGGGAAGGGGTAGAGCTGCTCGACACGAACGATGGCGACGTCCGAGTTTTTGCGTTCGTCGCGGCGGCGGATCAGGTCGTAAGCCACCTTGCCGGAGCAGCAGATGACACGCTTGACCTTCTCGCCTTCGACTTCGGTTGGCGCAAGCCCGATGACGGTCTTGAACTCGCCCTTGGTGAACTCGGCCAGCGGCGAGGTGGCGTCCTTGGCGCGCAACAAGCTCTTGGGCGTGAAGATCACCAGCGGCTTGCGGAACTGGCGCACCATCTGGCGCCGCAACAGGTGGAAGATCTGGCTGGCCGAGGTCGGCTGCACCACCTGCATGTTGTTGTCGGCCGCCAGTTGCATGAAGCGCTCCAGGCGTGCAGAGCTGTGCTCGGGGCCCTGGCCCTCGTAGCCGTGCG
>JANNRI010000083.1:0-6488 GCA_031401195.1 Burkholderiales bacterium
ATGGCCTCGAACTCAAGGTGGCCCCCACCCACCGTGCCCACGCTGCTGCCGTCTGCAAACACGCCCATCCAGGCACCCGCCTCCCGCGGCACCGATCCCTGGGTCGATTCAACCGACACCCGCATCGCGGGCTCGCGGGCCAGTCGCCCGGCGAATGCGTCGATCAGGGACTGCGGCGTGGCCTCGCGCAGTGAGCTTGAGGCCTTCATCACTAGGGTTTGACGTCGGCCGCCTTGATGGCCGGGCCCCAGTCGGCCACCTGCTTGGCCACAAACTGGGTGAACTCGGCGCCGCCCATCTTCACGGGGGTGATGCCGAGTTCTTCGAACTTCTTGATGATCGCCGGGTCGGCGACGATGTCGGCCAGCGCCTTGCCGAGTTTGTCGGTCACCTCCTTGGGCAGGCCGGCCGGGCCGGACACGCCGAAGTAGTTTTCGGCCACCAGCTGCGGCAAGCCCAGCTCGACCACCGTCGGCACATCGGGCAGCAGCGGCGAGCGCGTGCGCGTGGTCACCGCCAACGGCCTGATCTGGCCGGCCTTGACCATCGGCACGAAGGCGGTGATGACATCGATGCCGACCGGGATCTGACCCGCGATCAGGTCAGTCGTCATCGGCGCGCCGCCGCGGTACGGAATGTGGGTCATGCTGATCTTCATCGCCGATTTGGTCATCTCGCCGACGATGTGGCCGATCGAACCGGGACCGCCGCTGCCGAAGGTGTAGCCCGGCGCAGCGGCCGCCTTCGGCAAGTCCTTCAACGCGGCCGGGCCAGTTTTCGGGTTGGCCATCAGCAGCACCGGTGCCACGCCGAGCATGGCCACATGCGTGAACTGCGCCACCGGGTCGTAGGGCTGCTTGGGCACCGTGAACGGGCCGATCGACGTCGGCGTCGAATTCGACAGCATCAGCGTGTAGCCATCGGGCGCAGCGCGCACGACATCCAGGCCACCGATCGTGCCGCCGGCACCGGGCTTGTTATCGACGATGACGGTCTGGCCCAGTGCCTTGGCCAGCGGCTCCGAGATCACGCGGGCCACGATGTCGCTGGCGCCGCCCGAGGCAAAGGTGACGACGACGCGGATCGGTTTCTCGGGCCACGCTGCCTGGGCGACGAACGGCAGGGCGAGGGCGGCGGCAAGCAGGGTTCGGTGCAGGGTCATCATGGCTCCAGAAGTGTGGGGATCGAGGCACGCAAAGCCCGTGCCGCGCAGCCGCCGCGGATCCGGCCCTGCAGGTCCGCGGGCGGCGCGCCCTTGTGGGGGAGGCGCCGAAGGCGCATCGGGGGTGGGCCATGTCAGCTACCGCGGTAGGTGCTGTAGCTCCACGGGCTCACCAGCAAGGGCACGTGGTAATGACCGGCGGCATCTGCAATGCCGAAGTCGAGCGGCACCACGTCGATGAACGGTGGATCGGGCAGGACCGTGCCGCGGGCGCGGAAATACGGCGCCACCTCGAACAGCAGGCGGTAGCGGCCGACCACCATGGCGGCGGCGTCGAGCAGGGGGCCGTCGCTGCGGCCATCGGCATTCAACGTCAGGCGCCGCAAGGTGACGGGACCGTCGGCCTCGATCCGCTCCAGAGTGAGCTGCATGCCAGCGGCGGCGCAGCCGTTGGCGGTGTCGAGAACGTGGGTGCTGAGGTGGCCCATCGGAGGTGCGGGTGGCAGCGAGAAGTCGCCGGCAAAGTGTATACAGTTTGCCTGGCGGGTCAATCAGCGCGATGCAATCAGGCTGGTGCGTTGACAGCCCCGCCATGGTGCAAGACCCAGGGTCGGAGCGTGCACGGAACTTGCACAATGCCGGCTGTCCTTTCTCGCGACCCCCGCTGTTCACGGAGACCTTCATGCCGATGCTGCTGCCCCGCCGGGCCTTGTTTGCCCTCGCCCTGTCCTGCGCCATGCCACTGGCTGCCCAGGCCCAAGCCGCTGTGCCGATCAAGTTCCAGCTCGACTGGCGCTTCGAGGGCCCCGCTGCCCTCTTCCTCGGGTCAGCTGCCAAGGGCCACTACAAAGCCGCCGGCCTGGACGTGACCATCGATGCCGGCAACGGCTCGGGCGGCACCGTCACGCGTGTGGCCTCGGGCACCTATGACATGGGCTTCGCCGACCTGGCGGCACTGATGGAATTCCACGCCAACAACCCCGACGCGCCGAACAAGCCCGTCGCCGTGATGATGGTCTACAACAACACCCCCGCCGCGGTGCTGGCGCTGAAGAAGAGCGGTATCACCAAGCCGGCGGATCTGTCGGGCAAGAAGCTCGGCGCCCCGGTGTTCGACGCCGGCCGCCGGGCCTTCCCGATCTTCGCCAAAGCCAACGGCCTGAAAGACGTCGCCTGGACCAGCATGGACCCGCCGCTGCGCGAAACCATGCTGGTGCGCGGCGACATCGACGCCATCACCGGCTTCTCTTTCACCTCACTGCTGAACCTCGAAGCCCGCGGCGTGAAAGCCGAGGATGTGGTGATCCTGCCCTACGCCGCCAACGGCGTGAAGCTCTACGGCAACGTGATCATCGCTACGCCGAAGATGATCAAGGACAACCCCGCTGCAGTGAAGGCCTTCCTGGTGGCTTTCACCAAAGGCGCCAAGGAAGTGATGGCCAACCCCGACGCCGCAATCGAGTACGTGAAGGCGCGCGACGGCATCATCAATGTCGATCTGGAAAAGCGCCGCCTGCGCATGGCCATCGACGCCGTGGTCGCCAGCCCCGATGCGCGCGCCGAAGGTTTTGGTCAGGTGCAAGGGCCGCGGCTGGCGCTGATGGCGTCGCAGGTGTCGGATGCGTTCGGCACCAAGAGCCGGGTCGATCCAAACGCGGTGTGGAATGGGTCGTTCCTGCCGACGGCGGCGGAGTTGAATGTCTTGCCGCCCGCCAAGAAGTGACCGCCTTCGTCGACTTCAAGAACGTCTGGCTGGCCTACAACGACGAGTTGTTGGCCGAGGGGCACTACGCCGTCGAGGACATTTCGCTCTCTGTCACCGAGGGCGAGTTCATCGCCATCGTGGGGCCTTCGGGCTGCGGTAAATCGACCTTCATGAAGTTGACCACTGGCTTGAAGATGCCGAGCAAGGGGTCGATCCGCATCGGCGGCGCGCCCGTGACCGGCCCCTTGAAGATCAGCGGCATGGCCTTTCAGGCGCCGAGCTTGCTGCCCTGGCGCACGACCCTTGACAACGTGCTGCTGCCGCTGGAAATCGTCGAGCCCTATCGTTCCAGTTTCAAGAGCAAGCGCAAGGAGTACGCCGCGAAGGCGCGCGACTTGTTGAAGAGCGTCGGCCTCGCCGGCATGGAAGACAAGTTCCCCTGGCAGCTTTCCGGCGGCATGCAGCAGCGCGCCAGCATCTGCCGCGCCCTCGTGCACGAACCGAAGATGTTGCTCCTCGACGAGCCTTTCGGCGCGCTCGATGCCTTCACGCGCGAGGAGCTGTGGTGCACGCTGCGTGACTTGCATGCAGCGCAGAAGTTCAACGTCATCCTTGTCACCCACGACCTGCGCGAAAGCGTGTTCCTGGCCGACAAGGTCTATGTGATGAGCAAGAGCCCGGGGCGCTTCGTCGTGCAGCGCGACATCGACCTGCCGCGCCCGCGCGACCTGGAAGTGACCTACACGCCGCACTTCACCGACATCGTGCATGAGCTGCGTGGGCACATCGGCGCGGTGCGCAGGATATGAAGATCGGCAAGAGCGTCGAACGCTGGTCGCCCTTCGTACTGCTGGCGATCGTGCTGCTGCTGTGGCAGGCCATCGTCGCGGGCCTCGGCATCGCAGAGTTCATCTTCCCCAGCCCCTGGCAGATCGCGCAGCAGTTCATCGAGTTCAAGGCACCGCTGATCGAAGCCGCCTGGAAGACCTTCTGGGTCACGATGCTCGGCTTTGCGCTCTCCATCGTCGTCGGCGTGCTGCTCGGCTTTCTGGTCGGCTCGTCGCGCCTGGTTTACACCGCGCTGTACCCGTTGCTGGTGGCCTTCAACGCGGTGCCCAAAGCGGCCATCGTGCCGATCCTGGTGGTCTGGTTCGGCATCGGCCTGGGCCCCGGCATCCTCACCGCCTTCCTGATCTCCTTCTTCCCGATCACGGTCAATATCGCCACGGGTCTCGCCACCTTGGAGCCCGATCGCGAAGACGTGCTGCGCGTGCTCGGCGCCAAGCGCTGGGACGTGTTGGTCAAGGTCGGGCTGCCGCGCTCGATGCCCTACTTCTACGCCTCGCTCAAAGTGGCCATCACGCTGGCCTTCGTAGGCACCGTGCTGGCCGAGATGACGGCCGGCGATTCGGGCATCGGCTACCTGATGCAGAGCGCGGCCTCGCAGCAGCGCATGCCGCTGGCCTTTGCCGGCCTGGTGACGATCGGCGCGATGGCGATGGCGATGTATGAGCTGTTCTCGTGGATCGAGAAACGCACTACCGGCTGGGCACACCGCGGCTCGCAGGCGGCGTGATACCGCGCGCATGACCCCGGCCCAGATGCTGCAGCACTTGCGCCGCGCCAACGCGGTGGCGCGGGCCACGATGGCGGCTGGCCACCACCCCTTCGGCGCGCTGCTGGTGGCGGCCGATGGCGATACGGTGCTGATGGAGCAAGGCAACGTCGACAGCGTGAACCACGCCGAAGCGGTGCTGGCCCGCGAAGCGGCACAGCGCTTTGAGGCCGCGCTGTTGTGGCAGTGCACCCTGGTCACCACCGTCGAGCCCTGCGCGATGTGCGCCGGCACGCAGTACTGGGCCCACATCGGCCGCCTGGTGTACGGCCTGGCCGAGCGGCGCCTGCTCGAATTGACTGGCAACCACGCCGAGAACCCGACGCTGGACCTGCCCTGCCGCGACGTGTTTGCGCGGGGCCAGAAGGCGGTGCAGGTCTTCGGCCCCTTCGTCGAAGTAGAAGCCGAAATCGCGGCCTTGCACCAGGGCTTCTGGCGTGCAACGTGACGCCGCCGCCGACGCTGCGGCGCCGGCGGCTCACCTCCATTGGCGCGGCAACCTCTCGCTGCACTACACACGCGACGGCGAACGCACGATCGCGCAGGATCGCCACGAAGGCCCGCTGCGCGTCTTGCAACGCCTGTATCCCGAAGGCCCTGGCATCTGCCACCATGTGCTGGTGCATCCGCCGGGCGGCATCGCCGGCGGCGATGAGCTCGAGATTGAGGCCAGGCTCGATGCCGGCACCCATGCCCTGATCACCACGCCGGGCGCGACGCGTTTTTATCGCAGCAGCGGCGCCGCTGCCGCGCAGCGGGCCACGCTGCGGGTGGCGCAGGGTGCGCGGCTGGAGTGGCTGCCGCTGGAGACGATTGCCTACAGCGGCTGCCTGGCCGAGAACCGCGTGCAACTTGATCTTGCGAACGGCGCCGAGGCCATCGGCTGGGACCTGCTGGCGCTGGGCCTGCCCGCCGCAGGCGAGCCGTTCGGCGCCGGCCACTTCACGCAGCACCTCGAGATCCCCGGCCGCTGGCTGGAGCGCGGACGCATTGCCGCAAGCGACACGCGCCTGCTCGAATCGCCGCTGGGCCTGGCTGGCCGGCGCGTGATGGCCACGGCCTGGTTTGCCAGCGGCTCGCCGCTGTCCGACGCACAGCGCGAAGCCTTGCTCGCAGCGGCTCGCGAATGTGCCGGCACTTCGCCATTGGCCGCGCGCTGCGGCGTGACCGGCCCGCATGCGGGCGTGATCGTCTTGCGCGCGCTCGCCGAAAGGGTCGAGCCCGTGATGGCGCTGTTGCAACAGGTGCGCGCCGCGTGGCGACGCCTGGCCTGGCGCCTGCCCGCCAATCCGCCGCGAGTCTGGTGGACCTGAGGGCATCGCCTGTAAGCTGCGCTGCGCCAGTGCGACCATACAGGCGCGAGAGCGCCCGCTGTTGCGCCACGGAGGCCCGATCATGAGTGCAGAACATTTCGATGCCATCGTCGTCGGCGCCGGCCAGGCCGGCCCGGCCCTCGCGGCGCGCTGCGCCAAGGAGGGCCTGCGCACGGCAGTCATCGAACGCGGCGCCTTCGGCGGCACCTGCGTCAACGTCGGCTGCGTCCCCACCAAGACCCTGGTGGCCAGCGCGCGCGCCATCCACATGGCGCGGCGCGGCGCGGAGTTCGGCTTTGCCACCGGCGGCGAGCTGCGCGTGGACATGGCGCGCGTGAAGGCGCGCAAGGACGCCATCGTGAAGGCCTCGACCGAAGGCGTCGAAGGCTGGATGCGCGGGTTGAAGCACACCGAGGTCATCGTCGGTGAAGCGCGCTTCACGGCGCCGCGCACGCTGCAGGTGGGCGGCCGGGTGCTGACGGCGCCACGCATCTTCCTGAACCTGGGTGGCCGCGCCGTGCTGCCCGATCTGCCCGGCGTGCACGAGATACCGACCCTGGACAACGTGTCCGTGATGCAGCTCGACGCCGTGCCCGAGCACCTGGTGATCGTCGGCGGCAGCTACATCGGCCTCGAGTTCGCGCAGGTGATGCGGCGCCTGGGCGCGCAGGTGACGGTGGTGGAGCGCTCGCC
>JANNRI010000084.1:0-21654 GCA_031401195.1 Burkholderiales bacterium
CCCGCCGGTGGCGGGGCCGACCGCCCCCGTCTGCACGCGCGGCACCTTCACCACACGCTGCACGAAGATGCCTGGCGTCACCACCGCCTCCGGGTCGAGCTGACCGAGTTCGACGATCTCGTGCACGCTGGCCACCGTCACGTTGGCGGCCATGGCCATGATGGGGCCGAAGTTGCGCGCCGTCATGCGGTAGGTGAGGTTGCCCCAGCGGTCACCGCGCTCGGCCTTGATGAGCGCATAGTCGGCGTGGATGGGGCTTTCGAGCACCATCCAGCGTCCGTCGATGAACCGCGTTTCCTTGCCCTTGGCCAGTTCGGTGCCGTAGCCGGTGGACGTGAAGAAGCCGCCTATGCCGGCGCCCGCGGCGCGGATGCGCTCGGCGAGATTGCCCTGCGGCGCGAGTTCGAGTTCGAGCCGGCCAGCGCGATAGAGGCGGTCGAAATGCCAGCTGTCCGCTTGGCGGGGAAAGCTACAGATCACCTTGCGCACGCGGCCGGCGGCGAGCAGCGCGGCCAGGCCGTGGTCGCCGTTGCCGGCGTTGTTGTTGACGATCACGAGGTCCTTCGCGCCCTGGGCGATGAGCGCCTCGGTGAGCTCGTTGGGCAAGCCGGCGGTGCCGAAGCCGCCGATCATCACGGTGGCGCCGTCGGGCACGTCGGCCAGGGCCTCGGCGGGGGTGGCGACGATCTTGTCGATCATGGTGCTGGGCTCAACTTTTCCGCGGGCCCGAGGTGCTCAAGACCGCAAGCTCACGATGCCCACGCGCTGGCCAATCGACGTGGGGTCGTCGAGCAGGTCGCACATCGCTTCGGCCAGATCGGGCATGCCGGTCTCGGCACTGCCTCCGGGCAGTGTTTCGTAGGCGCGCAACGCGCGGCCGGCGGGGATGTCGTCGACGAGGTTCAGTGGGCACATCAGCGTCCAGCGCAGGCCGTGCAGCTCGCCGGCCTGCCGCAGCGTGCGGTGGTTGCGCAGGTGCTCGGCGATGACGTGGCGCAGCATCTCGGGCGCGCCGTGCTCGCCCCGGTAACCACCGCGCGCGGCGTCGAGCGCTGCGCCCGAGGCCACGGCCACGATGCGCTGCACTCCGTGGCGCTGCATGCCGGCGACGATGGCGCACACGCTGTCGGAGAAATCGGTGGCGGGCACCGAGAAGTCGTGCATGCCCAGCGTGCAGAGCACGGCGCGCACGGGCTCGCCGCCCGGGCCGGGGCGCAACACGGCGTCGATGGCGGCGCTGTCACGCGCGTCGCCCACGGTCAGCGCGAGGCCGGCGGCGGCGGGCAGGAGCGAGGCGCCGCGCACGAGCGCGCGCACGGGCCAGCCGCGCCGCTGGGCCTGCGCCAGCACGAGGCGCCCGGTGCGGCCGGTGGCGCCGAACAAGGCCAGTGTCATGACGGGGTCTCCTCGCAGTGATGTCAGTCTGCCCCGGGGCGCCGGAGCCTGCTCCCAGAAATCGGGATGGCCCTCGAACGGCGCCCGGTTCTTGCCCTACGGATGGCGGCGCAAGCCATCCAGAGTGCCTCACACACGCTAGCATGTCCGCATGCCCGTGGGCCTGAAGCGCATCGAAGCCGCGCCCGACTATGTCGAGCAGGTCGGCCACGCGCTCGTGGATGCCATCGCAAGCGTGGCCGAACGCCTGATGGGCCGCCACACGCAGCAGGCGGCCGACTTCATGTGCCAGCACCTGCTGCGGCTGCGGCCCGACCTGCCCCCCGCGTTACCTGTGGAGACCCCAAACCATGCATCTCACGCCTGAGCAGAAGGCCGCGTTCGACCGCGACGGCTACCTCTTCTTCCCCGGCCAGTTCAGCGCCGCGGAAGTGGCCCTCCTCAACGCCGAGGTGCCCGCGCTCTACGCGCGACGCGAGGCCTACAACGTGCGTGAGAAGGGCAGCGAGGCGGTGCGCACGAACTTTGCCGCGCACATGGTCAGCGCACCGTTCGCGCGGCTTGCGCGCCACCCGCGCATGGTGCAGCCGGTGGAGGAGCTTCTGGGCGAGAAGCTGTACATGCACCAGTTCAAGATCAACGGCAAGATGGCCTTCGAGGGCGACGTGTGGCAATGGCACCAGGACTACGGCACCTGGAAAAACGAAGACCTCATGCCCACGGAGCGGGCGATGAATATCGCCGTCTTCCTGGACGACGTGAACGAGTTCAACGGTCCGCTGATGTTCATCCCGGGCAGCCACAAACGGGGCGTGCTGGAAGCGGGGCATGATTTGACGACGACGAGCTACCCACTGTGGACGATCGACCCTGCGCTGATCTCGCAGCTGGTGGAGCGCGCAGGCGGAAAGAAGGGCGGCATCGTCTCGCCCAAGGGTCCAGCCGGCTCGATGATCGTCTTCCACTCCTGCCTCGTCCATGCGAGCACCAGCAACCTCAGCCCGTGGAACCGTGTCAGCGTCTACCTGAGCCTGTGCGCGGTGAGCAACCACATCCGCCGCTTCAAGAGGCCTGAGTACATCGCACACCGGCAGTTCAGCGCCATCGAATGCCTGGCCGACGACTGCCTGCTTGTGCAGGCCCCGGTGGACCTGCCCTGGGGGCAAGGCATGCCGCGCAGCGCCCTCGAAACCTCGCCGGACCCCATCCAATGAACTTGTACGCCAAGTTGCAGCAGCGCGCCGCCGCCGGCAGGCCGGTGCGCGTGGGCCTGATCGGCGCCGGCAAGTTCGGCTCGATGTATCTCGCGCAGGTGCCGCGCACGCCGGGCATGCAGGTGGTGGCCATCGCCGACCTCTCGCCGGCCGCTGCGCGCAGCAATCTCGCGCGCGTGGGCTGGCCCGCGCAAGCCACGGGCGCGAAGTCCATCGACGAAGCGGTGGCACAAGGCCGCACGCACGTGGGCGAGGATTGGCAGGCGCTGGTGGCGCATCCCGCGGTGGATGTGGTGGTGGAATGCACCGGCCACCCGATCGCCGCCGTCGAGCATTGCCTGGCCGCATTCAAGAACGGCAAGCCAGTGGTGAATGTCACCGTCGAGGCCGATGCCTTCTGCGGCCCACTGCTGGCGCGCCGCGCGGCCGAGGCAGGCGTGGTGTATTCGCTCGCCTTCGGCGACCAGCCGGCGCTCATCTGCGATCTCGTCGACTGGGCGCGCACCTGCGGCTTCCCGGTGGTGGCGGCCGGGCGCGGGCACAAGTGGTTGCCGCACTTCGCGCAAAGCACACCCGAGACGGTGTGGGACCACTACGGCCTCACGCCCGAGCAGGCGGCGCGCGGGGGCCTGAACCCAAAGATGTTCAACAGCTTTCTCGACGGCAGCAAGCCCAGCATCGAGAGCGCAGCGGTGTCCAACGCCACGGGCCTGGCGGTGCCAAGCAACGGCCTGCTCTACCCGCCGGCCAGCGTGGCCGACATTCCGCGCGTCACGCGGCCGAAAAGCGAAGGCGGCGTGCTCGAGGGCAAGGGCATGGTCGAGGTCATCTCCAGCCTCGAGCCCGACGGCCGCGTCATCCCCTACGACATCCGCATGGGCGTGTGGGTCACCGTAGAGGGCGAGACGGAGTACATCCGCCACTGCTTCGAGGAGTACAACGCGCACACCGACCCGAGCGGGCGCTACTTCACGCTCTACAAGCGCTGGCACTTGATCGGGCTCGAAGTGGGCGTGTCGGTGGCGAGCGTGGCGCTGCGTGGCGAGCCCACCGGCGTGGCCACGGATTGGCGCGCCGATGTGGTGGCCACGGCCAAGCGCGACCTGAAGCCGGGCGAGATGCTCGACGGCGAAGGCGGCTACACCGTGTGGGGCAAGTTGCTGCCGGCCGCGCGCTCGCTGAAGCTGAACGGCTGCGGTGGCCTGCCGCTCGGCCTGGCGCATGACGTGAAGGTGCTGCGGCCCGTCAAACAAGGCGAGAGCCTCACCTGGGACGACGTGGCCGTCGACACCCGCACCGAGGCCTACCGGCTGCGCCGCGCGATGGAAGACCTGTTTGCCCCTGCCCGCGCCGCCGCCCCTGCACGCTGAAACGGCACTGGAACGGCTGCAGCGGCGCGCCGCCGGCTGGAGCCCCACCACGCGCGGCCTGCTGTGGACGAGTGCGGCGGGGCTGCTGTTCTCGGTGCTCAATGCATCAATGCGCTTGCTGGCGCAGTCGGTCGACCCGATGCAGGCGCAGTTCATGCGCTATGCGATGGGCCTCCTGGTGCTGCTGCCGGTGGTGCTGTGGCGAGGGCCGGCGAACTACCGGGCCAAGGACATCGTGGGCCAGTTCTGGCGCGGCGGCGCGCACACCGTGGGCCTCGTGCTGTGGTTCCTGGCGCTGCCGCGCATCCCGCTGGCGGACACCACGGCCATCGGCTTCACCGGGCCCATCTTCATCATGATCGGCGCACGGCTCTTCTTCAACGAGCCGATGCACTGGGAGCGCTGGGTGGCCACGGTGCTCGGCTTCGCCGGCGTGCTGATCGTGGTCGGTCCGCAGCTGGGGCTGGGCGGCGGCGGATCCGGTGGCGCAACCGGGGGCGCATCCAGCGGCGGTTGGCACCTCGTGATGCTGGCCAGCGCGCCGCTGTTCGCCGCGAGCTTCCTCATCACCAAGGCGCTCACGCGACAGGAGACAGCGGGCGTCATCCTCGTGTGGCAGTCGATCACGGTCACCCTGTTCAGCCTGCCGCTGGCGTTGTGGAACTGGGGCCCGCTGGCGGCCGGGCAGTGGTTCGCATTCCTCGGCTGCGGGCTGCTCGGCAGCGCGGGCCATTACTGCCTCACGCGCAGCTTCGCCGCGGCGGACATCTCGGCCACGCAGTCGGCAAGGTTCCTCGATCTGCTGTGGTCGGCCTTCTTCGGCTTCGTGATCTTCGGCGATGTGCCGACCGAAACCACGCTGCTGGGTGGCACCGTCATCGCGACGGCGACGTTGTGGGTGGCAAGGCGCGAAGGACAGCGCTCGCGCAATCAACACGCGGCCGAGCGCATACCCGCCCAGCCAGCGCGAGAATCCCCCGACGGCCGCGGCCCGGGCTGAGCGCGATGCTTCAGCCATGCCGCCGCCCCTGCCGGAGCCTAAATTGAACGAACGCGAAAACGCCGAGCGCACGCTGATCATTCGCCGAGACGACCTGGACGAGGCCGCGCGCCAGGGCCTGCTGCTGCCGGCCGCGGTGCCGGCGCTGTGGGGCCACTTGGCCGCCGGCGTCGGCGCCGCAGCGATAGCGGGCAGCGTCGCCGCAAAAATCGGCCCCGGCACGTCCGCGAACGGCATCGAATCGCCCCGCTTTGGCTTCACGCATCTGCTCTACTACTTCGGCGGCCTGCTCGCGATTGGCGCGGCCACGTTGTTCATGACCGAGGCTTTCGAGCGCATCGGGCCCTGGGGCTTGTGCGCGATTGCTGTGGTCTACGCGGCCGCCTGCGTGGCCGGGGCGCGCTGGCTCGACGGCAAAGGCCTGGCCATCCCCGCCGGCATCCTGGCCACCATCGCGGTGTGTCTGGTGCCGCTGGCCACTTGGTCCGTGCAACATGCGCTCGGCCTGTGGCCCGAGCTCGCCGCCGGCGCGCCGGCGCGCCTTCAGCAGTACCACACGCTCATCGACTGGCGGTGGCTGACGCTCGAGCTGGCCACGCTGGCCGCCGCTGCCGTGGCGCTGTGGTGGCTGCGCTATCCGTTCCTGATGATGCCGGTGGCCATCACTCTCTGGTACATGAGCATGGACCTCGCACGGCTCATCGTCGCCCCGGGCTCGAGCACAGAAACCTGGACCTTCTACCGCGATTTCTCGATGGTCTTCGGCTTGCTCATGGCGCTGCTCGGCTTCTGGGTCGATGCACGCAGCCGGGCGCCGGGTGGCAGCGGCCGTGACTACGCGTTCTGGCTCTACCTGCTGGGCATGCTCACCTTCTGGTGCGCCTTGAGTTCGCGGCGTTCCAACAGCGAGCTCGACAAGCTGCTCTATGCCCTGCTCAACCTCGGCTTCGTCTTCCTTGGCGCGATTCTTCAGCGGCGCATCTTCACCATCCTCGGCGGCCTGGGCGTGGCCGGCTACCTCGGGTACCTGAGCTACAAGGTGTTCAGGGACAGCCTGCTGTTCCCCATCGCACTCACGCTGATCGGTTTCGCGGTCATCGCGGTGGGCATTTGGTACCAGCGAAACGAAGAGCGTCTGCAGGCCGCGCTGCGGCGGACGCTGCCCCCGAGTCTGCAACGCTGGATGCCGCCGGCCTGAACCTTCGGACGGCGCCAGAGGTCGATGGCGCCAGCCACCAATGGTCAAGCGCATGCGGGCGGTGTAACGTCATCCGACACTCGCAGAGCCATGTCATGAAAAGTCTGATCTCAGCCCTCCTGATCGTTCTTGCCTGGCCTGCCTTGGCCGACGTGGTCATCCGCACGCGCGACGGCGCCGTCCATCGTGTGCCGGTGAGCCCGCAGGATGTGATCAGCATCGAGATGGTGCAAGGTGGGGGCGTCGCGCCACTCCCGGTCGTGGGCCAGGTGGGCATGCCCTGGGTGGTGAACAGCGCGGGCAACATCTTCCGCGGCGACGGGCGGACGTGGCAGCAGCTGTCTGGCCTGGCCAACGACGTCGGCGTCGGCGCCGATGGTTCGGCCTGGGTCATCGGCACGAACAACGCCCCCGGGGGCTTTGGCATCTGGCGCCTGCAGGGCTCGAACTGGGTGCAGGTCGATGGCGGCGCGGTGCGCATCACCGTCGATCCGCGCGGCGAGCCATGGGTGGTCAATGCCGATGGGCGCATCTACCAGCGCCGCGGCGGCGCCTGGCGCGAACTGCCCGGTCGGGCGGTAGACATCGGCGCCGGCGCCAACGGCGACGTCTGGATCATCGGTACCGACAGCGGCCCCGGCGGCGGAGCCATCTACCGTTGGAGCGGCTCGGACTGGACCCGCGTGGATGGCGCCGCCGTGCGCATTGCTGTCGGCCCGGACGGTGTGCCGTGGGTCGTGAACTCCGAAGGCCGCATCTACAACCGCACGGGTGGCAACTGGGTCGAACTGCCCGGCCGTGCCAAGGACATCGCGGTATCCGCCACGGGCACGGCCTGGGTGATTGGTGTCGACGCCGTGCCGGGCGGCAACAGCGTGCACTACTGGAACGGCTCGGGCTGGACCCGCATCGAGGGCGGTGCGATCGGCATCGCCGCGCGCTGAGCTGCCCCGCCGGATGGACGCCTGGTACAGCGACCACCACCTGGCCCACCACGGTCATGGCGAACTGATCGGCGGCCAGTTCGTCGCGGGCTTCGACTTGCCCGTGCGCGCGGAGCGCGTGCGTGATGCCTACCTGATGGCCGACCTCGGCCGGCTGGACAACCCCGCTGACGGTGGCCTGGCGCCCCTCCTCGCCGTGCACGACGCCGACTACATCGAGTTCCTGCGCGGCGCCTGGGATGCCTGGCGGGCGCTCGGGCGCAAGCACCCGGCGCTGGGCATGATCTGGCACGCCGGTCTTGGCATGCCCACCGAACGGCCGCGCCACATCGAAGGGCAGCTGGGCTATTACTCCATCGACGCCGGTTGCGCCATCGTGCAGGGCACCTGGACCGCGGCTTACTGGAGTGCGCAGTGCGTCATCGCCGCGACCGAGGCGCTGACGCAGGGCGCTAAAGCGGCGTTCGCCATCTGCCGACCGCCTGGCCATCACGCCTCGGCGCGCGCGATGGGTGGCTACTGCTACCTCAACAACGCCGCCATCGCGGCCCAGCGGCTGCGCGCGGCGGGCCACGCACGCGTGGCCGTGCTCGACATCGACTACCACCACGGCAACGGCACGCAGGCCATCTTCTGGCGGCGCGACGACGTGTTCTTCACGAGCCTGCACGCCGACCCGCACGACGACTACCCCTATTTCAGCGGCCATGCCAGCGAGCGCGGCGAAGACGACGGGTTCGGCGCCACGCTCAACCTGCCGCTGCCCGCAGGCACCGAGGCGCCCGCGTACCTGGCAACGCTCGAGCAGGCGCTCGATGCGATCGCGGCTTCGGGCAGCACGGCGGTGGTCGTATCGCTCGGCGTGGACACGTTCGAGCGCGACCCGATCTCGAAGTTCTTGCTGCGCGAGGGCGACTACCTCGAAATCGGCAGACGCCTGCAGCGCCTGCCGCAGCCGGCGCTGTTCGTCTTCGAGGGCGGATATGCCACCGACGAGGTGGGCAGCAACACGGTGGCGGTGCTGCAGGGCTTCGAGGCGCGGGCGTAGCGCCAGCCGGCCGCCTCAATCGAACAGCGGCAGCTCGAAACCGAAGAAGATCGACTCGCGGGTGGCGCGCACACGGGGCGCCTCGCCCGCCTCGATGTGCAGAGCCGTCAGGCGCTCGTAGGGACGCCCTTCGACGCGCCCTCCGCCCTGCGTGCAGCACAGCAGCAGTATCTGGTCGCCGCGCGGCAGCAGCAGCTCTGCGCCAGGCGCCATCTTGAGCTGCGTGATGGCCAGGCCGCGGTCGTTGAAGCGGCCCAGCGTGCGCAGCCACACGCCACTGCTCGCGGGCATCGGCACCCAGGCGAAGCGCTCGGGGTCCATCAATACCGGTGCCGAGTACTGCGGCCGCGCGTAGTGGATCGGCCGGCCGTGCACCTGCTCCCACACGGCTTCGTAGCAGTCCTTCTGTTGCTTGATGCCTTGCGCGTCGTACCAGGTGAATTGGCCGTCTTCGAAGCGGCCCCGTTCGCCGAGCGCGGCGATGCCGTCACGCGACTGCCGCCGGCTCATCAGGCCCGCGCCCGAGGGGCCGCCCACCTGAAGCAGCAGCATCAGGCTGCGGCCCGTGATCGTCTGCGCGCTGGTGATGCCTTCGCAAAAGTAGCCCACGCTGCCGGCGTTCTGCACGAGCCCGGGGCCGTAGCCATAGCTGCCTTCGAGCATGACGCGCACTTGCTCGAAGTTGTGTCTGTGGGCCGGCCGGCTGCAGCCGCCGCTCGTCTCCACGAGCTGCAAGCCATGGTTGTCGCGCGCGCCCTCGGTGCCCGAAAGCAGGTCGTAGGTGACCACACCGCTGGCGGCATGGTCCGCGGCGGTGGCAGGTGGTGGATGAAAACCGGAGTGCAGCGCCATCACCGGTGCGGCAAGGGCCTTGGCGCGCGATGCCTCGTGCCTGGCCACCTGGTCAGGCACGTCCACGAACTCATGTCGCGGCGCGTCTTGAAGTCGAACGAGTTGCACAGCGCGAATTTTGCTGGCGCCGACTCGCCGCAAGCCCCCCCGAACCCGTGGGGCAGAATCGCGCCCGCCGATGAATACGACCGGGATCTTCCTCGTTGCGATGCTCGTCATCTTCACCATGCCCTTCCTCGTGTGGCGCGTGGGGCGCACGCTGGGGCAGCTCACCACACGCGCTCGCTAGCGCTCGACGCATTCAACGAAAGCTCCCATTGGCCCTCAAGGCAACGATCTTCAAGGCCCAGCTGCAGGTGGCCGACATCGACCACGGCTACTACGCCGACCACGCGATGACGTTGGCCCGCCACCCGAGCGAGACCGACGAGCGCCTGATGGTGCGGCTGGTGGCGCTGGCGCTGCAGGCGCACCAGGTGAACACGCTCGCAGGCGGCGACGCCCACTGGACGTTCGGCAAAGGCCTGTCGGACGCCGACGACCCCGATGTCGTGTTGACCGATTTCACCGGCCGCAGGCGCGTGTGGGTGGAGACCGGCCAGCCCGATGACAAGCCGCTCGCCAAGGCCTGCAGCCAGGCCGATCTGGTGGTGGCCTACCCGTTCTCCGCCGCCGCGGAGATCTGGTGGCGTGGTGTCGAAGGGCGCCTGGCGCGACTGCCGCGCCTGGAGGTGTGGCGCCTGCCCGCCGAAGCCATGCAGGCGCTGGCCAAGCAGGTCGAGCGCAGCATGGTGTGGCAGGCCACGATCCAGGATGGCTCGCTCGCCCTGAGCGGCGAAGGCGGGCACTTCGAGATCGAGCCTCTGCGCTGGAAGTGAGGGTCGCGGGCCCGCATCGTTGGCAGAATGAGCCCACCATGATCGAGCCCACCCACGATGGCGGCTGCGCCTGCGGCCAGGTGCGTAACCGCCTCGAGCGCGAACCGATGTTCGTGCACTGCTGCCATTGCCAGCGCTGTCAGCGCGAGACGGGCGGGCCTTTTGCACACCACGCGATGATCGAGTTCAACGCTTTTTCGGTGACGGCCGGCGAGGCGGAGTTTGTGCAGGTGCCCACCGACAGCGGCAACAAGCACTGGGTGGCCCGCTGCCCTGCGTGCCGCACAGCGATGTGGAACGAGCACGGCTCGCGCAAGAGCGCGGTGACACGCTATGTCCGCGTGGGCACGCTCGACGAGCCCCGCCGCCTGCCGCCGCTGGCGCACATCTACGTGCGCTCGAAGCAGCCCTGGCTCGAGATCGGCGCGGGCGCCCCAGCCTTCCGCGCCTACTACGACGCGGCCAAGACCTGGCCCGCGGACAGCCTGGCGCGCTATGCCGCCGCCAAGGCGCTGCGCGCGCAGCAGGCGGCGGCCGAGAAGTCGGCGAAAGCCGGCAACAGCGCAGGCCCATCGAACGCTTCAGGCGCACCAAGCGCGCCCAGACGCGTCTAGGCGTCGTCTAGGCGCCGCGTCCAGCGCCAAGCGCTGGCCTATGACCACCAGGAGCCACCCTTTGCTCGAAGTCCTCGGCCGCCCGAACAGCATCAATGTGCGCAAGGTGTTGTGGACTTGCGCCGAGCTCGGTCTTGAGATCCATCATGCGCCCTGGGGCTTAGGCGACCTGGAACTCGACAGCGCCGAGTACCGCACGCTCAATCCGATGGGACTCGTGCCCGTGCTGCGCGATGCCGAGGCCAACGGCGGCCGAGGCTTCGTGCTGCGCGAGAGCAACACCATCTGCCGATACCTGGCCGCGAGCGCGCAGCGCCACGACCTGCTACCCACCGCGCCGGCCGCGCGCGCCGAGGTGGAGATGTGGATGGACTGGATGGCCACCGAGCTCAACAACGCCTGGCGTACCGCCTTCATGGGCCTGGTGCGCAAGAGCCCGGCGCATTCGGATCCACAGGCCATCGCGCGCAGCGCCGCGGAGTGGAACCGGCAGATGGGTTTTCTCGAAGGCGCATTGCGCGCAACGGGCGCATACGCCACAGGCGGCACGTTCACGCTCGCCGACATCGTGCTGGGCCTGGCCACGCACCGCTGGATCTCCACACCCATCGAACATGCCGCGCTGCCCGCCGTGCGTGCCTACTACGAGCGGCTGTCGACGCGCCCGGCTTTTCTCACCCACGGACGCAACGGCGTGCCGTAGCCGCGGCGTTACGGCGGCAACTTTCCACTCACCTGGAAAGCTGCCGGCCCAAGCCCAAGCCCGTTGCTGCTCATCCTGGCGTTGCTCGCGGCGCCAGTGGTGCCCAGCTGACATCTTCCCAGGCCAGGCTGGCTTGGCCTCGACATCGGCATCGGCTTCGACATCGGCATCGGCATCGGCATCGGCTACGCTCGATGCCCGTCGTCATCATCCCCACACCACGTCATGCCTCGCATCCTCATCGCCGGTTATCAGCACGAGACCAACACCTTTGCGCCGAGCCTGGCCGACTGGGCTGCCTTCACGCGCGGCGACTCGTTCCCCGCGTTCGTGCGCGGGCAGGCGATGGTCGACCAGCTCTCGGGCATCAATATCCCGGTGGCCGGTTTCATCGATGCCGCCAGGCGGGTGGGCGGCGCGAGCTGGACGCTCGTGCCCTCGGCCTGGGCCGGTGCGATCCCGTCGTCGTATGTCACCGAAGACGCCTTCGAGCGCATCGCCGCGGCCATCTGCGAAGACGTCCGTGCCGCGCGCGACCGTGGCGGCCTGGACGCCATCTACCTCGACCTGCACGGCGCCGCCGTGGCCGAGCACGCGTTCGACAGCGAAGGCGAACTGCTTGCGCGCTTGCGCGCCATCGTTGGCGCCAGTTTGCCCATCGTGGCGAGCCTGGACCTGCACGCTAACGTCACGCGCCGCATGCTCGATCTGGCGGATGCACTGGTGTCGTACCGCACCTACCCGCATGTGGACATGGCCGACACCGGCGCGCTCGCGGCCGAGCTGCTGGCGCGCCGCTTCAGGGCCGGCGTGAAGGAGCCGACACACGCGCGGCGCTTTCCCTATCTCATCCCGCTCAATGCCCAGAGCACCTTCCTGGAGCCGGCGCAGTCGCTGTACGAAGAGCTGAAGGCGCTCGACCGCGAGTACGGTGCCGTGCTCAGCTTCTGCCCCGGCTTTCCGGCGGCGGACTTCGACGAATGCGGCCCCGTGCTGTGGGGCCATGGCGCGCGTGCCGAGGCGGCCGTGGAAAAACTCTACGCCCGTGCCGCCGAGCCAGCGCAATGGCGCGTGACCGTGCTGTCCGCGCGCGACGCCGTGGCGCAGGCGCTGACGCTGGCGGCCACCGCGCACAAACCCGTGGTGCTGGCCGACACGCAGGACAACCCTGGCGCCGGCGGCGACAGCAACACCACGGGCATGCTGCACGCGCTGCTGGCGCAGGGTGCGGGCAAGCGCCTGCCTGGCCAGGTGGCGCTGGGCATGATGTTCGACCCCGCCGCCGGCCGCGCCGCGCACGAGGCGGGCCTGGGCGCCGAAATCGAGCTGGCGTTGGGCAAAGCGGTGCCCACCTTCACCGGCAGCCAAAGTGATGCACCGGTGCGTGGCCGCTTCAAGGTGCTGGCGCTTTCGGACGGCAAGGTCACGCTCAAGGGCCCGATGATGACCGGCCTCACGGTGGGCCTGGGCCCGAGTGCCTGCCTCGAGATCGACGGCATCCGCGTGGCCGTGGTGAGTGGCAAAAAACAACTGCTCGACCGCGAATTGCTGCGCATGGTGGGCATCCATGCCGAGCAGATGCGGCTCATCGTCGTGAAGAGCTCGGTGCACTTCCGAGCCGACTTCCAGCCCAATGCCAGCCACGTGTTGGTGGGCAAGGCCGCCGGACCGATGGCGGCCGACCCCGGCGACCTGCCATGGCAGCGCCTGCCTCAGGCGATGCGCGCGCGGCCTTGACGCCGCACCACCGACCCGAGCGCTCACTCCCGCGATGAGTAACAGTCGCGGCCAACCCGCAGCCGAGCGTGACGTCCCGCCACCGTCGCCATCTAAAATACTGCTCGTTACATATCGGGTTCCGGCGCCCCTTGCTGCTGCCGGTTCATGTCGCGAGGTGCTGATGATGAAACCGATGTTCTTGAGCACGGACTTCGAAGAGTCGAGGATCGAGGACGAGCCGATCCTCGGCACCGTGCTGAGGTTTCCCGATGGGCGACTCCAGACCCTGACCTTCTGGGAGCGCGTGCAAGTGGCCTTGCGCATGACCGACGCGAAAGCGCTCGAGTCTCGCTACGCCAGGCTCAGGCCGATCCGGGCTTGAACTCTCATTCTGATCAGCGTCCCAGGCGCAGGCCGGATTCGGGCGTGCCCACCGTCCAGGTGATGGTCGAGCCGGGCGCACACGCACCTCATGCGCATTGAACTGGACGACCTTTCCCGGCCGCAGGTACACGCGCTCTTGAACGAGCACCTCGCCAACATGCGCGAGCTCTCGCCTCCCGAGAGCGTGCATGCGCTGGACCCGTCGAAGCTGCGCAGCCCCGACATCACGTTCTGGACCGTGTGGCACGACGAACGCAGGGATGAGCAGGCGCTCCTGCTCGGCTGCGGCGCGCTCAAGCAGCTGGGGGCCGAGCATGGCGAAGTGAAGTCCATGCGCACTCCAACCGCGCTGCGGCGCCGCGGCGCCGGTCGGGTCATGCTCGCTCACATCGTCGATGTGGCCCGCTCGCGGGGCTATCGGCGACTGAGCCTCGAGACGGGCTCTGGGGAGATTTCGGCCTTCCGGCCGGCACTGCAGCTCTACGAGAGTTTTGGCTTCACTTTTTGCGGGCCGTTCGGCGACTACCGACCCGACCCGCACAGTGCATTCATGACGCTTGAACTGCGCTAGCTGCGCGAGCCCAGCGCCTTGCCTCAGCCCGCGCTGACGAGGAGAACGCTGCTCATCGGCTGTGCTGCGTCGGCGGGGCTCCTGGCCTGCCATGCGGCCCAGGCCCGGCGTACCGGCCGGCCGCGCAGCCTGGCCATCGATACGGTGGTCATCCATTCGACCGGCGGCCCAACCTGCGATGCCCGCACGGGGCGCCCGGTGTGGATCGGCGCCGGCACGCTCGACGAGAACCTGCGCCAGATCGAAGCCCACCCGCAACTGGGCATCCACTACATGATCGACCGCGACGGCACGCTGCGCTTGAGCGTTCCCGAGAACCAGGTGGCGCACCATGTCTTTCGATTCAGTGAGCGCTCGATCGCTGTCGAACTCGTCAACGAAGGTGATGGGCGCGACCCTTTTCCCGAGGCCCAGCTCGAGTCTCTCGTGGCGCTGCTGCGCGACATCAGGCGCCGCCATCCGATCGCGCCCGACGGCATCAAGCGCCATTCCGACCTCGACCAAGGCAGGCTGCCCTGCGACAGGGCACAGCGGCGCAAGGTCGACCCGGGCGCCGCGTTCCCTTACGACGCGGTGCTTGAGCGCCTGAACATGCGCGTGCACGACGGCGCGGCAATCCGATAGGCGACCACCGGCGCTGCCGGCTTACCTCGCGGCAGCGGCGTCCAACGGATAGATCGGCCGCCGCACCTTCTTGAACGCCAGCCTGTCGTAGTCGGAAGTGCAAACCCCCGTGCCCGCACACTCCACCACCGCATGAGCAAGCGGGCCCAGCCCCGCCCGCCAGTGCACGCGGCTCTTGAGCATCACGAAACGCTTGGTCTCCGGCGCGATGCCCACGGCTGTGAACGCCGCCAGGTCATGCGGCTCGGTGTGGTCGCTGATGATCACGATCTGCACCTTGCCCGTGTCGAGCACAGCGCTTGGGCCCATGTCGACTTGTTCACCGCGCGCCATCGGCCCGCGGTTGCGGTAGCGACCGTCGCTCAGAAAGCGCACGCGGCCGCTCACCGTGCGTGGCTGGCCTTTGAGGCCAATCGCAGGCATGTCGAGCTTGCCGCCAAGCGCGAGCGTGATCTCCGCGCCCACGCCGGCACGCACCATCTGCCGCACCGCCTGCGGGTCGAAGATCGCGAAGGCGGCCACGTCTTCGAGGCCGGCATCGAGGATGGCGCCGAGCACGGTCATGGTGTCCATCGTGCCGCCGCTGGCGCAGTTGTCGCTGTGGTCGAGCAGCACGATGGGGCCGGTGTCGGCGGGCTTGTGGGCCGCGAGCTGCCTGGCGCGACTCATCGATTCGGCCAGCGGATCGATCTTGTAGACGAACTTCTCGCGCTGCTCCCAGGCCATGGCCAGCAGTTCGTCGCACCAGCGGCGGGCGAGTGCGGCATCGTTGTCGGTGACGACCACCGCGGACAGTCCCGCGAACTCGATGTCGGCGTTCGGAAAGCCCACGAACACGCTGGCCGCGAGCGCGCCCTCGGCCTCCATCTGCTTGCAGCGCGCCTGCAACTCGCGGTTGGGCGTATCGGCGCTGCCCTGGCGCATGACGTGCGGCAGCATGGCGTTGCGGCCCCAGGCCATGGTCGGGCGGGCCTTGCCGGCCAGCATCGCCAGGATGGCGCGGCCGGCGCGCTGGCCGGTCTCGTACATGTCGATGTGCGGGTAGGTTTGATAGCCGGCGATGGCGGTGGCGTGGGCACCCATCGCGTCGTACAGGTTGGTGTGCATGTCCAGCGCCACGCCGATGGGCACATTCGGCCCGACGATGGCGCGCACGCGCCGGAGCAATTCGCCCTCGCCGTCCTCGAAGCTCTGCGTGACCATGGCACCGTGCAGGTCCAGCAGCACGGCGTCGCAGCCCTTCGCCACTTCGGCGCAGATACGGCCGGCGATGTGCTCGAAGGCCGCGTCGTGCACCGGCCCGCTCGGCCACGCCGCGGCGGCGATGGGCACGGTGTATTCAGCGCCGGCCTGCTCGGCCAGGTCGATGAAGGCCGCGATGGCCGCGCCCGTGCCGCGGTAGGCGGCCACCGCGGCCGCGCCCTCGGGCGGTACGTCGGCACCGGTGGCAAATCTGGCCAGAGGGGTGGGCACGGGCGAGTAAGTGTTCGTCTCGTGCTTCATCTGGGCGATGACGAATTTCATGCGGTGGGCTCCGTGCGGTCTCGTGGCGGTCGCGGAATTCGTGGAATTGCCATCCCCATGATGCAGTGCGGTCCGGGCCCCGGGCTCAGGGCAATCCCCGGCGCCGGGCGGCAGTGCAACGGTGAAGATCGGCCCATGACGAGCCAGAATCTACTCCGCGCGGCCCCAACCACCCGCACCGCCACCCGCACCGCCACCCGGGTGTTCAACCAGACCCAACTGTTCCTGGAAGCCATGCGCCCACGCGCCACCGACCTCGCGGATTTTTCCGCCACCGACCTCGTCTCGCTGTACCACAGCCACAGCCTGTCGCCGGTGGAGGCGACGCAGGCGGTACTGGCGCGCATCGAACGACTGAACCCGCGGCTCAACGCCTACTGCCATGTCGGCGCCGAGGACGCCCTGGCCGCCGCGCGCGCCAGCGAGGCGCGCTGGATGCGTGCCGCGCCGCTGTCGGTGCTGGACGGCGTGCCCGCCTCGATCAAGGACCTCATCCTCACGCAGGGTTGGCCCACGCTGCGCGGCAGCCACACCGTGGAGGCCAACCAGCCCTGGGACGTGGACGCCCCCGCGGTGGCGCGCTTGCGCGAAGGCGGCGTGGTGCTGGTGGGCAAGACCGCGACGCCGGAGTTCGGGTGCAAGGGTGAAACCAACTCACCCAGGACCGGCATCACGCGCAACCCCTGGAACCGCAACAAGACGCCCGGGGGCAGCTCGGGCGGCACGGCCGCGGCAGTGGCCGCGGGCATGGCACCGATCTCGATCGGCACCGACGGCGCGGGCAGCGTGCGCATCCCGGCCTCGTTCTGCGGCAACTTCGGCCTCAAGCCGAGCTTCGGCCGCGTGCCCGCCTACCCGCTCTCGCCCTTCGGCACCGTGGCGCACCTGGGGCCGCACACCATGAGCGTGCGCGATGCGGCACTGGTGATGAGCCTCATCTCCCGCCCCGACGCGCGCGACTGGACCAGCCTGCCGCCCGAGACGCCGCACGGCGCACACGACTACAGCGCGGGCCTGGAAGACGGCGTGCGCGGCCTGCGCGTGGCCTGGTCGCCCACACTCGGGTACGCCAAACACGTGCACCCTGAGGTGGCCGCCGCCTGCGCGAGCGCCGTGCAGCGGCTGGCCGAACTCGGCGCCATGGTCGAACAGGTCGACCCGGGTTTCGAAGACCCGCTGGAGATCATGACCGGCCTCTGGTTCGTGGGCGCGTGGACGATGTGGAACACACTCACGCGCGATCAGCAAGCGAAGACCGACCCCGACTTCGCCGCCGAGGCGGCACTCGGCTCCAAGCTGAGTGCGCTGGACGTGCAGCGCCTGAACCTGCGGCGCAGCGCGCTTGGCTCGCACATGCGCCAGTTCATGCAGAAGTGGGACATCGTTGTCACGCCCACCGTGGCCGTGCCTGCCTTCGACGCCAAGCCGGCAGGCCACCAGGCGATGGACCCGCAGACCATGCTCGGCTGGACGCCCTTCAGCTATCCCTTCAACCTCACACAGCAGCCGGCCTGTACCCTGCCATGCGGCCTCACGAGCGAAGGCCTGCCGATCGGCGTGCAGTTTGTCGGGCCGATGTTCGGTGATGCGCTGGTGCTGCGCGCGGCGCGCGCGTTCGAGAGCGTGATGCCGATCGCGCGGCCCGACCTTGCGAGGTTTTGAAGCCCCCCCGAAGCGCCGTCGATGAGTGACATCGCCTTCCTGCCTGCACACGAACTGGCGCGGCGCCTGCGCCGGCGCGAGATCGGCGCGCTCGAGCTGCTCGAGCACTACATCGGCCGCGTGGGGCGGCTGAACCCGAAGCTCAACGCCATCGTTGTGCTCGATGCCGAGCGGGCGCGCCAGCGCGCACGCGAAGCCGACGCTGCGCTTGCCCGCGGTGAGGTGTGGGGCCCGCTGCACGGCGTACCGATGACGGTGAAAGAGTCGTTCAACGTCGCGGGCCTGCCGACCACCTACGGCTACACGGCCTACGCCGACAACCGCGCCACCCGCGATGCCGTCACCGTGCAGCGGCTGAAGGCCGCCGGCGCGGTGATCTTCGGCAAGACCAACGTGCCGGTGTCGCTGGCCGACTGGCAGAGCTTCAACCCGGTGTACGGCACCACGCACAACCCTTGGGACGTGACACGCACACCGGGTGGCTCCTCGGGCGGCGCGGCCGCGGCGCTGGCCGCAGGGCTCACCGGGCTCGAGCTCGGCAGCGACATCGGTGCCTCCATCCGCAACCCTGCGCACTTTTGCGGCGTGTGGGGGCTCAAGCCGAGCTGGGGCGTGCTGCCGCAGATCGGCCACGAACTCACGGCGCTGCCCAACGCCGACAACTTCGACATCACCGCCGTGGGGCCGATGGCGCGCAGCGCCTTCGACCTCACACTGGCCATGGAGGTGCTGGGCGAGCCGCTTTCGATGCACACGCCGCTCGGGCGCGTGCCGCTCACCTGGCGCACGCGTGGCACACCGCCGCGGCGCTGCCGCGTGGCGATCGTCGCCGACGACGCCGAGGCCGCGGTCGACGCGCCGCTGCGTGCGGCGCTCGGGCGCCTGGCTGACTTCCTGCGCGCTCAAGGTGTGGCCGTGACCGAGACGTCGCGCCCGGTGGACAGCGCCGAAGCGCACGCGGCGTACCTGCACCTGCTGCGCGCCGCCACCGGAGCGCGCTACGAAGACGCGGACTACGCCACCTCCGCAGAACGCGCCGCACGCCTCGCTGCCGGCGACGACAGTTATCCGGCACGGCTTTATCGCGGCGTGGCCACCACCCACCGCACCTGGGTGCAGTTCGACCAGCGGCGCGACCACTTGCGGCAACAATGGGCGGCTTTCTTCGAGCAGCACGACCTGCTCATCTGCCCCACCGCCACGACACCGGCCTTCGTGCAGAACCAGCAAGGCGAGCGCTGGGAGCGGCTGATTCCGGTGCGGCGCGCCGACGGCAGCACGCTGATGCAGCCCACCACCGATGCGCTCTTCTGGGCCGGCTACCCGGGCCTCGTGGGGCTGCCAGCCTGTGCCGTGCCGCTGGAGCTGAGCCAGGACGAGCCGCGTGGCCTGCCCGTGGGCGCGCAGATCATCGGGCCCGCTTTCGGCGACATGGACGTGCTTGCCTTCGCACGCTGGCTGGAGAGCGAGTACCACGCCTTCCAAGCGCCGCCGCTGGCCGCATGAGCAGGTAAACCAGTGCGCCACACAGGACACAGCAAGAGCGGATTTCGAAGCACGCAGCGCGACACCACGCCGCAATCTGCGCCGGTCCCTCCAGGCCCATCAGGCCCATCGGGTCCGCGTAGCCCGCCCCTGCCGCACCCTGCGCAGGCCGACGACATCACCGCGCTGGACGCGATCTCGCTGTCGCGCGCCATCCACGAGCGCACCGTGTCGTGCCGCGAAGTCATGGCCGCCTACCTCGAGCGCATCCACCGGCTGAACCCGCGCTTCAACGCGCTCGTCAACCTCGTGCCAGATGATGTGGCGCTGGCTGAGGCCGAGCGTTGCGATGCTGAACTCGCCGGGCCGGCCGGGCGCAACCGCGGCCGCTGGGGCTCGCGCGGGTGGATGCACGGGTTTCCGCAAGCCATCAAGGACACGGGGCACGCGCAAGGCCTGCCCACCACCCTCGGCAGCCCGCTGCTGGCCGATGCCGTGGCCGCGGTGGACAGCGTGTACGTGCAGCGCATGAAGGCCAGCGGCGCCATCGTCATCGGCAAGAGCAACATGCCCGAGCTCGGCCTGGGCTCTCACACCTACAACCTGCTGTTCGGCCGCACGCCCAACGCCTGGGACACCCAGGTCAGCGCCGGCGGCAGCAGTGGCGGCGCAGCGGTCGCCCTCGCGCAGCGTTTGCTGCCGGTGGCCGACGGCTCCGACTTCATGGGCTCGCTGCGCAATCCGGCCGGCTGGAACAACGTCTTCGGCCTGCGCCCGAGCCAGGGCCGTGTGCCGGCCTGGCCCAAGCCCGAGCTGTGGGTGAGCCAGCTCGGCACCGACGGGCCGATGGGTCGCACGGTGCGCGACGTGGCCGCGCTGCTCAGCACCCAGGCCGGGCACGATGCACGTGCGCCGCTGTCACTGGCCGCCGAGGCCAAGAGCTTCGTGCCGAGTGCGCAGGAGGCCTCGGTGCAGGGCCTGCGCATCGGCTGGCTGGCCGATCTGCACGGCCACCTGGCGATGGAAGCCGGCATCCTCTCGCGCTGCGAAGCGGCGCTGGCCGTCATGCAGGGGGCCGGTGCGGTGGTGGAGCCGTTGGCGCTCGGATATCCGGCCGAAGCGGTGTGGGAGGCGTGGTTGACGTGGCGCCGCGCCCTGGTGGCGCCGAACGTGGCCGCGCTGCTGTCGGGCAAGCCCGACAACCGCACGCGTATCAAGCCCGAGGCGCTGTGGGAATACGACCAGGCGCAGACGCTGGACTTCGGCACCTTCATGCGCGCCGCGCAAGTGCGCAGCACCTTTCACAACCACCTGCTCGGCCTGTTCGAGCGTTTCGACCTCCTCGCCCTGCCGGTGGCGCAGGTGTGGCCGTTCGGGCTGCAACGCAGCTGGCCAGAGACCGTGGCCGGCCGCACCATGGACACCTACCACCGCTGGATGGAGGTGACGATCTACGCCACCTTTGCTGGCCTGCCTGCCATCAGCGTGCCGGCGGGCTTCCACGACAACGGGCGCTGGCCGGTGGGGCTGCAGCTCATCGGGCCACCGCTGGCTGACGCGGCACTGCTGCGCGCGTCAGCGGGTTACGAGGATCTGATTGGCGACCTGCTGGCCAGGCGCCCTGTGGATTGAAGCGGGCCAGTCTCCGCCCCCTGCCCCACGCACTGGCTCTACGCCCTGACCCGACCCCGCGTTCCCCGGCCCTGAGTCCGACGCGTCCCATGCTCGCCGAGATCATCACCCTCGTGATCGTGGCAGTGGCCGTGCTTGGACCGGGCAGCTATCTGTTGCACGTGGCCTGGCGGCGTGGTGGCACGCCGCGCAGGGTGGCCATCGCCGTACTGGTGGCGATGTTCATGCTCGTGGCCTGGCTGTTCGGGCCGTTCGATGCCGGGCGCACGCGCGAGGAGCACCTCAGCGATTTCATCGGCGCCTGGGGCATCCTCTTCATGGGCGTGGGTGTCGTGGTCATCGTGGCCGCCACGCTGGGCCGCTTTCGTGCGAAGGATCCACGCGATCCCGAAGCGTAGCCCTAACGGCCAAGAGCGCTCGGGAGCGCTTCGGAGCGCTTGGGGGCGCTCAGCGACGCGCGGGCAGCGCCGTCTCTGGCCGGCGCTTGAACCAACGCACCAACTGCTCGCGCGGCGCGCGCGCGGGCGCGCCATGGGCCACGAGCGTCGCGTCCAGTGTGCTGCCGGCGTCATCGGCGAGCGCCGCCTGGCGCGCGGCACGCACGGCATCGGCGCGCGCCGGGGCCGGGCGAGCCACGTCGAACGCGAGGTGGTCGACGATGTGCAAAAGGTTCTCCTTGCCGCGCTCGTTGGTGCTGCCGTAGCCCTTGATCAACGCGCCGCAGCGGGCCAGCTCGAGGCCCAGTCCGGCATGCTCGCGCGCGCCACGCTCGACGGCGGCCACCCAGCGCTCGATGAGCGACTGCTCGAGCCCAAAGCGCTGGCCACGCCGGCGCTG
>JANNRI010000085.1:0-2191 GCA_031401195.1 Burkholderiales bacterium
AAAGACAGCAAGGTCATCGTGGCCATCAACAAGGACGCCGAGGCGCCCATCTTCAGCGTGGCCGACTACGGGCTCGAGGCCGACTTGTTCGCCGCCGTGCCTGAGTTGGTTGCCAAGCTGTAGCACCAAGACCGTTAGGAAGCCTCATGAGCTATCGCGCCCCGATCAAAGACATGCTGTTCTGCATGCAGGAGTTGGCCGACCTTGGCGCGGTGGCGCAGCTGCCGGGATTCGAGGGCATGGACGTCGACACCGCGGCGGCCGTGCTGGAGGAGTGCGCGAAGTTCAACGAAGGTGTGGTCGCGCCCTTGAACTGGGCCGGCGATGTCAAGCCCTCGTCGTGGCAGGACGGCGTGGTCACGACGACGGCCGGCTTCAAGCAGGCCTTCCGCCAGTTCGCCGCCGGCGGCTGGCAAGGCGTGCAGCACCCGGTCGAGTTCGGCGGCCAAGGCATGCCCAAGACCATCGGCGCGGCCTGCATCGAGATGCTGAACAGTGCCAACCTCAGCTTTGCCCTGTGCCCCTTGCTGACCGACGGTGCGATCGAGGCTCTGCTGACGGCCGGCACGCTCGAGCAGCAGCAGACCTACATCCCGAGGATGGTCGACGGCAGCTGGACCGGCACGATGAACCTGACCGAGCCGCAGGCCGGCAGTGACCTGGCGGCGGTGCGCACCCGCGCCGAGCCGCAGCCCGACGGCAGCTACAAGCTCTTCGGCACCAAGATCTTCATCACCTATGGTGAGCACGACATGGCCGAGAACATCGTCCACCTCGTGCTTGCGCGGGTGGTCGGTGCGCCCGAGGGCGTCAAGGGCATCTCGCTCTTCATCTGCCCGAAGTTCATGCCCGATGGGTCGCGCAACGACGTGCACTGCGTCAGCATCGAACACAAGCTCGGCATCAAGGCCAGCCCGACGGCTGTGCTGCAGTACGGCGACCACTCTGGGGCCGTGGCGCATCTCATCGGCCAGGAGAACCGCGGCCTGGAGACGATGTTCATCATGATGAACGCGGCACGCTACGCGGTGGGCGTGCAAGGCATCGCACTGGCCGAGCGGGCGTACCAGCAAGCGGTAAGCTTTGCGCGCGACCGCGTCCAGGGCCGTCCGGTCGATGGTTCGATGAGCGCGGCCGCGCCCATCATTCACCACCCTGACGTCAAGCGCATGTTGATGACGATGCGCGCTTACACCGAGGGCTGCCGCGCCATGGCCATCGTGGCGGCCGCGGCATACGATGCCTCGCACCACCACGCCGATGCCGAGGTGCGCCAGCAAAACCAGGCCTTCTACGAATTCATGGTGCCGCTCATCAAGGGCTACAGCACCGAAATGAGCCTGGAGGTTGCATCGCTCGGCGTGCAAGTCCATGGCGGCATGGGCTTCATCGAAGAGACCGGCGCCGCGCAGTATTTGCGCGACGCCAAGATCCTGACGATCTATGAAGGCACGACGGCCATCCAGGCCAATGACCTGGTGGGCCGCAAGACGGCGCGCGATGGGGGTCAGACGGCGCGCGCGATGGCGCGCCAGATCGAGGCCACGCAAACCCAGCTTGCCCAGCGCGGCAGCGCAGCATCCATGGCAGTGCACAAGCACTTGGCGGCGGCACGCCTGGCCTTTCTCGAGGTGGTTGACTTCGTCGCCGGGCAGACCAAGGCGCATCCGAATGCCGTGTTCGCGGGCTCCGTGCCCTACCTGATGTTGGCCGGCAACCTGATGGCGGGCTGGCAGATGGCGCGCGCACTACTGGTGGCCGAAGAGCAGCTCGCAGCCGGCCACGAGGTGGCTTTCATGCAGGCCAAGATCACCACGGCGCGCTTCTATGCCGAGCACCTGCTGTCCAAAGCGCCGGGCGTGCGCGACAGCATCGTCGAGGGCCACGTGGCCGTGAACGAGATGACCCTGGAGTCTTTTTGATGTCCGTTCCCGCTGTCTTCAACAAGCTGCGCCTGCCCGTCATCGGCGCACCGCTGTTCATCATCAGCAATCCCAAATTGGTGATCGCGCAATGCCAGGCTGGCATCGTCGGCTCCGTGCCGTCACTCAATGCGCGGCCAGCGTCGCAGCTCGACGAGTGGCTGGCCGAGATCACCGAAACCCTGGCCGCCTGGGACCGGACTCACCCGGAGCGGCCAGCGGCGCCGTTTGCCATCAACCAGATCGTGCACAAGAGCAATGACCGGCTC
>JANNRI010000086.1:0-25264 GCA_031401195.1 Burkholderiales bacterium
CAAAAAAGTCGCCATCGTTGGCTCTGGCCCGGCCGGTTTGGCGGCGGCCCAGCAACTGGCCAGGGCCGGCCACGACGTGATGCTGTTTGAAAAGAACGACCGCATTGGCGGCCTGCTGCGCTACGGCATACCTGACTTCAAGATGGAAAAAAGCCACATCGACCGGCGCGTAGAGCAAATGCGCGCCGAGGGTGTGGTGTTTCGCACCGGCGTGCTGGTTGGCAACTTGCCTGCGGACAGCAAAGTTACCAATTGGTCCAAAGAAACCATTAGCCCGGAACAGCTTCAAAAAGACTTTGACGCCGTGCTGCTGACCGGCGGTGCCGAACAATCGCGCGACCTGCCGGTGCCCGGCCGTGAGCTTGACGGCGTGCATTTTGCGATGGAATTTTTGCCCAGTCAAAACAAAGTTAATGCCGGCGACAAGCTCAAGGGCCAGCTGCGGGCTGATGGCAAACATGTCATCGTGATTGGTGGTGGCGACACCGGTAGCGACTGCGTCGGCACCAGCAACCGCCATGGCGCGGCCAGCGTGACGCAGTTCGAGCTGATGCCCATGCCGCCGGAGCAGGAAGACAAGCCGCTCGTGTGGCCCTACTGGCCGGTGAAGCTGCGCTCCAGTTCCAGCCACGAAGAGGGCTGCGAGCGCACCTTCGCCATTGCGACCCAGGAGTTCGTCGGCGCCGACCACAAGAAGAGCAAGCACAAGGGCCGCGTCGCCGGCCTCAAGACCGTGCAGGTGCAATGGCAAGGCGGCAAGATGGTCGAGGTTGCCGGCTCAGAAAAAGAGTGGAAGGCCGATCTCGTGCTGCTCGCCATGGGTTTTGTGGGCCCGGTGCCCACGGTGCTCGAGGCTTTCGGTGTCGACAAGGACGGACGCGGCAACGCCAAGGCCCGCACCGAGGAAGCCGGGGGCTACAAGACCAATGTGGACAAGGTCTTTGCGGCGGGCGACATGCGGCGCGGGCAGAGCCTGGTGGTATGGGCCATCCGCGAAGGCCGCCAGGCTGCGCGCGCGGTGGATGAGTTCCTGATGGGCTCGTCAACCCTGCCCCGCTGAGATGGCCCACACGGCGCCAAGTGACGTGACCGCGCGCCTCGGGGCCGGGAAGTCCCCTATGCCAGAATCGGCCTCCACTCAAGCACCGCCCGTGTCAGGGCCCGCGCCGATTGAGCCAAGAGACCCTCATCGAGATCGACCATGTCAAGTTCGGTTATGACCCGAGCCGGTTGATCCTGAACGACATCTCGCTGAACTTCCCGCGCGGCAAAGTCACCGCCATCCTGGGCGGCAGCGGCTGCGGCAAGACCACGTTGATGCGCCTCATCGGCGGCGTGCATGGCGTGAACTCGGGGCGCGTGGTGTTCGATGGCGAGGTTCTTGACCACCGCGACAAGACGCAGATGTTCCGCCTGCGCAGGCGCCTGGGCATGCTGTTCCAGTTCGGTGCGCTGTTCACCGACCTCACGGTGTTCGACAACGTCGCCTTTCCGCTGCGCGAGCACACCGACTTGTCCGAGGTGCTGATTCGCGACATCGTGCTGATGAAGCTCAATGCGGTGGGCCTGCGCGGCGCCGCGAGCCTGCGCATCAGCGAGGTCTCCGGCGGCATGGCGCGGCGCGTTGCGCTCGCACGCGCGATCGCGCTCGACCCCGAGCTCATCATGTACGACGAGCCCTTCGCCGGTCTCGACCTCATCAGCATGGGCGTGGCGGCCAAGCTCATCCGCACGCTCAACGACGTCACCGGCGCCACTTCGCTCGTGGTGAGCCACGACGTGCCCCAGTGCATGTCCATCAGCGACTATGTCGTGCTGATGGCGGTGGGCGGTCGCATCGTGGCTCACGGCACCCCCAAGGAGCTGATGGAGAGCAGCGACCCCGAGACGCGCCAGTTCACACGCGGCGAGCCCGACGGACCGGTGAAGTTCCACTATCCGGCGCCGGACATGGCCACCGATTTCGGAGTGGCTTCGTGATGGACCTTGTCGCCCGCATCGGTGCCGTTGCGCTCGACAACCTGCGCGGCTGGGGCCACGCCGCATTTTTCTTCGGCGAGCTGTTGCGCTCGGTGCCGGCGGCGATGCGCCGCTTCGGGCTCGTCGTGGCGCAGGTGCATGCCATCGGCAACCGCTCGCTGGTCATCATCCTGTCGTCGGGCTTGGCGGTGGGCTTCGTGCTCGCGCTGCAGATGTACTACGCGCTGGTGCGCTACGGCGCTGCGGAGAGCCTCGGCCTCATCGTCAACCTCTCGCTGGTGCGCGAGCTCGGGCCTGTCGTCACCGCCTTGCTGTTCGCGGGCCGCGCCGGCACTTCGCTCACCGCCGAGATCGGCCTCATGAAGGCTGGCGAGCAGCTCGCCGCGCTCGAGCTGATGGCCATCGACCCCAAGCAGCGCGTGCTGGCGCCGCGTTTCGTGGCTGGCATCGTGTCCATGCCCATACTCGCGATACTGTTCTCGGCGGTCGGCATCATCGGCGCCTGGATCGTGGCGGTGCTGCTGATCGGCGTAGACGGCGGCAATTTCTGGTCGATCATGCAGACGGGGGTGGACGTGTGGCGCGACGTCGGCAACGGCGTCTTCAAATCGATGGTGTTCGGCATCATCTGCACGGTGGTCGCGCTGTACCAGGGCCACGAGACCGAGGCCACGCCGGAAGGCGTGGCGTACGCGACCACGCGCACGGTGGTGGTCTCGTCGCTGTGGATCCTGGGCATGGATTTCATCCTCACAGCCTTGATGTTTTCGGCGCCCTGAGTTCCGGGTGCAGCGAGTTGCGGAGTAACGATCATGGGTAAGAAGGGCATTGAAACCTTGGTGGGCGGATTCGTTCTGCTGGGACTGGCCGGCCTGCTGTTCCTGGCGATGAAGGCGGCCAACCTCGGCAACGTGGGCAGCAGCGACACCTACCCCGTGCAGGCGCGCTTTGACAATATCGGGGGCCTCAAGCCGCGTGCACCGGTGCGCACGGCGGGCGTGGTGGTGGGCCGCGTCAAGTCCATCAACCTGGATGTGAAGTCTTTCCAGGGTGTGGTGACGCTCGAGATCGAACGGCCGTACCAGTTCCCCAAAGACACCGCGGCCAAGATCCTCACCGCCGGCCTGTTGGGCGACCAGTACATCGGCCTGGAGCCTGGCGGAGACGACAAGAACCTCGCACCGGGCGACACCCTCGCGCAGACTCAAAGCGCGGTGGTGTTGGAGAACCTCATCGGCCAGTTCCTCTCGGGCAAGGCGTCCGATGCGGGTACCGCCAGCGCCGGCGGCAATGGCGCCGCGCCGGCCGCCCCGGAGCCCAAGAAGTGAACCTGGTCCGCCGCTGGCTCGGCCCCGCGGCCATGATGTTGGCTGTGCTTCTCGCGGGCTGCGCAACGGCGCCCACAGCTGGCTCGCCAGGCGCGACCGACGGCGCGGCGCTCGGCACCCACCCGGCCGATCCGTGGGAGGCTTTCAACCGCAAGGTGTTTGCCTTCAACGACGCACTCGACGATGCGGTGCTCAGGCCCGTGGCCACGGCTTACCGAGACGTCGTGCCCGAACTCGTGCGCCGCGGCATCGACAACGTGCTCGGCAATATCGGCGACGTGTGGTCCACGGCCAACCACTTCCTGCAGGGCAAGCTGGAGAGCGGCGTCGAGATGGGCATGCGCGTGGTCACGAACACGGTGTTCGGATTCGCCGGCCTGTTCGACATTGCCACCGAGGCGGGCCTGCAGCGCCGTTCGGAGGACTTTGGCCAGACGCTCGGGCGTTGGGGTATCGGGCCTGGCTCCTATGTGGTGCTGCCCGTGTTCGGCCCGCGCACCGTGCGCGACACCTTCGGCTTCGTTGTCGACTCGCAGTTCGAGCCCGCCAGCCTGCCTTCCACCAACGCGGGACAGTACACGGTGGCCGCGTTGGCGGTTCTCAACACGCGCGCCAATCTGCTCGCGACCACCGCGCTGCTCAACCAGGTGGCGCTAGACCGCTACTCCTTTGTGCGCGACGCCTATCTGCAACGCCGCCTCGATGCGGTCTACGACGGCGCGCCGCCACTGACTTTCGACGACGAGCCCGAAGACGGCAAGGCCAAAAAATGAGGGCCCGTCGCCTCACCCCCAAAGGTCGGGCTCGCCAAGTGAACCGATGCACCGGCGGGCACGTTTAGTGCACTCGCGGCCTCACTTCCGACGGGCCGCCCGTGAAAGGAACTTTGTGAAGACGCTCTTCTCCGCCACCGTGATGCTCGCAACCACCGTGGCCCTGGCCCCCGTGCATGCCCAACAAGCGGCGCCCGCCGCGCCTGCGGTGGCCGCTGTTGCCTCCGCAGCCGCACCAGACCTCCTGGTGCGCCAGATCTCCATCGACGTCATCGACAGCGTCAAGGGTGACAAGGCCATCCAGGCCGGTGACATCGGTCGCATCATCGGCCTCGTCGATACCAAGGTCATGCCCAGCGTGAATTTCGAGGTCGTCACGCGCAGCGCTGTCGGCCCCAAGTGGCGCGAGGCCACGCCCGAACAGCGCACGAAGCTGCAAAACGAGTTCAAGACGCTGCTCGTGCGCGTCTACGCCGGTGCGCTCACGCAGATCCGCGACCAGTCGGTGGAAGTCACCAAGACCCTGCCGGTGCAAGGTGGCACACAAGTCGTGGTGCAGAGCGAAGTGCGCGGCAAGGGCGAACCGATCAAGCTCGACTACCGCCTGGACAAGTTCAGCGAGGTGTGGAAGATCATCGACGTCAACGTTGGCGGCATCTGGTTGGTGCAGAGCTATCGCTCGCAGTTCGCGCAGGTGCTGAGCGGAACGGGCGGCGTCGATGCGCTGATCACGCGCCTCGTCGATCAGAACAAGTCGGCCGCCGGCGCGAAGAGCTGACGCAACGCCGCATCGCAGCTCGAGCCCCGACCCCCCGCCCATCGCCATGCAACTGCCCGCCGTCGCCACGCTCGCCGAAGCCAGCGCACTCGCTCGCAGCGCCGAACAGGCGCTCATGCAAGGTGTGGCCGAAGGTGGCGAGCGGGCACCGCTGTGCATCGATGCCGTCGAGTTGCGCAGCTTCGACACGTCGTTGCTCGCCGTGCTGCTGCAGGCGCGACGACTGGCGCTGGGCGCGGGTTGCGGCTTCGAGGTGACGAGCGTACCCGAGAAGCTCGCGCAACTCGCCCAGCTCTACGGTGTGACCGAACTGCTCGGGCTCTCGAAGCCGGCAGCGCCGTCCGGCTCCTAAGCCGCGGCAGGCTTGTCTGTGGTCACGCGCCCGGGCGTGGCCGAGGGCTTGCGCATGTCCCTAGGCTTGCGCATGTCCCAAGGCTTGCGCATGCCCGAAGGCTCACGTACATCCGAAGGCTCGCGCGCGGCATAGCGCCGCTGGCGCAGGCTGCGCTTGATCTCCGCGAGCATCGGCTTCAACCGCGCTGAACCCAGGCGCAACGCCACACCGGTGGTGAGAATGTCGATGATCATGAGGTGCAGCAGCCGCGAAACCATCGGGCTATAGCGGTCGGCGTCCTCTGGGTGGTCGGCCGCCAGCAGGATGTGGCGTGAGCCGCCCTGCATAGCCTCGCGCGCCAGCGGTGATCCACTGGCGGTGATGATGATCACCGTGGCGCCCTTGCGGCGCGCGATCTCCTCCACGTCGAGCAGGTCGCGGCTGCGACCCGAATTGCTGATGATCACGGCGCAGTCGCCTTCTCGCAGCATGGTCGCACTCATCACCTGCACATGGCCGTCGCTCACTGCCGCCGAGTTGACGCCGAGACGGAAGAACTTGTGCTGTGCGTCCTGGGCCACGATGCCCGAGTTGCCCACGCCGTAGAACTCGATGCGCCGGCCTTTGTCGGTGTTGCGGCCGGTCTCGGCCAGCGCCGCGATCGCCTGCTCCATCGACCGGTGCGCGGCGGCATTGCGGTAACGCAGCAGGGCGGCCACCGCGTTGTCGACAACCTTGACGACGATGTCGCTGGCCTTGTCGTTGTCGTCGACGGCGCGGTGCACGAACGGCACCCCTTCGTTGACGCTGCCGGCGAGCTTGCGCTTGAAGTCGGTGAGGCCGGCGTAGCCCACGCTGCGGCAGAAGCGCACGACGGTGGGTTTGCTGACATGGGCGCGTTCGGCGATATCGGTCACGGGCATGGTCGCGAAGCCGCGCGCATCGGCCAGAAGCACCTTGGCCACGCGCTGCTCGGCGGGGGGCAGGGCCGGGATGGCGGCACGGATGCGTTCGAGCATCGCTCTACGACTCCTCGGCCCAGGTGTTGCCGTCGCGTGCCACCAGGGCGCTGGCCGCCGCCGGCCCCCAACTGCCTGCCATGTAGGGCCGTGGCCCTGCCGCATCGTCGGCCCAGGCGGCGAGGATGGGCTCCACCCAGCGCCAGGCCTGCTCCTGCTCGTCGCTGCGCACGAAGAGGTTCAGCCGCCCGGCCAACGCATCGAGCAGCAGCCGCTCGTAGCCGCCCACGCGCTCGGTCGGGAAGGCCTTGTCGAAGTCCAGGTCCAGTGACACCGGGGTCAGCATCTCCTGGCCCTGCACGGACGTCGTGGCGCCTTTGGCGGCCAGGAGGTGCAATTCTAGGCCGTCCTCGGGTTGCAGCTTGATGACCAGCTTGTTCGCCTGCTGCGTGCCAGGAAAGATGGGGTGCGGCACGTCGCGGAAGTTGAGAACGATGTACGCATCGCGCGAAGCCAGCCGCTTTCCCGTGCGCAGGTAGAAGGGCACACCGGCCCAGCGCCAGTTCTGCACCTCGGTGCGCAGCGCGACGAAGGTCTCGCAGTGGCTGCCCGGTGGCACCTTGGCTTCGTCGAGGTAGCCCGGCACGGCCTGCCCGCCCACCGCGCCGGCCTTGTACTGGCCGCGCACCACATCGCGCGCGATGCCCTCGGCGGTGTATGGCTTCAGCGAGCGCAGCACCTTGAGCTTCTCGTCGCGGATGGCGTCGGCGTCGTTGCTCGAAGGCGGCTCCATCGCGATCATCGTCAGCAACTGCAGTGCGTGGTTCTGCACCATGTCGCGCAGGGCGCCGGTCTTGTCGTAGAAGTCACCGCGCGTGCCCACGCCGATGCTCTCGGCAATCGTGATCTGGATGCTGGCCACGCTGTCGCGGCGCCACAGCGGCTCGAACAGCGCGTTGCCGAAGCGCAGCGCCATCAGGTTCTGCACCGCCGCCTTGCCGAGATAGTGGTCCAGGCGCAGCGCCTGCGATTCGCTGAAGCTCGCGCGCACGATCCGGTTGATCTCCTGTGCGCTGTTGAGGTCGTGGCCGAGAGGCTTTTCCAGCACCACGCGCACGTTGGGGCCGTTCAGGCCCGCGGCACCGAGCTGCGCGCAGATCACCGGGAACAGGTTGGGCGCGGTGGCCAGGAACAGCACCACCGTGTCGGCGCCTCGTGCATCGAGCCACTGCTTCAGGCCGGCGTAGTGCGAGGGCTGCGACAGGTCCATGCGCCGGTAGTGCAGCAGTTCGGCGAAGCGCGCGAACTCCTCATCGCTCGGTTTTTTGGCCTCCTCGACGCCGGCGAACTTGTCGCGGATGTAGGCGTGGTACTCGGCGTCGCTGCGTTCGTCGCGCGCCACGGCCAGGATGCGTCCGCCGCCGTTCTTGAGCGGCAGCTTGCCGTGCCGCCAAGCCTGGAATAGCGCCGGCATCAGCTTGCGCCAGGTGAGGTCGCCGGTGCCGCCGAAGAGAACGAGGTCGAAGGACATGGGTCTTGTGCCTGGCGCATGCCCTCGGGTGGGCGAAGCTAAATCGATGTAACTTAGTTACATCGACGATCATGCCCAGGTTGCGGGAGCCGGTCAACGTCAGCCCGATCGGAGCAGGCAACGCTGCAGCTGGCTTCAGCTCCGGGCGATTCAGGGGGGCGCCACCGCCGCGCTGTCCCTTGGCCGCATGGGCCGGTGCAGCGCGATGCCCACTGCGCTGCTTCAACCGGTCAACATCTCGGCCGCGACGATCGCGGGCAACGTGCCCGCTGTCGTGCCGCAGCTTCAGCCAGGCGCCCGCACGGTTGCTTTGGGGGGTACGCGCCCCCGAGCCTGTTGCGGCGCTGCCTGCCGTGCAGTGGGTTCAGCCGGGTGCCTGAACCGATGCCCGTGCCGAGACACCCGACGCCGCGGCACGGCGGCCCAGCGCCACCAGCGCGCTGAGCAGCCCGGCACACAGCACGAGCACGAGCGTGCCCAAACCCCACATCAGCCAGACGATGATGGGCGCGGCGCCGCCCAGCCAGCCCAGCACCGCGCCCGCCGACTGCACCGTGAAGACCAGCGCCTCGCGCCAGCCCGGCCACCAAATCTCCAGCCATGCCGTGCCCGGGATCTGCGCGACGAGCGCCAGCCAGTCAGCCGGCATGCCCGTGAGCCCCGTGCCGAGCGCAAGTAGTGCCTGCACGCCATAGGCGAGCAGCGACCAGAGTCCGATGAAAACGGCGGTGGTGATCCAGATCACGTAGTGCATGCCCAAGCCCGGTTGCGGTGCGATGGCCTCAGCCTAGCCGCATTTGTAAGGACGTGCCAGCATTCCGCGCTGTGGCTGTGGCTGGGCCAGCGCTCCCAGCGACCTCAAGGCCGGGCAGAGTCGGTGGCGCGTTGCATGGGCAATGGCTTGCCCTGCGGCTGCAGGCGGTGCCGGCGCCGCTCGGCCCGGTCCAGTTCCCACCGCTGCCGCAGCTCGTCACCCGGCGAGGCCAGTTTCTCCACGCGCAGCGCGGGCGGCATCGGCCCAGGCAGCGAGAGGTTGCCCGTCCACGAGTCGCCCACGCGCATCGCCAAAGGCGGCGGCAGCAGGTCGACCTCGGCCGGGTCGATCCAGGGCGCGAGTTGCTGCACGATGGCGCGCAGCCGCGGCCGCAGAGCGGGCTCGCCGATGCGCCCGCGCTGGCCCCATTGCACGAGGATGGTCGAGCCCGTGGCGCCGGGGGCGGGCTTGGCCGCGATGGCGAAGTCGCGGCGTATGCCCAGCCGCCGGTTCATCAGGAATTCCTCCAGCGTCATCGCGATGTCTTCGGGCGGTGCGCCATAGGCGTAGTCGTCGGTGGCCAGGTCGACGCTGAAAAAAGCGGCCACCTGCGCCGGTGTGTACGCCGCTTGCGCGGTGCTGGCGGTGGCGCCGAAGAAGCGCACCCGGCCCAGCCCGGCCATGACGCTGGAAGTGAGCGGGTGGCTCGCGGGCACGACGTCGGAGGTGAGCTGGCGCGCCTGGAAGCGCGGGGCGATGTTGCCCCATGCGCTGCGCGAGGCCACGAGCGAGGCGTAGGCCGAGGGCGGCAGGAAATCGAGCGCGTGCGCGAGCTCGTGAAACATCAGCCAGCCAGCCTCGTTCAGCAGCGAAATCGGGGCGCGCTGCATACGCTGCCGCGGATCGAAATATTCGAAGATGCTGCTGTTGCCGCGCACATAGCGCCACAGCGTCGTGTACTGCAGCGCGGCGCCGAAGTTGCTGCGGAAGTCGGGCGCCTCGTTGACCGTGTCGCGTTCGTCGGCGCTGAGCCAGAAGTTGTCGGCATCGAGGTAGATGGCGCCGGTGGCCGCGTAATAGAACGAAGGCCGCACCTGCACACCGATGACCACCGCCGTCACGCTCATCAGCATGCGGCGGAAGTCGCCTGCGGTGTCGTATTGGCGCAGCAAGGTCTCGAAGTTGCGGCCGGCCCAGTCGTGCGAAACAACCACGCGGTCCATCACCTGCTCGACGGTGGGCAGCGCGCCGCGTGTCTCCTGCGCCAGGAAGGGCAGCTGCGAGAGCGGGCACAGGTTGGAGTCGCGCAGGCCGACGTCGTAGACGCAGCGCGCCAGCACGCCGGCGTAGGGGCTGCCGGGCCGATAGGCATACACACGCGAGACTTGGTCGCCGCCCCAGATCGCCGAGGCGTCGTTCTCGCTGGCCTGCACATGACGCTCGACGAGGACGATCGCCTCGTCGGTGGCCGTGCGGCCGGCGGTCGTGGTGAGCGTGGCCCGCAGGCGGATGACCGTGTCGCGTGCGACGGCGGGTGCCTTGAAGAGCGCCGCATGGCTGTCGCCAGTGTCCAGCGTGACCGCCGGGCCTTCGACTTGCGACCAGGCGATGCCCTGCACCGCCTCGCCGGCCTGCAATTGCGGCCATGCGCGCACGGAGACGTTGCCGCCCATGCGCACCGACTGGCTGCCGCGCAGCGCCAACCTGGTGTCGGACGCCGCGGCGCCGACCTCGTGCACGAGCTCTTCATTGCGTGCCACACCCAGCGCATCGCGAAACGTCACGCGGAAACGGTAGGTGCCGGGCGCCTGCGGCTGGAATTCGAGCGTCTGCGTCTTCTCGGCGAGCAATGGCATCACCGCCGGACCGCCCACCTGGACCCACAGCGGCGACTCGATGGTGCCGCTGCAACCCGCGAGCGTGACGGCGCCGGGCTGACCCGACGTGGTGCCGGTCTTGGCGTAGGTGGCGTAGCCCGTTGCAGTGGTCGCGCAGACGCTGCCCGGGGCAGGCGGAGAAGGCGCGGGCGCAGGCGGGTCAACGGAGCTGCCTCCACCACCGCACGAGGCCAGCGCCAGCGTGGCCAGCGCCAACGCCGCCATGCTGCTTCGGCGGGAGGCGCGCGTGTCCATCGTCGGGCGGTGTGGTCGCGCGGCGACCTGTGCAGTGTCGACCATCTCAGCTCGCTTCCTGTCGGGCCGGATCGTCGGATCCGGCGTTACATCCAGCCGTTGGCCTGGAGCTCCTGGTGCGCCTGCGCTGCATTTTCGAAGTGCACCGCGTGCCATCCCAACGAGCGCGCCATCTCCACGTTCGGTCGGTGGTCATCGAGGAATACCAGCTCCGAAGGTGCGGATCTGAAGCGCTCGGTGGCCAGTTCGAAGATGGCGGGCTCAGGCTTGATATGGTGCACACGCGCCGAGAACACACCATCCTCGAACCAGGTGACAAACGTATTCTCGCGTTCCAGGTGTGCCGCGTAGGGCTCGGGCATGTTGGAGAGAAAGAAGAGCGTGCGCCCCGCGTCCCGCAGCTGGGTCAGCAAGGCCACGCTGTCGGCGATGGGCTTCAACTCGTGAGGCACGCCATCGACCACGCGCTGTACGTCAGCGGCCGCCATGCCCGTGCGCTGCGCGATGCGTCGTACGAGGTCGGGTACCTCGACCGTGCCGCGATCGAACTCGCCCCAGTCACCGCCGTAGGCCTGGAAGATCTCGCGCACCCACTGACGTGCACTGGTGTCATCGGTGGCCAGGTGCGGGATCTCGCGCCGCAGCATGGTCTCGGGGTGCCAGCGGAAGAGCACGCCGCCGAAGTCGAACACGATCTTCTTCATCGAGGGGCGGGGGTCTGGAGACGTCACGAGGAGTCAGGCGAACCCAGCAGGAGCATTCAAGAGGTCAGCCGTCGCAGCAGACCCGCCGTGGAGCCGTCGAGGCCGGATGTGTCGCCGTGTTGTGCGCCGGGCGCCAAGCGTGGCAGCAACTGGCCGGCCAGCGCCTTGCCCAGTTCCACGCCCCATTGGTCGAAGCTGTTGATGCCCCACAGCGCGCCGCTGACGAACACGCGATGCTCATAGAGCGCGATGAGCGCGCCCAGCGATCGTGGTGTCAACTCCTCGAGCAGCAATGTCGTGCTCGGCCGGTTGCCAGGGAAGCTGCGGTGCTGCGCCAGCGCGGCGCGGTCGAAGTTGGCGCCGGCGCTGGCGGCGCTTTCCGTGGCGGCTACTTCGGCCGTCTTGCCCAGCATCAGCGCCTGACCCTGCGCCAGGCAGTTCGCCAGCAACATGGCCTGCAGCTCGGTGTGCGGGTGCGCCGCACGCTTGACCGCGATGAACTCCACCGGGATCACGTCGGTGCCCTGGTGCAGCATCTGGAAAAACGCATGTTGGCCGTTGGTGCCCGGCTCGCCCCACACCACCGGGCTGGTGCCCAAGGGCACAGGCTCGCCGGCGAGGTCCACGCGTTTGCCGTTGCTCTCCATCTCGAGCTGCTGCAGGTAGGCAGGGAAACGCGCCAAGCCCTGGTGATAGGGCGCCACCATGCGGCTCGTGTGGCCGTGGAAGTTGCGGCACCACAGGTCCAACAGGCCCAACTGCACAGGCAGATTCTTCGGCAGCGGCGCGGTCGCGAAGTGGCCGTCCATCGCATGCGCGCCGGCGAGCAACTCGCGAAAGCCCACCGCCCCGATGGCGATGGCGATCGGCAGCCCGATGGCGCTCCACAGCGAGTAGCGTCCGCCCACCCAGTCCCAGAATCCAAAGGTGCGCGTGATGCCGAACCCGGCAGCGGCCTTCAGGTTGGTCGTGACGGCGACGAAGTGCATCGCGACGTCGGCTCCGGCGGGAGCGCCCGCCGTGAACCACGCGCGCGCCACGGCCGCATTGGCCATCGTCTCCTGCGTGGTGAAGGTCTTGCTGGCGATGACGAACAGGGTGCGCGCCGGCTCGAGCGCGGCCAGTACCGGTGCAATATCGTGGCCGTCGACATTGCTGACGAAGTGAAAGCGCAGCCGAGGGTGCCGCCGGCTCTCGAGTGCGCGCACCACCATCGCGGGGCCGAGGTCGCTGCCACCGATGCCGATGTGGACGATGTCGGTGATGCTGGTGATGCCGGTGATGGCGGTGATGGCGCCCGCCTCAGCGCGGGCGCGTACCGCTTCGGCGAAGGCCAGCATGTCGTCGAGCACGCCGTGAACCTCGGCGTTGAAGGGGGCGGCCGAGGCCGCGGCAGCACGTGGCGCGCGCAGCGCCGTGTGCAGTACGGCGCGGCCCTCGGTCGGATTGGTTACCTCGCCGCGCAGCATCGCATCGCGCCGCGCCTCGAGCCCGCACTCGCGCGCCAGCTCGTGCAGGAAGCGCAGGGCCGCGAGGTCGATACGGTTCTTGGACAGGTCGGCAAAGACCTCCGGTGCCTCGAAGCTGAGCGACTCGAAGCGCCGCGGGTCGCGGCCGAAGGCCTCGCGCAGATCGAAGTCGCGGCCATGGGCCTGGTAGTGGCCTTGCAGGGCCACCCAGGCCCGCGCACGGTCGCACCGGGGCCAGCGTGGGACGCGGCCAACGTCCGGCCCGGCCGCCCCGGCCGAGGTCATGGCCGGTGGTCCTCGATCAGCCGATCGAGCTTGGCCGCGTCAGCGGCGAAAGCACGGATGCCCTCGGCCAGCTTCTCGGTGGCCATCGCGTCCTCGTTCAATGCCCAGCGGAAGCTCTTCTCGTCGTGGTGCACCGCGGGCAGCGCCATCTTCGCGGCGGCGGCGGCATCGAGCGCCGGCACCAGCGGCGTCTCGCTGCCTTGCAGCGTTGCCAGCAACTCGGGGCTGATGGTGAGCAGGTCGCAGCCCGCCAGCGCCACGATCTGCCCAGTGTTGCGAAAGCTCGCGCCCATCACCTCGGTCTTGATGCCGTGGCGCTTGTAGTGGTTGAAGATCGCCACCACGCTCCTGACGCCCGGGTCTTGTGCGCCCGCGTGAGCCGCCTCGTTCCAGTCCGCACCGGCGGCCTTCCTGTGCCAGTCGTGGATGCGGCCGACGAAGGGGCTGATGAGCTGCACCTTGGCGTCACCGCAAGCGACCGCCTGGCAGAACGCGAACAGCAGCGTGAGGTTGCAGCGGATGCCTTCGCGCTCGAGCTCTTCCGCGGCACGGATGCCCTCCCAGGTGGAGGCGATCTTGATCAGCACCCGCTCGTGTGCGATGCCTGCCGACTGGTACAGCCCGATGATGCGGCGTGCGCGTGCCAAGGTTGCCGCGGTATCGAACGACAGCCGCGCATCGACCTCCGTGCTCACGCGCCCGGGCACCACCTTCAGGATCTCGCGTCCGAAGCGCACCAGCACCTCGTCGACGATGGCATCCAGCGGCCGGCCCTTGTGCGCGGCCACCGTTTCGGCCAGCAGCGGCGCGTAGTCGGGCTGCTGCACGGCCTTCAGGATCAGGCTGGGGTTGGTGGTGGCGTCCCGCGGCGCGTACTGCGCGAGTTGCTTGAAGTTACCGGTGTCGGCGACCACGGTGGTGTGGCGCTTGAGCTGTTCGAGCTGGTTCATGGGGCGGCTCTGAGTCAGGCCGAATTAGAACCGACGACAGGCAGAGGCGGCCGAAGGCCGCTTTCGGGGGGTCAACTATTCGCCCGCACTTCCTCGATGGAGGTGAGGCCCGCCAGCACTTTCTCGATCCCATCCTGGCGCAGCGTGCGCATGCCTTCGCCCAGCGAATGGCGCAGGATGTCGTCGCTGCGCCCGCCGGTCTGGATCTTGTGGCGCAGCCCGCGCGAGACGCTCATCAGTTCGTGGATGCCCAACCGTCCGCGCACGCCGGTGCGCCCGCAGGCCTCGCAACCCGGCGCGTGGTAGCGCAGCAGGCGGCCTTCGCTGTCGGCGAAGCGGGCCTTCCAGTCGGCCAGTACCGTGTCGTCGTCGGGGGCACCTTCCACGTCTTGAAGTACGTGGCGGTAGTCATGCAGCAGCTCATCGCGCCAGTGGTCGTCGGCCGGTTCACTGACGCGGCAACTCGTGCACAGCCGCCGCACCAGGCGCTGGGCCAGCACGGCCAACAGCGCGTCGGCGAAGTTGAACGGGTCCATGCCCATGTCGAGCAGGCGCGTCACCGTCTCGGCCGCGCTGTTGGTGTGCAGCGTGGAGAGCACGAGGTGGCCGGTGAGCGATGACTCGATGGCCACCTGCGCCGTCTCGTGGTCGCGGATCTCGCCGACCATGATGACGTCCGGGTCGGCGCGCAGGAAGGCGCGCAGCGCCTTGGCGAAGGTCCAGTCGATCTTGGGGTTCACCTGCACCTGGCGCAGGCCGGGCTGGGTGATTTCCACCGGGTCCTCGGCGGTCCAGATCTTGCGCTCGGGGGTGTTGATGTGGCCGAGCGCCGAGTGCAGCGTGGTCGTCTTGCCCGAGCCCGTGGGGCCCACGCACAGGACCATGCCGTATGGCCGTGCCACGGCCTGCTTGTAGCGCTCCAGGTTGAGTGGCTACAAGTGCAGCTGCGCCAGCGGGATGGCGCGGCTGCTGGCCAGCAGCCGCAGCACGGCGTCCTCGGCGCCGCCCGTGGTGGGAATGGTGGCCACGCGCAGTTCCAGGCGCGAGCCCTGCACGTACTTGCTGAAGTTGATCTTGCCGTCCTGCGGCTTGCGGCGCTCGCTGATGTCGAGGTCGCACATGATCTTCAGCCGCGCGACGAGGGCGTTGCGGTAGCTGGGCGGCAGCTCGAGGTAGGGGCGCAGCACACCGTCCTTGCGGAAGCGGATGCGCACCTTCTGCTTGCCCGGTGGGCACTCGACATGGATGTCGGAGACACCCTGCGAGTGGGCCTCCAGGATCATCGAGTTGATCAGGCGCACGAGCGAGTTGTCGCTCTGCTCGATGGCCGGGCCTTCGTCTTCGTTGCTACGGCCATCTGGGCCGTCCATCGAGGCGGCGAGTTTGCCCACGTCGACGGCTTCGTATTCCACCTCGAACTGGCTGTCCGCGCTCTCGGGCACGGCACCGAGCTTCTCGTAGGCTTTGGTCAAGGCCTCGAGCAGCGGACCGGACTGCGCCAGCACCGGCAGCACCTTGCAGCGCGCGGCGAATTCGACCTCCTCGAGCGCGGCACGGCTGGTGGGGTCTTCCATCGCCACCACCAGGCGCGAGCCACGCTGCAGCAGCGGCAGGGCGTGGGCGCGCTGCGCCACGGCGTACGGCAGTCGCGCCACCGCCTCGGAGTCGATGGGAAACTGCGAGACGTCGACGAGCGGGTAGCCCATCTTGCGGGCCAGCGCGGTCTGCAAGTCGGTGCGCGAGACTGCGCCCTTGCGCACGAGCAGCTCGCCCAGCGGCACACCGCGGTCGCGCTGCTGCTGGGCCAACGCCTCGTTGAGCTGCTGCTCCGTGATGTACTGCAGCGCGAGCAAGGCTTCGCCGATGCGCACCATCGGCATGCGAGTCTGCTGGTCGATGGCAGTGTCCAGCTCCTCGGGGCTGATGATCTTCTGCACCACCAACAGGTCGCCCAGGCGGCGCTCGCGCAAGGCCTGTTGTTCATGCAACGCGGCGCTCAGCTGGTCGGGCCGGATCGAGTCCTGCTCCACCAGCAGCTCGCCCACGCGGCGGCCGATCTCCACACTGCTGTAGGCCGTGCGCGGCACGAAGGTGCGCCGCACCGTGCCCTCGTTGTCTACCGGCTCGAAGAGGAACAGGCCGATCGCGTCCTCGCGGTGGCCGATGGTGTGACCCTGCCAGTGCGAGTCATCGACGAAGGCGACGCTGAACGGCACCGCGGGTGACGCGAGATCGTTGAGAACCGTGCCGCCGTACTCGGGTGCGGCGGCACTGAGGGGGTCGAGCAGCCGCACGCGGCGGAACTGGTCGAAGCGCAGCGTGAGTGGCGCGCGGCCGCCGGGCACCGAGAACTGCAGCGTGCCACGTACGGTGTCCATCACCAGCATGCGGCCGTTGATGATCTTGCCGTTGTTGCCCTCCAGCTGGCAGGCCAGCGGCACACTGTGCGGCGTGGGTGGCGGGTAGTTGGGCAGCTCGGGCGTCGGCCAGGCAAAGGGCTCCGCGCCTGCGGGCATGAGGGCGATGGGTGGGGAGGCGAGATCGGCCATGGCAAGTCGATGCTAGGTCGGGGCCGCAACGCGCAATCGAAGGATGAGGCCGCCCGCGCCGGGCTAATTCGGCACTGGCGCGGGCGCCGGCGCGGCGGGTGGGACGCCGAGCGAGGCGGCGGCCGGCGCGGCCGCAGCCGCAGCCGGTGCGGGTGCCGTCGCTTTCGCACCGGGCCCGTCGAGCCGGATGGTGCGCCGCGGCGTGTCGTCCAGCCCGGTGATGGCTTCGCGCGTGCTGCGCTGCCAGTCCTCGCTCGTGCGCAGGATGGTGGGGCGGATCAACACCACCAGCTCCTTCTTGCGCCCACTGTCGGCCTGGTTGCCGAACAGCGCGCGCGTGACGGCGTTGCCGGCCGAGCCGGGCAGGCCCGACTGGCGGCGGCTCGTCTCGGTCACCATCAGGCCGCCGATGGCCACGATGTGGCCGTCGTGCACGCGCACCACGGTGTCGGTCTCGTTGACGCTGGTGCTGGCCAGCGGCAGCCGGTAGTTGCCCACGGTGCCGAGGTCGATCTGGCGCGTGCGTTCCACCACCGTCGTCACCGAGGGCCGCAGGTGCAGCGTGATCATGTCGTATTCGTCGATCTGCGGCGTCACGTCCAGTGCGATGCCGCTGAAGAACGGCGTCAGCGTCAGCGTCGGCAGCGTCGTCGTCGTGTTGCTGGTGCCCGTGCCGGCAGGCGTGGTGCTGCCGCCCGAGACGTTGGTGAGGAAGTAGTCGTCGGTGCCGACCTTGAGCACCGCCTTCTGGTTGTTGAGCGTGGCCACGCGCGGGCTGCTCAGCACCTGCAGGTCGCCCTGCGACTCGAGGAAGCCCATCACCGCCTGGAAGCCCTTGGTGGCCAGCGCCAGCCCGAGGGTGCCGCCTCCGGCGGCGGGCACGGCCAGGCTGTCGAGCACGCCCGTCACGGCCTGCGGCAGGGTGGGCAGGCCGTTGCTGTTGGTCACCAGCGGGTTGCGCGCATTGCCGCTCGTCTGGCCCACGGCGCCGCGGCTGCCGGCGTAGCTCCAGTCGATGCCGCTCGAGAAGCCCTCGCGCAGCTCGACCTCGATGATCTTGGCTTCCAGCATCACCTGGCGCTCGATCGAAAGGCGCGAGGCACGCAGGAACGCTTCCACCTGGCGAAGCTCGTCGGGCATGGCGCGCACGGCGATGGTGCCGGCCTGGGGGCTGGAGATGACAGCGCGCCCCCCGGCATTGCCGACCATCAGGCGCAGGGCCTCGGTGGTTTCGGTCCAGAAGTCCGTCAGCGAGTGCGTCGTGATGTGGCTGCTGTCGTGGCCCGAGCTGCCGCCGCTGTTGCCGCCTGGGTTTGCGCTGCTGCCACCGCTGCCGCCGTTCTGCCCTTGCGAGGCGCCGCCGCTGTTGACGCGCACCTCGCTGCGGCCCTGGCGCTTGGTGTTCAGGTAGCTCACCGTGAACAGCCGCGTCTGCATCGTCGGCGGGTACACCGTGATGCGGCGCCCGTCGATGCGGAAGTCGTAGCCGTAGACATCGCGCACCGATTCCAGCGCCTCGCGCACCGTCACGCCGCGCAGCGAGACCGAGATCTCGCCCTTGACCTCGGGGTGCATGAGCATGCTGTAGCGGTGGTCGCCGCTGACCATGGCGAGAAAGAACTCGCGCACGTTGGCGCCGCTGACGACAACGTCGAAGCGGGGTTCGGGCGGCTCGGCCACGCGTTGCACCGGGGTCGGCGGGAGGGGGCTGGTGCGGGGGGTGTTTGCTGGCGTGCCTGCCTGCGTGGCCGGCCCCGGCGTACCCGGCCCGCCGGTGTCTGCGCCTGCGCCCGCGCCTGCGGGTGCGGTGCCAACGGCAGCGCTTCGAGGTGTGGGCAGGGCCGTCGCGCTGCTGCCCTCGCCGAGCACCTCGGAACTCAGGCGCTGTGCCGGCGAAGGCTGCTGCAGCATCGGCAGCACCGGCAGGGCGCAGCCGCCGAGCAGGCCGGCCAGCGCCGCTGCGGCGAGCACGGCCGGCGCCGTCGGCCGTGTGGTCGTGCGCAGCCGTGCGGCCAGGGGCTGTGGGCGCTTCATGATGACTTCCTCTTCGACGACTTCGGATCGGTGGCAGGGCATTCGGCGGGTGTCGCGCGTGGGGGCTGGGCGGGAACGGGTGCGCCGCCGGCATCGGCCGCGGCCGGCCGCACGGCCACGCCGCCAAAGAGCGGCAGGTGGTGAGGCACGCCGGTGTCGTCGCGCGCGACCACGCCGTCGGCGTGGACGCATTCGATGCGCAGCTCGCCCAGACGGTCGCCGGCCGCATGCCGCCGCGCCCCCACCACCACGAAGTGCCGGTCAGCCACGGTGACGATGTGGCGCACCACCGGCAGCGGCGTGGCCGGCGCGGCCGGTGTCACTGCGCCCGGGCCGGGTGTGCGAGGCGCCGAGGGTGGTGCAGGCGGCGCAGGCGGCTCCATCGGATCGCGCATTGCGAGCGCGGTGGCGTGCATCAGGAGCAGCGGCAGCAGCGATAGCAGTGGCCGTAGCGACAGCAGTGGCCGTAGCAACAGCACTGGCCGTAGCGGCAGCAGTGGCCGTAGCAACAGCAGTGGCCGTAGCGGCAGCAGTGGCCGCAGCGACAGCAGCAGTGGTCGCCGCAGCAGCAGCGGCCGCAGTGGCCCCTTTGCCAGCAAACGCCGTGGCCGCGGCAACGGCACCCACGGTCGCAACCAGGCCGAGAGCCGGCGGGCGAGGGGTCGAAGCAGCGTCATGATCCAGCTCCCGGCAGCCACAGGCGCGCGATGAGCACCGGTGGTTGCGGTGAACCGTGGATCGACAGCGCGGCCCATTGAAGGCCGGGCAGTTGCTGCTCGATCTCGGTGGCGTACGCCGTCAACTCGGCATAGCGGCCGGCCACGTGCAGCTCGACCACGCGGCGCGCGCCCGGGTCGTCGGCCGCGGGCGGCACGGTGTCGAGCTTGAGCAGCGTGAGGCGCTCGTGGCGGCGCAGCACGCGCTGCAGCAGGTCGGGCAGCTGCGCTGGCGCGCTGCTGCGGCCAGCCAGCCTGGCGCCGATGCGGGCTTCGACGTCCGCCAGCTCGGCACGTTGTGCTTCCAGCGCGCGCCGCGCGAGGGCCTCGGGGCTGTCGGCCGCAGGGGGCGCGAGCTGCGCGCGCAGCACGTTCATCTCCTGTCCCTGCGTGCGAAGCTGCGCCACCATCGTGCGTTGCGCGGTGAACTGCGGGCTGATCACGAAAAAATCGACCACCGCGGCCATCGCAGCGGCCAGGGACACGGCCATGATCGCGCGCTCGCGCAGCGAGAGCGCGTCGATGCGCCGGGCGAGATCAGAGAGTCGGCGTGGCAGCACGCGGTTCATGGTTTCTCCTTCGATGCGGTGGCGGTGGCGGTGGCAGTGGCGGTTGCGGTGGCGGTTGCGGTCGCGGTGGCGATGTCCACGGCACTGCGGGCCGCCGGTTGCGCCGGGGCAGCCGCAGCGGCCGTGCCGGCCAGGCTCTGGCGCCAGCGGAACGACCATGCGCCCGCGGGCAGATGTGCCGCCGGGGCCCGGCCCGGGTCCGCGGCGGACGGCTCGCCGCCTTGTTCCACGCGCAGGGTTTGGGTCGCGCCGCGTCGGGCCATCCACGCCTGCAGGGCTTCGGGCTGCAGCGTGCGCCCGGCCAGTTCCACCTGGGCCGGGGTCCAGCGGATCTCGGTCAGCCACACCTGCGCCGGCACTTCCTCGGCCAGTTCGCGCAGCAGCACCGTCGGTGAGCGGCTGGCGTCGCCGCCCTCCAGCAGGCCGAGCAGGTGGCGGCGTTCGCCCAGCCGGCTGGCCAGGCGTGTGGCCTCTTCCTTCAGGGCCGCCGGGCCGCCGAGCGTCGCCTGCCGCGCCGCGCGTGCCTGCGTGAGCTGGGTCTTCTGCGACGCCAGATGGCCCGTGGCCGAGGCCAGCTCGCTGCGCATGCCCTGCGTGCGCCACAGGCTCCAGCCGCCCAGCCCGAGCAGCGCCAATCCCCACAGGCCGAGCGAAAGCGCGATGGTGCGCGCGCGCAGGTGGCGTTGCGGCGCCAGCAGCATGGGGTGATGAAGGTTGATCTGTTGGGGCATGGTCGTGTGCCGTGTCGTGCGCCGTGTCTTGTGCCGGGTCTTGTGCTGGGTCTTGTGCGGGATGTGTGCCGGGTCGCCGGGCTCAGCCGTTCAGCCCTGGCGCAGCAATGTGCCCAGCAGCGGCCAGGTCGCATCGCGCAGCTCGGCCGTCGGCGCCGCCTCGGCGTAGCCCGGCACCAGCCGCGCGGTCTCGAGCCGATGCACCGGGCAGATCAGCGCCGGCGCCAGCGCCGCGGTCAATTGCGCGGCGAGCGCGGCGCCGCTGTCGCCGGCATGCACCCACAGCGCCGCCACCGGCAGTTCGGGCCAGGTCCGTTCCCACACGTCGAGCGAGCGCTGCACTTCCACCACCAGGCGCGGCGCGTCCGCATCCCGCCCGGCGTCGGCCGCGCCGTAGTCGATGAAGTCCACTTCCTCGAAGCTGGCCGACGGCCCGGGTGCCAGCGGCGCGCGCTGCGGCGTGAGCCCGCCTTCGTCCCATTCGAGCTGGCGGGCGTAGTAGAGCTCGCCGCCGGCGCACAGCGTGAGCAGTGCCTTGTCGCCGTGACACATGAGTGCCGCCGTGGCGCGCTCGCCGAGGCCCGCGGCGGCGGCCACGGCATGCTGCAGATTGCGCTGCGCCGTCTCGGCGATGTCGATCACCGAGAGCGCCACGCCTTGCGCCCGCGTGCGCCGGTCGATGTCCTGCAGCAGCGCGTTGCGCGCCGCCACCACGAACAGTTGCCGTGGCATGGCGGTGTTGCGCTCGTGTTTGCGTTCGTTCGCGCCGCCCACATGCATGAGGTCGATCGTCAGCTCCTCGAGCCGGGTGTCCACAAGGTCCTTGATGCGCCAGCGCGCCGCGCTCTTCAGCTCCTCGGGTTTCACGGCCGGGGCCTCGATCTGCAACAGCTGCGCCTGGCCCAGGCCGAGCAGCGCCGCGACCTGCGCGCCCGGCAGCCCGAGCGCGCGCAGCGCTTGTCCCGGGTCGCCGGCACGCTCTGCCAGTGGCACGACACCGGCGCGCAGCGGACGGCCACGCGCGTCGCCGTGCAGCCAGCGCAGGTGTTCGGATTCGAAAGAGATGGCCAATCGGTCGCGCTCGGCACCGGCGCGCGCGCTTCGGCGCGGCCAGGGCAGAGGCCAGATCGTTCGCAAGCCCATGGTCAGTGGTTCTCCCGTCGATAAACCCATGCCGGATGGCCGCGCGGCAGCCCGAAGCTGGCGCGCGCGGCCGGGTCCTTGTCCCAGGTCGCGGCGCACCAGGCGCCGCGCAGGTATGTGAGGTTGGCGCCCGCGGTGGCGGCGTCGCCGCTGGCCGGTGTCCAGGGTTGCAGGCACGAGGCATCGGCGGCCGTGCTGCCCAGGCTCAGGGCGACATCGAAGCTGCCGCTGCGCCCCCCGGCCGGGGCGTTGAGGCGCAGCGCGCCGCGCCCGCCGGAGAGCGTCACCGGAGCGCTGGCCGCGGTGTCGGCCGGGGTGAGGCTGCGGCGCAGGTTGCCGAAGCTGAACGTCGACAGCGGCAGTGTCGTGCAGTTGTCGAGCGGGTTGACGTCGAAGGCGCTGCCGTTCCAGAACTCGGCCAGCACCGGCAGCGCGAGTGCGCGGTCGGCGGCTCCGGCTGTGCTTTGCATGCGCAGCCGGGCGAAACGCAGCGCCACGGTGGCGACTCTGGCGCGGTCGTTGCCGGCAACCAGACTGTCGGTATCGATATCGAACGCGGCCAGCGCCACGCCGTCGGCATCCACCGGGGCGATGCCCAGGGCGGCGTTGAATGGTCCGTCCGCAGCGGCCGCCCGCGGCACCTGCGCCGTGAGCGTCACGCCGCTGGCGACGCCCGCGCTGAAGCTGCCGCTGGCGCTGCCGAGCGCCAGGCGGCCGTTGGCGATGGTGAAGGCGCTGGCGCCATCGACCCCGGCGAGGTTCCACGCCGCGGCATTGGCCGGGTCGAGCTTGGCGTAGGCGCCGGCGTAGTTGGTGGTGGTGGTGCCGGCCAGGTTCTGTGCCGTCAGTGTGAAGCCGAGGCGGAAGTTCTCGCCCAGGTGCGTGAAGCCCGATGCGGGCGCGCAGGCCAGCGCGCTGCGATGCGTGACGTTGCCGCCCGAGAGCGCGAAGCGCGCCGGCACGAAGCGCCCGATGGTCGCGCCGGCACTGGCGGCCACCGGGCCGGCGCCGAGGTAGTCGGCGTCGGCCAGCGCCGCGCTGAGCGTGATGATCCCGACTTCGCTGAATGCGAGTGACGTGACCGTGGCGGCGCCACTGGTGAAGCTGGGCCCGGGCACGCTGCCGCCGCTGAGTGCGCCGGCGTTGCCGCCTGCGGGCTGCTGCAGCGTTTGCGTCAAGGTCGCGCCTTCGGGTGGCGACTCGCGCCCGAAGTTGGGCGCCGCCGCACCGCCGCTGGTGACGGCAGTGACGGTGGCGCTGAAGCTTTCGCCGGCGCGCACGAAGGCGGCACCTCCGGCCCCGGTCGCGCCCGGATTGGCCAGCCCGGGTGCGGCGGTCTGGCGAACACTGCTCAGCGTGAAGCCGGCCGGCCGGGCGACGAAGCTCGCGGCGCCGCTCATGCTCAGCCCCGTCTCGAGTGCGCCGCTGCCGGTGAAGCTCGCGCTGACGGTGACGCGGCCGACATCGGCGTATTGCAGGCTCGGCGTGGCGATGCCGCTGCTGTCGAACGCCAGGCTCAGCGTCTGCCCGCTGCCGTCGCAGGCACTGGCTGGGCTCGCAGCCGCGTTCAGCGCGGTGCCTCCGATGCGCACGGGCCGCGTGCCGCTGGCCGGGTTGGTGTGGCTGCAGCGCAGCGTCACGGGCCGGGAGGTGCTGGCGAATGCCGGCACGCAGACCAGCGCGTTGTCGCTGGCGCGCACGGCACGCACCGTCAGCGGCGTGGCGGCATCGGCCGCGTGGTCGACCACCGACAGCAGGAAGCCCGCCGTGGTGGTGGTGAAGGTGCAGGCCGGTGAGCCGAAGTTGCAGGTGGTGGCGGCGTTGGCGGTCACCGAAAACTGATTTGCACCGAGCACCACGGAGCCGGCAACGGGGACCTGGAAACTCTTCGTGACGCTGCTGCTGCCCGGCGGGATCACGAAGTTGGCTGCGCTGGCATTGCCGGTGCTGCCGTCCCAATAGGTGGTGGGCGCGCCAGCGGCACTGAGCGTGCCGGCAACACCTCCCGTGTACGGCACCGTGCAGGCCGTGTTCTGGCACGCACGAAGCGTCACCGTGGAGGGGGAGCAGCTCACGCCGTTGCCGCTGGCATGCTGGATCTCCAGGCGCTCGAAGGCCGTGGGCGTGCAGGAGCGGGAGGCCGCGCGCACCGCGGCCACCTGCGCCGCCATCATCGCGAAGTTGTAGACCTGCACTTCATCGAAGATGCCGGCCGCGGAGCGCACGCTGCCGCGGGTGCCGACCCCGCCGATGGCGTTGTCGCCCAGGTGCAGCGTGCCCACCTGCGCGCTGACCGTGCCCGAGGTGGTGAAGGCGGTGGTGGCGGCGGCGACGCCGTTGACGAAGGCGGTCAGGGTGTCGGAGTTGGCCGCCGCCTGGCCGTTGAAGTTCCAGCTCACGGCCAGGTGCACCCAGGTGTTTGCCGGGAACGACTGCGCCGCGGTCTCGACACTGCGCAAGGCGCCGGTGCTGTCGCGCACCTCGAAGTACAGCCTGCCGCTGGTGGTGCGGCTGAGATAGAACCACTGGCCATTGACGGCGGCGGCATCCAGCAGCTGGATGTCCTGCCCCGAGGTCCAGGCCGATGAGGTGCGCACCCAGAACGCGATCGTGCCCGTCCCCAACAGGTTCAGCGACGTGGCGGACAGGTTCAGCCCGGTGCGCAGGGCATCCACCGTGGCTGCGTCGCTGTTGCCCGGGATCGACGCACCGCGGCACAGATAACCGGGCGGCGTGGCCTGGGCACCCCCGAGGGCCGAGCCGTGGCGCGCGCCGGTGGTGCTGTCGAGCACCTGGCCCGCCAACGCAGGCAGCCAGACCGACTCCTCGAAGCGGTACTCGGCCACGGGCGCAGGCCTGAAGAAGACGATGGCGGTGTTCGGCGGCGGTTCGAGTGCGGCGCCGAACGACAGCACCTGGAAGTCGGTGGTCGTGAGCTGCCAGCCGATCTGCGCCGTTCCGGTGCCAGCGTGCGTGATGGGGCCGTACTGGAAGACGAAGCTGCCGTCTTCGTTGAGAACGACCTGGATGTCGAACGAGCCGCTGGTATTGCTCGCGCTGACCCACTCCGGCACGCCCTTCCAGGTGACGATCAACTGCCGTGACGGGGCGCTGCCGATGGTGGCGACGCTCACGTAGCAGGTGGCCAGGCTGGCGCAGGGAGTCAGGCGCGTCGACGTCGGGTAGTTGGGCCGCTCGACCCGGTTGGTGGGGTCGAGGTCGACGCCAAAGACCTTCATGGTGGCGTTCATGCTGGCGTTGGGGTAACCGTAGGGGTAGGTCTGCGGCGGCCCGATACCCTGCGTGCCGGCGCCGCAGGTGGTGTTGCCGAACTGCAGGCGGCCGTTGGTCTGGATGCGCAGCGTGGTGTAGTTGGTGGTGCCGAAGCGGAAGGTGAAGCCGATCGGAATCGCATCGCTCAGCGCGTCGTCGATCACCGGTGGCGTGGTGCCGCAGCCCGAGGCGCCGATGAAGCGATAGGGCGTGGCCGTGGTGGCGCCGAGCTTGTTGTGCGTGCTGCTGTCGACCCAGTTGAACGGGATCGA
>JANNRI010000087.1:0-4234 GCA_031401195.1 Burkholderiales bacterium
GCCGATGTCGCCATCAGGGCCACCCAGCGCGTGGCCAACGGTGCACTCGACGACCTCGCCAAGAGCGTGGAAGGCCTGCGCCAGGAAGCGGCACCGCTGCTCGATCGCGCCAACGAGCAGGCCCATGCGCTGGCGCAGCGCGGCGTGGATGCCGTGCGTGACGGCACGCACCAGGTGCGCGAGCGTGCCCTGCGCGCCTCCGATGCCACAGCGGCCTACATCCAGCACGACCCGCTCAAGTCGGTGCTGATCGCCGCCGCCGCCGGCGCGGCGTTGATGGCGCTGATCGGCCTGATGACGCGCTCGCACGGTCGCGGCTGATGCACCCCTTGCTGGCGCTCATCACCAGCCGGCCGCAACTGCTGGAAGCGGCGGGCCATGAGTCTTGCCATTGAAACGGCTGCGCAGCGCTTGGTGCATACGCGCGAGGGAATGCGCGTGGCCTTGCGCGGCATATCGGCATCGCCGGGTACCGCGGCCCACTCATCCACCCACTGGCTCGAAAGCCTGAAGGCACTTGCCGGCGCCGGGCTGGTGATCGAAGCTCTCAGCCAGTGGTGGGCAGGCCATCCGCTGCGCGTGACCGGCCAAGGCATCGCCGGCGCTGCCAAGGCCGTGATCCAACCGCTGGCTCAGCGCCACCCGGTGGCGCTCGTGCTGGGCGCTTTTGTCGTCGGCGGCCTGCTGGCCTGGAGCCGGCCATGGCGCTGGCCGCTCGGCTCGGGTCTGTTGGCCGGGTTGTTGCCGCAGTTTTTGCCGCAGTTGTTGTCGCGCCTGCTGCAGCCGGCACCCGCTGCGGCACAGCGACCCGCAGCGCCCTGGGGTTGAGGGGCTTTGCCTCGCGCGCATTGCAGGCGTGGCGCCGGGCCGGCTGCCTCATGCCGGCCGAGGGGGTGCCTCACTGGTAGCCGATGCCCATCACGTAATTGCGCAGCAGTGCCTCTTCGTGGTTGCCTGCCGCCAGCAGCGCGCGCAGCCCGTCGCGGGCGTTGAGCACACCCAGCGCCTTGTTGTCGGCGTCGACGAGAAGCACGTGGATGAGACCACGGCGGTGCATCATCGCCAGGACGTCGGACAACACGTCGTCGGGCGCGCAAGCCGTGAACTCGCGCGTCATCACGTCGGCGGCACGGGTCGTGAAGAAGTCGGCCTGACCGAGGCCGAGTCGCCGCACCAGGACTGTCTCGGTGATGACGCCCAGCGGCGCGCCGGCCGCATCACATACCAACACGACGCTGATCTGCGCGCTCGACAGCAGCGCGGCCACTTCGACCAGAAGTGCATCGGCGACGACCGTCAGCAGGCGCGCCCGGGCCACCTCTTCGATGCTGCTGACCAGGGCGGGCGCCGCGGCACGAGCCTCCGCAGCGGCCACGGGCGGGCTCTCGGCGTCGGTGGCGTCGGTGGCGTCGGGCAAGGGGGGCACGTCGGGCCGCGCGGCCGCGGCGGGTGTACGCGCGCTCATGGCTTCAAGGCCCTTTCGAGCTGCGCCTTGCTCATCGACAACCTTCCCTTCAGGGGCTCGGGTTTGCCGCGCTCGAGCAGGCTGTCCTTGATGTGCACGTACTGGCGCTCGCGCTTGGCGCTCCAGGCTTTCTGAGGCATGACGGCTCCTTTTGAGATGTTGGGGGAGAGCATCGCGAGCGCGGGTGCTGGGCCCGCGCGGTGGCTGCTTCGATGCTGCGCCAACGCCCGCGCGGCACCATCGGCGCGTAGGCACAAGCGCTGTAGGCCGACGCCCACACAGACAACCGGCTCGCACCGATGGCGCAGCCCGGGCCTGCGCCACAGCATCTGCGCTCCAATTCCCACCCGGGCAGCGCGCCATGAAACTGCAGATCCGGACACAACCCGAGCGCCGCCATCTGGGCGAGCTGGTCGAGGACGACTCCGTGGCCATGCTGACCACGCTGGACGCCGAGGGCGCGCTCGTCGCGACCGCCCGCGTCGTCGCGGGACGCCGCTCGCCGTATGGGTGGCGCGGGTTGGCGGGCGCGATCTGCGTGGGTGCCGCGGGGCTGACGCTTGCCGCGTGCGGCGACATGGCGCGCCTCGACGTCGCTGCCGGCACCGGGCCGCGGCCCAGCCTGCCGGCGCCCGCGCCGACGTTGATCCCCACCGTGAACATCGCACCGGCCATCGGCTGGCCGCCGGGTGTGCGGCCGCTGCCGGCCAAGGGCACCCAGGTGTGGCCTTTCGCCGCCGGTCTGGACCACCCGCGCTGGCTGTATGTGCTGCCCAACGGCGATGTGCTGGTGGCCGAAACCAACGCCCCGCCCAAGCCCGAAGATGGCGGCGGCTTGCGCGGCTGGCTGATGGGCAAGGTGATGCAACGCGCAGGCGCGGCCACGCCCAGCGCCAACCGCATCACGCTGCTGCGCGACACCGACGGCGACGGCAAGGCCGACGAGCGCAGCGTGCTGCTGCAGGGCTTGAACTCGCCCTTCGGCATGGCACTGTTGGGTGACATGCTCTACGTCGCCACCTCGGATGCGGTGCTGCGATTCCCCTACACGCGTGGCCAGACGCGCATCACCGCGCCAGGCATGAAGGTGCTGGACCTGCCGGCCGGCCCCATCAATCACCACTGGACGAAGAACCTGCTGGCCAGCGCCGACGGCAGCAAGCTCTACGTGACCGTCGGCTCCAACAGCAATGTCGGCGAGCGCGGTATGGCCGTGGAGGCCGGCCGCGCCGCCATCTGGGAGCTGGACCTGGCCAGCGGTGCACACCGCCTGTTCGCCTCGGGTTTGCGCAACCCCAACGGCATGGCCTGGGTATCGGCCCACACGGCCCACGCGGCCCACACCGCCGGTGCGACCAACGCGGCCAGCGGCGGCAGCGGGCACAGCGCCACGCTGTGGACGGTGGTGAACGAGCGCGACGAGATCGGCAGCGATCTCGTGCCCGACTATTTGACCTCGGTACGCGACGGCGCCTTCTACGGCTGGCCCTACAGCTACTACGGCCAGCATGTGGATGTGCGGGTGCAGCCGCCCGAACCTGCCCTGGTGGCCCGCGCCCTCAGCCCCGACTACGCGCTCGGCCCCCATACCGCACCGCTGGGCCTGGCGGCGGCCGGCGGCAACACGTTGCCCAAGCGTTTCGCCGAAGGCATGTTCATCGGCCAGCACGGCTCGTGGAACCGCCGGCCGCACAGCGGCTACAAGGTGATCTTCGTGCCTTTCGCCGGCGGCCAGCCGCAAGGTCAGCCGCTCGAGGTACTGGGCGGTTTTCTCAGCGCCGAAGGCAAGGCCTACGGCCGCCCGGTGGGCGTGGTGCTCGACGCCAGCGGCGCGTTGCTCGTCGCCGATGATGTGGGCAACGTGATCTGGCGCGTTTCGGCCGCGCGTTGAGGGCAGAGGATCAGGCTCGTGCTTGGCCGCGGCGGGCCCAGGCGCTGCGGGCGTGAGCCCGACCCGTCACAAACGTCCCATCAGGAGCAGGACGACGATGACGATGGCCACCAGCCCGAGCCCGCCACTGGGTGCGTAGCCCCAGCTCTTGCTGTGACCCCAGGTGGGCAAGGCACCGACCAGCATCAGGACCAGTACGATCAACAGAATGGTTCCCAGGCTCATGCTCTTCTCCTTTGAGGCGAATGTTTCAGTTCTATTTCGACGGCGCCGAAGCAGCGTAGGCGCATGTGTTGCGCCGTTCCGTGCGTTGGCGAACACAACACGAGCTCAGGCCCGTTCGGGTGCGCAGACGCGCGGCAGCGAATACTCGCGCCCGACCATGGCCCGCGCATACAGGTAGTTGTCGCGAGCGTGCTTGCTCAGCAGGTCCATTTCGACCAGGCCACGCGCGTCGCAGGCAAACGCCAATGCGCGACCGGGATCGAACAGCGACGTGTAGCGAACCTGGAAGGCCGGTGCATGAGGGGACGTTGTGGTCGACATCGCGGGCTCCGATGAGGGCGGTTCTTGGTGCTGCACCCAGTGTCGAGTCGCAGCGTTCGCGGCACCATCGGTGCAAGGCGCTTGTGCATGTCGGCGTGGAGTCGGCGCCGCCGATGGTGCTGTCCTACGCCGGCGTGTCGAGAGGGCGCTCGGGAGTTGACGTTGCCGCTCAATCCCCGAGCAGCTCGCCCACCGCCTTGAGTCCGTCGATCCGGTCGCACACCGTCTTGATTGCCATCAGGATCGGCACGCCCAGGAACAGGCCCGCAATGCCCCACAGCCAGCCCCAGGCCAGGACGCCGACAAACACGGCGACCGGGTTCATGCGGCTG
>JANNRI010000088.1:0-114710 GCA_031401195.1 Burkholderiales bacterium
GGTGGACGATTTCCACGCCGGCGATCTGTACCCCGTGCTGCGAGGCCTGGCCGCGTTTGCGAATGCCGAAGTGCGTGTCTTCAACCCGCTGCTGGTTCGCTACGGCACGCCGATCCGTCGCATGCTGATGTCGCTGAGCGAGTTCGCGCGCGTCAACCACCGCATGCACAACAAGCTCTTCGTCGCCGACAACCAGGTCGTCATCTATGGCGGGCGCAATATCGCTGACGAATACTTTACGCGCCACGGCCAGGCCAACTTCATCGACCTGGACGTGCTCTCCACCGGCGCCGTCGTGCGCGAGCTGTCGGCGAGCTTCGACCGCTACTGGAACAGCGAACAGGCGTGGGCGCTGGAGCAGAGGCTGGACGCCTGGGAACGTCGCCTTGCGCCCGCCGAGCGACGCGCCGACTTCGACGTGCGGCTGAAAAAACTCTCTGGCCCACCGCCGGACGTGCCACGTCTGGACCACCTGCGCCAGAGCACGGTGCGCGCTCAGATCGCCCAGGGCCAATTGCAACTGCTGGCCGGCCGTGCCCGCGTGCACGACGACCCGCCCGACAAGGTGGGCGGCCCGGTGGACCCGAACCGGGCCAGCCGGGCGATGCGCGCCAAGCTCGACGTGATCGCCGCGGCACGTGAGGAGGTGGTGATCGTCAATCCTTACTTCCTGCCGGGCGAAGTGGGCATGCGCATGATGCGTGAGGCCAAGGGGCGCGGCACGCGTGTGCTGATCGTGACCAACTCGCTCGGCTCCACCGACGAGCCTCTGGTGCACCGGGCCTACTCTCGTTACCGCGCGGAGATGCTGCAGCTGGGCGTGCAGGTGTACGAGTTCGGTCCCGAACTGGTGCGGCGCTCGAACACCTTCGGGGCCTTCGGCGAATCCACGCCGCGCCTGCATGCCAAGGTGGCGGGCGTGGATCGGCGCTGGATGGTGGTGGGTTCGGTCAATCTCGACGCCCGCTCAGCGCTGCTGAATACCGAGCTGGGCGTCACGATCGACTGCCCGGCACTCGCGCTGCAGGGGCTTGGGCTGCTGCGTGCCGATGCCTTTGGCAGCATGTACCAGCTGCAGCTGGGCGCCGACGGCCGCTCGGTCGAATGGCATTCGCGCGGCGAAAACGGCAAGATGCAGGTGCTGCGTGTAGAGCCGCACGCCAGCGTGTGGCTCGATCTTTCGCTGTGGCTGCAGTCGTTGTTTGTCTCCGAGGACACCTTGTAGCCGCGGCGGCCGCGGCGATACGCTCTTGCACTGGACACGAAGGCGCGCCATGACGATCAACGTGTGCATCGATCCCGGGTCGGGCCGGTTCGGGCGCCGGACCACACCGGGCGTGGGGTGGCGCCTGCTCGTGTTGCTGGCCTGCCTCGCCGGATGCGGCGGGGGTGGCGGTGGCGACAGCGGTGGCAGCAATTCCGGCGCGGCCGGCGGCGAGGGCGTGGATGTGCCGGTGGCCGTCGAGGAGCCCACGGGCCCCGGCCGCACGCTCAGCGCCGAACGGCTGGGCCTCGTCAGCGCTGCCGAGGTGCGCCAGGCGCATGCAGCGCTGGGTGCCTCGGCCCCGCCTCTGCAGGTGGCGTACGACGTGGTGGCTTGGCGCATCGTCTATCTCACGCTCGATGCCGACGGCCGCGAGCAACGCGCCTCGGGCTTGATGGCGGTGCCGGCCAAGGCGCCGCGCGCGCGCAGCCCGGTGCTGAGCTACCAGCACGGCACGCTCTTCCACGATGCCGATGCGCCCAGCAACGCTGTACGCGCGGGCGAGTGGCCGATCATGCTCGCCTCGGCCGGCTACTTCGTGGTGGCCGCCGACTACGTGGGCTACGGCATCAGCAAGGGTGTGCCGCATCCCTACCTGCTTTCGGCGCCCAGTGCGGCCGCGGTGCTGGACCTGCTGGTGGCCGCCGGCAACTGGCGGCAACGCAATGGCGTGCGCTCCAACGCACAGCTCTTCCTGGCCGGTTACTCCGAGGGTGGCCATACGACGATGGCGGCGCATCGCGCGCTCGAGTCCGCCGCATCAGCGGCATCGGTGGCATCAGCGGCATCGGCCGCATCGGCCGCATCGGCCGCGGCGACCGAGGCAGGCAGACGCGCCGCGTGGGCTGCGTTGCGCGGCGAGCTCGTGAGCGTGGTGCCCGGCGCCGGGCCCATGCATCTCGCCGCCACGCTGGATGCGCTGCTCGAGCAGATCCGCGACGAGAGCCCGGTGCTTGCCGCGCTCATCGACCCCGGCTTCCTGCGCCACCTGGGCAGCAAGCTGCGCGCCGAGGTGCGGCGCAGCTTCATGCGCAAGCTCGTCCCGGGCGACACCGACGTCGCCTTCGACACCCGCTTCATCGACGCCTACCTCGAAGACGACCGCGACCTGATCGAGCGTCAGAGCAACGTGCACGACTGGAAGCCGGCCGTGCCGGTGCGCCTCTTCCACGGCCGAGACGACCGCACCGTACCGTACGCCAGCAGCAGCAGCACGCTGGCCGCGATGCAATCACGCGCCGCGAGGGACGTGAGCCTGGCCGACTGCTCCGCGGTTCCCGCCGGGCACCTCGAGTGCGTGCCGGGGTACTTTGCGTTTCTGTTGGGGGTGCTCGGGCCATGGGCGAGGGACCTGTAGCCTCGCCGGGCCGCGGCGATGGCCCGAAACTTGCTTGGTCGTACGCTAGGCGTCGACTGGTACAAAGGGCTCCGAGTCACATTCCTGTCCCGAGCCCGAGATCATGGCCAACCCCGTACACCGCTCCACCTCGCGCACCTGCGCCGCAAGGCTGCCGTTCAACATCGTGCTCGGCCCTTACGAGCTGGCGGTCGAATTCCATCCCCGTGCGGGGCTCAACGACCGCCGGCGCCTGGCCTGCGTCAACCTCGCCGATGCCCGCATCGAGTTGCGGTACGACCTGACCGGGCTGGAGCTCGCGCGGGCGTTTCTCGACTGCATCATCCGCCTGGTGCATTTCAGCAAGGGCTGCCAGCAAGGCTGCGTCGAAGAGGCGTACACGCACAGCTTCGCCACCGGTCTGGTCGAGTTCGCACGCCGCAACCCGCGCGCGTGGCGCTGGTTCAACCTGTTGCTCGCGCAGCATCTGCCGGGGCGCGCGGGCTACGACCGCGTCGTGCGCGGCGCGCTCGCCCGCCCGCCGGCGATGCCACGCCACCTGCAGATCGGCCGCCATCAGGTGCGCTTGCGCGGCATCAGCCGCACTGAAAGCGGCAACGCCTTCGGCTGGTACGTCTTCGCCAAGCGCGAAGCTCAGCTCTACCGCGGGCTGGCCGGACCGAACCTCGCCGTCGTCGCGTTGCACGAGATCACGCATGCCGTGCATCACGCGCATGGGCTCGATGACGGGCACAGCCATCGCGACTTCCGGCGCGCGCAAGTCCAGGGCTGGTTCGGTGTGATGCAGCACAGCCCGGCCGCCTGGCGCTGGCTGGCGTGGCTGATGAGCTTTCCGGAGCAGGCGAACCTGAGCGCGCCGACCGCGCGCGCTTCGTAGACGCGACGCGTTCTTCCACCTCATCAAGCAAGGCCTGCCCGCCGCCACACCGTGGCCAACCAAGGCTGATGCTCGCGCGGCAATCCGGTCGGGCGATAGAAGTGCTCGAGCTCTTCGAACCCTGCGGCACGCATGTGGCGCCGCCAACCGTCGAGCGAGTGCCACACCCCATACCGGCTTTGCTGCCATCCCTCCTGGTCGTCGCCGCGCGGGTTGGAGACGAACAGCACGCCGCGCGGGCGCAAGGTTTTTCGCAACTGGCCGAGCACGGATGGCAGTGCCATCGTCGGCACGTGGAAGAGCACGGCGTTGGCAAAGATGCCGTCGAATTGCTTCGGCGGCAGATCCAGCGCCAGCAGGTCCTGCTGCCAGACCTCGCAACCGCTGTGCGCACGCGCCATGGCCACGAAGGCCGGCGTGCCGTCCAGCCCCACCGCTCGGTGTCCGAGTTCGCTGAAGGTCTTGAGGTCGCGGCCCGGGCCGCAGCCGAGATCGAGGATGTCGTGGGTGGAAGCGGTGGAAAGCGTGGGAGCGGTGGAGATCTTGGATGAGAAGGGCCGCGTGCCTTCCAGGTGGCGCAGCAGCGCCGCGATGTTCTGGCTCACGTCGTGGTCGCGCGTGGCCTCCCAAAAGCCGGCCGGGTCTTGTGCGTAGTGCCCCTGCGTCACTTCGCTGATCTGGCGCAACGCGTCGGGCAGGGCAGACGGCGGCTTGGGCATCGTGGGCAGATCGGCGGGCGCCCGGGGCAACGGGCCAACCGGTTGATAGGGGTTGATAGGGGTTGATGGGGATGACGGCGAGGCATTGTGCGGCGCCGGCGCGCTATGCTGGGACGCAGGTGTCGGGGCAGGAGCCCCGGCCCACCCCTCGACCCGATTTGCACCCGCATGGAGATGCACATGTTCACTCCACAACTGCTGCAAGGCCAGCGCTTTCTCGTCACCGGTGGCGGCACGGGCTTGGGCAAGGCGATGGCCGAGCGCTTTCTGGCGCTCGGTGCCGATGTGGCCATCTGCGGACGCCGCCAGGCGGTGTGCGAGGCCACCGCAGCCGAGTGGCGCGGCCGTTTCCCGGGCCGACGTGTCGATGCCTTCGGCGTGGACATCCGCGTTGCTGCGGCGGTGGAAGAGATGGTCGAAGCACTATGGAATGGGGACGGGAGCGGCGAAGGCCTGACCGGCCTCGTCAACAACGCCGCCGGCAATTTCGTCTCGCCCACCGAGGCGCTCTCGCCGCGCGCCTTCGACGCCATCGCCAACATCGTCTTCCACGGCACGTTCTACGTCACGCAGGCCGTGGGCAAGCGCTGGATCGCGCAGGCCAAGGCCGGCCAGTGGAAGCCGGGCGATCCCTTCCGCAGCGTGATGAGCATCATCACCACCTGGGTCGACAACGGCAGCCCCTACGTCGTGCCCAGCGCCATGAGCAAGGCCGGCATCGACGTGATGACCAAGAGCCTGGCGGTGGAGTGGGCACGCTACGGCATCCGCCTGAATGCCGTGGGCCCGGGCGAGATCCCGACCGAGGGCATGAGCAAGCGCCTCAACCCCGGTGAGGAGCCGGGCGCGCGCAGCCGCGAACGCAACCCGATGGCACGCCCGGGCACCTTTGCCGAGCTGCAGAACCTGGCCAGTTTTCTGATGGCGCCGGGCGGTTGCGACTGGCTCACCGGCCAAAGCATCATGATGGACGGCGCAAACGCACTGGCCACCGGTGGCAACTTCTACGAGTTGCGCGAATGGAGCGATGCGCAGTGGCTGGACGCGCGCGAGCGCATCGAGGCCCAGAACGCGCGCGACCGGGCGCAGCGCTGAGCCGCGCTGCTGCTGCTGCTGTGGCCGTCGCTGTCGCCGCCTCCGCCGATGACCCTCGGCGTCGCAGTTTCCAAGGCGCATGATTCCGATCGAGTTGTATCCAGCGTTCAAGCAGACGCACATCGCGTTGGCCGGCGTCAGTGTCTTGCTGTTCACCGCACGCGGTGCCGGGGTGCTGGCCGGTGGCCACTGGCCGATGACCCCGTGGTTGCGCGGTGCGAGCGTGGCCATCGACACGCTGCTACTCGGTGCCGGTGTCTCGATGTGGGCGATGCTCTCGCTGCATCCCACGCGCGACCGCTGGCTCGGCGCCAAGCTGATCCTGATCGTGCTCTACATCGTGCTGGGCTCGCTCGCGCTCAAGCGCGCGCCGTCGCGCGCGGCCAAGGCCGTGGCATTCGCCGCGGCGCTGGCCTGCATCGGCACGATTGCGGCCATCGCGCTGACGCACGACGCCGGTGTGCTGGGCCGCATCTTCGTGCCCACGCACTGAGAAGCGCGCACTGCGGGACGCAAACTGAAAGGCCGCGCCAGCCGGCGCGCGAGGCTGCGCGTGCCTTGCACCACGGCCGTGGCCTCACGAGGGCGGCGGCCACTCCGCCATCAAGGCCCGCAGTGAAGGAAACGCGGCCCCGTTTTCGGCGAGCATGTGAGCTGTGGCCAGCGTAGCCAGGTCGCGCCAACGCTCGAACTCCAGCGCCGCCGCCTCCTTGGGCCAGCGTCCCGTTGCGCCGAGCTCGGCCAATGCCGGGCGGCATCGGTTCCAGGCATGCGCCAGCAGGCCGTGCTCGGACTCCAGGCGCGCCGCCAGCGCCGTGCCGGCGGCACCGCCACGCCTGCGCAGCACGGGCAACACGTCGCGCTCTTCCTCGGCGCGGTGGTGGGGCGCCTGGGTGTCGAAGAAGTCGATCACCTCGGTCGCGACTGAGCGCGCGCGCTCGTCCGGCCCAAGCTCTTGCAGGCGGCTGGCCAGGCCTTGCAGCGCTTCGAGCATCTCCTCGCAACGCTCATGGCCATCGCTCAGGTTGGACAGCAGGAGCTCGAAGCGCGCCCGAGCGGCGTCATCGGTATCGCTATCGCCCGGGTCGGCTTCATCGGGCGGATGACGAAGCCGCGTCTGCGGCGCTGGCGGAATCTGTGGCATTTGACTCCCCTTTTCGACGACGGCCTCGGTGCAGGCGCGGACACGCCCTACCAACGGCCGCGCAACGTCAGCCGCCAGGTGCGCGGCGGCTCGGCCCACGTGAACAGGGGCGACCTCCGGGCCAAGCTCAGATCCTCGAAGTTGTTGACGCCGAACTCCAGGTCCAGGCCGCCGCCGAGCCGCTGGCCGATCGACGCGGTCATCATCCTGAGGCTGGGTGCCTCCTGCGCGGGCTGCCCCGCCACCGCCGCAGCCAGCTTTTGCGGGCCCACGTGGTCTAAGCGCCAGCGCGCGTGCCAGGGTCCGGAGGCCCATTGCAGGCCCAGCCCCACGGCGATGCGCGGGCGCCGCTCCAGGCGCTGCCCGGCACCGTCCTCGGCCTCGAGCCACTGCGTATTGCCAGTGAGCGCAAGGCCCCCTTCGACGCGCACCGCGAGTGCCAGTTCCAGGCCCAGCAGCCGGGCCCGGTCGAGACTGGCGAAGACGTACTGGTCACGTCCCGCCACGGTGCCGAGGAAGCGCGGCACGATGAGGTTTTGCACGCGGTTGTGAAACAGCATCGCCGAGATGCCGAAGTCGCGGCCGTCGTAGCCCCCGCCGGCTTCGGCGGCGGTGTTGGTCTCCGGGCGCAGCGTGGGGTCTGAGAAGAACGTGTTGGGCCCTTCGTCTTCGGCGTAGCCGGGCGTGATCTGCTTGAGCGTGGGCGGCTTGAAGCCGCGGCTCGCGCCGCCCTTGACGATCCACCCAGGAGCGACGTTCCACACCGCATACAGGCGCGGGCTCCAGACCTCGCCGAAGCGCTCGTGGCTGTCGTAGCGCAGTCCGGCGTGAAGGACCCACACGGCGCCGGCCCGGACCTCGTCGTGCGCATACAGCGCGCGGTGCTCGGCCGAACTGCGGCCGCCGGGCAGGGCATCGTTGCCCAGGCGCTCGCGGCGCAGCTCGAAGCCGCCCACGACCAGATGCTGCGCTGCCGGCCGGCCCGAGGCCTGGCCATCGAGCACGTCGTCGGAGAGCGCATTGGAGCGCAGCGCCGACACGCCGTTGGTGCGCGCGTTCTTCATCGTCAGGTGGCTGCCGTAGCCGGCGAGCTGAGTGCGCCACTCACCCACGCCGCCCCAGTCGGCGAACCAGCTCAGCGCCGCGTGGCCGCGATGCACATCGGTGTCAGTGAAGTACACGCGGCGTCGCCCGCTGCGCTCGACCGCGTCGCCGAAGCGCTCTTCGTGGCCGCTGCGCACATCGAAGTCGAGGCGCTGGCCGGCGGCCGCATCCCAGGCCAGGCGCAGCGCGCCGTCATGCTTGTGCCGGCCTTCGAGTTCGGAGACGCGCGGATCGGTCGGTGAACTCAGCGCCGCGCTGCGCGTATCGGCCGCCACCACGGCGATGCGCAGGCCCTCGCCCAGCGGGCCCGACACGCGCGCAGCGGCCCGGTGTCCACCACCGCCGCGCCCGCCCTCGGCGTAGCGCCCTTCGGCCGTGGCACTGCCTTCGAAACGTGCCGAGGGCGCACGCGTCACGATCTGCACCACGCCCCCCAGCGCCTCGGCACCGTACAGCGCCGAGAGCGGCCCGCGCACCACCTCCACACGCTCGATTTCCTCGGGCGCCACCCAGCCGAGCTGGAAATCGGTGTGGCCTATGAGGCCGTCGCTGGCGCCGATGCGCCGCCCGTCCACGAGGTAGAGCGTGTGGCGGCTTTCCATGCCGCGCAGCGCCAGCGTCCTGCGCCCGCCGATGGTGCGGCCGAACAAGGTGATGCCGGTCTCGCCGCGCAGCATGTCGAGCAGGTTGTCGGCGCCGAGCTGCTCGATTGTTTCGCGCGGCACCACGCTGATCGATGCCGGCGCATCGGCCAGCGCCATCGCATGGCGCGTGGCCGAGATCACGATCACCTGCGGCGCCAGGGCCGCGGTGGTCACGTCCGTAGCCTGCTGCGCGTGCACCGGCAAGGCCATCAAAGCGCAACTGCCTGCCATCCAGCCTGCAGTGCAACGAACGGTATCGATCAAGCCGAGTTTCATGAACTGCACGGTAGTCAGCGCGCGCAGCCGAGGCCTTGATTCAGTTTGCCTTTGGACAAGGTTGAGTGGGCTTGCGCGAGATCGCCGTTGCCTGGCCTGCCCGCCTCTGGCCCCATGCCTGCACCCGCACCCGCATCTCTGCGCCGGGCACTACGGCCACGCGTCGGCGCACATCGAGATTGATCACCTGCCCTTCGCCGCTGCCCGCGGGCGGGGGCAGCGCAAGTCCCCAGGCTTCGGCCTCGTGTTCGTCGAGCGCGAAGTCGGCGAGCGGTTCTGCCAGTGCCGTGCGCCGCAGCCCGAGGTAGCCGCGCCGCGGCACGCCTTCGCCGAAGCGGTAGTCGTGCACGAGGCCGTCGTAGAGGTCCTCGGCATGCGGGTCGTACGAGATCTCCCACAACTCGGGCAGGTCGGCGGGTGCGACGATGAAGCTGCGGCGCAGCGGCGCGGTGCGGATGGCCGCGATGCGCGATGCGACGCGCCCCTCGCGCGAGGCGGGCACCAGCGTATGCACCAGGGTGCCGTACGCATCCAGCAGCAACAGGCAGGGAGGTGCTTGCTGCACGAGCAGCACGAGGCGGCCATCGGCGCTGGTGGCACTGATCGCACTGATGGCATTTGAGGCGCTGGTGGCGCTTGTGGCACTGGTGGCACTGGTGGCGCTTGCGCCACTGCTGAGACTGTCGGCGCCACCGGCGCGCGCCGGCCGCACGGTGGGACCGCCGTGCAGCAAGGCCACGAGCAGCAGCCCCCACGCGGTGCGCCGACGCAGCCTCTTCAGCGCGGGCAGCTGATCGCTGCCGTAATCGCCGTCAATCACTGACGATCACCAGGCCCTTCATCTCGGGATGCGGCCCGCAGGTGTAGGGAAAGCGGCCGGGCTTGTCGAATCGGCGCTGCCACGATTCCTCGGGCAGCAGGCGCTCGGACTCCAGGCTCTCCGCAGGGAAGTGCACCGAGTGTGTCGTGCGCCTTTCCTTGTTGGTCCAGCGCAGGGTGGTTCCGGGGCGGATGGTCAGGGTCTCGGGCACGAAGAGGTTGCCCTTGATCTCGACCTCGACGATGGTGCCAGCGGCGGCGGCGGCGGCTGCTGCTGCGGCAACCGCGGTCGCGCCGGCCACCCCGGCCAGCGCCATGCCCGCCACGAGATGACGACGCCTCACCGCAGCGGCTCCGCCCATGCCACCAGCACCGGGGCTACTGCTTGTTGGCGCTGATATCGGCCTTCGTGTCCAGCCCAAGCGTGTAGCCGAGCGACACGTGGTGATACCGCCCCACCGCATGGTCGTCGTGGATGGCAAAGCCGAAGTTGACCGCCTTGCCGCTGACCAGCGCCACGTCGCCGTCGCCACCCGTGAGCTTGCGCGTGAATACCACCACCCACTCGTCGCCCTTCTTTTCGCCCTTGGCGTCGACGAGGGCCTTGCCGCCCTCCATCACGCGCCTGTCGGCGACATGGCCGTCGAACCTCGCGCCCTTGCCGCTCGTCCACTGCATGAGGTCGTAGAACTTCCCGCCGGCGAGCGCCCCGTCCTTCACGTACTTGGTCCTCTTGTCGTCCTTGGCGTCGGGCATGGTGCGCGCGTCGGTGTGGCAGCTTTCCCAGCAGCCCGACAGGTTGGCGCCGGGGATCTTGTTGTCCTCCAGCATGAACGCGATCTTGACCGGGTTGTCCTTGTCCATCCTGTCGCCGCCCGCGCCCGCGGGCTGCTTCCAGCTGAAGCGCAGGTAGAGGTTGGCTCCGTCGTTGGCCGCCTGAACTTGAACGGGAATGGCCGCGGCCTTGCCCTTCTGAGGTTTGGGCTCGAGTTTCTCGCCGGTGACTATCTTCTTGCCCATGTCGGCCGCCTCGTCGTGGTGGCAGCTGGCGCAGGTCTCGCCCTTGCGCAGTGCGCGCGCGCCACCGTGCTCGCTGCCCTTGGTGATCCACTCGATCGGGCTCGCGCCGGGATAGAAGGTGGTGATCTTGACCACGGGCACCTTGGCCCAGTCGGGCGGCGCCGCGGTGGCCGAGGCCGAGAACGCCGCGGCGGCCAGCGCCAGGATGTGCAACTTGTTCATCTCACGGTTCTCCAATGCTGCCCGGCCAAGCGGCCGGCCGCTTCGAGGGGTGGTCACTCTTCTTCTTTCATGCCCTTGGGCTTGTGGTGCGCAATGCCCTTGTGGCAATCGATGCAGGTGTCGCCGCTCTTCACGGCAAGCTCGTGGCTTTTCTTCGCGCGCGGTTTCTGCTTTTCGGGGTCCATGCTCTTCGACGTGTGGCAGTTGCGGCACTCGAGCGAGTCGTTGGCCTTCATGCGTGCCCACTCGCGCTCGGCCAACTGCAGGCGCTTGGCCTCGAACTTCTCGCGCGTATCGATGCTGCCGGTCATCTTTCCCCACAGCTCGCGCGAGGCCTGGATCTTGCGCAGCATCTTCGGGCCCCACTCCTTGGGCACGTGGCAGTCGGAGCACACCGCGCGCACGCCGGTGCGGTTGGTGTAATGGATCGTGTTGGCCGAGTACTCCTTGTAGACGTTGTCGCGCATCTCGTGGCAGCCGATGCAGAAGGCCTCGGTATTGGTGGCCTCGACGACGGTGTTGAAGCCGCCCCAGAACACGATGCCACCGGCGAAGCCCACGGCGAGCAGCGTCAGCAGCGAGAAGCTCGTGCTCGGGCGCCGCAGGCGGCCCCACCATCCGGGCTTGTGATCGGCACTCATGGCAGAGCCCCTCTTCGTCTCGCAACTCGCGTCTCGTGACTCTCGGCTCAGTAGATGTCGTGTTGGGTGTTGTAGACATTGAACTTGCCGGTCGGGGTGATGATGTTCGGATCAGCGATCACCTTCTTGAGCTTGAGCGTCTTGTCGTCGTAGATGACGATGGCCGAGCGGTCGGTCTTGCCACCCCACAGCGACAACCACACCTCGGTGCCGTCCTGGCTGTACTCGGGGTGCGTGACGCGGCGCAGCGCCTTGGTCTCGGGCAGGCCACTGTCCTTGGCGACGTCCAGCTTCTGCGGCGGCTTGCTCAGATCGGTGAGGTCGAACACGTACACGCTCTCGGTGTTCTCGCGTTCCGGGTTCATCGGCAGGTCGGCCCACAGGTTCTTGCTCTTCGGATGCGTCTTCACGAAGAGATTGCCGGCGCCGGGCATCTTCAGCTCCTGCACCACCTTCCAGTTGTGCTGCTTGAACTTGGCGTGCGCTGGCTTGTCCGAAGGCGTGGAGATCAGCGACACCACTGGGTCGCCCAGGTGGCCCGTGGCCCACACCGGCCCGAACTGCGGGTGGAAGAAATTGGCGCCGCGCCCCGGATGCGGGATCTTCTTCGTATCCACCAGCGCGGCCAGCTTGCCGGTCTTGGTGTCCACCGCCGCGATCTTGTGGCTGGCGTTGGCCGCGACCAGAAAGTAGCGTTTGCTGATGTCCCAGCCGCCGTCATGCAGGAACTTGGCGCTCTCGATGGTGGTGGTGCGCAGGTTTTTGATGTCGCTGTAGTCCACCAGCAGGATCTGACCGGTCTCCTTGATGTTGACGACCCACTCAGGCTTGATGAACGAGCTCACGATGCTGGCCACACGTGGCTCGGGGTGGTACTCGCCGTCCACCGTCATGCCGCGTGTACTGACCACCTTCAGCGGCTTGAGCGTCTCGCCTTCCATGATCGAGAACTGCGGTGGCCAGTAGGTGCCACCGATGAGGTACTTGTCTTCGTAGCCCTTGAACTTGCTGGTGTCCACGCTGCGTGCGTCGGATCCCATGCGGATGCTGGCCACCGTCTTGGGCGTCTCGAACCACATGTCGATCAACGTCACCAGGCCGTCGCGGCCGACGGTGTAGATGTATCGGCCCGAGGCCGACAGGCGTGAGATGTGCACCGCGTAGCCGGTATCCAGGATCTGCCAGATCAGCTTGGTGTCGCCATCGATCAGCGCCAGCTTGCCGGCGTCGCGCAGCGTCACCGCGAAGATGTTCTTCAGATTGATCTTGTTCAGCTGCCGCGTCGGCCGCTCGGCCACCGGCACGATCAGCTTCCACGACGCCTGCATGTCCTTCAGGCTGAACTCCGGCGGCACATCCGGCGTGCGCTGGATGTAGCGCGCCATGATGTTGATCTCTTCCTTGGAAAGGATGTCGTCGTAGTTGACCATCCCGCCCTCGGTGCCGAGGGCGATTATCTTTTCCAGCCGCGCCGTGCCCAGCTTCAGCGTGCCGCCTTCGGAGGTGCTGCCGTCGGCCGCCTTGCGGCTCCAGTGCGGCTCGAGGTTCTTGCCGGTGGCGCCCTTGCGCAACACGCCGTGGCATCCGGCGCAGCGCTCGAAGTAGACCTTCTTGCCGGTCTCCACTTCGGCGGCGGTCATCTTGGGGGTCGTGCCCGCGGCGGCTTGCTGCGCCCAGGCGCCGGAGGCCAGCAGCAGGGTGCCCAGTGCAGCGCTCATCGTGCTGGCCATCGACCGGGACAGATATCGCTTGCTCATTGCTTGCACTCCATGTTCTTGCCGGGTCAGCCAACAGGGCCGCGACCCGTGCAGCGCAGACGCCATGCGCAGCCTGTCGCTGCGCTGGGCCCGGCGGGGGCTGCAGTTCCTCGCCTCGAGCATGCGCATCGTCGTGCTACGGCGCTGCGCTTTCATTGAACTGGTTCAAGGAAGCACATGCGTGGGGTCGACGCAACGGCATGTCTGACGTGGGCCCGTGCAGGCCGCGCAGCGCACGTCGGACCGGCGCTGCGACAAGCACTGCAACAAGGACTGCGACAAGGAAAGTGGTGGAGACCGGCGTTGGAGCGCCTAGGAGGCGGCCGCTGCTGACACTGCACGCCGAAGCGCCATCAGGCCGCCGAGTGCTGCCAGCCCTGTCGCCGCGACGGCGTTGTGCAGCAGCACCCATCCCATCTGTGCAGCGTTGTTCGCGCCGAAGGCGCCAAGAACGAACTGCAGCGGCACGATCAGATATAGCGCCAGGCCCAGAGCACGTGCCACCCTGTCCGGCTCCGCGCGCGCCGACCAGCCCGCCAGTGCAGCCATCGGCAGCGCCGCGGCGGCCAGGGCCAGATGCACCGGTGGCGCAAGAGGGACCAGGCCGGCACCGGACAGGGCGCCCACGGCCGCTTGCAGGAGCCACAGCCCGCCTGCCCAGTGTGCGCGCCGCGCCAACTTGTCGGACACGGCGTGCGGCGTCTTCAGCCGCACCAGCAGCGCCAGCGCCAGCGCGAGCATCAGCAGGCCGCCGAGCAGATTGCCCAACAGCACCGTTGCGGCGCGCGAGCCGGGCGTCACCACCCCGAGTACGGACAACCCGAGCGCGAGGCTGAGCAGTGCGTATGCGGGGTGCAGCCACTCATGCCGGGGCGGTTGCCCGCGCCGCAGAACGACGACGAGTGCGATCAAGAGCAGCAACACCGCCGTGGCCGCCACGCGATGCACGCCGCGTACGAAGTTGAGCGTCGATGCGGCGCCAAACGTCGCATCGGCGGCCGGGAGCGTCAACGCGGCACGCGCGCCCGTCAGCGCGGCGGCACTGCGACAGCCTGGCCATTCGCTGCAAGGCGCGCGCGGCTGCGCCAGACGCAACCACGCGCTCGCGATGACGACCAGCGCCATCAGCAGCACCACGGCCATCGCGAGGCCGGGCGGCGGCAGGCGCCGGCTCCCGCGCTGCACTTCAGCCACGTTCATACATGCAGCGTCTCGCGTCCTTCGGTTGGATGGGACGCAAGCCTAGTTCAGCGCCACGGCGATTCCTTGACCTGGTTCATTTTTTGCGCGCACGCCACGCCACAGAATGAAACGCAACCCCAGCCAAGGAGAGCGGCCATGAGTTCGGCACACGACGAGATGAACGACCCGAATGCCCCGGTGCCCTGGATGCAGCAGTTGCTGGACAACCCGTTCCTGCTGCTCTTCATCGGCGTGCTCGTCCCCATGGTGGTGTACACGCTGTGGGGCGTGATCGACATCCTCACGCTGCCCACGGCCAAGTAGGCCACCACAAGATTCCGAGGAACCCCGCACCATGAGCGCCATCCTGCCGCCGGCCGAAAGGCTTTGGTACAAACATCCGATCGACCGCGTCGAAGGCGCCTGGATCGCCATCGCGCTGACCTGGTGCCTGATCATGTTCGCGATGATGGTCGGCTGGCATGTCTGGGGCAACCAGAACCTCAGCACCGAGACCTACCGCACCACGCAGGAAAAGTTCGTGGCCAAGACACAGGCCATGATCGACAAGTACACGGTGCGCACCGAGACCGACGACAAGATCCCGGTGGTGGCGCCACCGCCCGGCAGCGATGTGTACATGCTGGCGCGGCTGTGGGCCTTCCACCCCATCCTCGAGCTGGAGAAGGGCAAGACCTACCGCCTGCACCTGACGGCCATGGACTACAACCACGGCTTCTCGCTGCAGCCGGCCAACATCAATATCCAGATGGTGCCCGGCTTCGAGCACGTGGTCACCGTCACGCCCAACCAGAGCGGCACCTTCTCGGTGGTCTGCAACGAGTATTGCGGCATCGGCCACCACAAGATGGTCGGCCGCATCTACATCAAGTAGCGAGGAGACGGCCCCATGGCAAACACCACCACCTACCGCACCTGCCCCCGCAGCGGGCTGCAATTCGAAGACCAGGCCGAGAAGTTGATGAAGGCCAACGCCTTCGTCGCCGTCGTGTGGCTGCTCATCGGCGGCGTACTCGCCATCGGCGTGGCGCTGACGCGCTGGCCGGCCGTCCGCTGGCTCGAGGCCGACACCTTCTATCTCGTGCTCACCGCACACGGCATCGACATGCTGATCTTCTGGATCATCTTCTTCGAGATCGCGGTGCTGTACTTCGCGAGCTCGACGCTGCTGAGGTGCCGGATTGCCACACCACGCATCGCCTGGCTCGCCTTTGCGTTGATGCTCATCGGTGCGGTGCTCAACAACGTGGCCGTATTCCGCGGCGGCTCGAGCGTGATGATGACGAGCTACGTGCCAATGATGGCCGAGCCGAATTTCTACCTCGGGCTCATCCTGTTCGCGGTGGGCGCGCTGATCGCGTGCTTCGTTTTCTTTGGCACGCTGGTCGTGGCCAAGCGCGAGAAGACGTATGCCGGCTCGGTGCCGCTGGTCACCTTCGGCGCCATCACCGCGGCCATCATCGCCGTCTTCACCATCGCCTCGGGCGCGATCATCCTGATCCCGACCTGGCTGATGTCGCTGGGTGTCGTGAGCAGTGTCGATCCGCTCATCTACCGCACCATCTGGTGGGCCTTCGGCCACAGCTCGCAGCAGATCAACGTCGCCGCGCACATCTCGGTCTGGTACCTGGTGGCCGCCGTCGCCTTCGGCGCCAAGCCAATGAGCGAGCGCGTCAGCCGCGTCGCCTTCCTGCTCTACATCCTCTTCCTGCAGCTGGCGAGCGCGCACCACCTGCTTGCCGACCCAGGCCTCTCGACAGGTTGGAAGGTCGTCAACACCAGCTATTTCATGTACTTCGCGGTGCTGGCGTCGATGCTGCACGGCCTCACGATCCCCGGTGCGATGGAAGTGGCGCAGCGGCAGAAGGGCTACACCAAGGGCCTCTTCGAATGGCTGCGCAAGGCGCCGTGGGGCAACCCGACCTTTGCCGGCGTCTTCATCTCGCTCATCGGCTTCGGTTTCCTGGGTGGCATCTCGGGCGTGATGATGGGCACCGAGCAGCTCAACATGATCATCCACAACACCATCTATGTGCCGGGGCACTTCCACGCCACGGTGGTGGTGGGCACGACGCTCACGTTCATGGCCCTCACGTACTACCTGATCCCGGTGCTGTTCCGGCGCGAGATGATCTCGCCCAAGCTCGCGCTGGCGCAGATCTACCTGTTCAGCTTCTCGATGTACGGCTTCTGCCTGGCGATGATGGGCGCGGGCACGCTGGGCGTCTCGCGCCGGCACTGGGACATGGCCTTCGGTGGCGCGGCACTCGCGCACGAGTGGCCGGGTGCGGCCTACCTGATGATGGGCGGCGTCGGCCTGCTCGGGGTGGTGGCCATCACCGGCGGCGCGATCTTCGTGTATGTCACGGTGGGCTCGCTGCTGTGGGGCCGCCGGCTCGACACGGGCACGGTGAGTGGCCAGTTCACGCCGGTGCCGCGCACCGCGCCGACTGCGGTGGCGCAGGGCTACGGCTCGATGGGCTTTGCCGCGCCGGGCACCTTCGCGCTGGCCATGGTGTTCCTGCTCGCTTTCATCCTCTATTACTTCATCAACTGGAAGTACCTCTCGACCCTCTGGGGCCTGAGCTGAGTACGGGGGTCGCGCAATGAACCGGCCTCTGTCTTCCACGGTTGCGCCGCAGGCTGCCGCTGCGGGTGGCCCCGCGGGCCGTGCGGGGCTCTCCGCGCGTGCGCGGCTGGTGCTGGGCATCTTCAAGCTGCGCATTGGCGTGCTGATCATGGTCACGGCGCTGGCCGGTATGGCGGTGGTGCCCGGCGGCTCGGTGACCTTCGTGCAGGCGCTCGCGCTGGCGCTGTGCGTGCTGCTGTCTTCGGCCGCGGCGGGCGCGTTCAACCAGTTTGTCGAGGCCGACAGCGACCGCCTGATGCCGCGCACGCGCGGCCGCGCCTTTGCCAGCGGTGCGCTGCCGCGCAGCGGCACCTGGCTGCTCGCCATCGTGGTGTTGCTGGTCGCTGCGATCGCGGCGGCGGCGTGGCTCGTGAATGGTTGGGCGGCCACTTTCACGGCCGCCGGCGCGCTCACCTACGGCATCGTCTACACGTTGTGGCTGAAGCGGCGCACGGCCTGGAACATCGTCATCGGCGGGCTGGCCGGCAGCTTCGCCGTGCTGGCCGGCGCTGCGGCGGCCAACCCGCAGATCGTGCCGCTCGCGTGGTGGCTGGCGCTCGTGCTGTTCCTGTGGACGCCGCCGCACTTCTGGAGCCTGGCCATCGCCAACGAGTCCGAGTACGCCGCCGCCGGCGTGCCCATGCTGCCGGTGGTGGTGGGGGTGCCGCGCGCGGCGCGCATCGTGCACGCGCAGGCGATAACGCTCGTGGTGGCCTCGCTGGCCCCGCTGCTGTTCGGTGCCGGCATCGTCTACGCGATCGGTGCGCTCTCCGGCGGCCTGTATTTTCTGCGCAAGACGCGCGCGCTCGCGCTCGGCCCGACGCGGCGCACCGCGATGGCGTCGTTCTTCGCCTCGATGGTGCAGCTGAGTGTGCTGCTCGCCGCAGTGGTGGTCGATGCGGCCTTGCGTTGAATTCGCCTGGCTAGGCCGCACGCTCGCCCATCTTGTGGCGGCCGGCTGGCTGGTCCTCGGTTCGGCATTCGTTGCCGCGCCCGCGGCGTTTGCCGACGGCGTTCCAGCCCTCGACGAGCGCGAGGCGCTGCGCTTGGCCGAAGCCGCCGTCGGCCAACAGATCCCCGACGTCGCGCTGCGCGACCGCCAGGGCCGCGCCGTGCGCCTCTCGAGCTATCACCAGGGCAAGCCGCTGCTGGTGAGTTTCATCTACACCGGCTGTTTCCAGGTCTGCCCGACACAGACGCGGGCGCTGCTCGAGGCCGTGCGCGGGCTCGAGCAGCGTGTGGGCGAGTCGCAGTTCAACGTCGTCAGCATCGGCTTCAACCAGCCCTTCGACGGCCCCGACGAGATGCGCGCCTTTGCCGCGCAACACCGCATCCACCACGCCAACTGGGAATTCCTCAGCCCCGCTGCAGAGTCGGTGGTGCCGCTCACGCGCGGCTTCGGGTTCAGCTACGTGGCCACGCCGGCCGGCTTCGACCATGTGCTGGGCGTGTCGGTGGTGGATGCGAGCGGCCGCGTGCATGCGCAGGTCTACGGTGACCGGCTGCGCGCCGACCAACTCGGCGAGCCCCTGCGCCAGTTGCTGTTGAATGCGCCGCTGCCCGCGCAGGGCCGCATCGCCGCGGTCGTGGAGCGCGTGCGCATCCTGTGCACTGTCTACGACCCCGACACCGGCACCTACCGCTACGACTACAAACTCATCCTCGAGTTGATCGGCGGCGCGCTCTTTTTCGTGACGGTGCTCATCTACCTCGGGCTGGAGTGGCGTCGCCAGCGGCGCGCGCGGCGCGCGATGTCGGCGCCGATCGGCGGCGGGGCTGCTGCACCATGTCTGCCGGCGCCCTGAGCGGCAGGTTGTCCGGCACCGCAACGGTGGCCGTGTCGAGTGCCCTACCGAGTGCCCTACCGAGCGCCCTACCGTCCGCCATACCGTCCGCCATACCGTCCGAAATACCGTCCGATATACCGTCCACCATACCGCCTGGCCGCGGCCTGCGCCGCCGCGGTCTGGCACTCTGGCAGGTGCTCGAACGTCGCGGCGATAGGCTGCTCGGCGCACGCGGCAACCCGCTGCGCCACCTGGGGTCCATAGGCTTCTTCGCCTTCTGGTTGCTCGCGGCCAGCGGCATCTTGCTGTACGTGTTGCTGGACACCTCGGTGTCCGGCGCCTACCGCTCGATCACCGCGCTGCACGAGTGGCCGCTCGGCCTGGGTCGGCTTCTGCGCGGCGCGCATCGCTATGCCGCCGATCTGCTGGTGCTGGCGATGGGGGCGCACCTGCTGCGCGAGTGGTTGCACGGGCACGAGCGCGGCGTGCGGCGCTTTCCCTGGCTCACCGGCGTGCCGCTGATCGGCTTCGTCTTCATCGGCGCCATCGGCGGCTTCTGGATCAACTGGGACGCGCTTGGGCAGTTCTCGGCCATTGCCACTGCCGAGTGGCTCGACGCGCTGCCACTTGTCTTCGCCACGCCGCTGGCGCGCAACTTCCTCGCCGCCGAGCAGGTGAGCGACCGCCTCTTCTCGCTCTTCGTCTTCGTGCACCTGGGTGTGCCGCTGCTGCTGCTGTTCGGGCTGTGGTTCCACATCCAGCGCCTCACGCGCGCCGCGGTGTGGCCGCCGCGCCGGCTGGCCTGGGCGCTGGCCGTGGCGCTGGCGGCGCTGGCGCTCGTGCTGCCTGTGCAAAGCCACGCGCCGGCCGCGCTGGCGCGTTTGCCCGACGAGTTGCGGCTGGACTGGGTGCTGCTCTTCGTGCACCCGCTCGCGTACGCCAGCTCACCGGAGGTGATGTGGATCGCGTTCGGTGTTGCCAGCGCGTTGCTCTTCGGGCTGCCCTTCCTGCCGCAGCCGAAGCGCCCCGCGGTGGCGGTGGTCGACGCGGCCAACTGCAACGGCTGCCAGCGCTGCTTTGCCGATTGCCCCTACGCGGCCGTGACGATGGTGCGGCACCCGAATCAACGCATCGGCCGCACGCTCGCGGTGGTCGATGCGGATCTCTGCGTGGGCTGCGGCATCTGCGCCGGTGCCTGTCCCTCGTCGACACCGTTTCGCAGTGCGCCCGAGCTGGTGAGCGGCATCGACATGCCGCAGCGGCGCATCGACAGTCTGCGCAAGGATCTCGCCCTGGCCTTGAGCGGGTGCGTCGCCGCACGGCCGCTGGTGGTCTTCACCTGCGACCACGGGGCGCGGGCGGTGGCCTTGCATCACGACGACGTGGTGCGCCTGCCACTGCTCTGCGCAGGCCAGTTGCCGCCCTCGTTCGTCGAGCATGCGCAGCGCGACGGCGCCGCCGGCGTGCTGGTGGCCGCGTGCCGCGAGTGCGGTTGCGAGTTCCGCCTCGGCGAGCAGATCACCGAAGAGCGCTTGCAGGGCAAGCGCGAGCCGCACCTGCGCGCGCAGGTCGAGCGCGAGCGGATCGAGATCGCCTTTGTCGGGTCCGGCGACGAGGCCGCGCTCGCGGCCGCCGTGGCGCACCTGCGCGCGCGCGTGGCCGGCCTGCCGGCGCTGCGCAAGGCCACGCCCGCCGCTGTGCTGCCATTCGGGAAGGCGTGCCTCGATGCCTGACATCCCACTCCTGCGGGCAGCTCCGGGTGCTTCGGGCACCCCATCGGCCTCAGCGCCCTCGGCGCCCTCAGTTCCTGCGGTTCCTGCGGTTCCTGCCGTTCCTGCGCCCCTGCATCGCGACGCCGCGACGCGCGGCGCGGTCGCCTGGCTCGGCCAGGTGCTGCTCTACGGCCTGTTCGCACTCGCCATCGGCGTGTTCTCGCAGTGGCCGCGCTATCGGCACCTCGGCGCCGACGAGGCGCTCGTCAAGGTGAGCTTCACGCGCGTGGGCAAGCCCGTGGGCGAATGCCGCACGCTCTCTGCCGAGGAGCTTGCCAAACTGCCGCCCAACATGCGCCAGCCCACCGTGTGCCCGCGCGAGCGTTCACCCGTGACGATCGAAGTCGATCTCGATGGCCGCCCGGTGCTGCGGCGCTCGGCCGCGCCCGGCGGCGTGGCGCGCGATGGTGCCTCGGCGCTCTACGAGCGCCTGGTGGTGCCGGCGGGCGAGCACCACATTGCCGTGCGGCTGTCGGACGACGCACGCGCCCGGCAGACGCCCTACCAGCGCGCAGCCACCGTGAAGCTGATCCCGGGCCAGGTGCTGGTGATCGATTTCGACGCCGCCAAGGGCGGCATCACGATGAACTGAAAACGTTCCCGCTTCGATGTGAGGTGAACATGCCTGCGCTGTCTTCCCTGCTGCTTGGCGCTACTGCCGCACCGCTGAATGCCGGTGCGTGCGTTGCCGTCCCCACCGCCGCCGCCCACACCACGGCGGCCAGCCCGGCCGACTACACGCTGCCGGCCTGCACGGCGCTGCAGCGCGGCCTTGCGCGCGCCTGGCTCAAGCTGGCGCTGGCTGCGCTCATCGGCTCGGGGCTGTTCTCGGTGCTGCTGGTGCTGGCGCGCACGCCGGGTGTGAATGCCTGGCTGCCCGCGGGCGACTTCTTCCGCATCGCGCTCGTCGTGCATGTCGACCTATCGGTGGGCGTGTGGTTCGTCGCCATGGCGGGGCTGCTGTGGAGCCTGAACATGCGCGCGCCGCGCGGCGCGCTCGTTCTGGCGCTGGCGCGGCTGCCGCTCGTGCTGTGCGCTGCCGGTGCGCTCGGCATGGCGCTCGCGGCCTTCGTCGACCCCGGGCAGCCGGTGATGGCCAACTACATCCCGATGCTCGACAGCGGCACCTTCCGCGCTTCGTTGGCCGTTTTTGGCGCCGGCACGCTGGCGCTCGTGCTCCTTACCCTTGTGCGCGCACGCGCGGTGGGCGCTGCGCCCGACGGCGCCAGCGCGCTGCGCTTCGGCCTGCATGCGAGCGTGGTGGCCACGGCGGTGGCGCTGCTCGCCTTCGGCTGGTCGCTCGCGGTTGTGCCCATCGAACTGCCCGCGCGCACCTACTACGAAGTGCTGTGGTGGGGTGGCGGCCATGCGCTGCAATTCACCTGGACGCTCTTGATGCTGGTGGCCTGGCTCGCGCTGGCGCAGGCCTGCGGCGCGCGGCTGCCCCTTTCGCCGCGCGTGGTGATGCTGATGTTCGCGGTGGCGCTGGCGAGCGTTTTCATCACGCCGCTGGCCTACCTGATGCACGACGTGAGCACCGTCGAGCACCGCGACATGCACACCTGGGGCATGCGCTTTGGTGGCGGTGTCGCCATCGTGCCGTTGGTGCTGGCCGTGGGTGTGGCGCTCGTCGCCGCGCGCGCGTGCACGCTCGCGCCGACGCAGCGGCCGCTGCGTGCCGCGCTCATCGCATCGATGGGCCTCTTCGTGGCCGGTGGGCTCATCGGCCTCACCATAGGCGGCGCCAACGTCAAGATCCCGGCGCACTACCACGGCTGCATCGTCGGCGTGACGCTGGCGCTGATGGGCCTGGCGTACCACCTGCTGCCGGCGCTCGGCTACGCACCGGTGCAGGGGTGCATGGCCGTGCTGCAGCCCTGGCTCTACGGCGGCGGGCAGCTGCTGCATATCGTGGGCCTCGTCTGGTCAGGCGGTTACGGGGTGCAGCGCAAGGTGGCCGGCACCGAGCAGGCGCTGCGCAGCACGGCCGAGGTGGCCGGCATGGGCCTGATGGGTCTGGGCGGATTGCTCGCCATTGCGGGCGGGCTGCTCTTCGTCATCGTGCTGTGGCGGGCCATGCGCGCCGACGCGCCGATCCACGACCAGGCCGCGGCCGCATGAGCTCACCTGGCCGCACCTCGGGGCGGGTGCTGCAGCGCTTCGGCGCGAAGACACGCCCATGAACGTGATCGCCGCCATGCAGGCGCTGGTGCGTGCCGCCTTCATGCGCGTGGAGGCGCTGTTCAACCGCGCTTTCGGCGATCGGCTGAATCCGCTCTATCACCTGGGCGCGATCAGCTTCTTCCTGTTCTGGATCGTGGGCGGTACCGGCCTCGTGCTCTACGCCTTCTTCGACACCAGCGTCGCGGGCGCCTACCGCTCGGTCGAGGCCATCGCCGCCGGTGCCTGGGGCGCCGGTGCCGTCGTGCGCACGCTGCACCGCCACGCCTCCGACGCGATGGTGCTCACGATGCTGCTGCACCTGCTGCGCTACTTCGCCTTCGACCGGCTGCGCGGCTTTCGCTGGTTCTCGTGGGTCAGCGGCGTGGCGTTGCTGTGGCTGGCCTATGTGGCGGGCGCCAACGGCTACATGCTGCCGTGGGACCGGCTGGCGCAGTTCGTCACGCAGGCAAGTTTCGAGTGGCTCGACTGGCTGCCCGGCTTCGGCGGCACGCTGATCCGCAATTTCATCCAGCCCGAGCAGGTGAGCGACCGGCTCTTCTCGCTGCTGGTATTCATCCACATCGGCGTGCCGCTGGTGATGCTGCTCGTGATGTGGATGCACGTGCAGCGCGTGCCCAAAGCCTCGACGCTGCCCCCGCGCCCCATGGCGCTGGCGCTCGCGCTGACGCTGGTGTTGCTGGCGCTGGTGTCGATGGCCATCGCGCCGGTGGCGAGCCAGGGGCCGGCCGACCTGCGCAGTGCGCCTGCGACGCTGTCGTTGGATTGGTTCCTGCTGCCGATCTTCCCGCTGTTCTATGCCTGGCCGCTGGGTGCTGTGTGGGCGCTGGTCGGCTTCGGCACGCTCGTGCTGGTGCTGCTGCCGTGGCTACCGCCGCGGCGCGGTGCCGCGCAGCCGCATCAGCTCACACTGCACCCGGGGTCCGCGCGCATCGCCGCGCGGTCCGGCGAGACGCTGCTCGAGGCGGGCCTGCGTGCCGGCCTCGCGCTGCCTTACGACTGCCGCGCCGGCGGTTGCGGGTTGTGCGCCTGCACCGTGCTGCAAGGCCGCGTCGACCCCGGCCCGTTCCAGGAGGCCGCGCTGACGCCCGCGATGCGCGCGCGCGGCCAGGCCCTGATGTGCTGCGCCGTCGCGCTGGAGGACGTGGAGCTCGAAGTCGATGGCGTGGCCTCGCTCGTCGCCGGCGGGCCCACCTTGGCGCCGCGCTGCCATCGTGTGCGCGTCACCGCGATGGAGCGGCTCTCCACCGACCTCATGCGCCTGTACATCCAGCTGCCCGAGGGTGAGCACATGCCCTTTGCCGCCGGCCAGTACATCAACTTCGTGCTCGAGGACGGCGCCAAGCGCGCCTACTCGTTCGCCAACATTCCGGCCGACGCGGCGGCCACGCCGTCGACCGCCGGCGACACCATCGAGTTGCATGTGCGGCGCATGCCCGGCGGGCGCTTCACCACGCATGTGTTCGAACAGATGCGCGTGGGCGACACGCTGGAGATCGAAGGGCCGCTCGGCCGCTTCGTCTTGAGCGAGAGCGAGCGCCCGGCGCTGCTGCTGGCCGGCGCCACCGGCTTTGCGCCCATCAAGAGCATGCTGGAGGAGGCTTTCCGCCGCGGCGTGCGGCGGCCGCTGCACCTGTACTGGGGTGTGCGGCAGCAGCGCGACCTCTACCTGCTCGATGAAATTGCCGTCTGGCAGCGCGCGCACCCGAACTTCGACTTCGTGCCCGTGCTCTCCGACGCCGACGACGATGCCGGCTGGGCCGGGCGCCGCGGCCATGTGCACGAAGCGCTGCTCGCTGACCACCCCGACCTCAGCGGCTGGGAGGTCTACGCCTGCGGCTCGATGCGCATGGTGCATGCGGCCGTGCCCGACTTTCTTTCGCACGGGTTGGCCGAGGAACACTGCTTCTCGGACGCGTTCACGCCATCGGCGCGGGCGGTGGCGCCGGGCTGAGGCGGTGGCGCGGCGAGCGCCTGAGCGCCGTGCGGAAGACGCGACCGCTTAGCGGCGCGCCACGAGCAGCCACACGAGCGCGATGGCCGCGAAGCCGGCGCCGGCGTGGAAGGTGGCCGCCGAGCCGGCGCTGTCCCACAGCCAGCCCGCGATGACGCTGGCGGCGAGCATCGCCACTCCTGCGAAGAGGTTGAATACGCCGAAGGCGGTGCCGCGCAAGTCGGCCGGGGCGCTGTCGGCGACCATGGCCGAGAGCAGGCCTTGCGACATGCCCATGTGCACGCCCCACAAGGCCACACCAAGCAGCAGCCACGCCGGGTGATCCGCGGCGGCCAGCACCAGATCGGCGGCGATCAGCACCACCAGCGAGCCAGCCAGCAGGCCGGCGCGGCCCACGCTGTCGCCGAGCCGGCCGAAGGGGTAGGCGCTGGCGGCGTAGACGACGTTCATCATCACCATCACCAGCGGCACCCACGCCATGCCCACACCCAATTCCGGCGCGCGCAGCACGAGGAAGGCCTCGCTGAAGCGCGCCAGCGTGATGACGGCACCCAGGGCGACGATCTGCCAATAGTCCGCGCCGAGCCGCGCCAGGGCTTCGCGGCGGATCGGGTTCTTGCTGCCGCCCTCGGCACTGGCCGGCTTGGGACGCGCCGGCTCCTTCACACCCATCCAGAGCAGCAAGACCGCCAGCAGGCCGGGTACCACCGCCACCCAGAAGACGGCGCGTATGTCGCTGGCCCAGGCCAGCATCAAAACCGTGGCCAGCAGCGGCCCGAGCACGGCGCCCACCGTATCGAGCGACTGCCGCAGCCCAAAGGCCGCACCACGCAGGCCCGCGGGCGTGAGGTCGGCGAGCAGCGCATCGCGCGGCGCGCCGCGGATGCCCTTGCCGATGCGGTCGACGAAACGCGCGGCGATGACCATGCCCACCCGAGTGGCAAGCGCGAATACGGGCTTGGTGAGCGCGCCCAACGCATAGCCCGCAAGCGCCAGCCCCTTGCGCCGGCCGAGCCAGTCGCTGAGCGCACCGGAGAAGACCTTGACGATGAGCGCCGTGGCTTCCGCGATGCCCTCGATGATGCCGACTGCCAGCACGCTCACGCCGAGCGTGCCGACCAGGAAGAGGGGCAGCAGGCTGTGCACCATCTCCGAGGCCATGTCGGCCAGCAGGCTGACGCAGCCGAGCACCCACACGCCGGCGGGCAGGTGGTGGCGCATCGGTCGGCGGCCTGGGCTTACTGCAGCCGGTGTTCGGCCAGCCGACGCGTATCGAGGATATGGATCTCGCGCCGGTCGACGCGAATGAGCCCGGCCGACTCCAACTCGTGCAGCACGCGCGAGAAATACTCTGGCGTGAGCGAAAGTCGGCTCGCGATGGTGGCCTTGCTGACTGGCAGCGAGACCGTGATGGCGTCGCCAGCGGCGCGATCTTCGATGTCCTGATCGCGCAGCAGGTAGCCGATCACGCGCTGCACGCCGCTGTGCAAGGCATAGGCCTCCACATCGCGAACCAGGCCATGCAGGCGGCGTGAGATCCCCGCCAGCATGCGCATGGCGAAACGCGGGTCACGCTCGATCTCGGCCACCACCGCCCCCTTTCCGATCGAGAGCAGCAGTCCGTCGGCGAGCGCCTGCGCGTTCAGGATGTAGGGTCGCGAGGTGAACATCAGCGCCTCGGCAAAACTCTGGCCCGGCGAGACGATCTCGATCACCTTCTCCTGACCGCCGGGCGAGAGCACGTACAGCTTGATCTGCCCCATGACGCAGAGATGGAACTCCTCGCACGGCTCGCCATAGCGGAACACCATGTCGCCGCGCGCCAGGCGGCGCAACTGGCAGCCCTGCTCCAGACGTGCGAGTTCGTCGGCACTCATCTCCTGGAAGAGCGGGACGAGCGCCAGGAAGCGCGCGATATCGAAGCGGGGTCGGGTGCCGATGTCCATGGTCATCTCCTGCGCAAGAGCCTGGCTCCCGCGGCGCGATGATGGTTGGCACCGTGCGGGACGCGCTTGACCGGCGTCAACGCCCAGGCGTCCCTGACAGGCCCTGACAATCCCCCTGACAGGGCCAGACAGGCTCCGGCCAGAGGCGCCCTCCAGGCCCGGCACCCCCCGCCGGCGGTCCACCGCGGCGCCGTGCGGGCCGCGGCGGGCCCGTCTCAGCGGCCGTAGATCTTGCCGAACAGCACCCAGGTCTTGCCGTCGAAGCGCGCGAGCTGTTCGCGTTCGATCGGGTAGAAGTCATCCGGCCCGGTCTTGAGATTGATGCCCGGCAGCGCAGTCGGCAGCGTCATGTCCAGGTTGGCGGCCTGCTTCATGACGTTCTCGCGCGTGAGGTTGTCGCCGCACTGCTTGAGCACCTGCACCAGCGTCATCGCCACGCTGTAGCCGTAGACATTGCTGGCATCCTTCAGATCGCCGCCCGGGTAATACTTCTGCATCCAGGCGCGCCAATCGAGCATGCCCTTGTCGTTGGCCCACTGCGGATCGGTGGGGTCCTTGCCGTACTGCGTGGTGATGATGCCCACGCTGTTGTCCAGCCCCGCCGGCACCAGCACCGAGCCGACCGAGGCCGACACGTTGTTCAGGTAGTGCACCGGCTTCCAGCCGATTTCGGCGGCCTTCTTGATCGCCTGCGCGGCGAACTTGGGCGTGGTGATGTTGAAGAACACGTCGGCGCCCGAGGCCTTGAGCGTCAACATCTGGCTGTCCACCGTGGGGTCGGTGACTTCGTAGCTGACCTTGCTCACGATCATCGTCTTGGCCTTGTCGCCCAGGCCGTCCTCGAAGCCCTTGAGGTAGTCCTTGCCGTAGTCGTCGTTCTGGTAGAGAACGCCGACCTTGGCGCCGGGCTTGGTTTCCAGCAGGTGCTGGGCGTAGATGCGGCCTTCGACCTGGTAGTTGGGCTGCCAACCCATGGTCCAGGGGAAACTCTTCGGGTCGCCCCATTTGGTGGCGCCGGTGGCGACGAAGAGCTGCGGCACCTTCTTCTGGTTCAGGTAGCGTTGAATGGCCGTATTCGGCGGCGTGCCCAGCGGGTTGAAGACGAGCAGCGCTTCTTCCTCTTCGACCAGCTTGCGCGCCATCTCCACTGTCTTGGCCGGGTTGTAGCCGTCGTCCAGCGGGATGTACTTGATCTTGCGGCCGTTGATGCCGCCCTCGGCATTGACCTTCTCGAAGTAGGCGCCGATGGCCTTGCCGATGGTGCCGTAGGCCGAGGCCGGACCTGAATACGGGCCGATCTGGCCGACCTTGATTTCCTTGTCGTCGGCGCCCGGGTCGTATTTCTTCTGCGCCACGGCGGGTGCGGCGAGTGCCGCGCCGGCAATCGCCGCGGCCAGCAGCTTCCATGCGGTGAGTTTCATGAGGTGTCCTCTCAGTTGGGGCCGGGGGGGGCGGCTCGCGTGGATGTGCCGGCCGGCCGCCAGCGCATCCACAGGGTCTTGACGAGGCCCATCACGCCGGTGGGCATGAGGTACATGAAGCCGATCAGGAAGATGCCGTAGATGGCCCAGGGCGCCGACTTGGAAAGCTCGTCGGCCACGTTGGGCACGAATTGCACGAAGGCTGCGCCGAAGATCGCGCCGGGGATGGAAGCGAGGCCACCGATCACCAGGCCGATCAACAGCGACAGCGACAGCAGCACCGTAAAACTGTCGGGAGAGACGAAGGCCACGCAAATGGCGCCCAGCGCTCCGGCCACGCCGGTGTAGGCGGCAGAGACGCCGAAGGCCATGCTCTTGTAGAAGGGCAGGTTGATGCCCATGGCCGTGGCGGCGATGGGGTGGTCGCGGATGGCCACGAGCGCGCGCCCGACGCGACCGCGCAGCAGGTTGTAGGCGAGCCAGAACATCAACACGGCCACGGCCAACGTGAACACGTAGAGCCAGCGGTCTTCATTGAAAGGCTGGCCGAGGAAGCGGAATGTGAACGGCGGCTCGGGCTTGTTGAGCACGATGCCCTGCACGCCGCCGGTGAGGTTCTCAATGCCCTTGTACTTGAGCAACTGCGGCACCGCCAGAGCCAGCGCATAGGTGGCCAGCGCCAGGTAGTGCCCGCCCAGGCGCAAGGCAGGGAATCCCATCAACCAGCCAAGCGCAAAGCACAGCACGCCGGCAAAGGGCAGCGTGGCCCAGTAGGGCATGCCGACCTTGTCGAGCAGCACGGCGCAGACGTAGCCGCCGATGGCGAAGAATGCGCCGTGGCCGAGCGAGATCTGCCCGTTGAAGCCGACCAGGATGTTCAGCCCGAGGATGGCGATGGCATACACCAGCACCAGGTTGAACTGGAATACGCGGTAGTTCTTGACCAGGAAGGGCAGCACGAGCAGCGCGGCCAGCAGCAGCGCGGCGATCAGCCAGCGATGAGTTCGGGTCATGTTGATGTGTGAGCCCGCTTCATACGCGGGTCACCACGGCCTTGCCGAAGAGTCCGTTGGGCGCCAGCGTGAGCGTGCCCACGATCAGCACCAGGGCCACGGTGAGTTTGAGCTCGGTGCCGATGACATAGGCGCCGAGCAGGTTCTCGAGCACGCCGACGATGAAGCCGCCGATCACCGCACCGCCGGGGTTGTCGATGCCGCCCAGCAGCGCCGCGGCAAAGCCGTAGATGAGGATGCCGCCCATCATGTTCGGGTCGAGGAAGACGACGGGCGCGACCATCATGCCGGCCACCGCGCCGATGGCCGCGGCCAGGCCCCAGCCGACGCCCAGCATCCAGCCCACGCGTATGCCCACCAGGCGCGCCGATTCGGGGTTCTGTGCCGCCGCGCGCATTGCCAGCCCCATGGGCGTGAAGCGGAAGAAGGCCCAAAGCGCCATCAGCACCAACAGCAGCACGCCCACCGAGCCCATCTCGTGCGGCGAGAAGAAGGGCGTGGCCAGCCCCTTGTGCGCCGTGAACGGGCTGGGGAAAGGCTTGATGGTGTGATCGAACATCCAGCCGGCCAGCGAGTTGAAGATGACGAGCAGGCCGATGAATACCAGCACATTGGTGAGCACGGGCGCACGCTCCACCGGCTTGAGGATGATGCGCTGCACGGCCAGGCCGCCGAGGAAGGACACCGCCACCGTGACGACGAAGGCACCCCAGTAGGGCCAGCCCTGCTGGATGAGCCACCAGGCAATGAAGGTGCTGAAGGTGGCCATCTCGCCCTGGGCGAAATTGATGTGGTGCGTGGCCTGGTAGATCATCACCAGGCCCAGTGCCACCGAACCATAGATGCAGCCCGTGGCGAGGCCGGAGAAGATCTGGTGCAGCAGTGCGTCCATGGCCTTCGATGTGAGTGAGCTCGGGGGGAGGGCGGGTTAGCGGGCTGCGGATCAGTAGCCGAGGTAGGCGCGGCGCACCGATTCGTCGCGGCGCACTTCCTCGCTCGGGCCGCTCAGGGCCACGCGGCCCGTCTCCAGCAGGTAGGCATGGTGCGCGAGTTCCAGCGCCTGCGTCGCGTTCTGTTCCACCAGCAGCATGCTCACGCCTTCGTTCTTGTTGATGCCGCGCATGATCTCGAAGATCTCGGCCACGATCAGCGGCGCGAGGCCGAACGAGGGCTCATCCAGCAGCAGCAGCCGCGGCTTGAGCATCAACGCGCGGCTGATGGCCAGCATCTGCTGCTCGCCGCCGGAGAGCGTGCCGGCCTGCTGGCGTCGCCGCTCGGCCAGGCGCGGGAAGCGCGTGTAGGCGTGCTCCATGTCGCGCGCCACCTCGGCGCGCCCGGCCGCACCGCCGGCGCGCGTGTAGGCACCCAGGCGCAGGTTCTCTTCCACCGTCAGCGCGGTGAAGGTGCCGCGCCCGTCGGGCACATGGGCCACGCCCAGGCGCACTACGGCCTCGGTGGCGCGGCCGACCAGTTGCGTGCCCGCGAACTCCACGCTGCCCGCGGCGCGCACCATCTGGCAGATGGCGCGCAGGGTCGTGGTCTTGCCGGCGCCGTTGGCACCCAGGATGGTGGTGATGTGCCCCTGCTCGATCTGGAAATCGATGTCGAACAGGGCCTGCGTCGGGCCATACCAGGCGCAGAGTTTGCGGGCCTGCAGCAATGCACTCACCGGGCCACCTCGGCCACGGCGCTGTGTGCCGCGCCCAGATAGGCCTCGATCACTTCGGGGTGCTGCTGGATTTCCGCGGGCGTGCCTTCGGCGATCTTGCGCCCGAAGTTCAGCGCCACGATATGGTCGGAGATGCTCATCACCAGGCTCATGTGGTGTTCCACCAGCAGCACGGTGAGGTCGAAGCGACGCCGAATGTCGACGATGAGTTCGCCCAGCGCATGCAGCTCCTCGTGGTTGAGGCCCGCCGCGGGCTCGTCCAGCAGCAGCAGCTTGGGCTGGCTGGCCAGCGCGCGGCCGAGCTCGATGCGTTTTTGCGTCGCGAACGGCAGCGCGCCAGCAGGGTGCGAAGCCACGTCGCTCAGCCGCAGGTAAGCAAGGATCTCGTCGGCACGCTCGCCCAGGCGGCGCTCTTCGGCGCGCACGTGCGGCAGCTGCAACGCGCTGGCCATAAAGCCGGCGCCCGCGCGCGCGTGGGCGCCGATGAGGATGTTGTCGCGCACGGGCAGGCGCTGGAACATCGCGAGGTTCTGGAACGTGCGCCCGAGCCCGAGCTCGGCGATGCGGTGCGTGGGCAGCGCCGTCATGCTGGCGCCTTCGAAGAGGATGTCGCCGGCCTGGTAGGCGTACAGCCGGCTCAGGCAGTTGAACAGCGTGGTCTTGCCGGCGCCGTTGGGCCCGATCAAGCCGCAAATCTGCCCGCGTGCGACATCGAAGCTGACCGCGTCGAGCGCCACGATGCCGCCGAAGCGCACCGTGACGCCGCGCACGCTGAGCAAGGGCTCGCAGGGTGGGGTCATTCGAAAGCGCCCCCTGGCGACCCTACAGCGTGCCCGGCGGAAACAGCCGCGGCAGGAACAGCGGCAAGCTCGGCCAGACGATGATTGCCGCCAGCACCAGCAGCATCGGCACGAGCATGATGATCGTGTCCTTCAGCGCATCGACGATGCGTATCTTGGCCACTGCGCACGAGATCATCAGGCACAGCCCGTACGGTGGCGTGACGAGCCCGAAGGCCAGCGCGACGATGCCGACGATGGCGAAGTGCACCGGGTCCATGCCGGCGGTCTGCGCCAGCGGCTGCAGGATGGTGCCGACGATGATGATGGCCGGAATGGCGTCGAGGAAGCAGCCGACGACGAGGAAAACCCCGGCGATGAAGAAGCCGGTGGCGGTGATGCCCATGTTCCAGTCGGCGACGCCGGCGAGCAGCGCCTTCGGGATCTGGTAATACGCCAGCAGCCAGCCGAAGGCGCTGGCCGTGCCGACACAGAAAAGCGCCACCGCCGAGAGCTTGCCGGTGTCGAGCAGGGCTTCGTAGAGGCCCTTCCAGTTCATCTCGCGGTAGACGATGAGCGAGAGCGCGCCGGCATACAGCACCGCGATGCAGGCCGACTCGGTGGCAGTGAACCAGCCGAAGATCTTGCCGCCGATGATGATGAACGGCGTGAACAGGGCTGGTATCGACACCGCCGCCGAGGCGAACATCTCGCGCAATGTGGCCCGCGTGTAGGTGGGGTAGTTGCGCAGCTTGGCGTAGACATGCACGGTGGCCATCTGCGCCAGGCCGATGAGCAGCCCGGGGATGATGCCGGCGAGCATCAGCGCGCCGATCGAGACCGTGAGCACGCCGCCCCAGACGATCATCAGGATCGAGGGCGGGATGATCACCGCGAGCACCGCCGAGACCGCGGTGATGGCGACCGAGAAGCTGACGTCGTAGCCCTCCTTGACCTGCGCGTCGATGAAGATCTTGCTCTGGCTGGCCGCGTCGGCGGTGGACGAGCCCGACACGCCGGCGAAGAAGATCGACAGCACCACATTCACCTGCGCGAGGCCTCCCGGGAAGTGGCCCACCAACGCGCGCGAGAAGCGCACCAGCCGGTCGGTGATGCCGCCCACGTTCATGAGGTTGGCAGTGAGCAGGAAAAACGGCACCGCCAACAGGATGAACGAGTTGTAGGCGTTGAAGGTCTCCTGGATCAGGTTCTGCAGGTCGAAGCGGTCTTCGATGACGAAGATCGGCACGCAGGCCAGGCCGAGCGCGAAGGCGATCGGCACGCGCAGGAACATCAGCGTGAAAAAGATGCCGAACAGGATCAGCGCCGCGGTCGAGGGGTCGAGTGCGGCGGAGTTCATGAACTCGCCTGCGCTCCGGGCGCATCGCGTCCGCCGGCGATCACCTTCACCGCATCGACGAGCTGTTCACCCTGGAACAGCACCCAGGTCAGGCCGGCCAGCGGCCAGGCGCCGTGGATCATCCACAGCGGCAGCTCGGCCAGCTCGGACACGCGGTTCCAGGCGAAGCGGGTGAACAGCCAGCCGCCCCAGATGAAGACCGCCGCGAAACCCAGCACGAAGAGGCTGGAGATGATCTTGAGCCATGCAGTGCCGCGCGCCGAAAGTTGCGGCCAGACGTCGACCTCGAAGTGCGTGCTCTCGCGGATGCCGATCATCGCGCCGATCATGATCATCCACACGAACAGGAAGCGCGCCATCTCCTCGGTCCAGATATAGCTCGGGATGAGCTCGGTGTAGCGCGAGAAGATCTGCAGGCTGACCGGGAAGATCAGCACCGCCACCGAGAAGACGAGCAGCCCCGAAAGCAGGCGGCTGTACAGCGCTGTGAAGGCCTTGAATGAGGACATGGGCAACGTATGGGCAAAGAGAAGGCGGCGCCCTCACCGCGCCCGGGCAAAGGGGCGGGTTGCGGCGCCGCCGCGGCTCCTGTGGCGTCTGGCTTCAGCGGATGGCGTTGATCTTTTCGAAGATGGATTCGGCGCCCACTTCCTTGGCGTAGGCGGCCATCACCGGGTCGGCGAGCTTCTTCATCGCGTCGCGGTCGGTGAAGACCACGCGTTTGAGCTTGCCTTCACGCTCGAGCTTTTCGAGCTTGGCGCCGTCTTCCGAGGATTCGATGGTGCGCCCATGGGTCCCGGCCTCCTTGCCAGCGCGCACGATGGCGGCCTGCAGGTCCGACGGCAACTTGGCGTAGGTCTTGCCGGAGAAACAAACCGGCCGAATGGTGATGGCGTGCTGGGTCATCGACAGGTGCGGCGCGACTTCGAAGAACTTCATCGCCTCCACGCCCGCCGCCTCGTTCTCGCCGGCAGAGATGACGTTGTTCTGGATCGCGTTGTAGACCTCGTTGTAGGCAATCACCGTCGGGCTCATGCCGATGGCCGAGAAGGTGCGGCTCCAGATCGGGGCGCCCTGCACGCGCACCTTCAGGCCCTTCATCTCGGCCAGGTTGCGTACCGGCTTGTTGACGAAGATGTTGCGCGTGCCGCCGCCGGCGTAGCCCACGAGCATGACTTCGGCGCCCTTGGCCACCTCTTCGGAGATGGGCTTGAGCAGGTCGGCGTCGAGCACCTTGTTCCAGTGGTCGAGGTCGCGGAACAGAAACGGCGCGTCGATGAAGGGCGCTGCCTTGGAGAAGGTGCTCATGTGCGCGGGCGAGACGATGGCGTAGTCGACCGCCTTGCCCTGCGCCATGTACTCGAAATACTGTTTCTCGAGACCGAGCTCGCTGTTGCGGTGCAGCACAAAATTGATCGGCTTGCCGTAGTACTTCTTGACCAGCTCCTCGAACTTGAGCAGCGCCTTGTTGAAGGCGTGGTCGTCGTTGAATTGCACCGCGCCGTGCAGCGTGACGGCCTGGGCACGCGCCAACATGGGTGCGGCGAGGGCCGCGGCGGCGCCGCTGGCGAACATGCGTTTGACGAATTTCCTGCGCAACATGGCATTGCCTCCTGGCTTTGAGGAATCAGCCCATAGCCTAGTGGCGCGCCGATCGCGCGGCATCGGGGTCTGCCCGTGGTCGCCTTTCGTCAAGACCCAATGTCGCAGGGCGGACCGGACGGCGCGGCACCGAAGGCGTCCTAAGATCCTGGTCGGTCCTGGTCGGCGCCACCCCGGGGGGTGGGCGTCGCCGATGCACGGCATCCAAATCAAGATCGTTCGGGAGCCCCGTCATGCAGCAATCCGGTATCCAGCGCGGTGAGAGCCACCGCGTCATCTTCGTGCGCCTCGTCGTCTCCCACGTTGCGTGCCTGGGCATCTTGTTCGTGCCCGTCACGGCCGAGCTGCTGTGGGCCGCTGTGCTCGGCTACTTCGTGCGCATGTTCTTCATCGAGGCGGGTGCGCACCGTTACTTTGCTCACCGTGCCTTCAAGACTTCGCGCATCTTCCAGGCCGTTCTTGGCCTGGGCGTGGCCGCGAGCGGCCAGCGGGGGCCCATCTGGTGGGCCGGCCACCACCGCAAACACCACCGCCTGAGCGACCGGCCGGGTGATCCGCACTCGCCCATCCGCGGCTCGGTATCGCACGCGCACCTCGGCTGGCTCGTGAAGCAGGAAAACCTCGACACCGATCTCGATGCGACGAAGGACCTCTCGCGTTTCCCCGAGCTGGTGTTCATCAACCGCACGCACATGCTGTGGCCGATCGTGCTGCTCGTGGGCACCGTGTTGCTGGGCGCGTACACGCCTTTCTTCGGCCGCGAGGGACTGGGCTGGAGTGCGGCGGTGTGGGCCTTCTTCGTGCCGACGGTGCTTTCGCTGCACGGCATCTTCGTCGTCAACTCGCTCACGCACGGCGGCCGGCTCGGCCGCTGGCACCGGCGGCGCTTTGCCACCGACGACCACACCACCAACGCCTGGTGGCTGGCGATCCCGACCATGGGTGCGGCCTGGCACAACAACCACCACCGCTACATGAATGCGGCGCGCGCGGGCTTTTACCGGTGGGAGCTGGACCTGAGTTACGTCATGCTCTGGCTGCTGTCGCAGGTGCACTTGGTGTGGGCCCTGCATGAAGTGCCCTCGGCCGTGCTGGAAGAGGGCCACACCCTCGAATCGCAACCCATGCCCCTGGGCGAACCCGAACTCTGACGATGACACCCTCGTTGCGCCGACGTCAACTCGTTCTCTCGGCGCCAGCCCTGCTGGCGGCGCCGGCGGTCTTCGCCCAGGCGGGCTGGCCGAAGCAGTCGGTGCGCTTCGTCGTGCCGTTTGCTCCTGGAGGCACGAGTGAGATCGTGGCACGCACGGTGGCCAATGAGCTCACCAGGCAGCTCGGCCAGACTGTGTACGTCGACAACAAGGGCGGCGGTGGCGGCATTCCGGCGATGCAGGATGTGGCCAAGGCGACGCCCGACGGCCACACCATCATCCTCGGCCACGTGGGCGTGCTGGCGGTCAACCCCATCATCTTTCCCAACCAGCCCTTTGACGTGAACAAGGATTTCGTCCCGGTCACGCTGCTGGCCAAGGTGCCCAACCTCTATGTCATCCACCCCGAGGTGCCGGCGCAGAACTTCAAGGAGTTCGTGGCGCATGTGAAGAAGAACCCGGGCAAGCTCAACTACGGCACCGCGGGCAATGCCAGCGCTGGGCACCTCGCGATGGAGTACCTGAAGCTGGTGAGCGGCATGTTCATCACGCACATCCCCTACCGCGGCACGGGCCCCATGCTCACCGACTTGATGGCCGGGCGCACACAGGCCACGAGTGCGGGGCTGCCGGCGCTGCTGCCGCACATCAAGAGCGGCAAGCTGCGGGCCATCGCGGTGGGCACGGCGTTGCGGCTGCCCGCGCTACCCGATGTGCCCACGGTCGCCGAGATGGGCTTCAAGGATTTCGAAACCTCGCAGTGGTACGGCATCCTCGCGCCGGCCGGCACGCCGCGCGACGTGATCAAGCGCTTGCAGGAAGAGAGCCTGAAGGCGTTGAAGAGCAATGCCGTCACCGAGCGCTTCGCCAGCGACAGTGCGGTTGGTGGTGGCGGGCCGCCGGAGGAATTCGCGGCCTATATCGCGCAGCAGCAGAAGATCTGGAAGGACATCGTGCTGCGCGCGGGCATCAAGCCCGATTGAGCGCGGGCCCGCAGCCGCGGGGGGCAGGGCCTTGCGCTGACGAGGTGCTTTTCTGCCGCCAAGGTGATGGTGAATCAGCGTGCCGAGTGTTCGCGATCAGGGCACAGCGAACACATCACACGCCCAGCTCTGGCCAACGAACGCGTGCAAACCAACGCCGCCGGGCAGGTGGTGCTCAAGCTCAAGACCGCCTGGCGCGACGGCCTTGCAGGCCGCGCCCGGCCAATGGCCGGGCCCTTCGCCAGTCACAAACAGTCCACCTGACTGTTTGTGTCCGGGCTCAGCACCACGCATCTGGTGATGTCGCCGCTGGAGTTCATGCAGCGGCTGGCAGCGCTGGTGCCCCGCCCGCGGCTGCACCTCATTCGGTTTCATGGAGTGCTGGCCCCCAACGCCAAACTGCGCGCGCTGGTTGTGCCGCAAGAAGTGCCGCAATCGCCTGAGCCGGCAGCCCCAGCCCAGGAAGCTGCGCCCGCCGAGTGCGAGCCGAACTGCGCGCATCACCGCCCGGCGCGGCTGAGCTGGGCCAAGCTGCTCAAGCGGGTATTCGATCTCGACCTGGAGCACTGCCCGAACTGCGGTGGCGAGCTGAAGATCATCGCGGCGATCCTGGAGCAGCCGGTGATCGAGAAGATCCTCACGCACCTGGCGTTGCAGGCCAGAGCGCCGCCCCGTGCGCCGGCCCGAGGCCAAGCGCTGCAGGCGGCTTGACGATTCCGACCCCCCGCTGTTCAAGCGTCCCGGCACGCGGGGCCGCTGGAGTCGGCTGTGTCCCGGCGGCTACGGGACCGATGGAAGCGGCCTGGCCACAAGGGGTAACCCGTAGACGGCAGCCGGAAAGACGCATTTCGGCTGGGCCGTCCACGCCCAAAAGATCGCAGCCTGCATCCAAAGACAGGTTCAAGCACTTCGGGCGCTGCGTTCCGCCCCTGTGCTGCCGTGTTCGGGGTGCCGTCGGGGAGGAAAAAGGGCGTTTGAAAAGCCTATCCTCGGAACACGCTCGACCACTTGCCGACGATTCCCGAACCTTACGAAGAGCAGGTGGAGATGCTGCGCAGCCTGCTGCTGGACGCCTGCCGGCTGCGCATGCGCAGTGATGTCACCATCGGCACGGCGCTCTCCGGCGGCCTCGACTCCAGCACCATCTTCTCGATGCTGGCCGATATCAACCGCACGCGCGGCGGCGAGGCACGGCTCTCGGCCGACTGGCAGCACGCCTTCGTCGCCTCGTTCCCCGGCACGCCGCTGGACGAGGCCGCCTTTGCGCAGCAGGTGGCCCGCCATGCGGGCGGCGAAGCGCAGGTGCTCGAAGTGGACCCGCTGCGCTACATGGGCGAGCTGCAGCGCATGCTCTACCTCTACGAAGACCTGACGGTGACGAGCCCGCTGCCGTTCATGACCCTGTATGCGCGCATCAAGAGCGCCGGCGTCACGGTGACGCTGGACGGCCACGCCGCCGACGAACTCTTCGGCGGCTACAGCACCGACTGGGCCTACGCGCTGATGGACGCCGGCCTTGACCTCGGCCAGATCAAGCAAGTGCTCGAGGTCTACGAAGGGGGCGCGCCCGAAGGCAGCGCGCAGTTCCAGCGGCCGGGCAGCTGGGTCACCTCGTACGCCAGGCGCCTGGGCGGGACGCTTGCCAAGCATGCGCTGGGCATGCACACGAACCTCGGCCCCGAATACACCGGCCATGCCCGCTGGCGCGAGCTGGATCACCTCAGCCGGGCGCTCTTCTGGCAGACGCACTCATTCGTGCTCCCGACCATCCTGCGCAGCTACGACCGCTACGGCATGGCCGCGTCGGTCGAGATCCGCATGCCGTTCCTCGATTGGCGCATCGCCACCTTCGCGTTCGCCCTGCCCTGGCACTCGAAGATCCGGCGCGGCTTCTCCAAGGCCATCGTGCGCGACGCCGCCGCGCCTTTCATGCCGTACGATATCGCCTACCGCCGCACGAAGAACGGCTTCAACTCGCCGATCGTCGACTGGATGCGCGGCCCGCTGCGCGGCTTTTTCCAGGACACCGTCGGCTCGACCGCCTCCAAGCAATGCGACCTGGTGGACGCTCCACGTGCGCGCAGGCTCGTCGAGCGCGTCATCCACGACCCGCAGGCCAGCTTCAAGGCCGGCGAACAAGCCTGGTGGAGCGTGCTGCCCTACCTCTGGTCGCAGGCGCTGTTCACCACAGGCAGCGGCGAGTCCAAGCGTGAAGTGGGCAGCCGCGGGGAAGCGCTGGTCTGAACGAGGGGCAAAGCCACGATTTCAGGGCAAATTGCGGCAAAACGCCCCGTCTCAGCGCCTGCGCACCCCACTAGAGTGCAGGGTCGCTGCCAGCAACCCGCCAACCTAACATCGCCGCCCTATGGGACACGAAAACCTCTCTCGCGAGCAACAGATCGAAGGTTCGTCCGACCGGGTTTTCGGCTTCGTCTTCACAGCCGTTTTCGCCATCGTCGCCGCCTGGCCGCTGCTGAACGCGCAGGCGCCGCGGTGGTGGGCCGCGGGGCTGGCCGGCGCGTTCGCACTTGTGGCCGTGGTGCGCCCAGCGTTGCTCTCCGGGCTCAACCGGGCCTGGATGAAATTCGGCCTGTTGCTGGGCCACATCGTCAGCCCGATCGCGCTTGGCGTGTTGTTCTACCTCGTCTTCACCCCCATCGGCTTGTTGATGCGGCTCGCGGGCAAAGACCCGTTGCAGCTGCGTCGATCGGCCGAGGCAACGTCGTACTGGCGGCAGCGCGATCCCCCAGGCCCACCGCCTGAGTCGATGGGCCAACAGTTCTAGCCGGCCGTTCCGGCCAGTCCAACAAATCGGGAGCCTTCCATGGAGATGATCAAGGAGTTGTGGACCTTCCTGCGTGCGCGCAAGAAGTTCTGGCTGTGGCCGATCTTCATCATGATGCTGCTGCTCGGCGCGTTGATCGTGCTGGCGCAGGGCTCGGCCATCGCGCCCTTCATCTACACGCTGTTCTGAGCAGGGTCCGGCTGTGCGGATCCTCGGAGTCTCGGCCTACTATCACGACAGCGCCGCGGCGTTGGTCGCGGATGGGCGCATCGTCGCCGCAGCGCAGGAAGAGCGCTTCACGCGCAAGAAGCACGATTCGCGTTTTCCGGTCAACGCACTGCGCTACTGCCTCGCCGAGGGCGGCACGGCGCTCTCCGGCATCGACCGCGTCGTCTTCTACGACAAGCCGTTCCTGAAGTTCGAGCGCCTGATCGAGACCTATCTTGCGTTCGCGCCGCGCGGGTTTGCCTCATTCCGCATGTCGATCCCGCTGTGGCTGCGCGAGAAGCTCTTCCTCAAGGACCTGCTGAAGACCGAGTTGCGCAAGCTTGGCTCCGCAGAGGGTGGCTGGAACGAGCAGCTGCTATTCAGCGAGCACCACCTCAGCCATGCGGCCAGTGCCTTCTATCCCTCGCCGTTCGACGAAGCGGTGGTGCTGACGATGGACGGCGTCGGCGAATGGGCCACGACCTCGGCCGCCATCGGCCGCGGCAAGACGCTGCAGATGGTGAAAGAGATCCACTTCCCGCATTCGCTCGGCCTGCTGTACTCGGCCTTCACGTACTACACCGGCTTCAAGGTCAACTCGGGCGAGTACAAGGTGATGGGCCTGGCGCCCTACGGCGAGCCACGCTTCGCCAAGCAGATCTTCGAGCACCTCATCGATGTCAAGGCCGACGGCTCGTTCAAGCTGGACTTGTCGTACTTCGACTATTGCACCGGCCTGACGATGACCAATGCGCGTTTCGACGCGCTCTTCGGCGGCCCGCCGCGCAAACCCGACGAGCCGCTGACGCAGAAGCACATGGATCTGGCGGCATCGATCCAGGCCGTGACCGACGAAGTGGTGCTGCGGCTGACGCGCGGGCTGCGCTCCGAGACCGGCGTGCGCAATCTGTGCCTCGCCGGCGGCGTGGCGCTGAACTGTGTGGCCAACGGCAAAGTGCTGCGCGACGGGCGCTTCGACCACGTCTATGCACAACCGGCCGCCGGTGACGCAGGGGGTGCCCTCGGCGCCGCGCTGGTGGGCTACCACCTGCAGCTCGGCCAGGAGCGCCCCGGCCGCGGCGATTCGATGCACGGGTCGTACCTCGGACCCTCGTACACGCAGGCCGATATCGAAGCGCGGCTCACCCAGTGCGGCGCGCACTTCGAGACACTCGGCGATGCCGCACTCGTCGCCACGGCGGCGCAAGACCTGGCGCAAGGCAAGGCCATGGGCTGGTTCCAGGGCCGCATGGAGTTCGGACCGCGAGCGCTCGGCAACCGCTCGATCCTCGGCGATCCGCGCTCGCCGACGATGCAGAAGACGCTCAACCTCAAGGTCAAGTACCGCGAGTCGTTCCGGCCGTTTGCCCCCTCAGTGCTGCGCGAGCGTGTCGCCGACTGGTTCGAGCTCGACGGCGACAGCCCCTACATGCTGCTGGTGGCCGACGTGGTGAAGTCGCGCCGCCGCCAGATGACGCCCGAGGAGCAGCAACTCTTCGGTATCGAAAAACTGAACGTGCTGCGCAGCGACATTCCCGCGGTGACGCACCTGGACCATTCGGCGCGCATCCAGACCGTGCACGAAGAGACCAACCCGCGCTACCACGCGCTCATCAGCGAGTTCGGTCGCCTCACCGGTTGCCCGGTGCTGGTGAACACCAGCTTCAACGTGCGCGGCGAACCGATCGTCTGCGTGCCCGAAGATGCCTTCCGCTGTTTCATGGGCACGGAGCTCGACGTGCTGGCAGTCGGCAACGCCTACCTGCGCAAGGAGGCCCAGAACCCAGCGCTGAAGCAGAACTACGAGACCGCCTTTGAGCTCGACTGACGGTGGGCCCGACCAGTTCGTGCTGCGGCTCGAAGACGGCACCGAGCTGCGAGGTCAAGGTTTCGGCGCGCATGGGCAAGTGCATGGGCAGGTGCCCGTCAGCGGCGAGGTCGTCTTCAACACCGGCATGAGCGGCTATGTCGAGTCGCTCACCGACCCCTCGTACCGCGGCCAGATCCTTGTGCTCACCTATCCGCTGGTGGGCAACTACGGCGTGCCTGCACCGAGGCCGCCGAAGACACTGGACGGCCCCTACGAGGCCGACCGCATCCAGGTGCAGGCGCTCGTCGTGCAGAACGTCGTGCACGCCTACAGCCACCACGCGGCACGCCGCTCGTTGTCCGAGTGGCTGGCCGCGGAGGGGGTGCCCGGCCTCACCGGTATCGATACGCGCACGCTGACGCGCCGCCTGCGCGAGCACGGCACGATGCGCGGCTGGCTCTATCCGGCGCACATGAATGCCGAACAGGCGCGGCGCGAAGCGGCTTCAGTGGACATGCGCGGCGAGCTGTTCCACCTCGTCGCGCCGCGCGAGCCGGTGCGCCACGAAGGTGGCGAGCGCACGATCCTGCTCGTCGATATCGGCGCCAAGGACCACATCGTGCGTTCGCTGCTGGCGCGCGGCGTGAGCGTGCTGCGTGCGCCTTGGCATGCCGACCTTGCCAGGTTGGCCGAGCGCTGCGACGGTGTGCTCATCGGCAATGGTCCGGGCGATCCGAAGGACCTGATGCCGCTGGTGGCCCAGGTGCGTGGGCTGATGGCACACGAACGGCTGCCGATCTTCGGCGTCTGCCTGGGCAACCAGATCCTCGCGCTCGCCGCCGGCGCCGACACCTACAAGCTGCCGTACGGCCACCGCGGCGTGAATCAGCCGGTGCAGGACCAGATGACGCGCCGCTGCTTCATCACGAGCCAGAACCATGGTTATGCGGTGGCCGATGCCTCGCTGCCTTCGGGCTGGGAATCGTGGTTCGTCAATGTCAACGACGGCACCAACGAGGGCATCCGATCGCGCCATGGGCCGCACTTCAGCGTGCAGTTCCACCCCGAGGCCAGCCCCGGCCCGCAGGACACGGCCTTCCTCTTCGACGACTTTCTGCGCGTGGTCGCCGGCGCCGCCGGCGCTGGCCGCCGCACCGGCTGAGGCGCACCCGGAATGTTCGGCGTCCACCTCCCCCGCAAGCCGCGCCGCGTGCTCGTTCTCGGCTCCGGCGCCTTGCAGATCGGGCAAGCCGGCGAGTTCGACTACTCGGGCTCGCAGGCCATCAAGGCGCTGAAGGAGGAAGGCATCTTCACGGTGCTGGTGAACCCGAATATCGCCACCATCCAGACCAGCCACGACTTGGCCAGCCGCGTGTACCTGGTGGCGGTGACGCCCGAGTTCGTCGAGCAGATCATCGTCAAGGAGCATGTCGACGCCATCATGCTCGGCTTCGGTGGGCAGACGGCGCTCAACTGCGGCCTCGCGCTGCACGACAGCGGCGTGCTCGAGCGCCACGGCGTGCACGTGCTGGGCACGCCGATCAAGTCCATCCGTGATACCGAGGACCGCCAGCTCTTCGTCGAGCGCCTGGCCGAGATCGGTGTGAAGACGGCGCGCGGCCAGGCCTGCCGTTCGGCCGAGAGCGCACGCCAGGCCATCGCCACGCTCGGCCTGCCGGTGATGCTGCGCGGCGGCTATGCGCTCGGCGGCAAGGGCAGCGGCATCGTGCGCAACGAGGCCGATGTCGATGCGGCGCTGAAGCGCGCTTTCGCCGGTGGCGTCAACCAGGTGCTGGTCGAGGAATGCCTGGAAGGCTGGAAAGAGGTCGAATACGAGGTGGTGCGCGACGCGCGCGACAACTGCATCACCGTGTGCAATATGGAGAACCTCGACCCGATGGGCATCCATACGGGCGAGTCGATCGTCGTCGCACCGACGCAGACGCTGAACGACGAAGAGGTGCAGCTGCTGCGCACGGTGGCTATCCGCACCATCCGGCACCTGGGCATCGTCGGCGAATGCAATATCCAGTACGCGCTCGATCCGAACAGCGTCGATTACCGCGTCATCGAAGTCAATGCGCGGCTGTCGCGCTCGAGCGCGCTCGCGAGCAAGGCCACCGGCTATCCGCTTGCCTATGTGGCCGCAAAGATCGGCCTCGGCTACGCGCTCACCGATATCCCGAACGGCGTGACGCGCCGCACCAGCGCCTACTTCGAGCCAGCGCTGGACTATCTGGTGTGCAAATTCCCGCGCTGGGACCTCGGCAAATTCCATGGCGCCTCCACCCGCATCGGCAGCGAGATGAAGAGCGTCGGCGAGGTGATGGCCATCGGCCGCACCTTCCCGGAGGTGATCCAGAAAGCGGTGCGCATGCTCGATATCGGCGTCGACGGCCTCGACCCCGCTGCTTTTCATTTCGACGATGTGCGCGAACCATTGCGCAATCCGACGCCGCTGCGCATCTTCGCGGTCGCGCGCGCGCTGCATGAGGGCGTGAGCGTCGATGAGATCCATGCCCTCACGCGCATCGACCGCTGGTTCCTGCGTGCGATCGAATCCATCGTCGCGCAACACCGGCGCATCGCCGTGGCGACATGGCCCCTGGGCGCGCCGCTGCTGCGCGAGTCCAAGCGGCTTGGCTTCTCCGATCGCCTGATCGATCGCCTGCACCGCCAGCCGGCGGGTTCGACGCGCACCGCTCGTACCGCGCACGGCATCCAGCCGCACTTCGCGCGCATCGATACGATGGCCGCGGAGTTCCCGGCCGATACCAACTACCTCTACGCCAGCTACCACGCGTCGACTTCGGACGTGCCGCCTTCCAGGCAACGCAAGGTGCTGATGCTGGGCTCGGGCACCTACCGCATCGGCTCCAGCGTCGAATTCGACTGGTGCGCCGTCAATGCCGCGCAGGAAGCCGCCAAGCTCGGCTACGAGTCGATCATGCTGAACCACAACCCGGAGACGGTCAGCACCGACTACGACATCTGCGACCGGCTCTATTTCGACGAGATCAGTCTGGAGACCGTGCTGGATCTCGTGGAGCACGAGCGCCCCGACGGCGTCGTCGTCAGCATGGGCGGTCAGGTGGCGAACAACCTTGCGCTGGCGCTGGCGCGTGCCGGTGTGCCGGTGCTGGGCACCAGCGCCGAATCGATCGACCGCGCCGAGGACCGCGCCAAATTCGGCGCCCTGCTCGACGAGCTGGGCATCGACCAGCCCCGCTGGGCGCATTGCACCGATGCCGGCGAGGCCGATGCCATCGTGCGGCAGCTCGGCGGCTTTCCGGTGCTGGTGCGGCCGAGTTATGTGCTCTCCGGCGCCGCCATGGCCGTGGCGCACGAGCCGAGCGAGCTGCAGCGCATCCTGGCGCGCGCTGCCGATGTTTCGCGCGAGCACCCGGTCGTGGTGTCGAAGTTCGAAGCCCATGCGCGCGAGGTCGAGATCGATGCCGTGGCCGATGGCGGCGAGCTCGTGCTGTGGGCCATTTCAGAGCATATCGAGGATGCGGGCGTGCACAGCGGCGACGCGACGCTCGTGCTGCCGCCGCAGACGCTGTATATCGCCACCATCCGCCGCGTGCGCCAGATCGCCGCGCTGCTTGCGCGTGCGCTGCACATCACGGGTCCCTTCAACATGCAGTTCCTGGCCAGGCACAACGCGGTCAAGGTCATCGAGTGCAACCTGCGCGCTTCGCGCAGCTTCCCGTTCGTCTCCAAGGTCACCGGCGAGAACTTCGCCGCCGAGGCGATGCGCCGCATGCTCGGTGTGAAGCGCGTGATCGTCAACAAAAGCCTCGATCTCGACTTCGTGGGCGTCAAGGCGCCGATGTTCTCGTTCTCGCGCCTGGCCGGCGCCGACCCGATGCTCGGCGTCGAGATGCTCTCCACCGGCGAAGTGGGCTGCCTCGGGCGCGACCTGGGCGAGGCACTGCTGCATGCGCTGCACGCCACCGGCATGCGCTTCCCCAAACGCGGCGTGCTGCTGTCGCTCGGCCCCGTGGCCGACAAGTACTGGTTCGCCGACGAGGCGCGCGTCATCGCCGAAGAACTCCGCCTGCCCATCTACGCCACGCTGGGCACGGCCGAGATGCTGGCCGAGGTCGGCATCGCCTGCACACCCGTGGGCAAGAGCGACCAGAACGGCACGCCGGGCCCGAGCGCTCTCGAACTCATCGACAGCGGCGTCGTCGACCTGGTGATCAATGTGCCGCGCGAGTACGACCAGCTCGGCCGGCCGGACGGCTACCTGATCCGCCGCCATGCCGCAGACGCGGGCGTGCCCTTGGTCACCGACCTGCAACTGGCGCGGGCCCTGGTCGAGGCCCTGCGCGCGAAGTCGCCGCTGCGGCTCGAGGTGCGGGCGTGGAATGAATTCGCGCCCGGGGCCCAGGGAGCCTGAAGAGGCTGCCCCCGCCGATCCAGGAACGGGATCCCCACCGACCGACCGAAGGAGCGCATCGATGACCCCCCGCTTCGGCACCCGCGTCCTCGGCGCCGCGGCCCTCGTCGTGCTCGGCACGGTGCTCGCCTTGGTGGTGGGCGAAGTGGGATTGCGCCTCGCTGGCATCTCCTTCCCGGTGTTCGAGACCTACGACGATACGCGCGGCGTGGTGCTGCAACCCGGCAAGGAAGGCTGGTACCGCAAGGAGGGCGAGGCCCTCGTGCGCATCAACCGCTTCGGCTATCGCGATATCGAACGCCCGCTCGAAAAGCCCAAGGGCACTTACCGCATCGCCGTGCTCGGCGACTCGTTCGTGGAGGCGCGGCAGGTGGCACTGGAAGAGACCTTCGCGAGCCGGCTCGCGCGTGCACTGCCCGCCTGCCGGGCGCTCGCCGGGCGTGCCGTGGAAGTGCTCAACTTCGGCGTCAGCGGCTACGCCACCACCGAGGCCCTGCTGACCCTGAGAAAGGACGCGCTGCGCTTCGCCCCCGATCTGGTGCTGCTGGCCCTCTACCCGGGCAACGACGTGGGCGAGAACTCGAAGGCGGTGATGCAGGGGGCGTCGCCGGATTGGCGCATGCCCAAGCCCATCCACGTCTACTCGGCCACCGGTGAGCTGGTGCTGGAGCCGACCTTCCGGCCTTCGCTGTGGCGCCGCGCGCTGTACGTCGGCATCCACCACTCGCGCATCCTCGAAGTGGTGAACGAAGCGCGCAAGACCTGGGAGGTGCGGCAGATGAAGCAGGCCAGCCAGACGCGCGACATCTTCGACCTCGGCATCAGCAAAGAGGTCTATGCGCCACCCGCCGATGCGGCTTGGCGCGACGCCTGGCGGGTGACCGAAGGCCTGCTCGCCCGGATGAAAGGCGAGGCGAAACGCGGCGGTGCCCGATTGATCGTCGCGACCGTGACGATGTCGGAGCAGGTGCACCCGGATGCCGCCGTGCGCTCGATGGTCGAGCGGCGGCTGGGCGTGTCCAACCTGCTGTACCCGGAAGAGCGCGTGGCGGAGGTCGGCGCCCGGCACGGGTTTGCGGTGATCGGCCTGGCGCAACCGCTGCAGGCCATCGCCACGCGCGAGCAGGTGCATCTGCACGGTTTCAAGAATACGGTGCTCGGCCACGGGCACTGGAACGAGCGCGGCCACCGGGCCGCGGCGGAAGTGATTGCAGGCGAGTTGTGCACGCGAGGGCTGACGGCGCCGGAGTAGGACGCATCCGCAGCCAGTTCGCCGGCTTCAGCGGGCCCTGCGCCACGCCCGAGCGCGGGGTCTGCGTGTTCGCCGCCGACACCGACAAGACCATCACCGCGCAGTACACGGCGCTGACCTGGACCCGTGTCAACCTGGTCGGGCTCAACAAATGGCGCATCACGATAGACGCGCCGCCGGTGCTGTCGCTGTGGGGCAACCAGCGCCCGCCCGACCAGCACGAGGTCTGGCCGAACGGGGTGAACCCCATAGCGGCGTGCAACACCGACACCGACCCGGTCCACTGCTACAGCATCCTCACGCCGGCCAATGGCACGATCAAGTTGGAGGCCCTGCCACCCGTCGGGCCGTTGCCGCAAGGCGCGATCGGCCCTCTTGAGTTCGTCGGCTACGACGGCGCCTGCCAGATCAATGGCGCCAACCCGATCTGCCCGCTTACCAGTGGCGTGGATCAGGTTGCCGTGATGAAATGGGAGTACTACCGCTGCGGTGCCGTCGACGTGCCCAATGGCGCGACCAACTCGATCTGGAATTACCCGCCGGGGTACTTGGCGAACTGCAGGTTGGTGCGGCCTTGACTTGCGCAGTCGAAGCCCGGCCCCCGCCTGCCCCGGTGCCTCGCGTCTCAGGCCACGGCGGCGATCGCCGCGTTGAACGTGAGGCTCGGGCGCATCACCGCCTTCACCTTCGCGCTGTCCGCCTTGTAGTAGCCGCCGATGTCGGCCGGCTTGCCCTGCACCGCGGCGAGCTCGGCGACGATCTTCTGCTCGTTGGCCGCCAGCGTCTTCGCCAGCGTCGCGAACTGCGCCGCCAGCGCCGGGTCGTCCTTCTGTGCCGCGAGTTCCTGCGCCCAGTACATGGCGAGGTAGAACTGGCTGCCGCGGTTGTCGAGCTCGCCGGTCTTCGGCGAAGGCGACTTGCGGTTGTCGAGCAGCCTGCCGGTGGCGGCGTCGAGCGTCGTCGCCAGGAGTTTGGCCTTGTGATTGCCGGTCTTGATGCCGAGCTCCTCGAGGCTCGCCGCGAGGGCGAGGAACTCGCCGAGTGAATCCCAGCGCAGGTGGTTCTCCTCGACGAGCTGCTGCACGTGCTTGGGCGCCGAGCCGCCGGCGCCGGTCTCGTACATGCCGCCGCCGGCCATTGATCTGGATGTCCAGGCCCTCGATGTCGTAGTCCTTCAGGCAGGTCCGCACCTTCTTGCCGGGCTCGTCGTCGGGCGTCCTTCACCTGGCCGCCGCCGCTTCGCAGCGCTCGAGGAGCCGAGGCGCACCCAGGCGCTGGGTCCATTCGGCGAAGCGTTCCGTCGCCCCTCGCCAGAGCAATTGCTCGACGCTATCGAACAGCGGTGCGTCGCGACGCAGCGTGGCCAGCCGCTTGAACAGCAGCGCCTGATCCAGGCGTTCTCCTTCAAGCACGGAGGGCGGAAAGGCCTCGATGGGCCCGTGCCTGTTCAACAAGCGCGCCGCTCCGACGGCCCCGATGCCGGCGAGGCCGGGATATCCATCCTGGGGGTCGCCCACCAACGCGAGATAGTCCGGAATCAGTGCCGGGTCGACACCGAACTTCTCTCCCACACCCGCAGCATCGCGAATGGTCTTGTTCTTGCGATCGACTTGCACCACGCGATCGCCTTCCACACATTGGGCGAGATCCTTGTCGGGCGTCCAGATGCAGACCTTTTGGACCTGCTGGTCCGCGGCGGCAAGGTGCGCCGCAGAGGCCAGTGCATCGTCGGCTTCAAGTTCTGTCATGGGCCAGACAGTGACGCCCATCGCGCCCAGCGCTTCTTCGAGAGGGTGGAACTGCGCCCACAGGGCCGGCTCGATGCCCTCACCGGTCTTGTAGCCGGGCCACAGGCGATTGCGAAACGGCTCGATGACGTGATCGGTGGCGACGCCGATGTGGTTCTCGCCCCTCTCGAGAATTTCCAGCACGCTCTGCAGGACGCCGACCACCGCGGCGAAGGGCCGGTCCTCCCCCTTGTTGAAGCTACGCTGGCCGTAGAAGTGCCGGTAGAGCTCGTACGTACCGTCGATAAGATGGACCACCGTGGCGCGGTCAGGGTCGGGTATCGATGCGGTTCGTGTTCCCATGGCGGGAGCGTACTCTGGGCAGCGGGCGCACCCCGCGCGACGCGATGCGGGCGTGTACCGCGAACCCGCCACGGCATCGAGGACTTGCTGCGCCTGCTTAGGATGGGGCCGACCTTGACTTCGGAGCAACGCGATGTCGATTCCACTGAACCACACCATCGTTCACGCCCGCGACCCGCACGCGTCGGCGACGTTCCTCAGCGAGATGCTGGGCCGTGCCGCTCCGGTCCGCTTCGGCCCGTTCTGGGACGTCGAGCTCGACAACCACGTGACGCTGGCCTATATCCGCGCCGACGAGCACCTGACCATCGAGCACTACGCCTTCCTCATGAGCGAGGAAGAGTTCGACCGGATCTTCGAACGCATCAAGGCACGCGCACTGCCGTCCTGGGCCGACCCGGCGCATCAGCAACCGGGCAGCATCAACCACCACGACGGCGGGCGCGGCGTGTACTGGAACGACCCAGACGGCCACTACCTCGAGATCATCACGCGACCCTATGGCAGCGGCGGGTGACGCACGATCAAAGGCGCGCAGTCGCCCGTTGCGACCTCGCCGACGGTTTGGCGATCGTCTGCTCCGCAGCGTTTCCGGTTGGTGCGGGTCTCGCCCTCGACTCACGGCGTCGGCCAGATTGCAGCCATCCCGAGCACCGGTGGCGTCTGGCGCTGAACGGCCGGTTTCGAGAGTATTGCTGGCCCTTGCCAACTCGCTTGGAGCACCCGCCGAAGTGCTGGCATGCCGCCTACCCGACGTTCACTGGGGTCCCTTCGCCAGGCCCAATCACAGGAACAGCCATTCCGACCCGCACAGCTTGAGCAGCAATGGGCAACAACAACCACCGCTCGACAACACCTCGCCCCGTTCCTTCGAGAACGCCCTCAGCGTACGCGTCGAGCTGTCCCCCGTGTGCCTCGGCGAGCCGGTCTCCATCCGCCGCGCTGCGCGGGTCGGTCTTGTGGTCAACAAGCACCCAGCCCTCCGCCAACTCAACAAGCAGGTCGATTTGGCCGCTAACGACGCGGCCGGACTTCAGCTTGACCTCGACCGGCACTTCGGCCCAAACCTTGGCTCCAGGCCACTTGCTCTCGATCCAGCGCAGGAGCGCCTGCACTTGCCCGAGCACTGCCTCGGGCTCAACGGCCGCACCGACTTGCCACCGCGCGAGGATGGCAGCAAGGTCTTCCGAAGACGCCGCGCCGCCTATGGCGAGGGAGAAGGCGATGCAGTTGTGCATGGCGGAGCCGAGCGCAGTCATGTCGACCTTGGCCTTGAGCGGCACCCGTGTGCCGACCGTTTCGACGGCCTCTGTTCGGTACGTGCCCGAAGCCATCGAGCTAGGGCGAAGCCACAGCGGCAGATGATGCTGGCGCGGTCTCGGTGCGAGCCAACTGCGGCCTACTGGCACCTTGGCCGGCGGCGTGGCTGCAATGTCCTCCCGCGACCAAACACGCTGGAGGCGGCGCACGACAGTCCCGTCTTCCAGGTTGATGCCTCCCTCTTGCGCGAAGAACAGCTTGGACGCGCCGATGGCGTCGGTCCAAGCGGTCGCCATCTTCCGGCGATGTGCCACCAAGACCATGACGTCGCGGGCTCGGGTGCAGCTCACGTAAAGCAGTCGCTTGTGCTCGTCACTCGCCTGCTCTTGCATCTCAACGCCAAGCGGAGATGCCTGGGCCCGCTTCAATACGTCCGGCATGCGCCGCGCGCCGTACGGGCGCGGCCAGTAGTGAACGGAGCGGCCGCGCAGTGGTTCCTGTGCGTCGAACGCGCCTTCAGTCCTGGTCCTGACGTCCCACAGCCCGGACCGCGCTTCCGCATCCATACCGGTAAGGACGACGACTGGCCATTCCAGGCCTTTCGCGCTGTGGTGCGTGTGTGCCTCAATAGCCCCACCCACGGCCGCAGCACGCGCATCCAATCCTGCCGCTTGCTGTTCTGCGAACCACTGGAGCAGGCCTGCGATGGTTGCCGGGCGTTTGCTGGAACGACATTCGTCCTCGTAGGTCGCCGCCATTCGCAACAGCGCTTCGACATTGGCCGCCCTGGCGGCCGCCTCCTTCGGGTTCAACGACCAGTGCGCTGCAGCTCGCCAGACGTCCGATTCCGCCTTTGCCAGGCACAGAGCCTCGAAGGGTGTCAGCGCAGCCAGGCGGCCTCGCAGCGATTCCAGACGCACGACGATAGGGTGCGCATCGGCACCTTGGGTCTTCCACTCCGTTGGGGCACCTCCGGTTCGGACGTGCCGCAGCCTATCGTCCAGCCACGTCTCTGCCGGCACACTATCGGAGAGTGAGGCGATGAACGCCGTGGCAACGGTATCGCCGGGGTCGTGCATCCGGCGCAAGCACGCGAGGACAAGCGTCGCTTCAGGCGTTCCCAACAAACCCGGTCTCGTGCTGACGCAGGGCAATCCCCACTCGTGCAGCGACGCCGCCACGTAGGGGATTCGGTCGTTGTAGCGGCAGAGGACTGCGATGTCCCCCGGCTCCAATGATCGCCATTCATCGGTGTCGACGTCCTGCACTTGAAACCCGGAGGCCAGCAGCTCGGTCAGCGCCGGACCGAGCGCTTGGAAGTCTTCCCTGACGTTTGCGCTTTCAAGAGCCCACGTGATGAGGGAAGGCTGGGACGGATGTTCGGCTCTGACCGGCGCCAGCCTTATCGCCTCGGGCTTCAGCTTGGGAAAGGCTGGCGTGAAGGCCTGGTTGACCAGCCTCACGAGGGATGGCCCCGAGCGGCGTGAATTGGTTAGAGGTTCGCCCAGCGAACCGCCCCACGACGGGATGGCGTCGAGCACCGCCGCAATGAGCCGCGAATCCGTTCCCCGGAAGCCATAGATGGCCTGCTTCGGGTCGCCAACCCATACCGAGCGCTTTGCGAGCTTCGCCAGCTCCACGAAGACAGCCAGCTGGACGGGGCTGGTGTCCTGGAACTCGTCGACCAGTACGAGGTCGAGCTCCTCCGCAAGAGCTGCCCTCACCGACTCGCTCTCGTGCAGGGCGCGCAGGAACAGCATTTCCTGGTCCGTGAAGTCCTGAGCACCCGCCTCTCGCTTTGCTTCCTCGTAGCTCGCCAGTGCCAATGCCGCAAGTTCGAAGACAAGCGTCAGGTACTTGCGGACATCATCGTGGAAGTGCGGGTGGTGCTCATGCGCTGCCGCTGCGTCGAGGACCGGCTGTACAACCCCGCGCAGCTTGGCTCCGGCATCCAGCTGAGTGAGCCCGACCCACTGCTTCCACATCCAGGTTCCATCCGCAAAATTCTTTCGGCATTTGCGGAGCTCTTCCAAGGCCCCCTGCGTGTTCTTCTGCGGCTCCCTTCCAGCTGCCCTTAATTCGGTGACGAACTGTTCGACAGCGTCCGCGCTGGCGGTCATCGCGGCAACCAAGCGTGAGGTCAGGACCGGGCCGGTCTCCTGCGGCGCCGGCCAATTGGCGAGCATCGCGTCGGCGTTCGCTCGACCCATGACGCGGAGGGCGTCAGCGCCGAGGCCATTCGAGCGTGCAGCATCGACGATCGGCTGTACCAGTTTTTCCCAGTCATCCAGCTCGAGGTCGAAGCGCTCGCCGAATCGCACCAGTTCGTCTCGCCGGGCGGGTTCGAGCACCTCCTCGAGTGCCCTGCGCAGCATTTGCATGCTCTGCGCTTCCGACAGCACCGTCTGGTCCGGTGAGTGCCCCAGCTCGAAGCAGTGGCGCTGGATCAGCTGATTGCAAACGGCGTTCACGGTCCCGATGCGGGACTGGCCAATGGCGGTTGACAGGTCGAGACGGCCCTGATCGAGCAATGCTTTCCGCGCGCGTTGTCTGAGCTCGGCAGCGGCCTTCAGGGTGAACGTCATCGCGACGACACCTGATGGGCGCGCGGTACCCGAGGCCAAGGCGTCCGACATGAGGGTGGTGAGCCGGTACGTCTTGCCGCTGCCGGCGCCGGCGCTGACGAACTCGATGGGGTTCATGCACCTTCCTCCCAGCCCAACAGCGCCACGTACTCAGCATTCCACGGTCCCACCTCCTTGACCGGAAGCGTTCCCTCCGGGCCCTGAAACTCCTCGATGTCACCCAGCCGAGTGTCGACGATCTCGAGCTTGCCGCCTGCGAGCTGCGCGCGACGCCACTGCCAGCTCGCTTCGGCTTTCTTGAGCAGTTGCGGCACCGTGGCGTCTGGAGGCGGCGCGCAACTCAGGGCGTTCGGGAACACAGCGTTGGACGTCGTCAGCAAGGCACGGCTGTCAAAGATGTAGAAGGCCAGCTCAATCGGCGCCTGTCCGAGGTTCTGCTCGACCAAGGACGCATAGATGGCCAGCTGCAGATGTGTTCCGCTTAGCAGCCTGCCCCTGTAGCGGTTCTCGCCCGACCATTTCAGGTCCAACACTGCGAAGCGAGAGCCCGGCAGCTCGGCCAGAAGGTCGACCTTCCCGGTGACTGGCACACCGAAGAGTTCGCCCTCGTATGGAACCTCCATCCTGACGCCGACAACGCCTGCGGATTGAAGGTGTCCGACCAGCGCGACGGTCGACTCGCGCACCGTGCCTTTGAAGCGGTGAAGCGCAATGCCGAAGCCAAGCATGAGCAGGGGCGCACCCTCGGCTTCGATGAGCGCATCGCCATGTGCGTTGAACCAACCTCGGACTTCATCCGCGGTCCACGCGAGGACGCCAGCGACCTCGAATAGCGTCTCGACCAGGCGGTGCGCGAGGGTACCGAGCAATCGGCGCTCGTCTTCGACGGCCATCAGCGTGGCACCTCGCAGAATGGCCGCGTCCTTGAGCACCGACACCGCAGGGTTGTCGAACAAGTCCGCGAGCGACGTGAACGACTGGCGGGGCCGTGCGCTCGTCATGTCCGACGGAATGTTCATGTACCTCGTCAGCGCAGGAAGCGGCCGGTCGGGAGCAGCCTCGACGTAGTTGGCAGCGCGAAGCTCCGCCTCGATGTGGCGGATTGGGAGGTTGGAAAGCAACCGCCTCACCAGCAGCCAGATGGGGTGCTCTTCCTCCGCGGCCGATGGCAACACGAGGACGAACCGCTCCTGCGCCGCAAGCAGCGGTCGCAGCCAGTCTTTCGCCAGAGCACTGAGCTCTGCAGCCATGTCTCGGAGCTCGGTGCCCCGCTCCTTGAGTGCGGCCATCTCGGCCAGCGACCAAGGGTGGGGACGCGGCAAGGCCGGCGTGGAAGGCATCCACCACAGAACCTCCTTCGCAGGCTCAAGAGCGCCAAGCGTGGCGACCGTTGCCGAGCGGCGGCAGCTCACCTCAGGCTCTGCGTACGGGTTGCTGGCGCCCGCCGCCGTTGACTGGGCCAGCAACTGCTCGACATGCCGCGGTGTGAGTCGCATCAGGCCCTGGGCTCTGAGCTCGGCCAGAGCATCGAGGAAAGCCTCACCCTGCCTGATGCCTCCCCCGACCGCTGCCAGGTCGTCCCGCGGCGCTGCCATGAAGGCACGCAACGAAGCCACCACGCGATCTACACGCTCCTCAACGGCCTTCAAAGGCGCGCCCTCATCCCGAGGCCAGTGCTGTCCTTCGAACCAGAACTCAACATGCCCGACGAGCCCTTCCCCACCTTCGAGGTTCTTGATGGCCGCTTTGGCGGCCCGCCATCCGTTGCCGCCGTATCCCGGCTGGGTTGCATACGCGCGAGCCAAGAGCCTTCGGGCACGGCGCTTGAACGGCCCGTAGGGATGGCCAAGAAATTCAAGCACCCGATGGACGTCAACGGGCTTCCAGAGCAGCTCCAGCGCGAGAGGTAGTGCCTGCAATGCAGGCCGGTAGGCGCTGAGCCGGTCGAAGCCGCAGACCGGCTCGCCGTTCGCCCGGAAGACATCATCGAGCGCGGCGCCATCCTGCTCGCAAACCAGCATCTGATCGGTCGCCGCACCGGCTCGCCCGACAGCCAGCCAGTGAGCTGCGATGTCAGTGCTGTCGCCTCTATAGACGAGGACCGACCCATCATCTGCTACCGCCTTCAAGGCGTCGACTCGGCCAGTCGCATGGGAGGCGAGCGCCGCCTGTTGAAGGCTCCAGAGCGTCTTGGTCTTGTCCTGACAAGCCGGCACGGGTTCGCTGTCAACTCTGCAGGGCAGCAGTTCCAGAAGCGCGCGCCACCGCTTCGGGAATCGCTGGATGTCGTCGACCAGCCTCACATCCGACACCGGCACGCGATGCTTGCCGAGGGCTGCAGTCACTTGTTCAAGTCGCTCCGCTTCACCCGGCGGAAGTTGACCGGGGGCCAAGGCCTGCACCGCAGCCATGTCTGCGACGCGCTTCGGAGCATCACCGCGGGCGGTGCCGTCCCACCCGAAGAGCATCCACTCGTCTCGCCAATTGAGCAGTTCGGTTGCCACGCCCATCTCGTCAGCGCGAAGAGATTCCGAGTAGAAGCGCTGGCCGTCGTCGGCCTTGCGGAGGCAGCCAAGGAAGGCGGCGACGCGCTGTGAGCGTGTTACCGACGGTCCTGCCAACCCGAGGTACAGCTCAAGCAAGCCAAGCATCCTGAACCGGCCGACCACTGGCGCACCGAACCGGGACTCCAGCAAAGGGCCTTGCCTGGAGTCAAGTTGCCACCCGAAGGTGACATTCACATGCGCGACTGCCATCGATTCCTCCCCTGTGCTGGGTTGCACGCGCCGCTGCTCCAGGCCGCGAACCGAGTCGAGTTGTCCAACACTTACCTCGGACGGAGTCAACAGCTCGCCGATGCGGGCAAGGAGTCGGTCCTGCTGGTCTTTGAGCGAATGCGATAGCTTCCGGATAACCGCGAATCTAGCGGCCGCCTCCCGGCATCGATCGTTGTTGCGCACGGGTCGCGCTGCGACCCGCCTCTAATGCATCGGCTTCCTGCCACTCGACGACCCGCAACGGCACCTTACCTATCGGCAGTGCCTGCTCAATGACGATCTGAGTGCCGGCAGCGACTAGCGCCTGGCGAAGGTCGGTGAAGTCTGAGCACCACTTCGTCTCGGCCGCAAGATCCTTGGTAGTGTCCCTGGACTTTGCCAGCGCGACCGCCCTGACCTGCAGGCGCTCTGCGTGCTCGCCACCAGCGAGCTCGACGCCGTAGCCCGGCATGTCCGACTTCTGAAGGACCAGTCGACCTGCTCCCGCCAGCGCTGTGTTCATTCCTTCCGACACCGAGTACCCGAGACTCGATAGCCCATTGAGCACAGCGGCTCGCCGGGCGTCGGCCGCCCGGCGCTTTCGCGACGCATCCAGCGCTGACCTCTCCTCAGCAAGGGCCACTTCCAACTGCTGCGCGTCGTCCCTGTTGGTCCTGAGGCGCTCCGTCGATTTCGCCCGTTCCGGCTGACCCTCAGCTTCAATCTCAGCACTGAGCAACTCCGCGTCACGCCGCAAGCGCGTCAAGCGCTGCAAGGCGGTCCGTTCTGCTGCCAAGTCCAGTACCAGGCTATCGATGCGCAGGTTTCGCGACGGCCCGTCATCGCGCTCCTGCAGCTCAGCCAAGCGCGCCTCGTACGTGAGGGAACTTCGCTCGTCCAGCGTCCTTACGTCCGCGATCAGTCGATGTACCGGCTCCAGCCGTTCGTCGCGCTGATTGTGTTTGGCCTTCCAGGCCTGCAGGCTCTCGTCTGGGGCTCCGCTGCCAAGCCGCTGCGCAAGCGCCCTCTGGCTATCGGTGAGACCAACTGCGGCCGTGGACGACATGGCAGCGAAGGCACGCGCCAGTACTGCGTCGGCCTCGGCCACAGAGCCTTGCCCCTTGCCCACCTCCGCCAGCTCAGCGATCAGCTGCGGTTCAGCGATCCCGGATTTCGCCAACATCCTGGCGACCTCTCGTGCGGTTCTGCGAGCCGACTCGCGACGCCCCGCCTCCCGTGCCTGGGCCGTGGCATGCTTCTGCCGCTGCAAGTCGATGTCCGCCTCAAGAAACCCCACTTCGGCTGCCGCCTGCCTGATGACATCGGCAAACCGGTCTTCCCGCAACGCGCTGCGCAACTTCTGCTGGCGCAGAGCCGCCTCCTGGTCGTTGGTCTCGCCAAGCCGCCCCATCTGTGTGAGCTCCTGGCGCCAGAGTTGCAGGCAGCGATCCAGACGGGCCAGAGCCCCCTCGCACCGCGCGACCAGCTCCTCGCGCGTCACCACCCTCACGACCTTCGGACCGCTCATGTATTGCTCCTATGTCAGGGCCTTCTCAACGGCCCTCCGCAGGCGGCTCTTCTCACGCTCACCGTCGTGATACCAGGCCACCGACGACACCCGGTGAATGACTGCGATGGCCCGCCGCAGTACCTTGGCGCGCCAGATGTCTCGCGCTCGAGCGTTGGCAAGCAACTGATGGCGCGGAGCATCGCACTCGATGCCGATGGCGAAGAGGCCCGTCGTCGGGTGCTCGATCGCGAAGTCCAGCCCGAACGCATCCTCTTCCGCCGAGACCTTCACGTCGTAGTGAAGCGACCGGAGGTACGACTCAACCACTTGACTGAACCCGTCCTGTCCGCCATGTAACCCGGAGCTACGCTTGCGAGCATGGCCGTCAGACATCCGGGACAGCAGGGCGCGAGACGTGTTGAACTCACCCACCGACACCGCGCGGGCGTACTCCATGTAACCCTGAAGGAAGTCCCGAGGCGATGAGGGAGCACGACGAGTCGTCAGAACGTCTGAGATGAGACCAATCGGCATCGACGTCACCATCACGACCTTCTTGCGCGAGCGTGTCACCGCGACATTCAACCGCCGCTCCCCGCCGCGCTGGCCAAGAACACCAAAGTTGCGCAGAAACGTCCCCTGGCTGTTTTTGCCGAAGGTCGAGGAAAAGATGATGACGTCTCGCTCGTCGCCCTGCACGTTCTCAACGTTCTTGACAAAGACGCCCATGTCTTCGCCACCCTCATTGCGCTCGCTCTCAAGACGAAACGCCTCGGCGAACTGAGGATCGACTTCGGCGCGCCCCTCGATAAGCTCTTCGATGAGGTCCGCCTGCTTGCGGTTGAACGTGACGACACCCACGGATGGACGTGCCTCGTAGGGCCGATTCCAAGTCTCCGCCAGCAGTTCGACAACCTTCTTGGCCTCGTCTTCGTTGGTTTGCTCTCGGTAGGTGCCGTCAACTCGAATCATCTCGATCGGTCTGGCCTCCAGCACAGTGGACTCTGGATGCCGCACTGGAACACTCAGGTCGTTGCGATAGAACGCGGCATTGGAGTACTCGATAAGCTCACGGTAGGCCGACCGGTAGTGGATCTGAAGGCTGGAGTTCGGGAGGCTTGTCCGCGCGAGCTGAAGCAAGTCGGGACAATCCTTGATCTCCCTGCGGTTCCAAATCTCGTCGAACCCTTCGCGTTCTTCCTCCGTCGCGTCTTCAGGTGGCAGGTCACCATCGAAGTCCTGAGCCTCGTCGCTCTCAACTCTGCTCGAGAAGAAGGACGTCGGGGGCATCTGCTTTTCGTCGCCGCTGACGACGCTGACCCTCGCCCTGAAGAGCGACGGCACCGCGTACTCCACCGGCATCTGCGACGCTTCGTCGTAAATGACAGTGTCAAAGAGCGCCGACCTCAAGGGAAGAACGCGGCTGGCCACGTCTGGGTTCATCAGCCACACGGGTCGCAACTTCATCAGTCCGAGGCCCGCACCCAAGTCGATGAACTCCCGCAAGCGCCGAGCTCGCTGGCCGGTAAGTCTGGTGATGTCCTCCCAGTCGCGCAGCGGGCGTATGGAAGCAACGTCAAAGTCGTCCTTCAAGAGCGCCCGGTTCAACCGGCGCATCTCCTCGTCCCGTTGCTCCAGCGATCGTGCCTTGGCCTCGAGCTCCTCTCGCTCGAGCGCAAGATCGGGCACGCGCTGTTCAATCGAGCGTTTCCAACCGAGCCGCGCCTCTCGCGTAAGGATGCGCCGAACAACACCGTCGAGCTCCAGCACCTCAATGCCTCGCAGCACGGCTTCCTTCTCCCTAAGGATGCCAAAGACGCGTAGTGCCCCAGGGCTCAGTTGCGCTGCACGTGATCTGAAGGCCTGGTACGGCGCCAGCGTCGACATCGCCCCTTCAATAGGGTGCGTCCTGGCAGCGTTGGCCTCGTCATGTGAGATCGCCGCGCTGCACTTGGTCACCCAGTCGGAGACAAACCAGTCGCTGATTCGGCCTAGAGCCCGCAAGCTGTCGCTGCGCGCCTCGAACCGTGCGAAGGCGCTGTCGAACTCCGCAAAGAGCTTCAAGAATGCTTCCTTCGTTCCAAGCGCGGCGACCTGGTCCATCCGCTGCGACCACGGCGCCGCCGCTAGGTGGGCGGCCAGCACAGCTACCCGCTCCAGGCTTGTAAGCGCAGCTTTGGCCGTGGGCAGAAGCGTTGACCCCGCAGTTGCCTCAACCCCCGGTAGATCCAGCTTCTTGAGCGCAGCGGCAAGTGCGCTTCGCAGCGGCCGCCAGTGCTGCTCCAGTCCGGCAGCCGCGATCAGTGCCTGGATGCGCTCCGTGCCGCCGGCGTCACCTACCCTCCCGAGAAATCGTACGACCCGCTTGCGGCGCATCGCCCTGAAGGGGTTGAGGCTGGCGAAGAACCCCACCGGCGTCACCGCTTCCGTAGCCAACGCACGAAGTTCGCCCAGTTTGCTCGTCTCCACGCGGGGCAGCACCGAGGAGAGCTTCTGGTCCTGGCCCTGCTCACGGCAAGAACTCAGCGCATCGCGGATCCGCCTTAGCTCGGCCGCGATCACCGGTCCAGCGGCGCTGGCCCCACTGGCTGGGCGGAAGAGAGGCAGCCAGCGGGCCAGTAGCGGCCGCTGGGCATCGCTGAGGTCCAGCAACTCTGGCGCATACGCCTGCAGCCACGTCCTGTGAGGCGACGGTTCCTCCACCTCGAAACTGGTCTGCCTGGTAAGCAGAACCTGTGTTCTCGAGTTCTCACACTTGGCGAAAGCGTCGAACGCATGCTTGAACTCAAGCAACGTCGCACGATCCGCCGAGAAAGGCTTCAGACTCGCTAGCGCGTTTCCCTCGCAACGCGCGGGCAACCAGTACCGCACCAGTGGTGCGACTTCTTCTTCGATGGACGCCAGCTCACCGGTGTTCAGGGGTTCGAGAACGGGACGCAGGGTGGGTACATCCGGCGGCGCTTCGCCCTGCTCAAGCGAGATGAGGTCAGCCAGCAAGCCGCGGTAGGACAAGCCTAGCCTGGGGTCAGGCTCGTGCAGCGCCGCATGATGGCGATCCAGGCTTGCCTCAAGCGACTCGATGCGGGCGGCTGTCACCTCGCGTTGACGACGCACATGCGAGATCGGGTCGCCGGTCCTGCGGCCCAATTCTTCCAGCTGCTCGCGCACCGACCGGATGATGGGCAAGCGGTCGCGGTTGACGTCGTTGACCATGACAAGGCGGTTTCCCAACCCCTCGGCAACAAGGCGCTTGTGAACCACCTCAAGGGCAGCGTGCTTCTGACACACGATCAGGAGGCTGCGACGCTGGCCAATCGCGTCTCCAACCATGTTGACGATGGTTTGACTCTTGCCGGTTCCTGGGGGCCCCTCGACGAGAAGTCCTGGCACGGCTCGAGCTCGAAACACCGCCTCTTCCTGGGAGGGGTCGCTTTGTGCTGTGAAGTAGCAGTCGATCTCCTTGGGCCGGTTCACTGGCTGGCGTGCCGTCGTTGGGGCACTCACCCTGAGCGCCGTCTCGAGGCCAGTACCTGCGGGCGGCATGGACTTCAGCTGTCGGATGTCCTCGCCAATGGCTTGCCCGATGAAGGTGACGTGGAACAGTACCGCCGAGCACGCCAACTCTGCCGAGCGTGGAGGAATCTGGGTCGTCGGACCGGGCAAGGGAACAAGCACACGCCCCCTCGGGCCGGCAAGCGTTCCGAACGCATCGACAACATCGGAGGCGCGCAAGGAAGACCGGCCGAGGAGCTCGGAAGCTGCTTGACGAAACGCCTTGGCTGGCTCCGCGCCCACGAGTGCGTCCAGCGCCGGGTTGATGCGCACCTCTTCCCTGTCTGAATCGAACGCGAGGGTCACATTGGCCCGGGCCCCCACTTCGTGATGAAGCTTGACGGGCCACAGTAGGAGTGGAGCGATTCGCGTTGCGGCCCCTGCCCTGGCTTCCTTGACGAGCAGGAACGGGAACCCAAGGTACATCCCGTCGATACCGGTGTCGCGCCTATAGAGTTGGGACGTCCGCTCGAGCGCCTGCAACCGGTGTCTGGGGGAGCCTTCCGGACGGTCGAATGCTGCCGGGTCAATCGCGACCAAACGAGAGCTGCGTTCAAGGATGTGGTCAAGAAGCCCGGACGCCGCTACGCGGGTGGTGCCGAGCTCGGCTAGGTCAACCCGAGGTGTTGTCTTGCCGATGGTCAGCCGCACCAGAGGGCCTCGCATGACGGAGGCCACGACCTTCTTCTCGAAGAATTCCAGGATCTGCGAAACGTACTGCTGCTTCTGAGGTTCCTGCCACTGACCTTGAGGCACGGACAACAGAACCAGTGCTGTGGCAAGTGAAGTGCGCTTCTCCAGCCGGAACTGGTCCGCCCACTCATTCAGCGCTGAGTTGTTGCAGCGGGCGAATCCTTCGACTCGCTCGGCAACGGCCTTGAGGATCTCTCCGCGAGGCCACTGCACCGTCTCACGCGCGGCTTGCTGGTCGAATTGATGCACGCCATGAGCCAATGCCAGCGCTCGCGCCTCATCCACCATCGCGTCACACGAGCGGAATTGGCTGATGCCGGCGCTCAGGAGAACGATCAGGTCCTCTTCACTGATCGTGCGGCGCTCGATGAGGTTCAGTAGCGCGACATGCTCGCTATCGGGAAGCATCGTGCGCCGGTCCGCCCACTCCGCGGTCAGCCTAGCTCTCGACGTGCTGAGCAGGTTGATGCGCAACGTGTCCTCATCGAGCTCGATGGAGAGGTTGTGTGCACGGTGGCGGACCGTGGCGGCGCGGGCCTTGAGCCGCTGCAGCCAGTTCTCGGTTCCCAAGTCCGCCAGGAGGTCCGGGACCGGACCGGTGATGAGTTCGTAGCCCTCCGGCGGATGATCGAGCAGCCACTTGGGTGTGACGATGGCGCCCCTGTGAATGGGCGGCATGTCTGGATTCAGAAGCTTGAGGACAACGAGCAGACGGAAGTCATCGTCCAAGGACTCCTGCTTCGTCATCCGCCGCACACCCGCCAGCGTCGCGGGAGCGAAGCCAGCCTCCTGCGCCCATGTGGCCAAACTTCCACGTACCAGATGTTCGACAGCGTGCTGCCAGTTCTGGGGCTCCGCCGCGGCCAGGGCGTAGGCATGAGGCGTGAAGTACGGCTTGCCGCCGAGCGGAAGGGATGGGCCCTTGGCTTGTGCAGCCTCCTGCACTCGTCCCGGTGCCGAGGGCCTGCCGCCATCGAGCCAACTCTTGATCTCGGCTAGCTTCCAGCGCTGCTGACGGTCTCTTGCGAGCAGCCCTCGCAGGAGCAAGTCGATGTCCTCAGGTAGGTTGTCGGGAAGCGGAACTCCTTCGGCCAAGACGTGTATGAGGAACGCGTGCTGGTTGATGCCCTCGAAGCAGGCGCCCTTCGTGATCTGCTCGAGGAGCACGATGCCCAGACTCCACCAGTCAGACGCCGCGGCCACACCCCCCGCGACTGCTTCTGGCGCCGTGTAGCGTGAGATCTCAAGCGGCGACACGATGTCAAGGTCCGCCTCCGACAAGCGGGCGGAACCAAACCCGCCAATGACCAAGTCGAGAGGGTCGCGATGTCGAACCAAGAGCGTGCCAGGGCGGATATCTCGGTGCCGCAGGCCAACTTCAGCAAGGGCATCAAGCGCCTTGCCCAACTCGTACACGATGCGGCGGATCGCTGCTGGGTCGCTGGCGACGATGCCAAGGTCGGCGAGCGTCCCGCCCGCTAGCTCTTCCGCGACCTCGAACGCTCGCTCGTCCCATCGGCCGGTAGCGAAGATGGCAGGAACGTGTTCCAGCGCCACGCGCCGCAGCGCGTCGTAGACCGCAGGGTCAGGCTCGGCGCCGTGGTAGTAGAGCGTCAACACCCCCCTTCGGTCACCTTCCGCTTGCTCGACAAGATACCTATCGCGCAAGCCGACCGTGTTGCTGATCTGACGGAGCACGCGCCAACCGGCGATGACGGTCTCAGACGTCTCCTCCCCAGTGGAAACCGGCGCCGGCAAGGCATCCTGGGTCGCAGCATCGCCTCCGCAAACGGCACAGAGAAGGTCACCTTCCTTCATGCCATGGCCATTGGTGCAGGTGAACGGAGCAACTGCCACGGCAACTTCGGCAGGGACGACGGCCGTTGGCCGCCAGCCAGGAGGCTTCAGCGGCAGGTCGAGGAGGCTCCAATTGCACCGCTGGCTGGCAACTTCGCCTTCGCAGAAGTACTCCGTGATCGGTCGCTCTGTCTCACAGTTGGGACAGAGCCGCATCATCATGCTCGTACTCATGGCGTCTCTGGAACTTGGGACGTGTGTGCCTGATGGCCCTGCTGAGCAAGGATGGCTCGGAGGCGCGGCAGGTCACCACGCACTGGGATACCGGCGAGCCATGCCGTGCCGTCTTCGTCAAACATCACGTCAAGGTATCGCTCCGAGCGAGCGCTTTGACCAATGTGCGGATCGAACAGGTCCGCGCCGAGCGGCGTTAGCAGATGAACGCGCTGGTTGTCACTGCCCCTCAGGGGTTTCGTTTGTGGCTCGTGCACCAAATACGGGTCCGAGATCAACACATCGATGAGGCCTTGTGTCCGCTGCAGGACGGCATCGATGTCCTCGATAGGGTGTCCGCTGTAGACGAGAACGTTGGTCTGCCTGCGCACTCGGATGTGCTGCAGCAACTCGACGAGTGCCTCTGGTTGGTCGAAGGGCTCACCCCCGGAAATGGTCACTCCGTCGCAGACTTCGAGCCAGCCTTGGAGTTGCTCGACGACTTGTCGAACTTCGATTCCGTCAGCGCTGAAGCGCCACGTGTCACCCGAGATGCAACCCGGGCAGCGGATTGAGCACCCTTGGAACCAGATGCCAAGGCGTCTCCCAGGCCCAAGTGCCGTGACCGGGAAGTGAACACGTGACAGAGCAATGGTCGAACTCATGCCGGCGCCAGGACGACACTGTCTTCCCCGAGAGCCTGCACGACAAACCGCTGGCCCGATGCGGCGTTCTGGTCGAAGAGTGCGCGAGCCAAGGGATTGATTAGGTGTGCTTCGACCTGATTGCGGATGCCTCGCCCTCCGTTCGAAAGGTCCGCCAAGCACTTGCGACCGAGCTCCGCGCGAGCGTCGGCCGAAATGCTGATGTCCATGCCTTGCTCCGCCAGATCCTTCAGCGTACCGGTCACCATCTGCGCGAAGATCTGGGCCGCCACGTCATCGCGTATGAAGTCGAAGACGATAACGTTCTCGCCAATGCGATTGAGGATTTCGGGGCGGTTGAGAACGAACTTGAAGTGGCGGCCGATTTCGGTCAGAACCTTCTCTTTGACCTGTTCGTAGCTCTCTGACGCTGCCACGTTCAGAACTCGCTCGCCGCCTTCTCCGAGCTTGTAGATCCCCAGGTTCGACGTGAAGACGATGAGTGCCTCAGAGAAGTAGACCCGGTCGCCTCGGCCTGAAGTGAGGACGCCGTCGTCAAGTACCTGGAGGAACTTGTCGAGCACTCGAGGATGAGCCTTCTCGATCTCATCGAACAACACGATGCTGAAGGGCTTCTCGCGGATGGCGTTGGTGAGTTCTCCGCCGGCGTCGTAGCCCACGTATCCAGGAGGTGCACCGATGAGCCGTTGGTCGGCATGCTCGGCGCTGAACTCGGACATGTCGAACCTGATGTAGGAGCTCTCGTCACCAAAGAGAAGGCTTGTCACGGTCTTGGCTAGTTCGGTCTTGCCTACGCCAGTAGGTCCCGCAAGGAAGGCAACACCGCGAGGTCGACCGCCGCGTCTTGTGCCACCGACCCCAGTCATAGCGCGCTTGACGATGTCGAGCATATGCACGACCGCTTCAGGTTGCCCCTTCACTCTCTGGCGAATGAAGTCCTCGGCCTTGCGAATCTTCTCCCGGTCGATCTTGAGCCATGGGTCCTCCGTCACACCGACCTTGTAGCGGCGCACAGCATCACCGATCCGCGAGATGGGCACGCCTTCCACACGAGCGAGCACCGCGATCGCGTTCATGTCGAGCAGCAGCATGCCCTCAGTGCCGTCGACGAACTGGTTCGCGGCTTCGCGCACCACCTCTGGAGAAGCCGACGAAGCGCCTTGAAGTGGCCGTAGGAGACCGTCTGCGAGCGTGCGGCGAGCAACAGAGTCTGGGCGAGAGACAGGGATGTGCCTGATGCGCGGGTTCTCGATCGTCAGCCAGTCGGGAAGATCCCCCTCGCGTTCGACGACCCAGATGATGGTGTTGAAGAACGGTGACCGCGCCGGCCCGGCTGGCCGACTTCGGGCGCTATGGGAAAGCATCAAGGCTCGAGTGAAGAGCTGATGTTCCTGTGCGGTTAGGTCGCCTGGCCGGGCGATCAGGCGCGCAGCGAAATCAACGACCAGTGCGACCGGTGCTCCCACGTGGCCAACCAAGCGGCTAGTCACGGAGGCGAGCGCCTCAAGATTCCCAGGCGCGTACCCGTCCGTGAGGGTGAGGTCGAATTGCGCTAGGAGGCTCTGGCCGGCAGCCGGGTCGTCGCCAGGCAAGGTGATGGAACTGAAACCAAGCATTGGCTCGTACCGCAGTACCACCTCGTACCCGGCCCCCTGGAGGCCGCGTGCAAGCACTTGGTCGAACGACTGCGGCGCGACCATGCCAGGAGCGACTTCGGCTGCCTGTAGATCTCGTACGTTCCCGGATAGGACGAACTGGCTCTTCAGCGGCAGAAACCGGCGCAGATCACGTAGCCAACGCGGCGCCACACCGCCAGGACCTTCTCCCATGCTCCCCAGACCTCGCTTGTAACCGATTGCCAGAAACGTACCACACAGACGCCGCCGGGCACGCTCAGACCTGCGTATGCGGGAAGCTCAAACCAGAAAGAGTGCCTTCACCCACGAGGACCCTGTCGCCGTCGGCGACTCGCTCGTCGAACGGCTCGTGGGCCTCACTGCACACCGAACACCTCTCCTGCGCCGGTGGCTACAACCGTCGCCTGACCCCCTCCAGGCGCTCGATGTCCGAGGATGCGCGTTGTCTGACACGATGTGGCGCGCACGTGTGCTAAACGCAATCGGCCGATGGCATCGTTCGGCCGACGGGTGTCCGCCCTTTGCTAAACCGAGCCAATGGGCGGAAGGAGTGTCGAACGGCTGGTTCCCGGAGGGGTTGCCGCTCGATCACTGAGTTTGGAACGGCCGCAGCCAGCCTGAAGCGGTCGCCCCGTCGGGCCACCCCAGTCGCCCTTGGTTGATTGCCTAGGCCGAGCATTGGTTTCCCGGCCATGCACGCCTCCTGCAACTGGCGCAGGCCGGTGCACCTCTGTTCGGCAAGGCCGGGCGACTGCGACAGTCCAAACGCCGCAGCTGCTCAGCCCATCGCGGCGATCGCGGCGTTGAAGGTCGCGCTCGGCCGCATCACCGCTTTCACCTTGTCCACGTCGGCCTTGTAGTAGCCGTCGATATCTGCCGGCTTGCCTTGCACCGCGGCGAGCTCGGCGACGATCTTCGTCTCATTCGTCGCCAGCGTCTTGGCCAGCGGCGCAAAGTGCGCGGCCAGCGCCGGGTCGTCTTTATGCGCCGCCAGCTCCTGCGCCCAGTACATCGCCAGGTAGAACTGGCTGCCGCGGTTGTCGAGCTCGCCGGTCTTCGGCGAAGGCGACTTGCGGTTGTCGAGCAGCTTGCCGGTGGCTGCGTCGAGCGTACCCGCCAGGATCTTGGCCTTGTGATTGCCGGTCTTGATGCCCAGCTCCTCCAGGCTCACCGCCAGCGCGAGGAATTCGCCCAGCGAGTCCCAGCGCAGGTGGTTCTCCTCGACAAGCTGCTGCACGTGCTTGGGCGCCGAGCCGCCGGCGCCGGTCTCGTACAGGCCGCCGCCCGCCATCAGCGGCACGATCGACAGCATCTTCGCGCTCGTGCCGAGCTCCATGATCGGGAACAGGTCGGTCAGGTAGTCGCGCAGGATGTTGCCGGTGACCGAGATCGTGTCCAGGCCGCGCACGACGCGCTCGAGCGTGTAGCGCATCGCCCGCACCTGCGACATGATCTGGATGTCCAGGCCTTCGGTGTCGTGCTCCTCGAGGGTGGCACGCACCTTCTTGATCAGCTCGTTCTCGTGCGGGCGGTACGGGTCGAGCCAGAACACCGCCGGCATGCCCGAGTTGCGGCAGCGGGTGACAGCCAGCTTCACCCAGTCGCGGATGGCCGCGTCCTTCACCTGGCACATGCGCCAGATGTCGCCGGTCTCGACGTTCTGCGTCAGCAGCACCTCGCCTGTGGCCAGGTCGGTGATGTTGGCGACGCCGTCCTCCGGGATCTCGAAGGTCTTGTCGTGCGACCCGTACTCCTCGGCCTGCTGCGCCATCAGGCCGACGTTCGGCACCGTGCCCATCGTCTTCGGGTCGAACGCGCCGTGCCACTTGCAGAAATTGATGATCTCCTGATAAATGCGCGCGAAAGTGCTCTCGGGCATCACGGCCTTCGTGTCCTTCAGGCGGCCATCCGCGCCGTACATCTTGCCGCCGGCGCGGATCATGGCCGGCATCGACGCGTCGACGATGACGTCGCTCGGCGAATGGAAGTTCGAGATGCCCTTGGCCGAATCGACCATCGCCAGCTCGGGCCGGTGCTCGTGGCAGGCGTGCAGGTCACGCATGACCTCGTCGCGCTGCGATTGGGGCAGCTTCTCGATCTTGTTGAAGAGGTCGACCATGCCGTTGTTGACGTTCACGCCCAGGCTCTCGAACAGCTGGGCGTGCTTGTCGAAAGCCTCCTTGTAGAAGATGCGCACGCAGTGGCCGAAGACGATCGGGTGCGAAACCTTCATCATCGTCGCCTTGACGTGCAGCGAGAACATCACGCCGTGCTTGCGCGCGTCCTCGATCTCGCGCTCGTAGAAGGCGAGGAGCGCCTTCTTGCTCATGAACATCGAGTCGATGACCTCGGCCGCCAGCAGCGACACCTTCGGCTTGAGCACCAGCGTCCTGTTGCCGCTTTTCGTGATGAGCTCCATCTTCACGTCGCGCGCGCGGTCGAGCGTCATCGACTTCTCACCATGGTAGAAGTCGCCCGAGTGCATGTGCGACACGTGCGTGCGCGACGCCTGCGCCCACTCGGCCATCGAATGCGGGTTCTTGCGTGCGTACTCCTTCACCGCGCGCGGCGCACGCCGGTCGGAGTTGCCCTCGCGCAATACCGGGTTGACGGCCGATCCGATGCACTTCGCGTAGCGCGCCCGGATCGACTTTTCCGCGTCGGTCTTCGGGTCCTCGGGGTAGTCGGGGACCTTGTAGCCCTTGCTCTGCAACTCCTTGATCGCGGCCAGGAGCTGCGGCATGGAAGCGCTGATGTTGGGCAGCTTGATGATGTTGACGTCGGGCTCGAGCGTCTTCTTGCCCAGTTCCGTCAACGTATCGGGCACGCGCTGCTCGGGTGTCAGGTGGTCGCCGAAGTAGCCGAGGATGCGCCCGGCGACCGAGATGTCGGCGAGGTCGACCCGCACGCCCGCCGGCTTGGCGAAGGCGCGGACGATGGGCAGGAAGGCGGCAGTCGCCAACGCCGGCGCCTCGTCGGTCAAGGTGTAGATGATGGTCGGCTGGGTGCTCATGGGCGATCTCCAGGGTGCGGATGGTTCTCGGGGCTGCGGCCACATGGCCGTTGCTGCCCTTTGAGCAAGGAATGTACCGAACGGCCAGGGCGTGGTCTCGTGGTCTGATCTCGTCGCCGCAAAGCCGCCGCTCACGCGAGCGTCACGAACTCACTCAGCGCCGGGCGGCGCAAACGCCGCCTGGATGGCCAACGCAAGGTCGGCAGCAAGGCCAACCTCTGCCAGGGCCGGAAATTCCTTCAGCAGTTTGTTCGACACCTTGCCACCGTTGTCCCGCACCGAGCGGACGATTCGGTCGATTTCGGCATCGGGCCCCTCAATGACTTGTTTGACGCGTGCGCGCGCCGTGCGCAGGCTGCGCAGGTAGCCAGCCTCCTTGCGCATTTCCTGCTCGATGGTCGATTGAACCACCTGGGCCAGGTACTCGACGTGGTCGGTCATGTCGGGGTAGCGCCAAGCGGGCAGCGCGTCTTGATAGGCGTCGAACTGCAGGTTGTAGTGCACGCCGTCCTCGGCCACCTGTTCCACGCCGAAGCGCCAGGCCTGTGCGTACTTGCGCATCAGCGGTCGCGAGAACAACTCGAGCACCTGGTCGTAGCCGCGCCGTTGCCGGGCGGTGCTCGTGATCGTGGCCGACACCGGAAGGATGAAGGGTGCCGGGATCGCGCGGTCGCGCCGCAGCGCGTCATTGATCAAGAAGCGCGAGATGCGGCCATTGCCGTCGGACATGGGGTGGATGTACACAAAGCCGAACGACAGCACGGCGGCCCGCACCAGAGCGGACGCCCCCGTCGTGCGGGCAGCAAAACTGCGCAGGCCCGACAGCAGCGCCGGGGTGTCGTTCCAGTGCGGTGCGATGTAGTGAATCACCTCGGTGAACCCGTCCATTTCGCCGACGAACACCGGTGAGCGGCGCAAGCCGTAGCGCGTCGCACGTGGCCCGAGGATCTGAGACTGCAACGCGACGAGTGCCTCTTCCGACAGAGGATCCTCACCCTGCCCGCAGCGTTGCTCCATGGCGGACGCAAAACGACGCACGCGATCGACGTGCTGCTCTTCATGCTCGATCGCGAAGCTCGCCCGGCTTTCCTTGATCGTCAACCAGACCACGCTGCGCGCAAGCACATCGGCACCGAACTCGACCTCCAGCTCGGACAGTTGCTGCGCGCAGTTGTACTGTTCAGCCTGCCGCACGCGTGCGGTGCGCAGCACCAGGGGGCAGTAGTCCGGCGTGCCAGGCAGGTTGTCGCGCACGCGCCAGCGCGGATGGTTGGCAGGCCGGCTGGCGGTGAGGTAGGCCTCTTCGTCCAGCGCCGCGACGTAGTTGCCGGCGACCACGCCAGGGAACGCCAAGGGCCGCCCGGTCAGGTACTCATAGAAGAACCCGGCACGGCGCGCATATTGGCCCGTGGGCTCTGCGGCAACCCAAGCCTCCAGATCGGCGACCGGCACCACGCCGAACAGGTGGGCCAGGAACTCCAGGTGGACACCCTCGTGTTTGAGCGCAAAGGTCAGGTGGCCCGCCAAGGTGTCCGCAGGCCTTGCTGAGGGCGGGTAGTGTTCGTGGACGAACCCGTCATCACGCACCGTGGTGCGGGACGTGGCGACGGCACTGTCCGTGCGGAACGCCTGCAGCGGCGAGACGCCGTAGCGCTGGGCCAGCCATTGGTATCCGATCCAATCGGCCACTTGGGCCCCCTGAGTTGTACTCAAATTTCGATGAATGCCATCAAATTTTGATTATTGGGCGACCAACCGTCAACAAATCGATTAGGGCTGAGCGCCGGTTGCCCAGTGGCTCGGCGTCATCCTGGCCAGTGACGCCCTGGCGGTGGTGCTGGCCGAACTGGGCAGTTGGGCCGACGCGGCCCGCGTGGGCGCAGCGGCTATCGCTTCCCTTCGAATTGCGAATTGGGCCTGCCCTGCTCGGTTGCACAACTGCGCCATTTGGCACACAATGCCGCGCAATTTGGCGCATTGATTTGGCGCATTCAAGGAGCCGCAGGCATGGACATCACCCTCGACGACCGACTCAGCGGCTGCCTCGGCGGCATGCTGGGGTTGCGAGGCGCCACCGACGAAACCGCGTTGGCCCGCGCCGACCGCAGCACCCTGGCCGCACGCCTGCTCAAAGCCCTGACCCGGCCCGCGCCCAAGGCCCTGCTGGCCCCGGCCGATGTGTACCGGATCATCCCGCGCCGAACCTGGATACGCCGCAAGGCCGAGGGCACGCTGACCGTGCCTGAGTTTGACGGGCTTTACCGCTTGGTGCGCTTGCAAACATTGACTGAGTTGGTCTTTCAAGACGCCGACCGCGCCCAAGCCTGGCTCAACGGCCCCAAGGAGCGGCTGGGCGGCGCCACACCGATGGATTTCGCCGGCGACTTGCTCGGTTATGAGGCCGTGCAGAGCTGGCTCCACGAAATCGACCAAGGCTATTTCGCTTGATCCTTTGGCGGATCGGCAACTACGCCGATTTGGGCGGCGTCGGCGGTCTGATGCGCCAAGGCCGCTGGCACCATCGCGGCCGACCCATCGTCTACCTGGCCAGCAGCGCCGCCAGTGCGCTGCTAGAAACCCTGGTTCACCTGGAAGCCGCCACGCCGAGCGAGTTGCCCTGCAACTATCAGTTGCTGGAGGTGGAACTTCCCGACAACGCCAGCATCCTCGACGCGCCCGAGCAGACCGACGCCGACTGGCGGCAGCACCTGACACTCACCCGCCGCATCGGCGACCAGTGGCTGGCGGCAGGCAGTTCGCTGCTGTTGCGCGTGCCGTCTGCGGTGGTGGGTCGCACGGTCAACCTGCTGTTCAACCCGGCGCACGCGCAGGCGTCAGAGTGTCGGGTGGTGTCGGTAGCGAGGTTTCCGTTCGATGGGCGGTTGGTCGCCAAGTAAGGTGAGGCGGAACCTGCTGAAGCGAAATGGCGCCGGGTCGACGAGCGGTGCATCGCCCGCCACGAGATCGGCCATCAGCCGCCCGGCGCCTGGCCCGAGGCCGAAGCCGTGGCCGGAAAAGCCGCTGGCGATGTGAAAGCCTGGCAGCGCCTCGACCGCCGAGATCACCGGCACCGCATCGGGCGTCACGTCGATGATGCCGCCCCACCGGTCGGCAATCTGCGCGTCCTTGAAGAAGGGGTAGGCGGCGGCGAGGTTGCGGCGGCCTTCGTCGAGCAGCGCGTCGCCCGGCGCGGGGTCGAGCACGCGCACTTCCTCGAACGGCGAGACCTCGTCGGCGCGCCAGCGCTTGCGCACGCGCCACTCCTGCAGGAACCGGCCGCCGACGCGCAGGCGCAGCTCGTGCCATTCGCTGCGCAGCGCCGGCAGGAAGCTTAAGAACAGGCGAAAGTGATCGGGCGTCAGCTCGAAGACCATCGCCCCGCGCCGTGCGATCGTGTAGCCGCCGTCCAGGCGTTTGCGGAAGGCGAAGTCCGACCCGCCGACGGCGATCTCGGGGCCCCCGGGCAATGGCGCCGTGCGCGCGACCGAGCCGAGGGTCTTCAGCACCGGAAGATCGATGCCGAGATTGCCGCCGAGATTGCCGCCGATATTGCCGCAGAAAAGGCGCGACCAGGCGCCACCGGCGAGCACGACGCTGGAGCACGCGATGCGGCCGTGCTCGGTGACGACGCCGCTCACCCGCCCGGCCGCGGTCTCGACCACCCGCACGGCGCAGCCGGTGTGCACCGCGGCGCCCTTGGCGCGTGCGCCGGTGGCGATGGCAGGCGCCGCCTTCTGCGGCTCGGCGCGCGCGTCGTTCGGTGTGTACACCGCGCCGGCGAAGCGGCGCGCCGCGCCCGGCACCAGGGCGGCAAGCTCCGCCGCGTCGAGCAGGCGGGTCGGGATCTGGTGCTCGCGGGCCTGCGCGAGCCAGGCCTCGTAGGCCGCGACGTCCTTCGCCGTATCGCAGGTGTAGATGATGCCGGCGCGGCGAAAGCCGGTCTCGGCGCCGGTCAGCCGGTCCAGGTCGTCCCAGAGGCGCAGGCTCGCCAGGCTCAAGGGAATCTCGCGCGCGTCGCGGCCCATGACGCGCACCCAGCCCCAGTTGCGCCCGGACTGCTCGGCGCCGATCTCGCCCTTCTCGCACAGCGTGACGGCGACGCCCTTCTCCGCGAGATAAAGCGCGGTTGAAGCTCCGGCGATGCCGCCGCCGATGACGACGACGTCGGTGCGCGCCGGCAGGGGCGTCGGCGACGGTGGGATGCGGTCCATCAGAGGGGCCAATTCTTGCTCCGCGAGGTCATTGCGCCGGCTTGGCGACGGCGCGGATGACGGGCAGGAAGGCGGCGGTCGCCAACGGCGGCGCCTCTTCAGTCGAGGTGTAGATGATGGTCGGCTCGATGCGCATGGGCGATCTCCTGGGTGCGGCAGGTCCTCAGGGCTGGGGCCAATTGGCCGCCGCTGCCCGTTGAGCGAGGAATGTACCGAACGATCAGCGCGTGGCTTGACAGCGGCCTGACGAGTTGGTTCGCGAGGCACAGACGGCCACGTTCGCCCCGGCCCCAAGGCCTCGACCTGCCTGCGACGCCTTCACGGAGTTCTGCATAGTTCCTCGACGCGACGCTCTCGGAACGACCGCACGTTCTGGCGCTCTTGGCGGGCATTCACTGCTCCCACGGTGTCGTCCTTCTTGTATGGTGAATGTCTATACGAAGACGCCCATCATGGCAGCAGAGAAAACCGTCTCGGTCAGCTTCCGGGTCTCCCCGAAGTTCAAGGCCCTCTTGGAAGCCGCCGCGGCACACGAGAACCGCAGCCTGACCAACATGCTCGAGACGCTGGTCTTCGCGTACTGCGACAAGCTCGGCTTGAAGGAACCGGCGGCCAGGGTGGGCAAGCCAAAGGGAGACAACCATGCCTGAGGGCTTGGCACCAGGAGCACCGCTTGTCCTTGACCTGCTCAACTACATCGAACAGGTCGAGAAGCTGAAGTCCAAGCCGACCTTCTCGGTTCCGACCGAATTCTTCGTCGCCTACCAGCACGAGCTGTACGGGCTGCCAGAGTTGCGGTTCAACCTACAGGTCGAAGGCGACGACGTTTGGCTGCGGGTGCCACGGCTTCAGGAGATCGCCCCACCGGAGACTGACAAACAGCTGAAGCCCTGGATCACACTGTCCAAGAGCCCGGACAAGGCCCCGGAGCTCAAGAACGAGGTCATCGTCCTCGAAGGCCGACGCGAGGTCAAACGCGACCGCATCGACGACCATCCCGAGGTTCGCGAGCTCTTCGGTTGGTACGTCGAGTTCCTGTGGGAACCGTGGGCGCTTGCGGAGCGGCCGCGCCGCAGGACCATCAGCCGCTACAACCAGCTTTTCTCGCTGCAGCAGGCCATCTCCTCCGAAGGTGCGGAGACACCGCTGGAGCTGGCATGGGGTATCGGCTATGCGGTCTGGAAGAAGGAGGGTTGCGCGACTCCGGTGAGATACCCGCTGCTGGTCCAGGTTTGCGAGGTCGCCCTCAACGAGAAGACCTTCGACCTGGAGGTTCGCCCACGCGACATCGAACCTCGGCTGGATACGGACTGCTACGCCGAGATGGAGCTACCGGGCGTCAAGCAGCTCGAGGCCTACTGGCGCAGTGCACTTGCCTCAGGCGCAAACCGCCTCAACCCATTCGAGCCATCGACTTTCGAGGGAACCCTCAAGGCCGCAGTGGGGCACCTGGACCCGTCGGGCGCGTACGAGGTCAGAACCGACGATGTGATGGCGCCGGCACCGAACGACAAGCTCCTCATCACCAACGCCTGGGTGCTGTTCGGACGCAAGCGCTCCGGGGACATCTTCCTGGAGGACATTCGTCGACTGAAGAAGAAGGTTGAGGAGGCGCCGTCACTGCCGAGCGTCATCCGCAGCTTCGTCGAGCGCGGCGACTCCGAGGTTCGCGTGCGGCCGGAGCAGCCGTTTCGTGGCCTTTCCACCAGCGATGGCGGCGCGGGCGCGATGGAGTTGTACTTTCCGATGGCCTACAACGATGAGCAGGTTTCCATTGTTCAGAAGCTGCACGCCAACGACGGCGTGGTAGTCCAGGGGCCGCCCGGCACCGGCAAGACCCACACGATTGCCAACGTCATCTGCCACTACCTCGCCGAGGGCAAGAGAGTCCTCGTGACGGCCAAAGGCGAGTCCGCCCTGGCAGTGCTTCAGGAGAAGCTTCCCGAGCGTATCCGTCCGCTCAGCGTCGCGCTACTGTCAGACGAGCGCGATGGCATGAAGCAGTTCGAGCATTCCATCCAGACCATCGCGTCGAGCGTCGCGTCCATCAATCCGACGCGTGCGGCGGCGCAAATCGCCGCGGCCGAAGAGAAGTTGAACCAGTTGCACGCGAAGATCTCGCACGTCGACCGCACGGTTGCCGCATATGCAGGCAAGCACATGCGCAACTACTCCTTCCAGGGCAAGGAGGTGCCGCCCGACGAGATGGCAAAGCTGGTGCTCGAACAGGCCGAAGAGCACCAGTGGTTTGACGATGAACCTCCCGAGTCGCCTGAAGGCAAGATGCCTTTCAACGACGAAGACATCAATGCTCTGCGCCGATCCCGCATGCGCGTCGGCAACGACATCCCCTACGTGGGCTGCTCGCTGCCGTCACCCGATGCCTTCCCATCCTGGGCAGAGTTGCTCGGCTTGCACCGTGACCTCGTTCGCGCGAAGTCCATTGACACCAGCGTGACTCAGGGCAACGTGCTTCCACTGGTCGACTCGCGCCTGGAGACGTTTGAGAAGGCACAGGCGCTGGTGACCTTTCTCGACGAGCGCTTAGTGCTCAAGGCCAAGCTCGCCGGCAGCCGGCAGCCTTGGCTGGAAACGCTCAGCAAACGAATCGCCGACATGCAAGCAGGCGACCCCGTTCTGAAGGCGCTTCTCGAGGTTTGCGCGGAAGTGCGCCACCTTGAAGCGCAACGGCGAGAGCTGGTGGCCAAGGGCATTGAGGTGCCGGTGGATGCCGAGCGTAACGAGGACCTTGTGAAAGCCATCGGACGGCTCGTCGCGGGCAAGAGCGCGTTTGTGCTGCCGTTCGGAAAGGGCGACGCACGCAAGTGCCTGGCAGCAGTAGAGGTGACCGGCAGCCCGCCCGCGTCGGTGGGCGACTGGAAGGCTGCCCAACAGCTTCTGTTGTGGCGGACTGGCGCGCGCAAGGTCATGGCCAAATGGTCGTTGCTGTCCTCCGAGTTCGGATTGGAAGCTGCGACGGGTGGCCTGGAACTCGACTTCCGCAAGGTCGTGCGCTGGCAGGCCGGTGTCGAGGATGTGCGGCAGTTGACATTCGACTTCAACGCCAAGCTGCACCCTCGGCTGGCCGAGGTGTTTGGCAAGGCAGTTGCCGACCGCATGTGGGACGGCGGCGAGACCTTCGTAGCTTTGACCTCTTCGAGCCTGCAAGCGCATGTCGATAGAGGGCGCCTGGCCTACGCGATGAAGGGCGTCCAGCAACTGGTACGCAAGCTTGACGGCCACTCCGGAGGCATTGTCGATGAGCTTCGCTCGTTCCTTGCCGAGTCGCTTGGCCGCGTCACGGCCCACGAGTCAGTGCTCCAGACCACGTGGGGTGCGCTGCATGCGGAACTCACGCGGCTGACCGCTCTACGCCCGGACCTCGATGAAGTCAACCGCGTTGGCGCTGCCATGCAGGCCTCCGGGGCTATCAAGTGGGCTGCGCGAGTTCGCACGCAGCGAGCATCCGCGGACCACGACCCTTTCATTCCCATCAAGTGGCATGAAGCGTGGAACTGGCGCCAGGCCGTTATGTTCCTTGATCGCATCGACGGCCACCACAAACTGCGAGACCTGTTTGGCGAGCGCAAGACGCTCACGACGGCGCTGGCTCGCACGTACCAAGAGCTGGTGGCCGAGAAGACATGGCTGGGTGTGTTCAACAACGCGCCGGATGTGGTCCAGCAAGCTCTCAAGGCGTACCTCGTTGCCGTGCAGGCCATGGGCGCTGGGACAGGCGTGCGGGCGGTGCGGCACCGCAAGAACGCACGAGACGCCATGCTGCAGGCATACCGTGCGGTCCCGTGCTGGGTTCTTCCGCAATGGCGTGTGTCAGAGACCATCCCTCCCGAGGTTGGGCTCTTCGACTTGGTCATCATCGACGAGGCTTCGCAGTCGGACATCTGGGCCTTGCCTGCGCTGCTGCGCGGCCGAAAGGTCTTGGTGGTTGGTGACCACAAGCAGGTCTCCCCCTCAGCTGTCGGCATCCCAGAGGCAAGAATCACGGAGCTAGTCACGCGCTTCTTGGCCGATCAGCCCCACGGGGCACAGATGACCCCCGACAAGTCCATCTACGACTTGGCCCGCGTTGTGTTCGCCGGCAACTCCGTGATGCTCAAAGAGCACTTCCGCTGCGTGCCCGCCATCATCGAGTTCTCGAACCGCGAGTTCTACGAGGGCGACATCCAGCCGTTGCGATTGCCCAAGGCCAATGAGCGCCTCGACCCGCCACTGGTCGATGTGTTCGTGAGAGGCGGGTTCCGCAAGGGCGATGTCAACGACCCTGAGGCGAAGGCCATCGTCGACGAAATCGAGAACATCCTGGCTGACCCGCTGTTCGAGGGGCGCAGTATCGGCGTCGTCACGCTGCTCGGCACCGCGCAGGCGGCGCACATTCACGAGATGGTCAGCGAACGGATTTCGCCGGTCGATATCGTCGCCCGGAAGATTTCCATCGGGCCGCCGCCGGTGTTCCAGGGCCGCGAACGAGACATCATGCTGGTGTCGATGGTCGTCGGCCACGGCGACCGCGCTGCCGCCAACCGGGCCGACATGCATCAGCGGTTCAACGTGGCTCTGTCGCGCGCTCGCGACCGCATGTACCTCTTCCGCTCCGTTGCTGAGACCGAGTTCCGCGAGGACTCCCTCAACGGCAAGGTCATCAGCCATTTCAAGCAGCCGTTCAGGCAGAACGTCAGGGTGATTCAAGCCCTGCGGGAGAAGTGCGAATCGGGGTTCGAGCTCGAGATGTTCGATGAGCTCGTCAAACGAGGCTTCCGCGTCGAGCCGCAGGTCCCGTGTGGCGGCTACCGCATCGACTTCGTTGTCGAGGGCAACGAGGGCCGGCGCCTGGCCGTCGAGTGCGATGGCGACCGCTTCCATGGCCCGGGGCAGTGGCAAGACGACATGGCCCGCCAGCGCGTCTTGGAGCGGGCCGGGTGGACTTTCTGGCGGTGCTTCGCCTCGAGTTTCGTGCGGCGCCGTCAGGCGGTGCTGGAAGACCTCATGCAGACCCTGACTCGCTTGGGCATTGAGCCGCTTGGCTCGGAGACCGTGGACAACACCGTCTGGGTCCACTCCAAAGAAGTCGATCCCTATGGCGTCGAGGAAGAGTCGGAGGTCGCCTAGTCATGCTACGGCCACTCAGGCAACTGGGCGTCGGACAGCTCGAAGAGCTATTCGCCAAGTCGAAAGCGGACCAGAAAGTGCTCAAACAGCTGGAGCACGAACTGCAATATCGCCAAGTGCCGCGAGCGATGGCCCTCTTGGCTGAGGTGCAGTTCGTGATGTACGGGGACGCGCCGTCGACTGCACCAGCACCAGCGCCGGCGACGACGCTGACGATGACGACGACGACGACGATACGTCCGACACCGACTACTCCAGAGCGTCAACCTGAACTGTGGGAACTGCCAATGCCGCAGCCTGTACCTGCGCCGCTTCCCTTCCCGCGAGTAGTTCCAACACAGCCGGCAGTGCGTCCTCCTCTGCTGGCTACTGCAGCGAAGCCTGCAGCGTCGCCTGTGGTAGCAATGCCGGTAGAGGACGCGTACAAAGTGCTTAAGGCAACGTCAGGCTCGACCTGGGAGTCGGTTGAGCAGAGCCGTCGGCTACTCGTGCAACAGAGTCACCCGGAGCGGCTCAGGGCGATGACGGCGGAGAGAAGGAGCAGCGCTCTTGCCGAGGCAATGAGGGTCAACACCGCCTACGCAACGCTGTCCCGGCTGCGATGCGAAGGCCACTGACCCGAGAGACATGCTGACGGCGGGCAGCGCAATTTGCACAATCGCGACCTCGTCGCGGGTAACAGGTCGAAGTTGATCACTGTGCCACTCACTCCAACCCAGGTCGCTGACCACTTGGCCTGCCGACACTTGACGCAGCTCGAACGTCAGCGGCGTGAGGGGCAACTGCAGATCGAATTTCGCCATGACCCTCGTCTCGACGCGTTGCGCGAGCGCGGCCGGCGGCACGAAGAGGCCTACGTCGAGACGCTTCGACAGCAAGGGCGCTCAGTCTGCGATTTGCGCAACGAGCGTGACCCTGCCGCCACCCGCTTCGCGATGGAGCATGGGTTCGGCGCCATTGTTCAGGCCACGCTCCGCAACGACTTGTTCAGCGGCATTGCCGACGTGCTCCTGCGCGTGGACTCGACGAACTCGTCACTGCCCGGCTACGCTTACGAACCCGCCGATACCAAACTCTCGCTCGAGACCAAGGCCGGCACGATCCTTCAGCTATGCACCTATGCCGAACTGCTGCAGTCGATGCAGGCCGTGGCTCCTGATCACATTCACGTCATTACGCCCCTCGGCCAAGAGACCTATCGCACGGCGCAGTTCGTCGCCTACCACCGGCTCGCGCGCGCACGGCTGCAAGCTGCGACGACAGCGATGCCGCCGCCGAGCACATACCCAGAGCCGGTGGCGCACTGCGACATCTGCATCTACTGGCGCCATTGCGAGCGGCACCGGCGAGACGACGATCATCCCTCGCTTATCGCCGCCATCCGCAACACTCAGGTGCGCGAGTTCCAGCAGCAGGGGTTGCCCACGGTCGCCGTCGTCGCGCACTGCGAGGGCCGACTCCCCGCCAAGCCGACGCGAGGCGCCGCCGACACCTACCTGCGGCTCGGCCACCAAGCCCGGCTGCAGGTGGCCAGCCGCGGCGCCGATGTGCCGCGAGTCGAAGCACTCGCGCTCGAACCCGCACGCGGCCTGACACGGCTGCCGGAGCCGTCGGCCGGCGATATCTTCCTCGACTTCGAGGGCGACCCGTTCGTCGGCCAGCACGGTCTGGAGTACCTCACCGGCGTATGTACGCGTGGCGAGAACGGTGAGATCGAGTTCAAGCAGCAGTGGGCGCTGCATGGCGGGCAGGAGAAGGCGGCCTTCGAGGCTTTCATCGACTTCGCGCTCGCCCGCGTGCAGCACCACCCGGGCACGCATGTCTACCACTTCGGGGCCTACGAGCCCGCGGCGCTCAAACGACTGGCGGCGCGACATGCCACGCGCGGCGCGGAACTCGACCAAATGCTGCGCGGTCGGCGCCTCGTGGACCTGCACGCTGTGGTGCGCGAGGCCTTCCGCATCGGCGTAGAGCGCTACGGTCTCAAGGAGCTGGAGGCGCTGCACGGCTTCCAGCGGCGGCTGGAGCTGCGCGACGCCGCCGTAGCGCGCCGCGACCTCGAACTGGCACTCGAGCTGGGTACCGTCGACGCCATCGCCAGCGAGACCTGCGCGCGTGTCGCCCTGTACAACGGCGACGACTGTCTCTCCACCGAATCGCTGCGTGGCTGGCTCGAGCGCCAGCGCGACGAGGCCCTCGCACGCGGCGAAAGCATCGTCCGCCCGGTGGCGGGCGAACTAGGCCCGAGCGAAGAGGTCAGTGCACGTGATCAGCGTATCGAGGCGATGCGTCAAGCGCTGCTGCAAGGTCTGCCCTTGGATACCGAGGCGCGCACCGCCGACGAAACGGCGCGCGCGCTGCTCGCCGCGATGCTCGGCTACTACCGACAGGAAGGCAAGAACGCGTGGTGGGAGTACTTCCGCCTGCGCGACCTGCCGAGCGACGAGCACCTCGACGAGCGCGAGATGCTCGGCGGGCTCGAGTTTGTCGAGCAGCTTCCCAAGCAAGGGCGCGAACGGAACGCGCGCTGCCGATTCCGCTTCCCGGCGCAGGAAACGGCCATCGACGCCGGCGACGACGCGGTATGGCCGGTCATCACCAGCCCAGGCCAGGAGCCGGACACACTCAAGGCTAAGGTCGAAGGGTTCGACCTTATCGACCGGGCTGTCGTGCTCAGCATCGGCGAGAAGGCCATGCACTCGCTCCCCACCGCGGTCTTCCGAGACCCAGTGGTCGGTGCCAAACCACTCGAAGAGGCGTTGCTCGCCTTCGCCGAACACGTCCGCGACAACGGCTTCGAGCACGCCGGCCCGTACGCCGCCGCGAGTGACCTCCTGCGCGCGCACCTGCCGCGCCGCGCCACCGGCACCGGCACCGGCGAAGCCTTGCGCCGGACCGACGAAGACGCAGTCCCGGCCATGGTGCGGCTGTGCGGCGAACTCGACGGCGGCGTGCTGCCGGTGCAGGGCCCGCCGGGTGCCGGCAAGACCACGGCAGGCGCGCAGGCCATCCTGGCTCTTGCAAGGGCGGGCAAGAAGGTGGGCATCACCGCTGTCAGCCACAAGGTCATCGACAACTTGCTGCGCGCCGTGCGCAAAGCCGACGACGCAGCCGGCCGGCCCCAACGCCTGCGCCTGGTGCACAAGGACAAGGTGGACGAAGAGTGCGAAGACCCGGACAGCATCGAGTTCATCGACTCACCGAAGGCGGCACTCGCCTGCATCGCCCCCGGGACCGTCGTCGGCGGCACCGCGTGGCTGTGGGCCAGCGCCGATGCCATCGGCCGGCTCGACATCCTCGTCGTCGACGAGGCCGGGCAGATGGCGCTGGCGCAGGCGCTGGCCGCTGCGCGTGCGGCGCGCAACCTGGTGCTGCTGGGCGACCCGCAGCAGTTGGAACAACCCACGCGCGGCGCGCACGAAGACGGCGCCGACGTCGCCGCGCTGGTACACCTGCTCGGCCCGAAGCAGGCCACGCTGCGCGCTGAGCAAGGCTTGTTCCTCGAACGCACGTACCGGCTGCACCCGGCCGTCTGCGCGTTCACGTCCGAGGCGTACTACGAAGGGCGGCTGCACTCGAACTCTGGACTCGAACGCCAGCGCATCGACGGCGCCATGCCGTTTGCCGGGGCGGGGCTCTTTCTGGTGGAGACGACGCATCAGGGCAACCAGGCCCTGGCCCGCGAAGAAGTGGACGCCGTCGTCGTGATCGCCCGCTTGCTGCTGCGGCCCGGCACGACCTGGACGAACGCCGAGGGCCACACGCGCCCGCTGGAGCCGGACGACATCCTCGTCGTCGCACCCTACAACGCACAGGTGAGCGCCCTCAGGCGCGCCCTGGCCGACGTGCAAGTGCTCCGCGTCGGCACCGTCGACAAGTTCCAGGGCCAGGAAGCACCGGTGGTGATCTACTCATGCACCAGTTCGTCACCTGAAGATGCGCCGCGCGGCATGGCGTTCCTGTATGACCCACACCGATTCAATGTGGCCACCAGTCGCGCGCGTAGCACGGTGATCGTCGTCGCGAGTCCGCAGCTCTTCGAGCCCGATTGCCGCACGCCAGAACAGATGGGATGGGCGAATGGGTTTTGTCGGTTTGCTGAAATGGCGGTGAGGGTTTCGGTGTGAACTGGCACGCCAATCAGTTCGGCCACTCCGCGGCCTTTCTCGTGAAGTAGCGAGGCCGGCGGAAGACCCCGCGACACCGCAGCTGTCCAAGCGATCTAGGCTGCGCTGCCCGCTGTCGCCGACTGCCCGGTCCTCGGCTGGAAGATCGCCGCCACCAGCGCCGCCGGGCAGGCGCACATCCAGGTCGACGGCCCGCTGCCGGGGCGCATCCTCGATCGCTTCGTGCAGCCGATCGGCGCGACGTTTTGTCGCTCTTCGGAAACCGCATGCGTGTGGTCGAGCCCGAGCTCGCCTTCCGCATGGGCGCCTCTCTGCCACCGCGCTCGGCCCCTTGCGCGGCGCGCGAGGTGCAGGCAGCCATCGAGTCGCTCCACCCCGCCTTCGAAGTGCCCGATTCGCGCTTCGCGGACTTTGCCCGAGCCGGCAAGGCCCAACTGATCGCCAACGATGCCTGCTGCGGCCGATTCGCCTTCGGCCCGGCCGCGCCCGCGGCGTGGCGCGCTGATGGATCTTCCGGCGCAACGGGTCCACGCGAGCGTCTGCGGCGCAGACGGCAATGATGGCCGCATGCGCTACACGCGTGAGGGCGAAGGACGAGCGCTGCCGGGCGATCCGCTCACCGCGCTGACCTGGCTCGCGAACGAGCTGTCGTCGCTCGGCATCGGCTTGCGGGCGGACGACTGGGCCTCGTCCTGCCGGGGGATCGTGTAGCGGCCGACTACGGCGTGTTGGGCCGGATCGAGATTGGCCTGTCCGCATGGCTCTTTAGCTACGGCGCACCAAATTCTTGATGTCGTTCCAGATGCGCTGACCAAGCGACAGGGTTTGAGAGTGGCGCTGCTTCTCGCGAGTCGTGAAGTACGCCCTACGGCGTCGGTGCTCGCGGCGTCTTCCAGCCTGGACTTGCGCCTCTGTCCAGTCACCATGCCACTCGACTTCCCCTCGCCAGATCCAGTAGTGGGACCGGCAGGGCTGCTCCCAATTGCCCACAGACGGGCTCAGACTCGGACCGTCGGTCGTCTCTTCAAGCGTCCATTCCGTGGGTGCAAGCGGCGTGCGAATCTTTGCCCCACAGCCGCAGGCGCACAGATGTGCCGCAGCGCCGAACTCCTCAGTGGCGTACAGCACGCCCGGCTCGAGAACCTTCGGCATGTAATGGACGCGCTCGAGGCGAAGCCGCTCAACTCTCGGCATCGGATGCAATCTTCAGGTCGCGGATATCGAAGAGAAAGTTGTTTCCCCGGACATCGTCCACGTAGAAGCCGCGCAGCTGCTTGAACCGGATGACTGCAACGGAGGCATTCAAGGCGTTGAGCTCGACGATCTGGATGTTGGTCCTGTAGACATCCTCGGGTGCGTCTTGTATCTCCGCGTGGCCAGAAGCCAGGATGGCGGTCGCTTTTCCCGGTGGATAGTAGGTCGTGCGAAGCATTCCTTTTATCGGACCCTGCTTTGACAGCGACGGCCCCATGCCCACATCAATGAACGGGACGCCTCTCTCGATGAGCATCTTGAAGACTTCGGCGCGTGCCGAGCCTTTGTCCACGCAGACGAAGGCGAATGTCACGCCGTCGAGGTCGCCGGCCGAAGTGGTGTCTAGCATCTTCGGGTGCAGCGCCAACCCGTGGCGAAAGTTCTCGTAGCGGTCCGCGTACACCTCGGCCTTGGATTTCCCGAGCTCGCTCGCAACAAGGCGGCCAGGCGAACGGAACGCATTGTGGACATGGAACGGATCGAGGTCGAATGCTCGAACTTCCTTGACCGGAGTCTTGACGACGTAGTCGAGCACGTAGCTGCCGGTTCCCCCGAGCCCAATGATGGCGACGACATCGTTTGCGAACCTGCGCGAGAGCTCGGTGATCTCAGCGCGACTCGTGAGTGTGTCCTGGAACTTGAAGACGGAAGGCTCCTGCTCCGTCTCGACGATCCTGAACGTGTATGGGCTCACGTTGTGGCGCGACATGGCTGGCCCAGCGATGAGCGCGACGTAGCTCTCGATCTTGTCGAAGAAGCTGTCGAACTTGCCCGTGGTGCGAGGCTTGTTCGAGAAGGACCGCTGCACGACCACGTCTTCAGAGTTCTTGCTCAAAGGGAACGTGTGCGGCCCGCCGGCGAGGTTCTGGACGGGCATCCCATCCATGTTGTGCGGCACGGTCCCGCTGAAGTAGATCTGGTGGTCGTCCTGGACGACGCGCACCTCGTCTATGAAGACGAGCTTCGAGACGAGTGCCGCCCAGTGCAGCGCCCCAACGGCATCGAGATACGGAACATCCCGCACGATCAGGTGCGGGCCGTCGAACGCGACGGCGTAGCCCTTCTCGACTAGGCGGTGAAGGTCCTCGCTATGACTGACCAGTTTCCGAAACACTGAAGACCATCCCTTCCTTCACCTTCACCGACTCGCCCGGCGAGAGGATGCCTTCCGGCTTGTGGCCTTCGCCGCGCGTGTACTTGACCGCGTAGCTGATGCCGGAGTTCGGCGAGTAGTCGGGCACCTCCAGCGTGACGACTTGGGCGAACGAGATCTCCGCGTTCTTCGGCCACTCGTGCGGCGTGGCCTCAACAATGATCGTGACGGTCTTTGGGTCGTGAGCCACTGCGGCCTCCTTGCAAGTTAGAAGGCGCAAGCTGCGCCGACAGCGGCCATCGCTGCCCGATCAGGTCGGCATTGCTCGGCAACTTGATGTCGATCTTGATCATTTGCGATCCCTCGGCGGGCAGGGGTCGCTTCCGTGGGAGTCGCGAGCCCGGATGCGGCCATCCTCGCCGTGGATGAGGAGCTCGCCCTGGCCCTCGCGTGCCATGTGCCGCCCGGCTTGGATGGCTTGCGCCTGAGTTCCAAACACCTGGGTCGCTCGCTGCGCTCCTTCACGTAGCGTGCCCCAGCCGTTGTCGCGCTGAACGATGTGAACGTTGTTCCGGTTGGTCATCACGAACCTCCAGTTCGCTGAAGTTGACGCAGGGAAGTTTACAAACGACAATCCAATCAGTCAATCTGTAAACCACAACAACGCGGAGAGCACCATGATCGGAAACCGACTCAAGAGGGCACGAGAAGCCCTAGGCTTGTCCCTGCGTGAGCTGGAAGCCGCCATCCAAGGGCAGGTTTCGGCGCAGGCCATCGGCAAGTACGAGCGCGACGAGATGATGCCGAGTTCCACGATCCTGTTGGCATTGGCCAAGGCGCTCAAGGTCTCGCCGGAGTACCTGCTCAGCGAGCGCGAGATCGAACTGACGGGCGTGGACTTCCGCAAAGCCCCACACGCCGGCATCAAGGAAGAGCGAGCGGTCGAAGCGTCGGTACTCGACCAGGTCGAACGCTACCTGGAGCTTGAAGAGCTGCTCCCCGGAGTGGAGCAGCCATGGGATGCCCCCGCCGGCAAGGCCTTCGAAGTCAGCCGCATCGAAGACGCCGAGCAGGCTGCCGATGCCCTGCGGCGTCAATGGAAACTAGGCATCGACCCGATCCCCTCTGTTGCCGAGTTGCTGGAGGACAAAGGGGTGAAGGTGATCGCCCTGGACTTGCCGGAAAACGTGTCCGGCTCCAAGGCTTTCGTGCAGCGCCCGAAGCGCAAAGATGTGCCGGTGATCGTCGTGAACCAGGGGCACAACGGCGAGCGGCAGCGATTCACGCTGGCTCACGAACTGGCCCACTTGGTCTTGCGCTTCAGTGGGTTGAGCGATGTGGAGCAGGAGAAGGCCGCCGATCGGTTTGCCGGCGCGTTCCTGATGGCCAAAGACATGGTCCTGCGGCTGCTGGGGCCGCACCGTACGTCGATATCCATCGGCGAGCTGGCGGAGCTGAAGAAGATCCTAAAGGTCAGCATCGCTTCGCTGGTGGTGCGCTGCGCCCAGATCGGCATTCTCACGAAGGCAGCCTATGGTCGGTTGTGGGCTCAGATCAAGAACTTGGGCTGGAACAGCCAATCGTCAACCGAGCCCGGCCTACTCCCGTCCGAAGTACCGCAGCGCATGGAGCGCTTGTGCTTGCGCGCGGTTGCCGAGGGTGCGATCTCGGAGGCTCGTGCCGCAGAACTGCTGAACATCAGCGTTCGCGAGTTGGATCATCGACTCATGGGGCAAGCTGCCTGAGCCGTCATGATCATCCTGGTCTCGGACACTTCCGTCCTGATTGACCTGGAGCGAGGTGGGCTCCTGGAGCCTGCGTTTTCTTGCGGGCTGACGATGGTCGTGCCTGATCTGCTGTACGCGCGTGAGCTTGAAGCAGATAACGGGCCGTTGCTGCGGCGCCTTGGCCTGGGTGTCGTCGCGCTGGTCCCGGACGAGGTGGCCTTTGCCCAGCAGCTACGCAAGGAGCAGCTCGGTTTGTCGCTTCCCGATTGCTTCGCACTGAGTTGCGCGCGGCGACCGGATCACGCGTTGGTGACCGGCGACAAGTTGCTCCGCGCTGAAGCCCAGTCGAGGCAATACGCGGTGTATGGGTTGCTCTGGATACTTGACCAGATGGAAACCTCCGGAAAAGTCGGTACGAATCTTCTGCACGAAGGCTTGACGCGGATTTCGAATCACCCGCGTAGCCGTCTGCCTCACGTCGAGGTCCGCGCGCGGCTGCAACGCTGGTCGCTCACTTGAGCATTCCGGGCCTTCGAACCGACTGACTCAACTTTGTCTTTGTGCCGTGAGTAGACGTTCGCCCGGTTGACGGCGAACGTCTCTCCTGGCCGAGATGAGCCATCCCGAAGCCCATATCCGCAACCGGTCATGGGGCGGGTCATTCACCTGCTCGACATCGGCCAGTCGCGCGCTCGAGCTCGATGCGGGCTGCGAGACTTCCGCGCTGAGCACGGCGCTCGACCTCCCTTTGGCAACATCGGCCTCGATCCCCAGGAGCGACGATGCACCGCATGGCCCACGACGCCGCCCACTTGCTCTGGACCTGCCGAGAGTCGGGCACGGTCATCGACGCCTTGCCCGCTGCACTTCGCCCCGGCGACACTGCCGCCGCCCACGCGATCCAGGCTGCGCTGCCCGCTGTCGCCGACCGGCCGGTCGTCGGCTGGAAGATCGCCGCCACCAGCGCCGCCGGGCAGGCGCACATCCAGGTCGACGGCCCGCTGCCGGGGCGCATCCTCGATGCCTTCGTGCAGCCGACCGGCGCAACGTTTTCGCTCTTCGGCAACCGCATGCGTGTGGTCGTGTGGTCGAGCCCGAGTTCGCCTTCCGCATGGGCGCCTCCCTGCCACCGCGCTCGGCCCCTTGCGCGGCGCGCGAGGTGCAGGCAGCCATCGAGTCGCTCCACCCCGTCTTCGAAGTGCCCGATTCGCGCTTCGCGGACTTTGCCCGGGCCGGCAAGGCCCAATTGATCGCCGACGATGCCTGCTGCGGCCAGTTCGCCTTCGGCCCGGCCGCGCCCGCAGCGTGGCGCACGCTGGATCTTCCGGCGCACCGGGTCGATCCACCAGACGACGAGGCGCGGGCCACGGCACGTTCGCGTGAACAAATTGGCTCTTGATGCGCTCCACAGGTACAAGGCCAACACCGCGAGCCAACACCGCGAGCCCGGTCGCGCGTAACCTGAGGATGCTCGATGTTGCTGTTGAAACACTCTGTGTTGGGATAGCGCGACCTCCGGGATCGCGAAAAAGGAGAGCCGAGATGATGAAACGCCGTTCGATCGCCCGTAGCTTGGCCGGTGCCGCAAGCTGCTTTGCAATCGGTAGCGCCTCGGCTGGGGCGTTGTGGACCGACTGGACTGCGATCTCTGGCAGCAGCGCAACGGGCGACATGGGCGGCATCAGCGTGGGCGTGGTGGTCAATCGCGGCGCGATCGATGGTCCCTCGCAAACGGGCTGCAGCCCGGGCAGCACCAACTGGTGGACAGAACCGAACTCCGCGAGCCGTCCGTACACCGGTGGCAGCCTCGGTAACGGGCCCATCGATTGCGATCAGGTGGCCCTGAATTCCGCGGTATCGATCACCGTCACCTTTGGGTCCACGGTGAACGACCTCTACATGGCTCTCCTGAGCGTGGGGCAGGCAGGCGTTCAGGTCACCTACGACTTCGGCCGCGCGTTCACGATTGACAGCCAGGGTCAAGGCTTCTGGGGCAGCGGCACGGCAGTGGCAGGCGCTGGCGACGCCTTGGCGATGAGGGAGTTCCATGGCCTTCTGCACTTCACGAGCCCGGTGACGAGCCTGACGTTCACGACCGACGTCCCGGAGTACTGGCACGCCTTCACCTTCGCCACCACAGCCACCGTCCCCGAGCCGGGCACGCTGGCCCTGGTGGGCGCCGCGTTGCTGGGCGCCGGGGCGCTCAAGCGCCGCAAGCCGTCGGTCTGACCTGGGGGCGCTTCCCCGGGTCGTAGCCCGACGGCAGCACGAGGCGGATGCCCGGGTCTCTCGGTGCCCGTTCGCGAAAGTCCACCACAGCGCCCTTCAGGTTGCCGATCATCTGCCGCAACGCCGTCTCGAACGACGAGGCACGCGCCGCGCGAGCGTTCGGCAAAACCCACCCAGGTGGCCTCGCCTTTGACCGTGGCCGTGCCCGAGGGGCGCGCACGAACGGATAGCTCGCGAACGCCTCCCGCACCACACCGGCCATACGCTGCCGCTCTGCCTCGGGCAGCCGGAACTCCGGCGTGGCGTTGTCGGGTACGAAGGCGGTACAGATGCGGAAGGGCGCGTTGATCATGGCCACGGCATCGGCCGGCGGCGCGGGCTGGTCCCTGCCGGGGAAGAGGTAGGCCAGCAGCGAAGCCACCTGGTGTTGCGTGGTCTTCGCGCGCGACGGGCTTGAGCACCCTCAAACCCGGCAGGCTCACCGTGCCGAGCACCGAGTCCCGCAGCGCTTGTCCGAGCGACTCGCCCTGGCAACGCGGGACATGGCCGCCGCACAAATGGCCGATCGGGCATGGACGATTACGTAGCCAAGCCGTTCCGGGCCAGCCGCGTCTCGACCGCGCGCGCAAAGAACGCCGCCCCGAGCGGCAGCGCGCGGTCGTTGAAGTCGTAGGCCGGGTTGTGCACTTCACAGGCGCCGGCGCCTTCGCCGTTGCCGATGTTGATGTAGCACCCGGGCACCTTCTCGAGCATGAAGGAGAAGTCCTCCGAGGCCATCACCAGCGGCGGGTTGCGCTCGACCTTGTCCGCGCCCACCAGCTCGGCGCAGATGCGTGCGGCGAACTCGGCCTCGGCGGGGTCGTTCACCGTGGGCGCGAAGAGCACGCGAAAGTCGACCTCGGCGGTGGCACCGAAGGCCGCCGCGGTGCTCTCGGCCACACGGCGCATGGCCGTCTCCACGAGTTGCATCACGTCGCGCGAGAAGGCGCGCACGGTGCCGCCGAGTTCGGCCGTCTGCGGGATCACGTTGTAGGCGTCGCCGGCGTGGATGCGCGTCACCGAGAGCACCGCGGTGTCCACCGGCGCCACGTTGCGCGAGACGATGCTCTGCAGCGTCACCGCGATCTGTGCCGCGGCCAGTGCGGCATCGATGCCGGTCTCGGGCCGCGCACCGTGCGCGCCTTTGCCGGTGACGCGTATGTCGAAGAAGGCCTGCCGCCAGGCGGTCATCTCGGCGTGATGGGGGGCGAGCAGTTCGGGGGTGGACATGGCAGGTCGTGGGCAGCAGGGGCAAGCCCGCATCGTAGTGGCCCCGGGCGCAGGCGGCGCGCGGGTGAGGCGTCGGTGACACCCGCGCTGCGAAGCTACGCCCGCCAGCGCAGCACCGAAGACGCGCGGCCATAGCCCCGGCGGTGCCACTGCGGCACCTCGTCGCCGGCCGGCCGCGTGCCGGCCGTGGCTTCGGCCTCGTGCCGTTGCACCAGCCAAGCGATGAAGTCCAGCATCAGCCGCACTCTGGGCGTGCGGCGGTGGTTGGCGCGGTACAGCAGATTCAGCGGCGGCCCGCCCTGCACCACCAGTCGAACAGCACCGGCACAAGGCGCCCGCTGTGCAACAACGTGCGGCTGGTCAACTCGTTGAACCGGCCCACGCCCTCGCCGGCCAACACGGCCGACAGCACGACTTCACGGTCGTTGCTGCTGAGCCAGCCGCCGTGCTGCGCGCGGGCATCAAGCCCGATTCAGCGCAGGCCATTCATCTTCGCCGTGGTCGCCGTGGTCGCCGTGGTCGCTACGGTCGGCACTGGGCCGGCGCAACTGTGGTGCGGCGGTACATCTCGGCCAGATGGTCGCCTGCGGTGATGGGGGCATAGCGCGCAGGCCGTTCGGCCGATACGCAGGAGGGCAGGGGCTCGATGCTGGACTCGGCGTCCAAGTCAAAGAAGTAGGCGATAGACCAGCGGTCCCGCCCGCTGACGCGGTTGAGGACACGGTGCATCGTCGATGGCCAGCGGTCGTTGGTCCAGCGCTGCATCATGTCGCCGATGTTGACGACGAAGGCGCCTGGCACCGGTGGCACATCAGCCCAGCCGCCATCCTTCAGTTGCACCTGCAGGCCACCCGCGTCGTCCTGTACCAGCAGCGTGAGCGCGCCCCAGTCGGTGTGGGCGCCGCACCCGATCTGGCCCGGCGGCGCCTGTGCCGGCTGGGGCGGGTAGTGCAGCAACCGCGTCGTGCAGGTGGGGTGTTGCATGTAGCTGTCAAAGTGCCCTGGCGGCAGCGCCAAGGCCAACTCGAACAACCCCAAGAGTCGGCGCGCCAGGGATTCCAGGACAGCCGAGTAGGCGTCGGTCGCAGCACGAAAGCCCGGCACCAGTGCCTCGCTGGGCCATTGGTTCGGGCCGATCGCTTCCACGCCCAGGTAGAAGCTCTCTTTCACATCAGGCGGTTGCCCAGGGTCCAGCGACTGCCAGCCCATGGGGTCGAAGCCGCGCTCGAGTGGCCAGCCGTTGATGTGCCAGCGCTCTTTGTCGTGTTGCGACAAGGCAAAGAACCGGTGGCTGGCGTCAAATGCACCAGCGACAACTTCGGGCGCGACGCCGTGCCCCACGATGCCGAAGAACCCAGCACCACACAGTGCATCGTCGATGCGGCGTGCCAGTTTTGAGCGGGAAGATTCACGCAGGTCTATCAGCGGGACGCCCATGAGGCCACTCGGGTCAAGCAACTTCATGACCCGCATCATGCCCTAGGGGACCTTCAGGCGTTGGTCGGTGACCACGCCGGTGCCACGATGTTGCGACCCGAGCGCACAGTTGCTTTGGCTTACCGGGTGCCCCCCGATTCGAAGGGGCGGGTGCCGATTCCCGCGCCATTAGCCTGCAAGCGTGCTGCCGCGACATCCTGGCGCGGTGCGAACGACGACAAGGAGAGTGTGCATGGCAGTGTGCAATTCAGCTGCGAAGCCGGGCGGCGTGAGCCGGCTCGGCCTGGTGGGCAAGTGGGGCCGGGCGCTGCGCACGTTGGGGTGTGTGGCCGTCGCGACGGCCGCCGTTGCGGCGCAGGCCGCCGTGGTCACCGTCCAGTTCGAAGCGGCCGTCGGTGACATTGTGTTTGCGAACTACGCCGAAGGTGGCTTGCGGTTTTCGCCCAACAGCCATCGCGACGGGGTGGCCGGGCCGACCGGGCAGTGGCTGGGGTGGGACACCCTGGCGCGGCCGAACATGCTGGGTTTCACCGAATCGAACCCTGACTGGCTGGGGTCGCCGGATCTCTCGCCCAATACGAACGGCGGTGTACCAGTGTTGCCCTGGATGCATGTCGATGCCGACGGCGCGTTGTTCTCGCTGCTGTCGGTCGATGTGATGGCCTACCAGATCGAGTTCCTCTCGTCGCGGGGCGGGCATCTGCTCAGCAGCGGGATGAACCCGTATCCCCAGGCCCTGGCCTTTGCGGGTGACGAGTGGACCAACGTGCAATGGTTGCTCATGCGTGCCATCAGCCCTGGGATACCTGCAGGCATCGACAACCTCGTCGTGAGTGTGCCCGAGCCGGCCAGCCCCGAGCTGGTGTTGATGGCCCTGTCCCTCGCAGTCGTCTCCCTACGCCGCCGCCGCCTTGGCGCGAATTGAACGGCCCTTCGAAGTACGCGAGCTGGTGGCGGCGGGCAACAGCGCCGCTTGGGCGCTACGCCTTCGCCGTGGCCCAGGCCTGCACCAGGCGGCGCGCGCGGCTCACCAACTCGGCCGGGTCCATTCCAGGCACGAACAGGGATGAGCCGGTGCCCACGCCTGCGGCGCCGGCCGCCTTGAAAGCCGCGAGGTTGTGCTCGCCCACGCCGCCCACGGCGAACATCGGCATCGTGGGCGGGAACACGGCGCGCCAGGCTTTCAACACCACCGGGCCCAGCGCCTCGGCCGGAAAGAGCTTGAGCGCATCGGCGCCCGCAGCCATGGCGTGAAAGGCTTCGGTCGGTGTCGCCACGCCGGGCATGGCGAGCAGGCCACGTTCGCGGCAGCGCGCTACCACCGTGGCGTCGAAGTTCGGCGCGAGCACGAGCTTGGCGCCGGCGTCCGCGGCCGCATCGGCCGCCGCGGCGCTGAGCACCGTGCCCGCGCCGATGAGCGCGGCCTCGCCGTAGGCACGCGACAGCTTCTCGATGCTCACCAGCGGCTCGGGCGAGTTCAGCGGCACCTCGATGACGCGGATGCCCGCATCGAGCAAGGCCTGGCCGATGGCCAGCACCTGGTTGGGATGCACGCCACGCAGGATGGCGACGATGCCTTGCAAGGCCGGGTTGGGCGTGTTCATGGCGGGCTCCTGGGGCGGCCGGCGGCGGTGAGACGCCGGGCGTGATAGGCCCCATCATGCATGAGGGCAGAGCCGCGCCGGTGCCCTCATCACCGGCAAGGCAATCTCGATGTCAGTGTTCCCAGTCGCCGGAGATGGGCAGCCCGGTGGGCGGCTCGCGGCCCTCGACGCGCAGCGGGTTCTGCTCGCGCACCACCTGTGCCGAGTCGGTATGCGCCACCGTCTTGTGGCGGGGCAGGTAGTGGTTGGCCGGCAGCGTGCCCAGTTCGGGCATCAAAGCATAGCCACCACGTTCGCGGATGGCCACCGACACCTCAGACTCGGGGTCGTGCACGTCGCCGAACAAGCGTGCGTTGGTCGGGCAAGCCATCACACAAACGGGTTTGCGCTCGGCCACGGGCAGGTTCCGGTCGGTGATGCGGTCCACGCACAGGGTGCACTTGGTCATCACCTGGCGCTTTTCGTCCAGTTCGCGCACGCCGTAGGGGCAGGCCCAGGCGCAATAGCTGCAGCCGATGCACTTGTCGTAATCCACCAGCACAATGCCGTCGTCCTTGCGCTTGTAGCTGGCGCCCGTGGGGCACACCGGCACGCAGGGCGGGTCTTCGCAGTGCAGACAGCTCTTGGGGAAGTGCACCGTCTGCGTATTCGGGAACTCGCCGACCTCGAAGGTCTGCACGCGGTTGAAGAAGGTGCCGTTGGGGTCGGCGTCGTAGGGGCTCTCGTCGACCAGCGGGCCGGCCGAGCCGGAGGTGTTCCACTGTTTGCAGCTGGTCACACAAGCGTGGCAACCCACGCAGACGTTGAGGTCGATCACCAGGGCCAGTTGCGTCACAGCGCTTGCTCCTGTGGGGTTCGGGGCGTCATGCTTTGTCTGCTGTCTTGGCGCCGGCGAACCAGGCAAGCCAGCGTGGTGGCGCCGTGGTGCCCGGCAAGGCCGGCTTGCTCTCGAACTGGGGCCAGCTCTGTGCCGTTTCGGCATCGTTGGCGCGGCGGATGCGCACGCGCACGTCGTACCAACCGGCCTGGCCGGTGATGGGGTCGGCGTTGGAAATGCGGCCGCGCCCACCAGTCGCAGGCAACTCCTCGGTGATGAGGTGATTGAGCAGGAAGCCCTTCTCGGACTCGTTGGAAACGTCGGTCAGCGCCCACGCGCCCTTGGCCTTGCCGATGGCGTTCCAGGTCCACACCGTGCCCGGCTCCACGGCCTCGCTGTGGCGGCACATGCAGCGCACCTTGCCCCATTGCGACTCCACCCACATCCAGTCGCTGTCGTGGATGCCTTGTGCCAACGCCGTCTTCGGGTTGACGAAGAGGTAGTTGTGGCCGTGGATCTGCCGCAGCCAGGCGTTCTGCGAATCCCACGAGTGGTACATCGCCATCGGCCGCTGCGTCACCGCGGCGAGCGGGAAGGCCTGCGTGTCGGTGGCCTGGACCTCGATCGGCGCATACCAGAACGGCAACGGGTCGAAATAGGTGGCCACACGCTCGCGCAGGTGGTCGGGCGGCTGCCGGCCTTTGCCCTTGCCCAGCGCCGCAAGGCGGAAACGCTGCATGAACTCGGAGTAGATGTGGATGGTGATGGGGTCGACGTCGCGCCGCAGGCCGACCTTCTGCGCCCACTCGAGGTAGCCACGGTTCCAGTTGCGCATGTACTGGTGCTCGGGCGGCATGGGATGGTGGTGCACGCAGTTGTTGGCGGCGTACATCTCCCACTGCTTGGGGTTGGGCGCACCCCGCATCGACTGCTGGCCGTCTTCGCCGCGCCAGCCCGTCAGAAAGCCGATGCCCGAGCCCGGCGCCGTTTCGTAGCGCACGATGAAGTCCGGGTAGTCGCGGTACTTGCGGCCGCCTTCGGGCGTGGTGAAGGCCGGCATCTTCAGCCGCCCGGCCAGTTCCACCAGCACCTCCTGGAACGGCTTGCACTCGCCCATGGGCGGCAGCACCGGCACGCGCACCGAATCACAAGGGCCGTCGAACTCGCTGATCGGCCGGTCGAGCATGGACATCGCATCGTGCCGCTCGAGGTACGTCGTATCCGGAAGGATCAGGTCGGCAAAAGCCGTGGTTTCGCTCTGGAAGGCGTCACAGACGACGATGAAGGGGATCTTGTATTGCCCGCGCCCTTCACCCTCGACTTGCTTGTCGACCAACATCTTGCGCACCTCGGACGTGTTCATCGTCGAGTTCCACGCCATGTTGGCCATGAACAGCATCAGCGTATCGATCGGGTACGGGTCGCCGCGCCAGGCGTTGGTGACGACGTTGTGCATCAGCCCGTGGGCCGAGAACGGGTACTCCCATGAGAAACCCTTGTCGATGCGAACCGGTCCGCCGGCGTCGTCCACGCACAGGTCGGCCGGGGACTCGACCCAGCCCAGCGGCGGCGCGTCCAGCGGCGTGTTGGGCTTGATGCTGCCGGAGCCCTTGGGCGGGCGCGCGTTCGGTGGCACGGCGCGCGGGTAGGGCGCCTTGTGGCGAAAGCCGCCGGGCCGGTCGATGGTGCCCAGCAGGCTCATCAGTATGGACAGCGCACGTATGCTCTGAAAGCCGTTGCTGTGCGCAGCCAGGCCGCGCATCGCATGAAACGCCACCGGGTTGCCCTTGACGCTCTTGTGCTCGCGGCCCCACCAGTCGGTCCAGGCGATGGGCAGCTCCACCGTCTGGTCGCGGGCCGTCACACCCATCTCATGCGCCAGCCGCCGGATCGTGGCGGCCGGGATGCCGGTGATGGCCGAGGCCCATTGCGGCGTGCAGTCGCGCACCCGCTCTTCCAGCAACTGGAAGGCGGGTTTGACGGGTGTGCCGTCTGGCATTTGGTAGCTGCCGAAGAGTGCGGGGTCGCTGCCCTCGGCATGGTCGGCCACGGCTTTGCCGGTGTGCCGGTCCCACCAGAAGAAGTTGTGGTGGCGCAGCGGGTTGATGACGTCGCCCTCGGGGTTGCGCATCATCATTCCGAACTCGTCGCTGGCTTCGTCCTGGCTCACCAACTGGCCGGCGTTGGTGTAGCGGGTGACGAAGTCGCGGTCGTACAGGCCGAGCGCGATCAGCTCGCGGATCAGGGCCATCAACAGAGCGCCGTCGGTGCCCGGCTTGATCGGGATCCACTCGTCGGCGATGGCGGCGTAGCCGGTGCGGATCGGGTTGATGGCCACGAAGCGGCCGCCGTTGCGTTTGAACTTGGACAGCGCCGCCTTCATCGGGTTGCTGTGGTGGTCTTCAGCGGTGCCGATCATCACGAACAGCCTGGCGCGGTCCAGATCAGGGCCGCCGAACTCCCAGAAGCTGCCGCCGACGGTGTAGATCATGCCGGCGGCCATGTTCACCGAGCAGAAGCCGCCGTGCGCCGCGTAGTTGGGCGTGCCGAACTGGCGCGCGAACAGCCCCGTGAGTGCCTGCATCTGGTCGCGGCCGGTGAACAGCGCAAACCGTTTGGGGTCGGTGGCGCGCAGGTGGCGCAGCCGGTCTTCCAGGATCTGGAAGGTCTCGTTCCAACTGATCGGCTCGTATTCCCCGGCGCCACGCTCGGTGCCTGGTTTGCGCCGCAGCGGCCGCGTCAGCCGCGCAGGCGAATACTGTTTCATGATCCCCGCAGAGCCCTTGGCGCACAGGATGCCTTTGTTCAGCGGGTGCTCGGGGTTGCCCTCGATGTAGCGCACTTGCGGGCCATCACCCTGGCCCGCGTCGCGCAGATGCACGCGTATGCCGCAGCGGCAGGCGCACATGTAGCAGGTGGTGGTCTTGACCTGCGTGGTGGCACCCGGCAGCGCCGGCGCGGTGGGGTCGTGCAGCGGTGCGCTCATCGGGTGGCTCAGACGTAATCTTTGTACTTGTCCAGGAAGCGAGTCGGCTTGGCCAGCGCATCGCGGCGGAAGGGGTCGCCCAGTTCGCGCGTGCACATGATCTCGACGACGCAGGTCTTTCTCTGGTTCATCTGCAGGTCGATGGCCTTCTTCAGCGCCGGGCCCACGTCTTCGAGACGGTCGACCACGATCGCTTCGGAGCCCATCGCCCGGGCGATGCCGGCGAAGCTCTGGTTGTCCAGTTCACCGGCCACGAAGCGGCGGTTGTAGAAGTCGACCTGGTTCTTCTTCTCCGCTCCCCACTGGCGGTTGTGGAAGACCACGGCGGTGACCGGGATGTCGTGCCGCACGCAGGTCATGACCTCGCCCATGCTCATGCCCCAGGCACCGTCGCCGGCATAAGAAATCGCCGGGCGCTCGGGCGCGGCGACCTTGGCGCCAATGATTGTGGGAAACGCGTAGCCGCAGTTGCCGAAGCTCATCGGCGCGAAGAAGCTGCGCGGCTCGTCAAAGCGCAGGTAGCTGTTGGCCACCGAGTTGATGTTGCCGATGTCGGTGGACACCATCGCGCGCGGCGGCATGGCGCGCTCCAGTTCGCGCAGCACTTGGCGCGGGTGCAGGTACTGGCCACCGGAGAACGGCTTTTCCTTGCCGTTCTCTTCAATCATGTCCAGGCTGTAGGCGTCGCGCTCATGAGTCCAACCGTCGAGCTCTTGCTCCCAGGCGGCCTTCTCGGTGGCGATGCGGGTGGCGCGCTCGGCCTTGGTGGCATCGCAGGCGAGTGTCTTGCCGCCGATGCGCGCCAGCAGCGCCTGGGCCGCCGCCTTCGCGTCACCGTGGATGCCGACGGTGATCTTCTTCACCAAGCCCAGGTTGGTGTGGTCGGCCTCGATCTGAATGATCTTGGCGTCTTTGGGCCAGTAGTCCAGGCCGTGCTGTGGCAGTGTGCCGAAAGGGCCCATGCGCGAGCCCAGCGCGATCACCACGTCGGCTTGCGCGATCAGCTTCATGGCCGCCTTGCTGCCCTGGTAGCCCAGCGGGCCGGCCCAGAGCGGGTGCTTGGCCGGGAAGGCGTCGTTGCGTAGGTAGCCTGCGCATACCGGCGCCCCCAGGCGCTCGGCCAGAGCCTTGCACTCCTCGACGGCGTCGCCCATCACCACACCGCCGCCGGCCAGTATGACCGGGAACCGGGCCGTGGCCAGCAACTCGGCCGCCGCGTTCAGGCTGTTCTCGCCGCCCGCACCGCGCTCCACGCGCATCGGCTTGGGGATTTCGCAGGTGACCTCGCCGTAGAAGTAGTCGCGCGGAATGTTGAGCTGCGTGGGGCCCATCTCCGAGATGGCGCGGTCGAAGCAGCGCGCGGTGAACTCGGCCATGCGCTTGGGATTGACCACGTGCCCTTGGTACTTGGTGAACTCCTGGAACATCGGCAACTGGTTGGCTTCTTGAAAACCACCCAGGCCCATGCCCATGGTGCCGGTCTCGGGCGTGATGATCACCACCGGGCTGTGCGCCCAGTAGGCCGCCGCGATCGCGGTGACGCAGTTGCTGATGCCGGGCCCGTTCTGGCCGATGACCACGCCGTGGCGGCCAGAGACACGGGCATAACCGTCGGCCATGTGACCGGCGCCTTGCTCGTGCACCACGGGTATCAGCGTGATGCCGGCGGGCGCAAAGATGTCCATCGCGTCCATGAAGGCCGAGCCCATGATGCCGAACATGGTGTCTACGCCCTGGGCCACCAGCGTTTCGACGAAGGCCTCCGAAGGCGTCATCTTGTGCACGCCGGCGACGGCGCTGCGGCGAACTGAAGCTGTGGCTGGGCTCATCGAGGGTCTCCTGTCAGGTGGGGTCCGTTCGATCGATCCTAACAATATTCGGAACCGATCAATCGAGTTTTCAGAACATGGCTATGATTCTTCGATGCCATCGTCCCGCCGTGCCGTCGCCGATCCGCCGGAGATCCACGGTGACACGCCAGCGCTGCGTCTGATTGGATTGTTGGAGTTGATCGCGGGCAAGGATCAAGGGGCTTCCTTGCAGGCGCTGGTCGACGAAACCGGTTTGCCCAAGGCCACCGTACACCGCATGCTGGCCCAACTGGAGGCCTCGGCCCTGGTGCAACGCGGTGCCGATGGTCGGCAGTATCACGCCGGTACACGCTTGCGCCGTTTCGCCGAAAACCTGCTCTTCCACAGCATCCACCACGGGGCCCGCCATGCGGTGCTGCGTCATCTGGTCGAAGAGATCGGTGAGAGCTGCAACCTCACCGCGCTGAGCGGCGGCGAAGTGGTGTACCTGGACCGCGTGGAGACACCGGCACCCTTGCGCTTTTACCTGCAGCCGGGCTCACGGGTGCCGGTGCACTGTTCGGCCAGCGGCAAGATGTTGCTCGCGCAGATGACGCCCGGTGAGAGGCGCCAACTGCTGCGGCATGCACCTTTGGCTCGCTACACCGCCCAGACCCTGACCGACTTCGACCATCTCGAGGGCGAAATCCGCGCCGTCAAGCAGCAGGCCTATGCCATCGACAACGAAGAGTTCCTGCCTGGCCTGCTCTGCGTGGCCGTGCGGGTGCCGGCGTCGGGGCGGCGGTCCAACCTGTGCGTGGCCGTGCAGGCACCGGTGATACGACTGCCGCTGGCCCGGGCCCGCGATGTGCTGCCCGCGTTGCAACGCGCGGCCGTTGCACTGGCGGCCATCGAGGGCGAAGGGGCGGGTGGCGCCACCCGCCCCAAGTCCACGGCCAAGTCCACAGCCAAGGTCAGGGTCGAGGTCAAGGTCAGGGCCAAGCCCAAGCCCATACCCAAACCCAAACCGAAACCCAAACTGAAAACCAAAACCGAAACCAGAATCCAAACCCACGGCGCCACGGCGCAACGCCTGACACGCAAGGGCATCGAATGAGCGACCTCGCCTCCCTGCGGCCCGATGCCACCGTCTCGCTGCGCGATGCCTTCGGCATCGACAGCCCGCAACGGGTGCCTGCGTTTACCGAGCGCGACGAGCATGTGCCCGACATCGATGCCGCCTACCGCTTCAACCCCGATGTGACGCTGGCGATCCTCGCCGGCTTCACGCGAAACCGCCGCGTGCTGGTGCAGGGCCAGCACGGCACGGGCAAGAGCACGCACATCGAACAGGTGGCCGCGCGCCTGAACTGGCCCTGCGTGCGTGTCAACCTCGACGGCCACATCAGCCGGCTCGACCTGGTGGGCCGTGATGCGGTGGTGCTTCGAGGCGGCCAGCAGGTCACCGAGTTCCAGGAAGGCATCGTGCCCTGGGCGCTGCAGCGGCCTGTGGCACTGATCTTCGACGAATACGACGCCGGCCGGCCCGATGTGATGTTCGTGATCCAGCGCATCCTGGAGCGCGAAGGCAAGTTCACGCTCACCGACCAGAACCGCGTCCTCAGCCCGCACCCGCACTTTCGCTTGTTCGCCACCGCCAACACGGTGGGCCTGGGCAACCTGAATGGCCTGTACCACGGCTCGCAAAAGCTCAACCATGCGCAGATCGACCGCTGGAACATCGTGGCCGCCCTGAACTACCTGCCCGCCCAGGAAGAGATCGCCATCGTCCTGGCCCGCGTGCCGAGCCAGGCCACGAATGAACGGGGCCGCACGCAAGTGGCGGCGATGGTGGCGGTGGCCGATCTCACGCGCAAGGGTTTTGCGGCCGGTGACCTGTCGACGCTGATGTCGCCGCGGACGGTGATCACCTGGGCCGAGAACTGCGAGATCTTTCGCGACGTCGAAGTGGCGTTCCGGCTCTCCTTCCTCAACAAGTGCGACGAAGCCGAGCGTCCGGTGGTGGCCGAGTACTTCCAGCGCTGCTTTGCCGCGGAGCTGGCGCAGTCGTACGCGACAGGCGGCGCTTCGTGAGGCACGAGGCGTGAGACGCAAGGCGTGAGGCACGAGGCGTGATACACGAGGCCAGCGCCACCCGGCACCAGCAGCGCGTCGAGGAGCTGTGCGGCGCGGCGGTGCGGGCGCTGACGGGCGAGCGCGGCCTGCACTTCCGCGCCCGGCGCCTGTATCGCGGCACGCAGCTGCTGCCCATTGCCGCACCGCACCTGTACCCCGCGCCAGACGCCGATTTCGGCTCGTTCCGCGGCGCCGCTGACGGCCTCGCCTTGCGCCTGCTGCACTCTGACGCCGCGCTGCACGGTGCTCTTGCGCCCCGGTCGGGCGCGGCGCGCGCGCTGTTCGACCTGCTGGAGCAGCAGCGTGCGGAGTCGCTGGTGCCGGCGGCCTGGCCGGGCACGCGCGCGAACCTGCGCCATCGCTTCGAGCAGTGGTCGGCGGCGTTTGCGGCGTCGGACCTGATCGAAACCACCCGCGGCATGTTGCTCTATGCCTTGGCGCAGGTCACCCGCACACGCCTGACCGGCGAGCCGGTGTTCGAACCCACCGAAGACGCCATCGAGACCCCACGCGGCCTGCTGATGCAGACGGCAGGCCACCACCTCGCTGCGCTCAAGCGCGAGCGGCATGACCAGGCGCGCTTCGCGCCACACGCGCTGGCGCTCGCGCAGCAGGTGGCGGGCATGTTGTCGGCACTTCGCGGCGACGGCGACGAGCCCGCCACGGCACCGGAAGAGGAAGACGCCGCCGGTCTCTTCACGCTGCGCGTCGACTTTGGCCACGAGGCCGCAGAAGCCGACGAGGCGCCGACCATCGCGGACCATGGCCACAGCCGTGTGCTCGAAGAGGCCGGCCACCGTTACCGCGTCTTCACGCGCGAGTTCGACCAGCAGCATGAGGCGGGGCGCCTGGCCAGGGCTGAGGAGCTGCGCACCTTGCGTGTAGGGCTGGATGCGCGCGTCGCGCGGTCGGGCCTCAACATCGCCCGCCTCGCCCGAGAGCTGCAATCGCTGCTGGCCAAGCCGCAGCCCGACGACTGGGACAGCGGGCAGGAAGACGGCCGCATCGATGGCCGACGCCTGGCGCAACTGGTGGCCTCACCCACCGAGCGGCGGCTGTTTCGCACCGAGCACCTGGAGCCGCAGGCGCGCTGCCAGGTCACGTTGCTGATCGACTGCTCGGGCTCGATGAAGCAGCACATGGACAGCGTCTCGCTGATGGCCGACGTGCTGGCACGTGCGCTCGAGCAGGCGGGCGCCCGCAGTGAGGTCCTGGGCTACACCACCGCGGCCTGGAACGGCGGGCGGCCAGCCCAGGCCTGGCAGCGTGCCGGCCGCCCACCTCACCCCGGCCGCTTGAACGAAGTGCGTCACCTGGTCTTCAAGGACGCAGGCACTTCCTGGCGCCGCGCCCGACTGGGCTTGGCCGCGCTGCAGAAGGCCGAACTGTTCCGCGAAGGCATCGACGGCGAGGCAGTGACGTGGGCCTGCGCCCGCTTGCGGGCCGCGGGTGATGCTGGCGCGGGCGAGGAGATTCACCGCCGCTTGCTCATCGTGCTCTCGGATGGCAGCCCAATGGACAGCGCCACCCACCTGGCCAACGACGTGCACTACCTGGACCATCACCTGCGCCAGGTGGTGGAGCAGGAAGAAGCGCGTGGCGGCGTCGAGATCCTGGGCCTGGGCGTGGGCCTGGACCTTAGCCCCTATTACAACCGCTGTCAGGCACTGGACGCGGCCGCCACCATCAGCCACGCCACGTTGCGCGATGTCATCGAACTCATCGCCGGCCGACGCCACCGATAGATCCACCAGCGCCAGCAGCGCCGCCAGCGCCGCCAGCGCCAGCAGCGCCGCCAGCCCCACTCAACCAGGAGAGACCGCATGGTCCTGCTCGAATTCGCGATGGCCCCTCGCGGCAACGCTGTAAGCCTCAGCGCCGATGTCGCGCGTGTCATCGATGTCATCGACAAGAGCGGGCTGCCCTACCAGCTCACCGCGATGGGCACGATCATCGAAGGTGAGTGGCCCCAGGTGATGGCGGTGGTAACGGCCTGCTTCGAAACCCTGAAGACCGACTGCCCGCGCATAGGCGTGCACCTGAAGGCCGACTACCGCGCCGGCCACAGCGGCCGGCTGCAGGCCAAGGTGCAAAAGGTGGAACAGCACTTGGGGCGCAAGCTCAGCACTTGAGAGGCGGCACACAGTGCCGGCCGCTCAATCGGCAGGCTCGGCCGGGCGCGGCTTGTATTTGATGATCCAGCCCGAAGTGAAGTCGAAGCGCTCGGCTGCAAACACGGCCGAGAAGCACAGCCCGGCCGGCCCACCATGCCACAGCGTCACGTACTGCCAACCGCCGCTGCGCCGAACGAGCAGCACCTGGGCGGGTGCCAGCCCGGCGCGCTGGTACAGCGGGTAGCGCGCCTGCGCGGCCTCGTGCAGCCGGCGGCGGTCGGCTGCATCGAGCACTGAACGCTCCGCGGCCACCGAGACACGCAGTGGCGGGCTGCCGGACACACAACTGGGCAGCTCCTGCTCAACCAGCGGCTGGGCCAGGGCCACCGTGGCCCAGCCGAGGCCGACGAACATCGCTGCGCACTTTCGGCGTGAATCCATCGAGCTTCTCCCGCAGTGTCTCGGGGACCGCGATGCATCCTAGAGCGCCGCGCAGGCTGCGCAGCGCGGGAAAGCCCGTAGCCTGCGCTTGCCGTCGTCCCATTGGGCAGGCACGCCCTCAGGCGAGGACCTGTCGCTGCGGGGTGGAGGCCGCGCTCAGGACCCGCTGCGCCAGCCTCTCGAGTGCGGGTCGATGAGCAACTGCGCTCCCTCGCGCACCAGCCGCTGCACCATGGCCGGTGCGTTGTGCGCACCGTGCTTCGGAACCAGGGCAAGCGCCACCTCGTCACCGTTTTCAGGTGTGCCGCGTCCGCCTTCGAGGCGGACCCGCAGCCCGGTGTCGTGCGTGGCGATGCCTTGGGATCGATCGATTTGCCAGCGAGCCTGCCAGCGATGGTGGTTGGTGGTCATGCGCCATCGTAGGCTTGGTCGTGCGTGCGTGCGTCCGTGCGTGAGTGAGTGCCTGCCTGCGTGGGTGCGTGCGCGGACAATCCGCCGATGCACCAGCCCTGGAGAACTTGATTGAAGCCCTACGACATCGAAGTACAGCGCCTGAAGTCGTTGAAGCACGACAAGGGCGTGTTCGAGATCTACGTCGATGCGCTTGTGACGTCGTGCCCGGTACGCGAGGACGGATCTTCTTCCAGCTGCCTGCGTCTGCCCGTGGAACACGCGCGCACTCTGCAAATGCTGCTGAAGCAGCAGTTCGCTGAACTGGAGAAGCTCCAGCCGCGCAGCCGCCGTTCAGGGCGCAGTTGAAGACGCGCGGCGCCCCCACTTGCACATCCAAGTGGTCGGCGCCGCAATCGCCATGACCGGGTGACGCCGTGTTGCTAACGCTTGCCAAGGCGTTGCAGCCGGCACCGCGTTGAATCGCGCAGCCCCATCCGAGCGTCCGCCACGCTGCCGCGGTTCAACCTCGCCGTCGCCGATCGCGAGGACGACATGCGGGCGCACCTGCGCGAGAAGTTCCCCACCTTCTTGCAGACCATGGGCCTCGAGAAGGCCATTGCCCAATTGCGCTTGTAGAGGTCGGCCGCGGCGACCCGGCGGTCGCGACACATGCGCCATGGCCAGCACTCGTGCCACCATCGCCGCTACAGTCACTGGCGCAGGAGCGCCGCGCTATGCCCATTCAGCTTTACGCCTTCGACACCCCCAACGGCCGCAAGATCAGCGTCGCGCTCGAGGAGATGGGCCTGCCTTACGACGTGCACGTGGTCGACATCACCAAGGGCGAGCAGTTCGAGCCCGCGTTCATCGCCATCAGTCCGAACAACAAGATCCCCGCCATCGTCGACCCGGAAGGGCCAGGGTCCGGACCGGCCGGCAAGCCGATCAGCGTGTTCGAGTCGGGCGCGATCCTGCTCTACCTGGGCATGAAGACCGGCCATTTCTGGCCCGCCGACCGCGCAGCGCAGGTGCCGGTGCTCGAATGGCTGATGTTCCAGATGGCCGGCTTCGGCCCGATGCCGGGGCAGGTGCACCACTTCATCGCGCTGGACAACGAGGCTGAGCGAGCCTACGGCCTCAAGCGCTACATGGCCGAGACGCGGCGCCTCTATGGCGTGATGGACCGGCGGCTCGCTGGGAGCGAGTTCTTCGCCGGCGAGTTGTCGATCGCCGATTTCGCGATCCTCGGCTGGGCCTGGCGGCACGAGCGGCACAAGGTGGACCTGGCCGAATTTCCGAACGTGCAGCGCTGGTACCGGGCGATGATGGCGCGGCCGGCGACGGCGCGTGGGTTTGCGGTGGCGCTGCGGCGGGCGGGGTAGCGGGCCCGGCAGCGGGCCCTCGCTGAACGCGAAGGCGCGACGGCTTCCCGGCTCACTTGCCCGCCGACCGCGGCGTATCCGGCGGCACGCTCGGCACGAACGGAAAACGCGCCTTCGCCTTGGTGGCCGTGGTGCTGGTGGTGGAGACGCTGCGCACATACTGTTTTGCGGCGTCCTTGCGCACCTGATAGTCCCAGGGTGTGTGCGCGCCCTTGATCAGTGTCTGGTGCAGGAACAGGCGCCGCTGCTGGCTGGCCAGCACCGCTTGCTTCATCAGCGCGGGTTGGTAGCGCTGCTCGATCTGCGTCACGAAGCGCTGCGCCATCGATTCGAATGTCGGGTCCTGGCACAGGTTGCGCAGCTCCTGCGGATCTTGCTGTAGGTCGAACAGCATGCCCGGGTCGCCCTCGCAGTAGACGTACTTGTAGCGGCCCTGGCGCAGGATGAGCGCCGGCGCGTACACGCCTTCGCCGGTGAACTCGATCAGAGCCTCGTCCATCCACCCAGGGTCGCTGCCGTGCAGCAGCGCACTTAAGGAGTGGCCGTCGCAGTGGTCCACCAGGGCGGGCGGCTTGCCGCCGGTGGCCAGGTCGGTGAGCGTGGGCAGCAGGTCGACCAGCGAACAGTTCGAGCCCACCCTGGCGCCGCGCTTCGCGTCCGGCGCCTGGATGATCAGCGGCACCTTGACGGATGGCTCGTAGGGGTTGAACTTGAACCACATGCCACGCTCGCCGAGCATCTCGCCGTGGTCGGCGGTGAAGACGATGACGGTGTTGTCCGCCTGGCCCGTCTGCTCCAGCGCCTCGAGCAGCAGCCCCACCTTGTGGTCGACGTAGCTCACCATGCCGTAGTACGCGTGGCGAGCCGAGAGGATCTTCTCGTCCGTCACCCGGTGCTCGTCCTGGCGGATGAGCTTGTAGTAGCGCTGGCTCCAGGGGTCGCGTAGTTCGTACGGGATGAACGGCACCGCCGGCATCTCGATCTTGGCGTGGTCGTACAGGTCCCAGTACTCGCGCGAGATCGTGAACGGGTTGTGCGGATGGGTGAACGAGGCCACCAACAGGAAGGGGTGACCCTCCGGGCGCCGTGCGTGGTCGTACAGCCACTGCACCGACTGGTTGGCCACGTCGTCGTCGTAGTCCATCTGCAGCGAGCGCACGCACAGCCCCGATTCAACGATGCCGCGCATGCTCATCTGGCTCGGCGCATAGGGCTCGATGCGGCGCTCCCAGTCGGCCGTCCAACCGAAGTCCGCCGGGTAGATGTCGGTCGTCACCCGCTCCTCGAAGCCGTGCAGCTGGTCCGGCCCGACGAAGTGCATCTTGCCCGACAGGCAGGTGCTGTAGCCGAGCGAGCGCAGGTAATGCGCGAAGGTGGGCACCGAGGCCGGCAGCTCGGCCGCGTTATCGAAGGCGCCGATGCGTGACGACCTTTGCCCGGCCATCATCGCGAAGCGCGACGAGGCGCAGATCGGGTTGGGGCTGTAGGCGTTCTCGAACACGGTGCCGCGCGCCGCGATGCGGTCCAGGTTCGGTGTCTTGACGAGCTTGTGGCCGTAGGCGGCCAGTGCGCCGGCCGCCAATTGGTCGGCCATGATGAACAGGATGTTGGGGCTCTTCATGTCAGCTCCGCGGCTAGGCCAAGATCTGCGCCATGGCCGCACGCAGCGTGTCGGCGATGGCCTGGCAGTCGGCCCGACTCAGGGTCAGGGGCAGCCGCAGGTCGCACAGCCCACCAAGGACGCGCTCGGCATTGGGCAACTGCTGAGCTTCGCCCATGAACTGCCAATGTGCCCACACGCTGGTGTAGCCCGCTGGTGCTTCGGCACCGAACCACTTCACGTGCAGGCCGCGGGCAGCACAGGCCGCGATGAAGCTGGCGATGCGCTCGCGGCTGAGATCGATCACCGAGAACTGCAGCGAACTGGCGACGAACTGCTCCTTCGGGTCGCGCGCCGGCAGGCTGAGGTGGGGCATGCCGCGCAGCGCCTCCACCATCCAGCGGTAGCGTTGATTCCAGCGCTCACAGCGTTCGCGCAGCACGGCGCCCAGCTGCGGGCGCGCCAGTGCGGCCGGCAGGTTGCCCAAACGCAGGCTGAGGTTGGGCGTGCGGAGCTTCCAGCGCTCGAAGGCCGCGTCACTTGGGCGCGCGAGGTGCGAGCGGTACAGCATGTAGCTGCCGGAAAGAAGAACCGCCTGCGCGGCCAGGTCCTCGTCGTCGCACACCAGCAGCCCGCCCTCGCCCGCATTGGCGTGCTTGTAGCTCTGCAGGCTGAAGCAGCCGGCGCGGCCCCAGCGGCCGGTGGGCCGGCCGTTCCAGCCGGCGCCCATCGTGTGGGCACAGTCCTCGATCAGTTGCACTGCATGCCGTTCGCACAATGCTGCCAGCCGCTCCATGTCGCAGATGTGGCCGCGCATGTGCGAGAGCAGCAACGTGCGGGCACTGCTCGCCACGATCTTGCGTTCGAGGTCGGCGAGGTCGATCAGGTAGTCGTCGGTCACGTCCACCAGCACCGGCTCGGCCTGCGCATGCGCGATGGCCCCCGGCACCGGGGCCAGCGTGAAGCAGTTGGTGAGCACGCGGTCGCCCGGGCGCACGCCAGCAGCCTTCAGCGCCACGAACATCGTCGAGCCGCAGGAGTTCATCGCGACGCAGAAGCGGGCCCCGATCTCGTGCGCGAATTCCTGTTCGAGCTGCGAGACTTCGCTCGGTACGCCGCCGGTCTCGCCGTAGCGGTGCAGCCGGCCACTGCTCATCAGCCGCAGGGCGGCTTCCACGCCCGCTGCGGGAATGGCCTCCTGCTGCGTCAGGTCAAGCGCTAGCGCTTGAAGTGTCTGGGAGGGGGGCTTCATCGTTGCCTCACTCGATCTTCATGCCCGAATCTTTGATGACCTTGCCCCACTTGGCATGCTCGGCGCGCACGAACGCAGTGAACTGCTCCGGGGTGGACCCCACCGCTTCGTCACCCTGCGTGGCAAATCGTTCCGTCAGCGCCTGCAGCGCGATGGCCGCGTCGCGTTGCAGCCGGTCCACCGCGGCCTTGGGCGTGCCGGCTGGCGCGAACAATCCAAACCAGGTTGTCACATCGGCACCGGCCACGCCGGCCTCGCGCAGCGTGGGCACATCGGGCAGCGCCGCCAGCCGGCGGTTGCCGGTGACGGCGAGCGCGCGTGCCTTGCCACCGCGCACCTGCGGCAGCACGAGTTCCACGTTTACCACCATGTAGGCGGCTTCGCCGGTGATGAGCGCGGTCATCGCCTCTCCGCCACCCTTGTAGGGCACGTGCACGACGTCCAGATTGGCGCTGGACTTCAGCAGCTCGCCGGCCAGGTGGACCGCCGTGCCGTTGCCCGTCGAGCCGAAGTTGAGCTTGCCCGGCTGCGCACGCGCAGCAGCGAGCAGTTCGGGAAGGGTGGCGACTTTCAATGTGGCCGAACTGGCCACCAGCAGCGGCGATGCCGTCACCTGCGTGATCGGCGCAAAGTCCTTCAGCGCGTCGTAGGAGAGGTTGCGATACACGCCGGGGCCGATGGCATGCGTGGCCACGGAGCCCAGCAGCATGGTGTAGCCGTCGGGTGCGGCACGCGCCACGATGCCGGAGCCCAGCGTGCCGCCCGCGCCGGCGCGGTTTTCCACGATCACCGGCTGGCCGAGGTGCTTGCGCATCTCGTCGGCCAACGCGCGCGCCACGATATCCAGCGCACCGCCGGCCGGGAAAGGCACCACCAGCGTCAGCGGCCTGGACGGATAGGCCGACTGCGCCATGGCGGCACCACCCACGGCCGTCAAACCGATGAGGCCGATGAGACCCATGAGGCGGGCGATGCGATGCAGCAGAGTCTTCACCAGATGCTCCTGTGTATGGAGAGGTTGAAATGAGGATTTTGGAGTGGGTCCAGTCTACGGCCAGTTCGATGCGAGCCTCATGCCAAGCGCCGACTGGCGCGAGTGCGTGCTCGAGTCGCTGCAAGGACGCGCACTGCGGCGCTGGGCGCCCGACCACATCGACCGTGACGACGATGCGCTCGTCGATATCTTCTTCGCCGGTGCCCGCCAACCACGGCATCACCTGCGCATAGGCTACTCGTCGATCCCGGTGGAGCGCATCGAAGCGGGCGTGCGTGTGATCGGGCGCGAGATTGCCACCATGCGGCGCGCGGCTGGGTAGTGCGCGCTCCACCGCGAGCCGGACCGGTGGAGCAAGAATGCCAACCCGGAACGAAGCTCAAGCCCAAGCTGCTACCGGCCACTCCGGCACAACCCCGCCATGGATACCAGCCCCGCCAAGCTGCTTTGGGTCGCCACACCGCTGCTGCTGGCCGCAGCTGCCATGGCCTGGTGGGCGCTTCGCGGACGCCTGCCCTCGCGGCAAGGGCTCAACGTGGGTTTCAGCTTGCTGCTGCTCGCCTACGTGCTCACCACCGCGGGGCTGGGCATCTTCTGGGTCTCCAACCAGCAGTTGCCGGTCTTTGATTGGCACTACCTTTTCGGCTATGCCACGGTGCTGCTGCTGCTCGTCCACCTGGCGTTCAACCTGCGCATGGTGTGGCACCACTTGCGGCGCAAAGCGGGTACGGCGCCGCTCCCGCCCGCCCAGGCAGGCGCCGACGCGGGGCGCCGGCCCTGGCTGGGCGCGGTGGGCCTCGGCACTGTGGCCCTGGCCGCGGGCCTTGGCTATTTGCTCGGGCTACGGCACGGGCGCACGGAGTTCAGGTTCAGCGGCGACCCTGCAGCCGGTCCCGCCGCAGGCGGCGGGCTGCTCCCGGGCGGCGCGGCGCACGCGTCAGCCGCGGCGGCCCAGGCATGGGCCGTGGTGCAGCAGTTCCACGCCTACTCCGGCCATACACGGCGCCGGGTGCTGCGGCACGCAGCCAGCAGCGATTGGGGCCTGGCGCCGCCGCCCTTCAAGCGCTACCCAGGAGTGCCGCGCACCGTGCTGCCTTCGCCGCGCGCTGCGCGGGCTGCGCGGGCTGCCCTGCCAGCGAGCGCCCCCGCGCTCGAGGACGCACGCACCAGGGCATGGGCCGATCTCGGCAGCGCGCTGTGGCATACCACGGGCATCAGCGCCTGGCGTGGGGGCATCGCCTTTCGCACATCGCCCTCATCGGGGGCACTCTTCGCCACCGAGCTGTACCTGCTGGCGTTCGAGGTGCCGGGCCTCGATGTGGGGCCGTGGCACTACGACCCGGAGCACCACGCGCTGCACCGGCTTGCCGGAGTGGCGGCACCGGCGGGGTCCGCGGCGGGGATCGACCGATTCGGTCCTCTGCCACTGCCGGCCGGCTGCCAAGCACTGGTGATCGCCAGCGCCATCTTCGCGCGCAGCGGCCACAAGTACGGCGATCGCACCTACCGCTACGTCCTCGCCGACCTCGGCCACGCGTTGGAAAATCTGCGCGTGGCAACGCGCGAGCGCGGCACCTGGACCACGCAATTGCTCAGCCACTTCGACGACGCAGCGATGGCAGCCGCTCTCGGCCTGGACACTCGTCGTGAAGGCGTGCTGGCCATGGCAGCGCTGAGTGGCCTCGGGGCCGCGACCGCTGTTGCGGACATTGCCGCGCAGCGCCCAACCTCGGCCGCATCCAATGCAGTGTTGACCATTTCAGCCGCGCCCGAAGCGGCGGCATGGCGCAGCACGCTGGCCGCTGGATCATCGTCCGGCAGTCCCGCCACGCTCGGCCTCACCGAGGCCATGCAGGCCGCCACGTCACTGCAGCTGCAGCTGCAACACAGCCGCGCTGCCGCGGCTGGCAGCACTGTTGCATCAGGGCCACCCCTTGCGTCCGGGTCGGCTTCGAGCACCGCCGCTGTGGTGCAGCCCTCCTCCACCGTGCAGCGCCTGCCGCCCGCGCGCGCTCTGCGCACCGACATGCTGCGAGCCATCGCCCAGCGCCGCTCGCAGCGCCGCTTTGCCGCCGAGGCCATCTCGCAGCAAGCCCTGGCCGACATCCTGGCCGCCATGACCGCCGTGCCTGCCATGCTCTCGGCCGCCGTGCGCATCGACCTCCTGACTGCGGCCGCGCAGGGGCTGCCACCGTCCGCGTGGCGCCATGACGCCGCCAGCGGCACGCTGCACCAGCAAGTGCACCATGGCCCCGACTTGCGTCGGCGCGCACGCGCCGCAGCGCTGGACCAGGACGTGATCGGCGACGCGGCAGTGGTCTTCGTGCTTTCGCTGGACATCGCCGCGCTGCGCGCCGACCCCTTCGGTGCTGCCCGCGGCTACCGCCATGGCTTCATCGAAGCCGGGCTCGTAGGCGAGCGGCTTTACCTCGCCGCCGGCGCGCTTGGCCTCGGTGTGTGTGCGGTCGGGGCGTTCTACGACGACGAAGCGGCGGCGTTGGTGGGGCTGGACCCGGCACTGGAGTGGCCGGTTCACTTCGCGGCGCTGGGCGTACCGGGCTGAAGCGGCCTTAGCATTGCCGCGTGATCGACCTCACCAAACACGATCAGGCCTTGCTGGGTGGCCAGGGCGGCGACGCGGCGGCGCTGGCGATGCGTGTGCTCGTGCGCTCGGCCGCACTGATGGGCGCCGAACGCCTGCTGGACATCACCAGCGCCCACATCGATGGCTGCCTCTATCACGGAAAGGCTTCGCTGGATTTTGTCGAGCGGCTGGTGGTCGGCGGCGGCAAGGTCGTGGTGCCGACCACGCTCAACGTCGGGTCACTCGACCTCATCCACCCGGAGCTGTTTCGCGGCGACGAGGCACTCAAGTCGCAGGGGCAGCGCCTGATGCAGGCGCATCTCGAACTCGGGTGCGAGTCCACCTTCACTTGCGCGCCTTACCAGAGCCGCCACCGGCCGCGGCTGGGGCAGCAGATCGCCTGGGCCGAGTCCAACGCCATCGTGTTTGCCAACTCGGTGCTGGGCGCGCGCACCAACCGCTATGGCGACTTCATGGACCTGTGTGCCGCCTTGACCGGGCGCGCACCATCTTGCGGCTTGCACCTCGCCGAAAACCGCCTCGGCCAGGTGCTGTTCGAATTGCAGGACTTTCCGGCCGAGCACGCCGGGCGCGATATCTGGTTCGCGGCGCTGGGGCTCTTTACCGGCAAGCAGGTCGGTGCACGCATTCCGGTCTTCGCAGGACTGCCACCTGATACCAGCGAAGACGAACTGAAGGCGCTGGGTGCGGCTTGTGCATCCACCGGTGCCGTCGGGCTGTTTCACGCGGTCGGCATCACCCCGGAGGCGCCCACGCTGTCCGTAGCCTTCGGCGGCCGGCCGGCGCAGGAGACCGTGCTGGTCTCGCGCGCGCAGTTGCAGCGCACGCGCGCCGCCCTGAGCCAGGCCCGGCCCGGCGATCGGCTGGCCGCGGTGAGTGTTGGCACGCCTCATTTTTCGCTGGCCGAATTCGACCAGTTGCTCGCCCTGCTGGCCGAAGAGGCCACCGGGCCGCGCGTCGATTTCTACGTCAACACCAGCCGCTTCATCCTGTGGCAGCTCGAGCAGGGCGGCAAGTTGCAGGCGCTGCAGGCGCACGGCATCACGATCGTGACCGATACCTGCACCTACATCACGCCGGTGATGAAGCAGACCCGCGGCCTCATCATGACCAACTCGGGCAAGTGGGCGCACTACGCGCCGGCCAACCTCGGCGTCGAGGTGGCATTCGGCAGTCTGCGCGAGTGTGTGCGTTCTGCGGTGCGCGGCGAGGTGGTGCTCGATGCACCCTGACCTCGCCGGCAAGTCCTGGCCGGCCCACGCCATCGTGTCGGGGCAGGGGCGCGGCACGCCGCTGCTGCTGGCCGAACCGCTGAGCTTCTGGGGCGGCTACGACGCCGTACTCGGGTGTGTCGTCGAAACGGGTCACCCGCAAAACGGCGCCCGTCTGGCCGGCCGCGTGATGCTGATGGAACGCGCCAAGGGGTCGAGCTCGAGCAGCAGTGTGCTGGCCGAAGCGATACGCAACGGTACCGGACCGGCGGCGATCGTGATGCGCGAGCGCGACCTCATCGTCGGGCTCGGCTGCATCGTCGCCTCCGAGCTCTACGGGCTGCATGTGCCGATGGCCGTGGTCGGCGAGCCCACCTGGCGCGCGCTCGTTGGTCTGTGCAGCACCGCGCCATGCGAGTTGCACATTGACGCTGGCGAGCCCGGAGAATGCCTGATTCGGACTTCGGCCTACAGTGTTGACAATCGATCACCCACCACAGGAACCCACACATGACACTCGATCGCAGAGCCGCCTTGAACGGCATCGCCGCCAGCACGCTGGCGCTGGCACTTCCGATCACCGTTCGGGCGCAGGCCGGCGGCACGCTGGAACAGATCAAGCAGCGCGGCAGCCTGCGCATCGGCGTGACCCAGGCGCCGCCCTGGTTCTCCAAGGACCCCAAGACCGGAGAGTGGTCCTCCGGCTTCGGCATCTCGATGGGCAAGGCGATGGCCAGCGCACTGGGCGTCAAGCTCGAGACGGTGGAGGTGACCTGGGGCACGTCCATCGCCGCGCTGCAGGCCAACAAGATCGACATCCAGTACATGCTCGACGCCACGCCGGAACGCGCGCAGGCGGTCGATTTCCCGCAAGCGCCGCTGCTGTACTACTCGCTCGCGGTGCTGGCGCGCGACGACCTGTCGGTGACGCAGTGGAGCGACCTCGACAAGCCCAGCGTGCGCATTGCCGTGCCGCAGGCCAGCAGCATGGACAAGTTCGTCACCGAGAACACGCCCACGGCCACGATCCAGCGTTTCCCGGGCAATGCCGAGGCCATTGCGGCGTTTCAGGCCGGGCGCGCCGACGCGGTGTGCCTGTTCCACCCGCCGCTGCTGGTGGCACGCAAGACGCTGGGCATCGGCAAGATCGTGGTGCCCAAACCGGCCAAGTTCCAGGCCTCCAGCGCGGCGCTGCGCAAGGACGACAAGCCGTTCCGCGACTTCGTCGACAACACCTTCGCCACCCACTACAAGAGCGGCCAGACCCAGAAGTGGTACGAGGAATTCCTGACCGGCTTCGGCCTCGACCCGAAAGCCTCGCCGCCGGTGATGAAGGAAATGCTCTGATGCGGCCAGGAAGGCCTTGAAAGCCCTGAGGCCGTAGCCAGGCCGGGCGCCACGCATGTACCAGTGGGACTTCGCGCCGGTCCTGGCCAACTCGGGCATGCTGGCGGCGGGCCTGGGCAACACGCTCAAGCTCACGGCCACCGCGCTGGCGTTCGGCATTCCGCTGGGCCTGGGTCTGGCGCTGTTGCGCCTGTCACCGTTGCGTGTGTTGTCGCTGCCGGCCGGCTTCGTGGTCGAGTTCTTCCGCACCACGCCGCCGCTGGTGCAACTGTTCTGGTTCTTCTTCGCGCTGCCGATCCTGATCCGGGTCGAGATGACACCCTTCGTCGCGGCAGCCCTGACCTTCTCGATCCAATCCTCGGCCTTCTTCGCCGAGGTGTTTCGCGCCGGCATCGTGTCGATCGAGCGCGGCCAGTCCGAAGCGGCACGGGCGCTCGGCATGACAGGCGCCCAGGCGATGCGCCGCGTGATCCTGCCGCAGGCCGTCAAGCGCATGATCCCGGCGTTCATGGAGCGCTCGATCGAGCTCATGAAGACCACCACCCTGGTGGCCACCGTGTCCTATGCCGACCTGCTGTTCCAGGCCAATGAACTGGCGCAAAAGACCTTTCGTCCGCTGGAGGTGTTCACCGCCACGGCGCTGATTTATTTCACCGTGATCTATGCCGCCAGCCTGCTGGTACACCGCATCGAACGGCGCCTCGCCGTCAGCGGCGAGACGACCGTGCATTGAGATCGCCGCGCGATGAAACACAACTGGAATTTCGACGCGGTCTGGGCCAACCCGGAGGCGCTGCTGGCCGGCGCCGCCGGCACGCTGCGCATCTTTGCGATCTGCCTCGTGCTGGGCCTCTCGCTCGGCCTGCTGGTTGGCCTGGGGCGATATTCCACCCGCCGGTGGATCTACCTTCCTACCAGTGCCTTCGTCGAATTCTTTCGCAACAC
>JANNRI010000089.1:0-69754 GCA_031401195.1 Burkholderiales bacterium
CGATGGCCCGGATCCCGTTCAGCGCCGCCTGGTCGATCAGCGGGTCTGCGTCCCCTCGGGCATTTGCATCCGCGCCCGACGCCGCTGCGCCGTCCGCGGCCGCAGTCGGGTGGGTCACGCGATCGGCTGGCAGCCAGCGCGCGAGAAGTGCGGCGAGCTGGCCGCGCGTGTAGGGTTTGGCCAAGTGGGCGTCCATGCCGGCGGCGAGGCATTGCTCTGCGTCACCGACGAGAGCGTTCGCGGTGAGCGCGATGATGGGCAGGCGCTTTTCGCCGGCGTCGCGTTCCGTGACGCGGATCGCACGCGTCGCGTCGTAGCCATCCATCACCGGCATCTGGCAGTCCATCAGCACGATGTCGTAGCCGCCCGATTGCACGGCCCGCACGGCCTCCGCTCCGTTGGGCACGATGTGGAATTCGCAGCCGAGCGCCTTGAGCATGTTGCGGGCGACCACCTGGTTGACGCCGTTGTCCTCGGCCAGCAGCACGTGGGCGCGCAGCTTGGGCAGGCTCTTGTTGACCGAGACGATGAGCGCCGCGCTGGAGTCGCCCGTGATGCTCTGTGCCAGCGCGCGATACAGATCCTGGCGTTTGACGGGCTTGGAGAGGTACCCGCTGACGCCGGCCTGGCGGGCGCGGGTCAGCTCGTCGCTGGACTGCAGCGAGGTCACGAGCACGAGTGGCGTGGCGGCCAGGGTCGGCTCCGCGCGCGCCGCGGCGGCCAGCTCGATGCCGTCCATGCGCGGCATCTTCATGTCGACGATGGCGATGTCGAAGGGGTCACCCTGGGCGTGCGCGGCCAACAGCGCGTCGAGCCCCTCGCGGCCATCGTTGGCCAGGCTGCAGCGCATGCCGCCGGCGAGCACGTGATGCTCGAGCACCTGGCGGTTGGTGGCGTTGTCGTCCACCACCAGCACGCGCTGTCCTGCCAGGCCCGCAGGCGTGGGCACACCGGGCAGGCTGGTGGCGGGCACCAGCGGCAGCGTGAACCAGAAGGTGGCCCCGTCGCCCGGCGTGCTGTCGACGCCGATGGTGCCGCCCATCAGCTCGACCAGGCTGCGCGAGATGGCCAACCCCAGGCCCGTGCCGCCGAATCGCCGCGTGGTCGAGCCGTCGGCCTGCTCGAAGGCCTTGAACAGGCGCGAGCGCACTTCCGGCTCGATGCCGATGCCGGTGTCGTGCACGGCGAAGCGCAGCGTCCACGCATCCTGCTGCTGCACATCGACCAGCACTTCGCCTGCCCCGGTGAACTTGATGGCGTTGCCGATCAGGTTGGTCAGCACCTGGCGCAACCGGTAGGGGTCTCCGCGCACGGCCGGCGGCAGGCGTTCGTCAAGGCGGCAGGCAATCTCCAGCTGCTTGGTGTGCGCGCGTGGCGCGAGCAACTGCACCACGTCTTCCACGGCCTGGTAGAGATCGAAGTCGAGCGTCTCTGTCTCCAGCTTGCCGGCCTCGATCTTGGAGAAGTCGAGGATGTCGTTGATGATCGACATCAGCGATTCACCCGAGCTGCGCACGGTCTCGACGAAGGGGCGCTGCTGCGAATCGAGTGGCGTCTCGAGCAGCAGTTCGGCCAGGCCCAGCACGCCATTCATGGGCGTGCGTATCTCGTGGCTCATGTTGGCCAGGAACTCGCTCTTGGCGCGGCTGGCGTTTTCGGCCGCCTCCTTGGCGACGCGCAATTCCTGTTCGCGCTCGCGCAGTTGCTGCTCGGCCGCGGCGCGCTGTGTGATGTCGAAGAAGACGGTGTAGACGCCGACCACCTTGCCGTCCTCGGCCACGTCGGGCACGTGGCGGCCGGAGTGCCAGACCGGGTTGCCGTTGCGGTCGATGCGGTGCCGCTCCAGCGGCACGTGCTGGCCCTGTAGCGCCTGGCGCAGGGGCGGCGAGATATCCGACCACACGCGCTCGCCCACCACGTCCAGCACGCTCTTGCCGACGACGCTCTGCGGATCCTTGCCCAGCCACTGCTCCTGCGCGCGGTTGATGTACCGATACTGGAAGTCGGCGTCGATGTACGAGATCGTGACCGGGATCTGGTCCATGATGATGCTCAGCCGCCGCTCGCTGCGTTGCGCGACGTCGAGCGCCTGCTGCAACGCCGTCACTTCGGTGGCTGCGATCTCGCAGCCGCCGGCGCCTGCGCCGTCGCCATGCGCGGGCACAACCTCGACCTGCAACCAGCGTGCGGGGCGGGAGGTCTGCAGCAATTGGCAATGCAGCCGCCTGACCTGGCCGTTTCGCGCCGCCTCGATCGCCTCACCCAGCGAGGCGGCGTTCAGCGGCCCCAGCAGTTCCGAAGCGACACCGCCAAGCAGCTCGTCGCTGGCCGTGCCGAGCAGATCGGCCAGAGCCGGGCTGACCTCGGCACACAGGCCGGCCGCGTCCACGAGCGCCACACTGCCCGCCGCGGGCCAGCGTGTGAGTGCCTGCGCGGGAGCCTCGGTCGCGCTGGGTGTGAGGCCGACGTGCGCGGGCGAGCTGCGCCTGACGATCCACAGCAGCACGATGCCTGCGGCGCATGCCATGGCCAGCGCGTGGCGCAAGGCAGGCAGCAGAGCGGGCGCGACCCCGTCCAACGCCAGCAGGCCCAGCGCCAGCAACGCGAGTGCGGCCGTGGCGCCGCAGTGATGGCGCGAGACGGCGCTCGGGGCGGTGGGTTCGGACTGAGTGGTCATAGTGCGCCCCAAGCGGTTTCCAGGCAGGGATGAGCGGCGAAGTCGAACTCCCAGACGGCGCCGTTTTCCAGTTCGAGCCGCTCCGTCATGCCGATCAGTTCTCCGAGCACGCGGGCCACGCCCTTGCTGCCCACAAGAAGAGGTCGTTCGGCGAGTTGGCGCTTGATGCTGCGCACGGCGCGTGCAATGCGGTCGAGCAATTCGGTATCCGACTCGCCGCCCGGCGGCGTGAGCCGGGCCTCGAACCAGGGTTGCGTCTGCGCGATCGGCAACAGGTTCCACTCGCCCAGCCGGCGCTCGCCGAAGGCCGGCTCGACGATGACGCGTGCCTGGGGCAGGTGTTCGGCGACGATGGCCGCGGTCTCGCGATTGCGTTTTAGCGAACTGGTCACGATCAGGCCCACCGGGGGCTCGAGCGCCGCGATGCGCCGGGCCGCGGCGTAGGCTTGCTCGCGCCCGATGCCGGCCAGCGGCACATCGAGGTCGCCTCCGCAGCGCAGGCCGGCCAGGTTGGGGGCCGTGGCGCCGTGGCGCACGAAGCGTAGCGGCAGGCGCCCGTCGTGGGTCGAAACCATGTCGTTGCGGAGCAGTGGGTGCATGGGGGAGAAAGCCGAAGTCCGGGCGCGCTTCAGCGCAGGGCGCCGGCGGGCGCGAACGGCACCGGATTGCCTGGATAGGACTCGCGCGGCATCGCGTGCAGCACGCTCCACTCGGCGTGCTCCCGCATGCCGCCGTCCAGCCACTGGCGCACGAAGTCGATCTGGTTGCGGTCGGCCAGCAGCGGCGTGTGGCCGGTATCGGGGACGTGCATGACCGCGATGTCCTTGCCGCGCGTCATGCGCCGGATCGTGGGCTCGAACAGCGCATCCGATTGCAGGCCATGGATCAGCAGCACCGGGCAATGCACCCGTTGCCACTGCGCCCATTGCAGAACGCTGCGGTGCGCGATGCCGCGATAGGCCTGCATCGCACGCACATCGTGCCGGTACACGCGGCCACCTTCCTCATCGGACCAGCGCGTCTGGTGAAAGGAGAGGTTGAACCGGATGTCGTCGCTGACCGGGCCGTCGTTCTTGTTGGATGCGCCCACGCGGCGCAGCAATTCAGCGGGATTGCGGAACACGTAGTGGCGTGCAATCGCTTCGGCGCGGCGCCTGCGACGCCGCGCCGGGATGTGCGGCCCGACGTCGTTGAGGATGAGGCGCGAGACCAGGCGCGGGTGGCGCGCGATGAGATCGATCGTGGCGCTGCCACCCATCGAGGAGCCCAGCACTGTGACGGGCGCGCCGCCGAGGTGGCGAATCATCTGGCGCATCTGCTCGGCGTAGGTGGCCAACGAGTAGTCGTCTTGCGCCGCCAGCCAGCCCGAGCGGCCGCGGCCCAGCCAGTCCATGCAGATGACGCGGTAACTGTCGCTCAAGTCGGAGGCCAGGTAGTGGAAGCGCATGGCCACGTTGGCCACGCCGCCACAGCACAACAGCACGGGCGCATGCGCCGGGCCCCACTCGGTGTAGGCCGCCGGCGTGACATAGGGCTTGCGCAGACGCCTGGGCGTGCCCGGTTGCAGACGGGTCGGGTGTAGGTAGTCGAAGTGGCGCAGCTGAAAGCGCCCATGAAAGCGGCCCACCACGCGGCTGGCCAGCGCCATGTAGTCGTTCCAGGAGGTCAGCACGCGGCGCCGGCCCGGCAGCGGTGGCTCCCAGGCCAGGTCCAGCAGTTCCGCCGGCACCGTGTCGCCGGCGTCGGCGTGGCGTGGCACTGCGATCAAGGCCGGTTTCATCGGCCGGCCCTCGCGGCGTGGGGGCGCCGCGGCAGCTGCCGCAGCGGCGTGCGCTCTGGGTTGTAGGGATGGGTCGTGGCGGGCATATGTGGCACGTTGGGTGGGTTCTCGGGGCGGCGCTGCGGGGCCTTTCGGAACAGGCTCCCTGCGCTGTATCGGAGCCGGGGTGGCCGAACTTGAGCGGCTGCCGTGGCGCTTTTCTCTCGATCACAGGCGCGCCGGATCTGCTCAAGTTCGGGGTTGGCGTTGCCGATACGCCAAGCACACCGGGCCCCGACGCCGGTGCCGAACCCTGCACCAACCCACTCAACCCATGGACTCCACCAGCCGCCGCATGATCGGTGTCGCCATCGCGGTGTGCGGCTTTGCCGTCGGCATGGCCGGATTGCTGAACTACTTCAAGTACCGCAGCACCGCCAGCCGCCTGGTGACAGAGCGCCTGGTCGTCAGCGGCAAATCGGTCGAGAACTCGATCCAGTCCTCGCTGGCGCTCGGGCTGCAGTTCGCCGACATCGGCACCTTGCCGGGCACGCTCGATCGTGAGCAGGCCACCGACAACCTGATCCTGGGCATCGACATCTTCGATACCGAAGGCAAGCTTCTCTACAGCACCGACCGCCTGCGCGCCTCGCGCCCATTGCCTGCCACCTGGCTGGCCGCAGCACGCAAGGCCGGCGAACACGACTGGGTCGTGACCGACGGCGACGAGGCGGCCGCCGGCATGGCCGTGAACAACAACTTCGGGCTCGCCATCGGGCACCTGGCGATCCGCTTCTCGGGTGACCGTGTGCGCGAAGCCGACCACGCCGTGGCGCGTGAAATCGCACTCTCGAGTCTGCTCGTCTTCCTGGTTTCGGCGGGGCTGTCCTCGCTGGCGCTGCTGGCCGTGCTGCGCCGCCTCGACGCCGACGTGCGCAAGGTCGAGGCGGCCGTTCGCGCCGGCGATTCGGCGCGCGCCAACGCGCTGGCAGCTCGTGGCCCCTTCGGCCCGTCGATGCAGCGTTTCCAGCGCACCACGCGTCTGGCCGAGGCCCAGATTGCCCGCCTGCGCGGGCAACTTCAGTCGGGGTCCGCCCAATGAGCGGCTACTTGCGCGGCGTGTACTTGCGGCTGGCGGGCGTGGTGACGCTTGTCGTCATGGTCGCGTTGATGATCAACGCCTATCTTTCGCATCGCATCTTCGAGCGCGCACTGGCGCCGCAGATGGCGGCCAAGGTGGCCTCGGCGGGCGCCTCTGTCCGTGCCCTCGTGCTCAAGGCGGTCGACGGTGGCGTGGCGTTCGAGGAGCTGTACGGCGTGTCCGAGCGCTTCAAGGAGTTGCGCTCGGAGATGCCCGAAGTCGACTACCTCGCGCTCGTCGACACCCAGGGCAAGCCGATGCACGAAAGTGCCAAGACTCCAGAAGGCGCACTCGCGCACTTCCGCAGTCCGGCGATGCTGAACCTGATTGACAGCGGCACCGGCCCGACGCCGGTGCACCGCGTGGGCGACTTGTTCATGGTCTCTCTGCCGGTGGTGGCGCCGGGCCGGCCGCTGGGCGTATTGCACCTGGGCGTGGCAGTGCGTTTCGTCGATGACATGGTGCTCGAGATGCTGCTGGACGTCATCGTCATCCTCGTCGTGGCCTTGTTCGTGACGGTGGAGCTGCTGCACTTCATGGCCGGCGCGAAACTGGATGCGACCTTGCGTGAGCTGGGCGACACCTTCGAGCGTGGTGCGTCCGGCGACTTCGTATTGCACGCCCGCGAGCGGGGCGAGCAGGCCTTCAAGGGCCTGCTCAAGCTCATGGACTCGACGCTGGTGCGCTTGAATTCGGCCTATGCGGCGCTGGCACGCGAGGTCGAAGCGAGCCGGCGCGTGCCGGCCCATGAGCGGCATCCGGCCATGGAGCAGGCGCAGGCCGAGTCGGCCACCCTGACGCAACGCTTCCGGTTCGGCCATGTCGACACGGCGCCTGTGCGCGGCAACAGCCACCTGGCCAAGATCCGCGCCCCGCTCTTCGTGTTCATCCTGGCCGAGGAGCTGACGCGCTCGTTCCTGCCCGGGTACGTGACGGAACTGCTGGTGCCTGTGCCGGGCATCTCGACGCAATTGCTGATCGGCCTGCCGATCACGTTGTTCATGCTGATCGTGGCCATTGGGCAGCCTTTCCTCGGCGTCTATTGCGAGCGCGTCGGCCACCGCCGCGCCATGCTGGTGGGCGCGGCCACGGCCTCGCTGGGCCTGCTGGCGAGTGCGCTGGCCGGTACCGTGCTCGACCTGCTGTTGTGGCGATCACTTTGTGCGCTCGGCTATGCGATGGTCTTCGTCGCCGCCCAGGCCTACGTGCTGGACCGCGCACTGCCGACGGAGCGTGCGCGCAGCTTCGCGCTCTTCGTGGGGGCCATCATGGCGGCCACGGTGTGCGGGCCCTCGATCGGCGGCATCCTGGCCGACAACGTGGGTGAGCGTCCGACGTTCGTGCTCGCGGCCCTGCTCGCCGCCGCCTCGATGCTGGTGATCCAGCAACTGCCGCAGGAGCGGGTGATCGAAGACGGGCGCCTGCCCACGCGCCTGCCCACTCTGCGCGAGATCTGGGCGCTGATGGCGAATGCCCGCTTCATGGCGGTCACGGGTTTGGCGGCGGTGCCGGCCAAGATGCTGCTGACGGGCATCTGCTTCTACCTCGTCCCGCTGCACATCGTGGCTTCGGGCAGCACCCAGGCCATGGCTGGGCGCGTGCTGATGGTCTATGCGGTGGTCATGGTACTGATGGCGCCGCTGGCAGCCACGCTGGCCACCACACGCGAGCGCATGCATTGGTTGGTGGGCGGTGGCTTGCTGCTGTCGGGCCTGGGCGGCGCGATGGTGCTGGCCGGTGCGGGCATCGGGTGGATCTTCCTGGCCGTGGTGCTGATCGGTGTCGGGCAATCGCTGTCGATCTCGGCACAGAGCGTGCTCGTGGCCGAGCATTGCGCGGACGAGATTTCCCGGCTCGGCGAGGGCGTCGTCTACGGCGTGTACCGCCTGCTCGAACGCCTGGGCAACGCATTGGGCCCGATGGTCGCGGCGGCCCTCGTGATGCACTTCAACTACCGGGCGAGCTTCGGCCTCATCGGGGCCGGCGTGGCCCTGTGCGGCATCGCCTTCCTGCTCGCCACGCTGCGCCGGCCGAACCCGGTGCTGGCCCCCGCCTGAACTTGACACCCGAAGAGGATCTGCGCATGCCCACCCACCTGAACCGTCGTGATTGGCTCGTCGCCGTCGCCGGCGCCGCGGCGCCCACCGCCTTGCTGGCAGAGCCGCCCGCTCGAGCGCCGCGCCCGTTCCGCATCTATGCGGTCACCTTCCGCGGCATGACCGATGTCGAGAAGGGTTTCGCCGAATACTTTGCCACGCGCAAGATACCGGTGCAGATCATGTACCGCGACCTGAACCGGGAGCCCTCGCGCATGGCCGGCTTCCTGGACGAGATCCGCGCCAGCAAGCCCGACCTCATCTATGCCTGGGGCACCTCGGTCACGCTGGGCATTACCGGGCCCTACGATGCGGTGGTGCCGGGCCAGCACATCACCGACATTCCGGTGGTCTTCACGCTCGTGGCGGCACCGACGCTGGCAAAGATCGTTTCCGACATGAAGGTGCCCGGCCGCAATGTCACGGGTGTCACCCACGTCGGCCCCACCGACGCCCAGATCCGCGCCATGGCGCAGTACCGGCCGTTCAAGACGCTGGGTGTGCTGTACACGCCCACCGAGAAGAACTCGGTCGTCGTGCTCGAAGAGATACGTCGGCTCGGGCGCGAGAGCGGCTTTCACACCGTCGAGCGCACCTTCAGGCTGGATGCCAACCGCAAGCCCGTGGCCGAAGGGGCCGCCGACCTCGTGCGCGAGCTGAAGGACGCCGGGGCACAGTGGCTGTACCTGCCGCCGGACAGCTTCCTGGGTACGCTGGCCGAGGGCATCGTGATCCCCACCGCCATGGAGCTGGGCCTGCCGACCTTCGCCTCCACGGAGCAGCTGATGCAGGCCGGTGCGCTCTCCGGGCTCGTGAGCCGGTACTACAACGTGGGCCAGTTCACTGCGCACAAGGCCGAGCAGATCCTGGTGGGCAAGGTGCCGCCGGGGCAGATTCCGGTGGAGACGCTGAAGCGTTTCTCCTATCAGATCCGCATGCCCGCGGCCAAGCGACTGAACCTGCCGCCGCCGCTGCCGATGCTCAGCTACGCCGAACTCATCACCACCGACGTGTCCGGTACCCAGTAGGCCTCGGGCCGCGCACGGCGAGGGCTGGCCGCCGCTGTGTGCATGGGCCAAGCTGGCCGAGACCCGACTGAAGAAGGCTGAACCGGCCGGCGCGGCCAGCGCGCGATGCTTGTCCGGAACTGATCGAATCTCGTCTGGCCGCGAGTGGTGCGGGTGATCGAACGCGGGCACAGTGGGGCACCTCGCCACCACACCGCAGCCACCGCCATGAAGACTTGCCTTCTTGTCATCGACGTCCAGGAGTCGTTCACCCACCGCCCCTACTTCAGCCCGGCCGATCTGCCCGCCTACTTTGCGGCGCAGAACGCGCTCATCGCGCAAGCGATTTCCCAGGGCGTGCCCATCGTGCGCGTGTTCCACCGAAGCGAAGTGGACGATGCCGCCGACCCGTTTGCGCCCGCCTCGGGCCTGGTGCGGCCGCTCGAAGGCCTGTTGCCCTTCGACGCCGCGCTCACCGTGCACAAGACGCGCCACAGCGCCCTCGTGGGCACGGGGCTGGACGTGTGGCTGGTGGCGCAGGGCATCCGCCGCCTCGTCATCAGCGGCATCCGGACCGAGCAGTGCTGCGAGACGACAGCGCGGCATGCGTCCGACCTGGGCTGGGACGTGCGGTTCGTACCCGAAGCGACGCTCACCTTCGAGATGCCGCTGGAAAGCGGTGGCCGTCTGACCGTGCCGCAGTTGCGTGAGCGTACGGCGGCTGTTCTGCACCAGCGGTTCGCGCAGGTGTTGCCGGTGGCCCAGGCCTTTACAGCCTGAGTGTGAGCACGATGGTCTCCAACTCGAATACCGCGGGCACCACCACCGACATCTGGTTCGTGCTGCCGCGCGGCAGCCTCATCCTCGACTGGGCCGGCCCGGCCGAGGCCTTCCGCATCGCGAATATCGAGCTCGAGGATGCCGGTCGGCCCACGCCATTCCGGCTGCGCTTCACGGCGCCTGCGGCCACGACGCAGAGCTCGGTGGGCGCGATGATCTCGGACCTGCTGCCGTTGCCCGAGCGCGTGGCGACCCCGGCCTGGGTGGTGGTGGTGGGCAAGACCGGCACTGGAAGACAGCGCGCGGATGATCGCGAAGATCGCGCCGTGGTGCAGTGGCTCGCCCGCATCAAGCCGGGCCAGCGCGAGGGCTTGCGCCTGATCACGGTGTGCTCAGGGGCGCTGCTGGCGGGGGCCGCGGGCCTGCTGGCCGGCCGGCGCGTGACCACACACCACCTCGACCTGGATCATCTGCAGTTGCTCGATGCGCAAACCACCGTGGTGCCCAACCGTGTCTTCGTGCGCGACGGTGAGGTGTGGTCCAGCGCTGGGGTCAGCGCCGGCATCGACCTCGCCCTGCACCTCGTGGCGGAGCACTGCGGCCCCGTGGTGGCCGCGTGCGTGGCGCAGCGCATGGCGGTGGCGTTGAGGCGCGGACCCGACGACCCGCAGCTCTCGCCCTTCCTCGCGCACCGGCAGCACTTCAATGCACGGCTGCATCGGGTGCAGGACGCGGTTTCGCGCGCGCCGCGCGAGGACTGGAGTGCCGAGCGCATGGCCGAGGTGGCGCGCACGACCCCGCGCACGCTGGCCCGGCTGTTCACCGAGCACGCGGGCACCACGCCGCTGGCCTATGTGCGCGCGATTCGCGTATCACTGGCACGCACGGCGCTGGAAGCCGGCAGTTCGGTGGCGCGTGCGGCCGAGACGGCCGGCTTCAGCTCCGATCTGCAGCTGCGGCGTGCCTGGCGCGCGGTGGGATCGCCCGGTGCGCCTTCGGGCCGACGGCGAGGCACCAGCGCTGCACGTGACGCCCGCGCTTTGGGAGCGGCACGATGACCCCGGCTCGAGCCCTGCGTGACTTGGCCTGGCGCTCGCTGGGCTTCGCGTTGTCGGCGTCACTGGGGTGCGGCCCCTGCTCGGTGGTGGCGGCCGCCGCGGGGGCTGGCAGCGGCGCGACCGCGGCCGACGTGATCGTTGCTGCTGGTGGTGCTGGGTGATGCACGGGCGCTGGATATGTTCGCGCCGCTGGAGGCGCGCTTTCGCGGCGACGCGGGCGCGCTGGCGGTGGTGCAGGGCTATCGGGCACAGCTGGAGGAGAAGCTGAAGGCCAGGTAGCCGGCAGCGACGGCGCCCTGCGCGCGCCGCCGGCGGCCTGGATCACAATTGTGGGCATGCAGTTGCCCATCGAATGGTTGCCGCAGGAAGGGCGGCCTGAACAATTGATTCTTCTCCTGCACGGCTGGCGCAGCGACGGCCGCGCGCTGGCGCCACTGGCCGAGGCCCTGCGCAATGCCTTCCCGCAGGCCGCCGTGCTGGCGCCCGACTCGCCTCTGCGGTTCGAGCGCAGTGCCGCGTTGCCCGAGGACACCGGCCGCGACCTGGGAAGGATGTGGTACAGCATCGAAGACCTGGGCCCCCACAACTGGCCACAGCGCGTGGCCGCCAGCCTGCCGCCGCTGCTGGCGTGGGTGCGCGCGCAGCAACAGCGCCTGGGGGTGGGGCCGGCGGCCACCGCGCTCGGCGGCTTCTCGCAAGGCGCCATCCTCGCCCTGGCCGCGGTGCTCGAAGAAGACGGCCTCGCCGGCCGCGTGCTCTCTTTCGGCGGCCGTTACGTGGCGCCTCCGGCGCGGGCGCCGCAGCACACGACGGTGCACTTGTTCCACGGCGGCGCCGACAGCGTCATCCCCGCCGACGGGTCGCGCCAGAGTCTCCAGTGGTTGGCCGAACTCCAGGGCGATGCCACCCTCGACATCGCCGAGGGTGTGGGCCACGAATTGCATCCGGCCCTGATCAGCTGCGCGCTCGAGCGGCTGAAGAGCCACATTCCGCTGCGCACCTGGCGTGCAGCGCTTGGGTCCGCGCCGGGCGCGCCGTCCGTCTGCGCGCCGGGTTGATCGCCCGGGCGGTCTACCGATCCGTCACGAAAGAGCCCAGATGCTGCTGCTCATCTCCCCGGCCAAGACGCTGGACTTCGACACGCCCGTGCCACCTGGCTTGGCCGCGCGCGCGACCGAGCCGCTCTACGCGGAAAGGGCAGCAGAGTTGATCGGCGTGCTGCGCAAGAAGAAGCCTGCACAGGTGGCGCGATTGATGGATCTCTCGGCCAAGCTCGCCGAGTTGAACGTGCAGCGCTACGCGTTGTGGTCGCCCGCTGCCACGCCCGACAACAGCCGCCCCGCAGCGTGGGCGTTTGCCGGGGATGTGTACGAGGGCCTGCGGTCGCACACGCTCAAGATGGCCGACTGGACCTGGGCGCAACAGCACCTCGTGATCCTCTCGGGTCTTTACGGTGTGCTGCGCCCGCTCGACAAGCTGCAGCCCTACCGGCTGGAAATGGGCACCGCGCTGCGCGTCAAGCGTGCGAAGGATCTCTATGTCTATTGGGGTGACACGCTGGCCGGGCATCTCAATACCCTGCAAGCCGACGAGGCCGAGCCAGTGGTGGTCAATCTCGCTTCCATCGAATACGGGCGCGCTGCGTTGCGCAAGGCGCTTGATGCCCGCGTGGTGGACTGCGTGTTCGAAGACTGGAAAGGCGGCGGCTACAAGGTCATCAGCTTCTTCGCCAAGCAGGCGCGCGGCATGATGGCGCGCCACGCCATCGAGCGCCGGGCAAAACGGCCGCAGCAGTTGGAAGATTTCGCCGCCGCCGGCTACGCCCTGGACCGCGAGGCCAGCGAGCCCAACCGGCTTGTTTTCCGTCGACGCCAAGACGTGTGACAAACACCCCAAGGTGAGGACCGCAGGCTGCGCCCTGGGGTGCGGCATATGCCATCTTCGCCGGCCTGCCGGGTGCGTCGCGAATTGCAGCTGCGACCTTTGGCGGAGAAACGAGACGAAGGTACCAAGTGAGCAGGAATCAAGGCGTCGATGCGCTCCGAACTCTGGCGATCATTGCCGTCATCGCCATCCACACGACGCCCTTCGAGAGCCCGGCCTCGCCCATCGGTCGCGCGTTCGATCTGGCCACGGTCATCAACCAATCCGCGCGCTTCGCCGTTCCGTTCTTCTACGTCGTCTCAGGCTACTACTGGGCGCGAAAGGTCAGCGAAGCCGGGCAGGTGACCCGGCCGACCCTGCAGATGGTCAGGCGCATCGGCTTCCTGTGGCTGGTCTGGTCGGCCATCTATCTGTTGCCTTTCAATATCGTCGACGCATTGCAGCACGGAGCTCTCGGGCCGTTGAAAGTCGTGTACTGGCATTTGGCGCAGGCCCTGGACAAGCCGCTCATCGCGCTGCTGGAAGGGACCCGGCCCCATCTCTGGTTCCTCGTCGGGCTGCTGTTCAGCGTGTCCTTGTGTTCGCTGTTGCTCCACTTCGAATTGCGCGCAGGCCTGGTGGTCTTGGCCGCGGTGCTGTATGCGATCGGGCTCGCGGGCACAGCCTACTCGCCAGCTCCGTTCGGCTTTCGCATCGATTCCAGCTTCAGGAACGGCCACCTCTTTGCGCCGGCCTTCTTCGTGACCGGCTACTTCCTGCAGAGGCGGAATTTGACGGCGGGTTGGCTGCGCGCCGGGCTGCTGCTCGCCAGTGCGGGGTTGCTGCTGCATTTCCTCGAAGTCCGGGCGATCCACGGCGTCTGGGGCACGCCCCTGGAGCGCGACTACGTCGCCGGAACCTACCTGCTGGGCGTCGGTGTTGCACTGATGGCCTTGTCGGGTGCTCGCCTGTCTGGCCCCGCGGCTGTCGCTGCGGTCGCTGTGGTCGCTGAGGTCGGCCCGTCGATGCTGGGCATCTACGTTTCGCACATCATGTTTGTCGAGATGCTTCAGCCCCTGGACCGAAGGTTCACGGGCGCTCCCGCTTGGGAAGTTGCCTACGTGGCGGTGGTGTTCCTGCTCTCATGGCTGTTCACGCGGCTGCTCTGCCGGCACCCGTGGACTCGCAGGCTGGTCACCTAGCTTTCGGGCCTTGCGTCTCAGGCGGCCACCGCGCCGCCGTAGCACGAGGCGCAGTGCTGGTCCTGGTCCTGCCTACACTCCTGCCATGCCGCAAGTGAACCAGCCGCCGTCGCCGCAGGGGCCTGTGCCCGAGGACGCTGAAGCGGTGGGCCGCGCCGGCGGCCGGAACATCGCTGTGCGCCATCTGCGCCAGGTGCTGCTGTGGCCGCTGCGGTTGGTGTCCGAGGGTGCGCACGATGACTCCGAGCACCTCCGCGCGCCATGGCAATTGCTGCGAGCGATGGGCCAGGAGCGGGGCGGGGCTTCGCCCTGGCGCGAGCACTTCGACGAGTACAACGGGGGCGCAGGCGGCTTCCACGAGCGGCACTACAACGAGTTCGTCACCTTCCTGCCCTATGTCCAGCGCTTCCTCTATGGCGAGGGGCGTGTGCGGCGCGACAGCGGAGATGCCAGCACCGGCTCGCCGATGCGCGTGTTCCGCCGGCGCGACATTGCTGCCGTGCGCGTGGTGCCACGTGCCGGCGACGCGCCGGTGACGCTGCAGGTGGTGCACGTCGATCTGTACTTCTTCTACGGCGTGGACATCGTGCTGCTCAACGTGGAGGTGGCAGTCGACGACCTGCCGCTGCCGCTGGCGCAGGAGTTGATGTATCGCTTCGGCCGCGCTTACCCCGCGGGCTGGGATGCCGAAGGCCAGGCCGTGCATTGCCTGGCGGGCGTGCAGTGGCTCGATGCCAACGGCGCCGTGCTGGCCGAGAGCGACGCACGCGAGCGCAACACTTTCATGGCCCATGTCGCGGAACACCGCGCGCCGCGCATCTCGGCGCATTGGGAGTTCATGCTGGCCCCGCTGGTGAACCACCACTCGGGCGCGGCAGGGGCGCTGCGCTTCCGCCAGATCGAGTACTACCGCATGCCGATGATGGCCTACGTGGCGGTGGACGAGCCGCGCCTGCTCACGCGCAGCGACTTCATCCGCCTGGGCCTGGTCACCGGAGGCGGTGAGGTGGTGCCCGGCAGCGAGGTCGCGCTGCCCTATGCAGAGCGGCACCTTCAAGACTTCGAGCAACAGTTCTGCTACGACCGCTTCTGGGCCGACTCTGGCGCGGCGCCCAACACGCGCTACCTGTGCTCGGGCCTTGCACTCGTCGTGGTGGGCGACGCGCAAAGCCACTTCTACCGCTGCGGCGACCGCGGCGTGCTCGCCCAGTTCCGCCACCAGCATTTCCTGCTCTTCCTGATCGCGCACTTCCAGAAGGCGACGCTGCTGATGGTGTCGGATCAACTCGCCGAGGCCCTCACGGCGCTGGATATTTCGCGGCCCGAGAGCGTGAAGCGATTCAAGCGCCACATCCGCCTGGCCTACGTGGCATTTCTCGGATTCACGCACCGCTACTGGTTTCACGAAGTGAGCGAGCAAGCGCACGTGAAGGCGCTGTTCCACCTGTGCACGCGGCATCTGCAGATCGACACCGTGTACGACGAGGTGAAGGAGCGCATCCGCGACATGAATTCCTATCTCGACGCCGACGCCCTGCGCCGGCAGGCCAATACGGTCGTGCGCCTGACGGTGGTCACCACCTTCGGGCTGATCGGCACCATCACCACCGGCTTCCTGGGCATGAACCTGCTGGCTGCGGCGGACGCGCCGCTGCTGGAGCGCGCCCTCGCTTTCGCCGGGGTGCTGTCGCTGACCGGCGCGCTCACCATTTACACGATGGTGAAGTCCAAGCGGCTTTCTGACTTCCTGGACGTGGTGTCCGATGAGCGGATGCCGTGGCGCGCGAAGGCCTTGTCTTTCTTCGCCGTCTGGCGGCGCCCAGGCTGACTTGGCCTTCAACGGCCGCGGTGGGGGCTGCAGTGGGCTGTCAGCGCGGCGAGCCGGCGGTGGCCAACCCCTTGCGCAGGGTGCTGGCAAACCGGCGACGCGCCTTGACGGCCGCGGCCTCGTAGGCGGCGACGGCCTCTTCGCGCAGTGACTTGGCCTCGGCGAGGGCGGCGCGGTACTTGGTCTGGTTGTAGGTGTTCTCGGTGCCGATGTAGACGCTCTTCATCTGCGCGGTCTGGCCGTAGCGAGGCAGCAGCACCGACAGCACTGCCGAAAGCACGCGCTGGTCGCCGCGGCTCACGACGATCGGCCCAGAAATGCCGGCCGGCAGTTTCGAGGATTTGCCGACGGTGGGCGCACGCCGCAGCACCGTGGGCGCGGGCAGGGTGGCGATGCGACGGAGAAGTTCACGCGTCGCTGCATCGAGAGAGGCGGCGGCGCCCGAACCGTCGGGGCTGCCGTCGGAGAAGAGCTTGGTGCCCTGGTAGCGAACCTGCCAGCCATGTGTGGACACAGAGTCGATGCGCTGGATGCCTTGTGGGACGGTGTATGTCCTGCCGGTGAAGATGGTGACCTTGCGTTGCTTCATTGCGTATGGCGCTCGTGCATGAAAACCGCTCCCTGGGCTGTACTTTGCGCCCAGTGTACAGCGTGGGCCTAACGCGCAAGTCACGCGCAAGTCACGCGCAAGTCATGCGCACTGCGCGGCCGGCCGCATTCGGCGCTGAAGCATGGTTGCCGACGCACTGACGCAAATCTCCAGGAGCACGGATGCCAAGTCTCCCGGCAATTCATGCGGGGATCGAGGCGGCGCTACATTCCGGCATGTTTGTGCGGTGTCGTTGCCGCGAGGGATCGAACATGAATGCGAATGCCTTTTTCGACCAGTTGCTGAAGACTGGTGCCAATGCTTTGGCCGGAGCCAAGACAGCCACGACGCAGGCGCGGGCCAGCGGCGACCTCGACAAGTACGCCACCGGTGCTGCGGTGGGCGGGGTGCTCGGCCTGTTGCTGGGTACCCGGCGCGGCCGCAGTGTGGGTGGCGCCGCCATCAAGCTGGGCAGTGTGGCGGCCATCGGCGCCTTGGCCTGGAAGGCTTACCAGGACTACCAAGCCGGCCAGGGGACCCAAGCTCCGGCGGCGGGCGGCGCAGCGGCCGATGCGGCCGTCAGCGGTCTGCCAGCGACCACGAAGTTCGAGGCCCTGCCGGCACCACAAATGGAACTGCACAGCCGCCTGATGCTCAAGGCCATGATCAGCGCCGGCAAGAGTGACGGGCATCTGGACGAGCGCGAACAAGCGTTGGTGCAGGCCGAGCTTGCCCGCATCGAGGCCGATGACGAGACACGGGCCTGGGTCGAGCAGGAATTGCGTCGTCCGGTCGATCCCGCGGCGATGGCCGCGCAGGCCACGACGCCGGAGATGGCGGCCGAGGTCTATCTGGCTTCGTTGCTCGTCGTCGACGAGACGACGGCGGTGGAGCGCGCCTACCTGGACGATTTGGCGCGCGGCCTCAAGTTGTCCGCAGGCCTGAGGGCCGAGCTGGAGGCGAGGGCCCGGCAGGCCGGCTGATCCTGTCCCGGAAGGCAGACAGGCAGGCGATGGCGGATCGGTCGGCGTGGTTGACAATCTGTGCTCTGGAGTTCCAAGCACATGCATCCACGCACCCTTTACGACAAGCTGTGGGATGAGCACGTCGTCCACACCGAGGACGACGGCACCACCGTCCTGTACATCGACCGCCATCTCGTGCACGAGGTGACGAGCCCGCAGGCCTTCGAGGGCCTGCGCCTCGCAGGACGCAAGGTCTGGCGCACGAGCAGCATCGTCGCGACCGCCGACCACAACACGCCCACCACCGGGTGGGAGCGCGGCTACGACGGCATCGAAGACCCCACCAGCAAGGCGCAAGTGATGGAGTTGGACTCCAACATCTTGGCCTTCGGCGCGGCGGCTTACTTCCCCTTCCTCGACAAGCGCCAGGGCATCGTGCATGTCATCGGGCCCGAGAACGGTGCCACGCTGCCCGGCATGACCGTGGTCTGTGGCGACAGCCACACGAGTACCCACGGCGCGTTCGGGGCGCTGGCGCACGGCATCGGCACCAGCGAGGTCGAGCACGTGATGGCCACGCAGACGTTGCTGGCCAAGAAGGCCAAGAACCTGCTGGTGAAGGTCGAAGGCGCGCTCGGCCGCGGCGTCACTGCCAAGGACGTGGTGCTGGCCATCATCGGTCGCATCGGCACCGCAGGTGGCACGGGCTACACCATCGAATTCGCTGGCAGTGCGATCCGCGCGCTCAGCATGGAAGGGCGCATGACGGTGTGCAACATGGCCATCGAGGCCGGCGCTCGCGCCGGCCTTGTCGCGGTCGACGACAAGACGATCGAATACGTGAAGGGCCGCCCCTTTTCTCCCAGCGGTGTGGCGTTCGAGCACGCCGCAGTGCACTGGCGCACGCTGCACTCGGACGCGGGCGCGAAATTCGACACCGCGGTGGAACTCGACGCCGCGCAGATCCAGCCGCAGGTGACCTGGGGCACCAGCCCCGAGATGGTGCTGCCGGTGGACGGCCGCGTGCCTGACCCCGAGAAGGAAAAAGACAGCGCGAAGCGCGGCGCCATCGAGCGCGCGCTCTCCTACATGGGTCTGGTGCCGAACAAGGCCATCACCGACATCACGATCGACAAGGTGTTCATCGGCTCGTGCACCAACAGCCGCATCGAAGACCTGCGCGAAGCGGCGGCCGTGGTGCGGCGTGTGGGCCGGCGTGTTGCACCCAATGTGCGCTTGGCGATGGTCGTGCCCGGCTCCGGCCTGGTGAAGGCGCAGGCCGAGCGCGAAGGGCTGCACGAGGTCTTCAAGGCCGCCGGTTTCGAGTGGCGCGAGCCGGGCTGCAGCATGTGCCTGGCGATGAACGCCGACCGCCTCGAGCCCGGTGAGCGCTGCGCCAGCACCAGCAACCGCAACTTCGAAGGGCGCCAGGGGGCGGGCGGCCGCACGCACCTGGTGAGCCCGGCGATGGCCGCGGCGGCGGCGCTGCACGGCCACTTCGTCGACGTGCGGCGCTTTTGAATCCGTTGGACTCCGCCATGCAAGCCTTCACCGTGCACAAGGGCCTGGTCGCGCCGATGGACCGCGCCAACGTCGACACCGACGCCATCATCCCCAAGCAGTTCCTGAAGTCGATCAAGCGCAGCGGCTTCGGCCCGAATCTGTTCGACGCCTGGCGTTACCTGGACAAAGGTGAGCCGGGGCAGGATCCGGCCAAGCGCCGGCCCAACCCCGACTTCGTGCTGAACCAGCCACGCTACGCGGGCGCAAGCGTGTTGCTCGCACGCCAGAACTTCGGCTGCGGCTCCAGCCGCGAGCATGCGCCCTGGGCGCTGGACCAGTACGGCTTTCGCTCGATCATCGCGCCCAGCTATGCCGATATCTTCTTCAACAACTGCTTCAAGAACGGGCTGCTGCCGATCGTGCTGACTGAATCGCAGATGAGTCGGCTCTTCGACGAGGCGGCTGCTTTCCCCGGCTACATGCTCACCATCGACCTGCCGCGGCAGGTCGTGATCAAGCCCGACGGCGCCGAGCTGTCCTTCGAGGTGCAGCCGTTCCGCAAGTACTGCCTGGTCAACGGCTTCGATGACATCGGCCTCACGCTGCGGCATGCCGACAAGATCCGCGCCTACGAGGCCGAGCGCCTTGCGCGCATGCCCTGGCTCGCGCAGACTTCCCTGGGTTGACGAAGACGCGCAGAAGACACATGAAGATCGCCATCCTGCCCGGTGACGGCATCGGCACCGAGATCGTCGAGCAGGCCGTGCGCGTGCTGAATGCGCTCGACTTGAAGTTCGAGAGCGAGACCGCGCTTGTGGGCGGCGCGGCTTACGAGGCGCATGGGCATCCGCTGCCGGAGTCGACCCTGAAAATCGCCCAGGCGGCTGACGCCATCCTCTTCGGCGCGGTGGGCGACTGGAAGTACGACAAGCTCGAGCGCGCGCTGCGGCCCGAGCAGGCCATCCTGGGCTTGCGCAAGCACCTGGGTTTGTTCGCCAACTTCCGCCCGGCGCTGTGCTACGAGCAGCTCACGCATGCGTCTTCGCTGAAGCCGGAGCTGGTGGCGGGGCTCGACATCCTCATCATCCGCGAGCTCACCGGCGACATCTATTTCGGCCAGCCGCGCGGGCGGCGCACGGCGGTTGACGGCCACTTCCCGGGTGCGGAAGAGGCCTTCGACACCATGCGCTACAGCCGGCCGGAGATCGAGCGCATCGCGCACGTGGCCTTCCAGGCGGCGAGGAAGCGAAGCAAGAAGGTGACGAGCGTCGACAAGGCCAACGTGCTCGAGACGTTCCAGTTCTGGAAAGACGTCGTCACCGAGGTGCATGCCCAGTACCCCGACGTGCAGCTGGAGCACATGTATGTCGACAACGCCGCCATGCAGCTGGTGAAGGCGCCGAAGAAGTTCGACGTCGTCGTTACCGGCAACATGTTCGGCGACATCCTCAGCGACGAAGCCGCCATGCTCACGGGGAGCATCGGCATGCTGCCCAGTGCCAGCCTGGACAAGAACAACAAGGGCCTGTACGAGCCGAGCCACGGCAGCGCGCCCGACATCGCCGGCAAGGGCGTGGCCAACCCGCTGGCTACAATCCTTTCTGCTGCCATGATGCTTCGCTACTCCCTCACCCAACCTGCCGCGGCCGATCGCATCGAGTCGGCGGTAAAGGCCGTGCTCTCGGCCGGGCTGCGCACGCCCGACATCTGGAGCGAATCGCAAGCGGGCACACGCAAGGTCGGCACGCGCGAGATGGGTGATGCCGTCGTTGCCGCCGTGATGGGCAAGCTCGCCGGCAAAACCACTACCGCCAAGAGCTAGCGGCTCTCGGATCGTCTCGCCCCCCCCCAGACACTGGACCCCGGCGAAACGAGCCGAGGCAACCAGGGGTCCGGAATCACGGAAAGGCAAGACAACATGGCTCTCCCCTCGAACCCACGTGTTGGCCTGGTCGGCTGGCGCGGCATGGTCGGCTCGGTGCTCATGCAGCGCATGCAAGCCGAAGGCGATTTCGCGTTCATCGAGCCCGTGTTTTTCAGCACCAGCGCTGCCGGCGGCGAATTGCCGGCAGCCATTGCCCGCTTCGCGAAGAACGAGCGCAAGCTGCAGTCGGCGGTCGACCTCAAGGCGCTGGCCGCCTGCGACATCGTGATTGCCTGCCAGGGCAGCGACTTCACCAAGCAGGCCTACGCCCCCTTGCGCGCCGCGGGCTGGAAGGGCTATTGGATCGATGCGGCCAAGACGCTGCGCATGCGGGACGACGCGGTCATCATCCTCGACCCCGTCAACATGCCGGTGATCAAGAACGCGCTCGCCAAGGGGGTGCGCGACTACATCGGCGGCAACTGCACCGTGAGCTGCATGCTGATGGGCCTGGGCTCACTGTTCAAGGCCGACCTGGTGGAGTGGATGGCAGCCACCACCTACCAGGCGGCGAGCGGAGGCGGCGCGCAACATATGCGTGAGCTTCTCGCCCAGATGGGCACGCTCAATGCCTCGGTCAAGAGCCTGCTGGCCGACCCGGCCAGCGCCATTCTTGAGATCGACCGCCAAGTGGCGGCCACGCAGCGGGGTTTGTCGGCCGAGCAGACGCAGAATTTCATGGTGCCGCTGGCTGGCAGCCTGATCCCCTGGATCGATGTCGACCGTGGTGACGGCACGAGCCTGGAGGAGTGGAAGGGCGGCGCCGAGACCAACAAGATCCTCGGCCGCGGGCCGGGCTTCGGCGTGCCACCGGTGCCCATCGACAGCCTCTGCGTGCGCGTGGGAGCCATGCGTTGCCACAGCCAGAGCGTGACGATCAAGCTGAAGAAGGACATGCCGCTTGCGGATGTCGAGCAGATGATCGCTGCCGACAACGAATGGGTCCGTTTCGTGCCGAACAACCGCGAGGCGAGCATTCGCGATCTCACGCCCGTGGCGGTCACGGGCACCATGCACATCCCCGTGGGGCGCGTGCGCAAGCTGGCCCTTGGGCCCAGCTATTTGGGCGCGTTCACCATCGGTGATCAGTTGCTATGGGGCGCGGCCGAGCCGTTGCGACGCATGCTTCGTATCCTGCTCGAGCAGTGAGGGTGGTTCCAGAAGATGGGCGTGTCTTGTGCCCGTTGCCTCTCGTTGTCACGAGACAACAAAACCCCTGCGACGCACGAGGGAACGATTTAAGACACATTCGTTAGCTTTTGCATGAGCTTCGGCTCCTATATGCTTGATACTGTTGCAATTTCGGGGTTCGGCGCTTCATCGTCCTTCGACGAGGTGCCTGACCTTGGGTGGCCCGTCGGGTGCAACCGCTTTCGCGGTGGCGCCGAGAGTCGGGAACGATGCATGGGGGACTCGCCTTGAAACAACGCCCGACCACTGCCTTGCGATACGCGCTGACCGGTATCGCCGCCGCTTGCGTCTGTCTGCTCTCGTCGCAGGCATGGGCGCTCGGTCTCGGGAGGCTGACGGTTCAGTCGGCGCTCGGTGAATCGCTGCGCGCCGAGATCGACGTCACCAGCATCTCGCCCGAAGAGGCATCGACACTGCGTCTGCGCGTTGCCCCACCGGATGCCTATCGCGCGGCAGGTGTCGAGTACAACGCGGCGCTCGCGTCGGCCCAGGTGCAGGCCGTGAAGCGCCCCGATGGTCGAACGGTGTTGCGTGTCACCAGCGATCGGGCGGTGACCGAGCCCTTCGTCGACGTCATCGTCGAGGCCACTTGGGCCACCGGCCGCCTTGTGCGCGAGTACACGCTGCTGCTCGACCCACCGGGTGCGCGCGCCGCGCCACCGGCTGCAGCGCCGTCGGTGGCGCCGGTCTTCACGCCTGCGCCTGTGCCGGCGTCGCCCCCTTCCATGCCGGCGGTCACTACGCCAACGCCGACCGATTCGAACGTCGCGCCCCCTGTCCCTGTCCCTGCCACAACGCCCGCCCCGCGGCCCTCGACGCGGGCGCCCGCGCCGGCCCCGTTCGCTGCGACCTCCGGGGACGAATACCGCGTCCGCCAAGGCGATTCGCTCTCGCGCATTGCTGGCCGTGTGGCGCGACCGGGCGTATCCCTCGATCAGATGCTCGTGTCACTGTACCGAGCGAACCCCGAAGCCTTCGTCGGCCAGAACATGAACCGGTTGCGTTCCGGTGTGGTGCTGGCGGTCCCGGGTACCGAGGTGGCAGCGCAGGTCTCGCCGCAAGAAGCTCGTGAAGTGATCCAGGCGCAAAGCGCCGACTTTGCGAGCTATCGCCAACGCCTGGCTGCTGGCACCACGGCCGTGGCCGACGCGGCACCAGCGCGCCAAGCGGGTGGCCAGGTGCAGACGCGCGTGGACGATCGGCGGCAGGCTACCGCGTCGTCGCCCGACAAGCTGCGTCTGACGCAGGGCGCGCCCAAGCCTGGGTCGGCGGAAGCCCGCGCGTCGTCCGAAGCCGAGAAGCGCGCAGCCAGTGCGCGCGAAGCGGAGATCGCACGCAACCTCGCCGACATCAACAAGCTGCGGCAGAGCGTCACGCCGGGCGGCACGCAAGTCGCCGCGGCTCCCGCCACGACACCGCCAACGACTGCGCCCAAACCGGCGGATCCTGCTCCGGCGCCGGTTGTCGCGCCGCCGCTTGCTCCCGCTCCTGTCTCGACGCCCGCTGCGCCACCGGCCTCGGCGCCGACGCAAGTCGCGCTCACGACCCCTGTCGCCACGCCCAGCGTGCCGACCCCGCCGGCTGCCGCTTCGGCCCCGATGGCCGAGGCCTCCGCTGCGGCGCCCATGGTGGCGAGCGCTGCTTCAGTCGCCGCGCCTGCGCCGGCCGCGGCGGCCAAACCACCCGCTGCCACGCCGGGTTCCGAGCCCGGATTCCTGGACTCCCTGCTCGAGAACCCGATGGTTCTCCCGGGCGCGGGTGTCCTCGTGGCGCTGTTGGCTGGCCTTGGCCTCTATCGGCTGCGCAAGGGCGGCCGGAAGTCAGGCAGCGAAACCTCCTTCCTCGAGAGCCGTCTACAGCCGGATTCCTTCTTCGGTGCCAGCGGTGGGCAACGGGTCGACACGCGAGAGGCCAGTTCGTCGACCAGTTCGTCGTCGATGAGCTACTCGCTGAGCCAACTCGACGCCATCGGCGATGTCGACCCGGTGGCCGAAGCCGACGTCTATCTCGCCTATGGCCGCGACCTGCAGGCCGAGGAGATCCTCAAGGAGGCGATGCGGGCGAATCCCGACCGCATGGCCATCCGAACCAAGTTGCTCGAGGTCTACGCCAAGCGCCGCGATGCCAAGGGCTTCGAGTTGCTGGCCACGCAGTTGCACAGCCTCACGCGCGGCGAAGGCGAAGACTGGGCCAAGGCGCAAGCCCTCGGCCAGACTGTGGACCCCGAAAACTCGCTGTATCAGCCCGGCGGCCAACCCGACGCGGTGATGGGTGCCCGTGGCCAGCCTGTCGAGCCGTTGGGGGCCTCGACGATGCCCTACACGTCCCCGGTGGCGCCGCCGGCATTCAAACCCGCACCTGGCACCACATCGCTCGAGAGCGACGACGGCGGCATCGACCTCGACCTCGACCTCGGCGGACCCGATCTGCGCGAATCGCCCACCGAGCGCACAGCGCCTATTGCTACCGGCGCCAGCCTCTCCGGACCGAGTGGTCTCGACTTCCCGCTCGACACTGGCGCCGGTGCGCTGGACGGGCCGGACAGCAGCGCCGACAGCCGCAGCCTCGACTTCGATGTCAGCGGGTTCTCGCTCGACGTGCCCAGTAGCTCCACCGCAGTGTCGCAGACGCAGCAGGCGACCACGATCGCACTGCCGCCGATCACTGCCGGAGATGCCGATCCCCTCTCGCGCAAGCTCGAGTTGGCTGAGGAGTTCCGCCAGATCGGCGATACCGAAGGTGCGCGTGACCTGCTCGAAGAGGTGATGTCCAAGGCCGATGGCGCGCTGCGCACCAAGGCCAAGGCCATGCTCGACGCGCTGGCCTGAGGCCGCGCAGGCGGACCTCAAGGCTGCGCCGCCCGTGCCGCCTGCGCCGCCTGTGCCGCTTGCGCCGCTTGCGCCGACCGCGCCCCTGACGCTGCCGCCGCTACCGCTACCGCTGCCTCCAGCGCTCGCAGTCGACCCGGCCGTGGCCCCCTTGATGGCCGAGCCCCACACCGCTCCCGTGCAGCCGAGGCGGTTGGCACTCGGTCTCGCTTACCGTGGCCTAGCCTACGATGGCTGGCAGTCGCAGCCGGGCGGACGCACCGTGCAGGACACTGTTGAACGGGCGCTCGAGCAGTTCGTGTGCGCCCCGCTGCGCACGGTCTGCGCTGGCCGCACGGACGCCGGCGTGCACGCGCTGAACCAGGTCGTCCACATCGACGCGCCGGTCTGTCGCGAACCGTTCTCCTGGGTGCGTGGCACCAACCGCTACCTGCCCGCAGACATCGCTGTTCAGTGGTGTCGCGAGGTCACTCCGGAGTTCCACGCGCGCAACAGCGCCCTCGGCCGGCGCTATCGATTCGTGGTGCTCGAGTCGCCGGTGCGCCCGGCCCTGGAGAGCGGAGCCTGCGGATGGGTGTTTCGGGCGCTCGATGGCGATGCCATGCGCATGGCGGCCCAAGCGCTCATCGGCGAGCACGACTTCAGTGCCTTTCGAGCAGCACAATGCCAAGCCAGAACGCCGGTGAAGATCTTGCGGCGCATCGAGATCGGTTTCCGCGGCGAGCCACTCGTGGGTTACTGGCATTTCGAGTTCGATGCCAACGCTTTTCTGCATCACATGGTGCGCAACATCGTGGGCTGCCTCATCGCCGTGGGCAGCGGGCGCCGTGCCCCCGGCTGGGTGGCACAAGTGCTGGCTTCGCGGCAGCGCGAGATGGCCGCGCCTACCTTTCCAGCGGACGGCCTGTACTTCCTCGGGCCGTACTACGATAGTCGCCATGATCTGCCTTCGCCCACGCTGGCGCTGCACTGGCTGCCCTGAGCGACTGGCGCCAGGGCAACGGGCACCGCGGCAACCGGCTGCGCGGTGCCCCCACAAGCGCTGCCCCCACCAGTGCCGCCCATGATGACGCGCACCCGCATCAAGATCTGCGGACTCACGCGCGAGGCTGACGTCGACGCTGCGGTGCAAGCCGGCGCCGATGCGATCGGCTTCGTGCTTTGGCCCGGCAGTGCCCGCCACGTGAGCCACGAACAGGCTGCGCGCCTGGCGGCCAGGCTGCCGCCTTTCGTGACACCGGTGCTGCTGTTCGTCAACGCCGCGGCCGGCGAGGTGGCTGCGGCGGCCGCCGATGTGCCGCAAGCCTTGCTTCAGTTCCATGGCGACGAGACTCCCACGCAGTGCGAAGGAGCGGGGCGCCCGTACCTTCGCGCCGCGCGCATGGCCGAGGGCTTTGATTTGCTAGACTTTGCCTCGCGTTGGCGTGCCGAGAGCGCGCTCATGCAAGCGCTGCTGCTCGATGCCCATGCCTCAGGCTACGGCGGCGCGGGAAAGGTCTTCGATTGGTCACGTGTTCCTCCAGACGTGCCCTGTCCGGTCGTTTTGTCTGGTGGGTTGAATCCTGCCAATGTGACCGATGGGGTGCTGCGCGTGCGGCCGTTCGCCGTTGACGTGAGTTCCGGTGTCGAACAGGGCAAGGGCATCAAGGATGCCGCCCTGATGCGCCGGTTCTGCGATGCGGTGCGCGAGGCCGATGCACGTCTGTCTGCCGAGGCCGACGTCACGGGCTAGTTGCACCTGTTGGCCCCTGTTGGCACGTCGGCGCAGCCAGCTCCTGGATCCGATTGACTTTCGAGAACCCCATGTTTGCCTATCAGCAACCCGATGCCCGCGGGCACTTCGGACCCTACGGCGGCAGCTTTGTCGCCGAAACCCTCGTGCACGCGCTGCGCGAGCTCGATGCGGCGTACAGCCACTACCGCAATGATGCCGAATTCCTGCGCGAGTTTCGACACGAGCTGGCGCACTTCGTCGGTCGTCCGAGCCCCGTGTACCACGCCGATCGCGTCTCACGCGAGATCGGTGGCGCGCAGATTCACCTGAAGCGCGAAGATCTCAACCACACTGGCGCGCACAAGGTGAACAACACCATCGGGCAGGCGATGCTTGCGCGCCGAATGGGCAAGCCGCGGATCATCGCGGAGACCGGCGCGGGCCAGCACGGCGTGGCCACGGCGACCATCTGTGCGCGCTACGGCATGGAGTGCGTGGTGTACATGGGCAGCGAGGACATCAAACGCCAGAGCCCCAACGTGTATCGCATGCACCTGCTGGGCGCAAAGGTGGTGCCCGTCGAGAGCGGCAGCAAGACCTTGAAAGACGCGCTCAACGAAGCCCTGCGCGACTGGGTCACCAACGTCGAGAACACCTTCTACATCATCGGCACCGTCGCCGGCCCGCACCCCTACCCGACGATGGTGCGTGATTTCCAGAGCGTGATCGGCGAAGAGTGTCTGACCCAGATGCCGCAGATGATCGGCCGCGCAGGCGCGCAGCCCGATGCCGTCATTGCCTGCGTGGGCGGCGGCAGCAATGCGATGGGGCTGTTCTACGCCTACATCCCGTACGAAGCCACGCGCCTGATCGGCGTGGAGGCCGCGGGGCAGGGGCTGGCCAGCGGCAAGCATGCGGCATCGCTGTCGGCCGGTTTGCCCGGCGTGCTGCACGGCAACCGCACCTACCTGTTGCAGGACGAAAACGGCCAGATCACGGAGACGCACAGCATCTCTGCCGGGCTGGACTACCCCGGCGTCGGCCCCGAGCACGCTTATTTGAAGGACATCGGCCGCGCCGAGTACGTGTCGATCACCGACGACGAGGCGCTTGCCGCCTTCCACCGCTTGTGCCGCACCGAGGGCATCATCCCCGCGCTCGAGTCGAGCCACGCCGTGGCCTATGCAATGAAGCTCGCCGCGACGATGCGGCCTGACCAGCATCTGCTCGTCAACCTCAGTGGCCGCGGCGACAAGGACATCGGCACCGTCGCCGACCTCTCGGGCGCCGAGTTCTATTGCAGGCCTTCGTGCCGCGGCGAGAGGGTGAAGCAATGAGCCCACGAGTTCGCACTCGTTCGCCATCTCTCGAGTGGTCAATCGACCTGCTTGGGACGGCCCGGCGGAGGTCGTTGTGAGCCGCATCGCCGCGACCTTCGAGGCCCTCGAGGCGCGTGGCCGCAAGGCGCTGATCCCCTATGTCACCGCCGGCGACCCCTACGCGGACATCACACCGCAGGTGATGCACGCGCTGGCCGAAGGCGGCGCCGACATCATCGAGCTCGGTGTACCGTTCTCCGACCCGATGGCCGATGGCCCGGTGATCCAGAAAGCCGGCGAACGCGCGTTGGCGCGGGGCATCGGCCTCGCGCAAGTGCTGGCCATGGTGCGCGAGTTCCGACAGCGCAATGCCACCACGCCTGTGGTGCTGATGGGTTACGCCAATCCGGTCGAGCGCTATGACCAGCGCCACGGAGCGGGCGCCTTCGTGCGCGATGCGGCGGCTGCGGGCGTGGACGGCGTGCTCGTCGTGGACTATCCACCCGAGGAGTGTGAGGCCTTCGCCGCGCAGCTCAAGGCGGCTGGCCTGGACCTCATCTTCCTGCTCGCCCCGACCTCCACCGACGAACGCATGCAGCAGGTGGGCCGCATCGCCACGGGCTACGTCTACTACGTCTCGCTCAAGGGCGTCACCGGCGCCGGCCACCTCGACACCGGTGCCGTGGCCGAGATGGTGCCGCGCATCCGTCGCCACGTGCGCGTGCCCGTGGGGGTGGGTTTCGGCATTCGCGACGCGGCTAGCGCGCGCGCCGTGGCCCGCGTGGCCGACGCGGTGGTGATCGGCACGCGCCTGATTCAGATCCTCGAGACCGAGACGCGCGACAATGCGCCCGGCGCAGCGAAAGTCTTCATGGCCGATATCCGCACCGCGCTCGATCAAGACACGACCCCCGAAGGAGCCCCGCGATGAGCTGGTTGGAAAAGCTGCTGCCGCCCAAGATCCAGCACACGGACCCCGAGCAGCGCCGGGCGGTGCCCGAGGGCCTGTGGATCAAGTGCCCGGCATGCGAGACGGTGCTCTACAAGACCGACCTCGAGAAGAACCTCAACGTCTGCCCGAAGTGCGACCACCACCACCGCATCGGCGCGCGCGCGCGGCTCGATGCCTTCCTCGACCCCGAGGGCCGCTGGGAGATCGGGCAGGAGGTGATGCCGGTCGACGCACTGAAGTTCAAGGACAGCAAGAAGTACCCGCAGCGACTGAAGGATGCGCTGGAGAGCACCGGGGAGACCGATGCGCTGGTGGTCGTGGGCGGCGCGGTGATGAGCGTGCCCGTGGTCGCCGCGTGCTTCGAATTCGACTTCATGGGCGGCAGCATGGGCAGCGTGGTCGGCGAGCGCTTCGTGCGCGGCGTCGAGGCGGCGCTGGAGCAGAAGGTGCCTTTCGTCAGCTTTACGGCCACCGGAGGCGCCCGCATGCAGGAAGGGCTGCTGAGCCTGTTGCAGATGGCCAAGACCAATGCTTCGCTCACGCAACTGGCCAAGGCCGGCCTGCCCTTTGTGAGCGTGCTCACCGACCCCACGATGGGTGGCGTGTCCGCCAGTTTCGCCTTCCTGGGTGACGTGGTGATCGCCGAGCCCAAGGCACTGGTGGGCTTCGCGGGGCCCCGCGTGATCGAGAACACCGTGCGCGAAAAGCTCCCGGAGGGCTTCCAGCGCAGCGAGTTTCTGCTCGAACATGGTGCGCTGGACATGATCTGCGACCGCCGCCAGTTGCGCCCGACCATCGCCAATGTGCTGGCCATGCTGCAGCGGCAGAGCGCGGACGCGGTGGCCTGAAGACAGGCGAGCGCATCCCTGCCGTATCCGCTCGGTCCTGACCTCCCGCCTGGCCGCCATCGGCGCGGCCCCGCCCATGTCCGCAACCCGCACGCTGGAAGAGTGGCTGGTGCATTGCGAGCGCCAGCACGTCAAGTCCATCGACAGAGACCTCGCGCGCGTGGCCGCCGTGTGGGCGCGTCTGGGCGCGCGCTTCGAGTGCCCGGTGATCACCGTGGCCGGAACCAACGGCAAGGGGTCCAGTTGCGCGATGCTGGAGTCGGTCGCGCGGCAGGCGGGTTATCGCACTGCGCTGTACACCAAGCCCCACCTCGTGCACTTCGAGGAGCGCTGCCGCGTCAATGGCGAGCCCTTGCATGGCGCGGAACTCGTGCCGCACTTCGAGGCGGTCGAAGCCGCGCGCGATTCCACGCCGCTCACCTGGTTCGAGTTCACCACCCTGGCCGTGCTGCGCGCCCTGGCGACGGTGCGCGCCGATGTCGTGATCCTGGAGGTCGGGCTCGGTGGCCGGCTCGATGTGGTCAACGTCGTCGACCCCGACTGCGCGGTGATCACCAGCGTCGACCTCGACCACATGGAATACCTGGGCCCGGACCGAGAAAGCATCGGCTGGGAGAAAGCGCACATCATGCGCGCCGGCCGTCCGGCCATCGTGGGTGATCCGCGCCCGCCGAAGCGCCTGCTCGAGCATGGGTCGGCGATCGGGGCTGACCTCTGGCTCGCCGGCCGCGACTTCAGTTTCAGCGGCGATCGTCAGCAATGGAGTTGGGCCGGGCGCAGCCAGCGCCTCAGCGGCCTGGGCTACCCGGCATTGCGTGGTGCCAACCAATTGCTCAACGCCTCGGGTGTGTTGGCCGCGTTCGAGGCCCTGCGGGCGCGCCTGCCGATCAACGCCCAGGCCGTGCGCAATGGCCTGGCGATGGTCGAACTGCCCGGGCGCTTCCAGATCGTGCCCGGCCAGCCGACGCTGGTGCTGGACGTGGCACACAACGAGCAGTCGGTGGCCACGCTCGCCGTCAATCTCGATGCGATGGGTTTTTTCCCACGCACCCATGCGGTGTTCGGTGCGATGAGCGACAAGGCCATCGAGACCTTCCTGCCGCGCATGGTGCCGCTTGTCGACACGTGGCACTGCACAAGCCTGCCAACGGCGCGCGCCGCGAGCGCGCAAGAGTTGGCCGACCACGTCGGCCGTGCGATTGCCGCTGATGCGCGGACGGCGCGGCGCACGCCGCAGATTCGCATCGAAGCACACTCCGACCCGACGGCCGCACTTCGCGCCGCGCTGAAGGCGGCAGACCCCCCCGATAGAATCGTCGTCTTCGGCTCGTTCTTCACCGTGGGCGGCGTATTGAAGGCAGGCCTGCCGCGCTTGAGTTCGGCACACGGCCTGGCACCCTCGGCGCCGCCAAGCTCGCCGGGGTCAGACTCCTCGGAGCCCATCCGAGGTGCAGGGTCCTGAGCCGCAGCCGATTCGCTACGCTCCGCCTCGTCACACACCGCGCATGCGCCTTCCCTTCCAGAAAGACCCGCCGCGGGACGCTCGAAGCGCCGGGCCCGCGATCGCGATCGCGCCGGGCGGGCCTGAGGACGATGCCGTTGGCGCTGCGCGCACGACGGCCCGCCGGCGCCTCATCGGCGCACTCGTGTTGCTGGTGGCCGGCGTGGCCGGCTTTCCGTTGTTGTTCGAGACCCAACCCAGGCCCTTGCCTTCAAACTTGCCGATCGTGACGGCGCAAGGCGAAGCCGCGGCAACGGCGCCCCGCGCCGGGCCGCACCGTTCCGCGGCGGGCGCCGTCACGGCTGCACCTGCCGCGGTGGCGGCTTCAGCCGTGCGGGAGGCTTCCGCGGCTTCAGGACCGAGCGAGGCCGCCTCGGCGCGCCAGTCAGCCGGGCCGGTGGCAGCGGGTGTGTCTGCACCGGTTTTACCATCACCCACGCCGTTGCGTTCGGCGAGCGCCGCGCCGTCTCCGGGGTCGGTGCGGGCATCTGCGCCCTCGGCGGCACCTGCAACGCCAGCGACTCCAGCAACTCCAGCGACTGCAGCGACGCGTTCGACCGCATCGGCTCCGCTGTCACCAGCCCCGGTCGCCCGACCGCCCCCCGCACTGCCTCCTCCGGCACTGCCGCCGCCTGCACGACCTCCAGCACCGGCTGCCGAGCCTTCACCTCAAGAGGGGCGCTTCGTTGTGCAGGTTGGCGCCTACTCCGACGTGGCGACGCTGCGCGAAACGCGGCAGAAGGTCGAGAAGCTGGGACTGAAGACCTACACACAGGTCATCGAGGGCGACGCCGGCCGGCGCACGCGCGTGCGCGTGGGGCCGTTCCAGACCCGCACCGAGGCCCAGGCGGCGGCTGCCAAGTTGAAGGCCGCGGGCCTGCCCGCCAACCTGCTGACTCTCTGATCGCTGAAGACGATGACGCACTGGTTCGAATCCCTGGGCTGGCTGGACTGGTTGATCCTCTTCATCGGCGTCGCGTCGATCGTGGTCGGCATCATGCGTGGGTTTGTCTTCGAGTGCCTGTCACTCGCTGGATGGCTCGTGGCCTGGTTTGCCGCTCAATGGACGGCGCCCGGGTTGGCGATCCACCTGCCGGTGGGCACGCCTGGCGGCGGGTTGAACCATGGCGTGGCGTTCGCGATCGCGTTCGTGCTGGCGCTGGTGGTGTGGGCCTTGTTGGCGCGGCTCATACGCATGGCCATCCATGCCACGCCGCTCTCGGTGGCCGACCGCTTGCTGGGCGGCGTCTTTGGCGCCTTGCGCGCGTTGGTGCTCCTGCTGGCGCTGGCCACGGTGGTGTCGCTCACACCGGCGGCACAATCGGCCGCTTGGCGGAGCTCGGTGGGCGCGCGGGCGTTGACGCAGATGCTCGCGGCGCTCAAGCCCCTGTTACCCGAACCGGCGGCCCGCCTGCTGCCGGCCTAGAAGTTTCGCAACCGAGGAGCGGCGCAGGCCGCGTCATCGACCCCATGTGCGGCATCGTCGGCGTCATCTCGAAGGCACCCGTCAACCAGCTCATCTACGACGCATTGCTGCTGCTGCAGCACCGCGGGCAGGATGCCGCCGGCATCGTCACCATGATGGGCACCAAGTGCTTCATGCACAAGGCACGCGGCATGGTGCGCGATGTCTTCCGCACCCGCAACATGCGTGGGCTGCCGGGCACCGTGGGCCTGGGTCAGGTGCGCTACCCGACGGCCGGCAACGCCTACAGCGAGGAGGAGGCGCAGCCCTTTTACGTCAATGCGCCGTATGGCATCGTGCTCGTGCACAACGGCAATCTCACGAATGCGCCTGCCCTCAAGGCAGAACTCTTCGACATCGACCGCCGGCACATCAACACCGAGAGCGACACCGAGGTGCTCATCAACGTGCTCGCGCACGAGTTGGAGAAGGCCGCGCGTGGTCTGCCGCTGCAGCCCGAGCAGGTGTTTGCGGCCGTCTCCGCGGTGCACCGGCGCGTGAAGGGCTCCTACGCCGTCATCGTGTTGATTGCCGGTCACGGGTTGCTCGCCTTCCGCGACCCCTACGGCATCCGGCCGCTGTGTTTCGGCCGCGGCGCCGAGGGCGAGGTGATGATCGCCAGCGAGTCGGTGGCCCTGGAGGGCACGGGCCATCGCCTGGAACGCGACCTGGCACCTGGCGAGGCGGTATTCGTCGACCTGCAAGGCCAACTGCATGCCCGGCAGTGCGCGACCCATCCGAGCCTGAACCCTTGCATGTTCGAGTACGTGTACCTGGCGCGGCCGGATTCCGTGCTCGATGGCGTGAGCGTCTACCAGGCCCGGCTCAATTTCGGCGAGACGCTGGCGCAACGCCTCATCTCCAGCATGCCGCCCAGCGAGATCGATGTCGTGATCCCGATTCCGGAGTCGAGCCGGCCGAGCGCGATGCAGCTCGCGTTGCGCATCGGCAAGCCCTACCGCGAAGGCTTCGTGAAGAACCGCTATGTGGGGCGCACGTTCATCATGCCCGGCCAGTCGGTGCGCAAGAGAAGCGTGCGGCAAAAGCTCAACGCCATCGGCATGGAGTTCAAGGGCCGCAATGTGCTCTTGGTCGATGACAGCATCGTGCGCGGCACGACGAGCAAGGAGATCGTGCAGATGGCGCGCGAGGCCGGTGCCCGCAAGGTCTACATGGCCTCGGCGGCGCCCCCGGTGCGGCACCCGAACGTGTACGGCATCGACATGCCCAGCCGCGACGAGCTGGTCGCCGCCGGCCGCACAGTCGAGGAGGTGCGGGTGTTCATCGGCGCCGATGCGCTGATCTACCAGGACGTGGAGGCGATGAAGCGCGTGGTGCACGCGCTCAATCCGAAACTGGCCGGGTTCGATGCGAGCTGCTTCGACGGCCGCTACATCACTGGCGACGTCACCGAAGCGGACTTCGCGGCCATCGAGCGGCAACGCCGCTCGCAAGGTGATGGCGAGGAGGGTGCGACCGACCGCTCGCGCCTGGCCTTGCAAGGTGCCACCGAGGAACAGCCATGAGTCGCCGCGTTGCGTCCAGGGTGGCCAAGAGGACCCGATGACCATTCCACGTGTCGACCTGCCTGCCGATGCGCGGCTGGACACCCTTGCCGTGCGTGAGGGCCTGCCACCTTCGGCCTGGGGCGAGAACAGCGAAGCGCTCTTTATCACCAGCGGCTTCGTGCATCCCGACGCAGCCACCGCCGCGCGGCGCTTCGCCAACGAGGAGGAGGCGTTTGTCTATAGCCGCTTCTCCAACCCGACAGTGACGATGATGGAGCGGCGCCTCGCCGCGATGGAGGGCACCGAGGCCTGCATCGGCACGGCCAGCGGCATGGCCGCGATCCTGATGCTGGTGCTCGGCTTGTTGAAGGGCGGCGAGCACGTGGTGTGCTCGCAAAGTGTGTTCGGCTCGACGATTCGGCTGTTCCAGGACTTCGGCCGTTTTGGCCTGCAAGTCAGTTTCGTGCCGCAGGCCGACTCCGACGCCTGGCGCGCGGCGATGCGGCCGAACACCAAGCTGCTGTTCGCGGAGACGCCGAGCAATCCGACCACGGAGGTGTGCGACATCGCCGCGCTGGCCCAGATCGCGCATGCGGGCGGCGCGCTGCTGGCGGTGGACAACTGCTTCTGCTCCCCCGCGTTGCAGCGCCCGGTGAAGCTGGGTGCCGACATCGTCATGCACTCCGGTACCAAATACCTCGACGGCCAGGGCCGTGTGATCGCCGGTGCGCTGTGCGCTCCGCTGGAGATCGTGTCGCAGAAGTTCGTGCCGATGCTGCGCACGATGGGCCTGTCGTTGTCGCCCTTCAACGCCTGGGTCGTACTCAAGGGCCTGGAGACGCTGTCGATCCGCATGAAGGCCCAGGGCGAACGGGCGCTGGCGCTGGCGCACTGGCTCGAGGCGCAGCCAGCCGTGGAGCGTGTCTACCACCCGGGCTTGCGCTCGCACCCGCAGCATGCGCTGGCCATGGCTCAGCAAGGTGGGCAGGGCGGGGCGGTGGTGTCGTTCGTGGTTCGTGGTGCTCGCGCGGCGGCCTTCTCGGTCATCGACGCGACACGCGTGTGCTCCATCACCACCAATCTCGGCGATACCAAGACCACCATCAGCCACCCGGCAAGCACCTCGCACGGCCGCCTCACCGAGGAGCAGCGGCTGGCCGCGGGTATTGCGCAGGGCATGGTCCGATTGGGCGTGGGACTGGAGGACCTCGAAGACCTGAAAGCTGATCTGCTGCGTGGCCTGACAGCATTGGCGTGAGCGAGATGACGAAGAAGGTTCGCACCCGGATTGCGCCCTCGCCCACGGGCTTCCTCCATCTGGGCACCGCGCGCACGGCGCTGTATTCCTGGGCCTTCGCGCGCCACCACGGCGGCGAGTTCGTGCTGCGCATCGAGGACACCGACGGCGAGCGCGAAACCGAGGGCGCCGTGCAGCAGATCATCGAAGCCCTGCGGTGGCTGGGTCTGGAGCATGACGAAGGGCCCGTCTTCCAGATGCAGCGCCTGGCCCGCTACCACGAGGTGGTGGAGCAGATGATCGCCGCCGGCACGGCATACCGCTGTTGGTGTACCCCCGCTGAATTGGATGCGATGCGCGAGGCCCAACGCGCGCGCGGCGAGAAGACACGCTACGACGGCCGCTGGCGCCCCGCGGCGGGCAAGGTGCTGCCAGCGCCGCCGGGGGGTGTGACTCCGGTCGTGCGCTTCGCGAACCCCGCTGCGGGCAGCGTGCACTGGGACGATCTCGTCAAGGGGCCGATCAGCATCTCCAACGAGGAGATCGACGACCTGATCATCCTGCGCCCTGGTCCCGCTGCCGCCAGTGCCAGTGCCAGTGCCAGTGTGGGCGTAGATGCGATCGCGCCAGGGATCCCGACTTACAACTTCGCTGTTGTCGTCGACGACTGGGACATGCGAATCACACATGTCTACCGCGGTGATGAGCACATCAACAACACGCCGTGGCAGATCAACATCTTTCGCGCTCTCGGCGTCGAGCCGCCGAGATTCGGCCACTGCCCGATCATTCTTGGCGACGATGGCTTGAAGCTGAGCAAACGACGCGGTGCGGTCAGCGTCACGGCCTACAAGGAGGCCGGCTATCTGCCCGAGGCCATGCTCAACTACCTGGCGAGACTGGGATGGAGCCATGGTGACGACGAGCTCTTCAGCCGCGAGCAGATGGTGCAGTGGTTCGATGGCAGCCACCTCTCCAAGAGCCCGGCGCAGTGGGATCCGGCCAAGCTCGCGTGGGTCAATGCGCACTACATCAAACAGGCAGACGATGCGCGCCTCGCGGAGCTGGTGCGCGATGAACTGGCGCGGCGGGGCCTCGCGGGCGGCGATGACACAAGCCTGCTTGCGCGCGCGTCGGCCCTGTTCAAGGATCGTTGCAGCACGGTGGTCGAACTGGCGGACTGGGTCGCAACGATCTATGTGCATGTCGAGCCAGCCGCTGCCGATGTGCAGACGCTCGTCACCGATGCGGTCCGGCCTGCGCTTCGCACGTTGCGCGACAAGTTCGCGGCTCTCGAGCCCTGGGACAAGACCGGCATCGCGCTGGCCATGAAGGACAGCCTCACGGCACACCAGATCAAGATGCCGCAACTTGCGCCGGCGGTGCGTGTGCTCGTGTGCGGGCGGACGCAGACGCCACCGATCGACGCCGTTCTGGCATTGCTCCCTCGCGAAACTGTGCTCCGACGCCTGCGCTTGGATTGAGCCGATCGCTTGCGATCAGATATACTGAAAGACTCGCTTGAACGGCGACTGGGCCACAGTCCGGACTGGAAGTCGGGGGTATAGCTCAGCTGGGAGAGCGCTTGCATGGCATGCAAGAGGTCAGCGGTTCGATCCCGCTTACCTCCACCACCATCACCTGCAGGTATCAGGCGCCGTTTGAGAAGAGATCGCGGATCCGGTCCCCTTCGTCTAGAGGCCTAGGACACGACCCTTTCACGGTTGTAACAGGGGTTCGAATCCCCTAGGGGACGCCAGTTTCGGCTGGCATGCGAGACCAGAAGACGAGCTTGGCTGTGCTCGCGGACACATGGCTATCCAGGGGTCCGGCAAGGCAGCCACCGACACGGAGTGGTAGTTCAGTTGGTTAGAATACCGGCCTGTCACGCCGGGGGTCGCGGGTTCGAGCCCCGTCCACTCCGCCAAGTTCTCCTGCACAGGGCGCCCATGGGTGCCCTGTATGCTTTCTGGACGCCCATGGGCACTCTGTGTGTCTTCCACGCGCCCTTGGCCCGCCGAGCGCGGGGACGGGCGGGCGGGACGGGCGGGCGGCCATGACGCTCCCTACACTGCATGTCCACGAGCCGACAGGAGCCACGGCATGAGGATCCGCCATTCGATTTCTGGTCTCGGGCTTGCCCTGTGCATGGCCCTCAGCGTCTGCGCGGCCAAGGCGCAGACCTTGCGTTGGGCGAGCCAGGGCGACCCGCTCACGATGGACCCGCACTCGCAGAACGAGGGCCTCACCAACACCGTCAACGGGCAGGTCTATGAGCGTCTCACACGGCGTGACCGGCAGCTGGCCCTCGAGCCATCGCTGGCCGTTGCCTGGCAACAGACCGGTCCGCTGACATGGCGCTTCAAGCTCAGACCCGGCGTGAAGTTCCACGATGGCACGCCCCTCGGCGCCGACGACGTGGTGTTTTCGGTGAACCGTGCGAAGGATCCGGTCTCCACGTTCAGCGTGTACGCCAATGCGCTGGGCGTGCCGGTGGCGGTGGACACCCAGACGGTGGAGTTCCGGCTCGAGCGGGTGAACCCCATCTTCCTTCAGCACATCGACTCGGTCTTCATCATGAACCGCGCGTGGGCAGAACGGCACCGCGTGGTGCGCCCTCTGGAATTCAAGAACAAGGAGGAAAGCCACGCCTCGTTTGCGGCCAACGGCACCGGCCCCTTCATGCTTCAGTTGCGCCAGCCGGGCATCAAGACCACTTTCAAGCGCAACTCGGCGTGGTGGGACCGGCCCACCGGCAACGTCTCGGAGATCATTTACACGCCGATTGCCAACGACGCAACGCGCTTGGCCGCTCTCGTTTCCGGTGAGATCGATTTCGTGATCGACCCTGCGCCACGCGACGTGCCCCGTCTGCGTGCGATCAGTGGCGTGAAGGTGATCGAGGGCCCCGAGAACAGATTGATCTTCATCGGCATGGACCAGCATCGGGATGAATTGGTACATGGCAGCGTCAAAGGCCGCAACCCGTTCAAGGACCTGCGCGTGCGCCGTGCGCTCTTCATGGCGATCGACATCGAGACCCTGCGCGGCAAGCTGATGAACGGGTTGTCGGCACCCACCGGCGGTGTCACGCCCTCACCGCTGGGTGCGTTCAACGACCCGGAGCTCGAGCGCCGGGCACCGTTCGACGTCGCACTTGCGAGGCGTTTGATGACGGAGGCCGGATACGCCGATGGTTTCGAGGTCACGCTCGATTGCCCGAACAACCGCTACGTGAACGACGAGGAGATCTGCATCGCGCTGGCCGGGATGTGGGCGCAGCTCAAGGTCAAGGTCCGGGTCAACGCGATGCCGCGTGCCCTCTTCTTTCCCAAGATGGAGAAGTGGGACACGAGCATGTACTTGCTGGGCTGGGGCGGCGCCGTCACCGATGCCGAGACCACGCTCACCCCGGTCATGCGCAGCCCCGGGCCGAAGGGCGAGGGGCTGTACAACTATGGCCGCGCTCGAAACGAGCGTGTTGACCAGCTCGCTGCCGCCTCCAGCGTGGAGGCCGACCCGGACAAGCGAGAACAGCTGATCAAGGCGGCTCTGCGCGAGTGGAAGGAGCAGTTCCACACGCTACCTTTGCACCGGCAGGTGATTCCGTGGGCGATGCGCACCTCGGTGGAGGTGGTGCACCGTGCCGACAACTGGCTCGAGGTGGCCTGGGTCAGGCTACGCTGATCAATGCGAGTTCAGTCCCCTGCGCGACGGGCTAGAGCGACTGCGCGGCCATGAACAGCCGCGTCGAGCGTGCCCCGGAGCGGCAGAAGGCGAGAATCGGGCGCGGCAACTCCTGCAGCAGCTTCGCGAAGGCGGCGATCTGCTCGGGCGACTGGTAGCCACCGTCCACGGGCAGAAAGCGGTACTCGAGCCCTGCGGCCCGCGCCGCCGCCTCGATGGCGGCATTGGTCGGTTGATCGGGTCCGTGCTCGAAGTCCGGCCGGTTGTTGACCACGCTGCGAAATCCCAGTCGTGCGGCTTCGGCCATCGCGGTGGGTGTGAGTTGGGACGCCACGCAGACGTCGGGAGCGACAGCGCGAACCGGCAGTTCGGAATTGCTCATCGGCGTCATCCTATGGTGCCGGCAAGCGCTTGCTTGACCGTGGCGCTGAGCTGGCCCATGTCGGCAATACCGGCCAGCCTCGATTTCGCCAGGCCCATCACGCGGCCCATGTCGCCTGGCCCCGAGGCACCGATTTCGGCCACGAGGGCCGCGACCGCGGCGGTGAGCGCCTCGGACGACAGGCGTTCGGGCAGGTAGGCTTGCAGCACCACCACCTCGGCACTTTCCTTGTCGACGAGATCGCTCCGGCCGCCTTGCTGGAATGCGGCAATGGAGTCGCGTCGCTGCTTGATGAGCTTGTCGACGATGGTCACCACGGCGGTGTCGTCCAGCGTGATTCGCTCGTCAACCTCGCGTTGCTTCACCGCCGCCATCAGCATTCGAATGCACAACAAACGAGGTGCATCCTTGGCGCGCATGGCGGTCTTCATGTCTTCGTTGATGCGATCCTTCAAGCTCACAAGGTCACCTCCAAAACAAATGAGCCCGCAACGGCATGCCGCGCGGGCTCAGGGCGAGGATACGCGCGCTGGTCAGTACATCTTCTTGGGCAGTTGCATGCTGCGCACGCGCTTGAAATGGCGCTTCACCGCTGCAGCCTTCTTGCGCTTGCGTTCGGCCGTGGGTTTCTCGTAGAACTCGCGAGCGCGCAGTTCGGTCAGCAGGCCGATCTTTTCGATCGTGCGCTTGAAGCGGCGAAGCGCTACGTCGAAGGGCTCGTTCTCTTTGACGCGAATCGTGGTCATGAAGGGGCAGGTGCAGATGGGTGTTGGGGGCTGTCCGGACAGCGAAGCCAACGATTGTAGCGGCATTCGCATGTGCGACAAGGCGCGCGGGACACCGTGTCGGGACACCGCTTTGTCCCGGGCCCAGACCGGTGGTGGTTCAAGAACAGGGGGCTTGGTGTCGATCTCCCTTGCGAGATGGGCGCCGGCGCACCAAGATGCGCATACGGCCGAGTCAAGCACTCCCACCCGCCCAGCCTGAGCGCCAGCGATGAGCCCTGAAACTGCGCAGCCCGCATCTCCCGAGACCGGCCAGGTCACGGCGTTGCCGGCCGCGCTCTCCGCATTGGCAAGCCTTCCTGCCGACGCCTGGGGCGCTTTGCTGGCGCCTTCCGGTGTGGGCTTGGCGCTGAAGGATGTCAAGAGCGGCCGCTATGTGTATGCCAACGAGGTGCTGGTGGCCTGGGTCGCCCGTCTGGCTGGCCCCGTCGTCGGGCGCACCGATGGTGAGATCTTCGACGCCGCCACGGCCGCGGCATTGCGCGCCGCCGACCAGGCTGCCATCGCGCACGGGGAGCCGATGGCCGCGGAGCACCGGGTGACCTTCGCTGGACAGGCGCACGACCTCGCCGTCTGGCGCTTCGGCCAGGGATTGGAGGGTGGCGCGGCACGTTGGCTGCTCAGCCTGTGGACCGATCTTGCCGAACGCAAGCAGCACGAGACGCAGCTGCGTGGCGCGCTGGCGCAGATCGAGCAGCTGCAGTCCGCCAACGAAGCCTTGCGCCGCGAGATCTCCGACCAGGCGTTGCGCGACCCAGCATCGGGTCTTTACGCCAAGGCGCACTTCGAGGATCAGTTGCGGCGGGAGGTGGACCTGTCGAGCCGAGAGCACCGCGAGTTCTCGATCGTCTTCATCGAGATCGACGCGCAAGTGTCGGCAGAGGCGGCAGAGGTCGTCCAAGCGCCCCCGTCGCTGCCGTTGGCTCCGACCGTGCATGCCGCATTGGGACGGCTGTTGAGAGGAGGTGTGCGTGCCATGGACGCCGCCTGCAGGCTCGATGAACTGCGCTTCGCGGTCTTGCTGTCGGGCGTGGGCCTGGCGACGGCCCACTCGCGCATGGAAGGCCTGCGGCGGCGTTGCGAGGCCGAGATCGTGGTGTCCGACGGCAAGGAAATCCGCTTCACGGTGGCGATGGGCGTGGCAAGCTTTCCGCACACGGCCAACGCGCTGGCTGAATTGGTGCAGGCCTGCTCGGCGGCGCTGGAAGAGTCGCAGCGCCGTGGCGGCAACCATGTGGCCTTGGCCGCCATCACGCTTGAGGCGAGTTGATGCCCGACATGACCAGCACTTGCGCCGGCCGACACCGCACGGCACCCGCCTAGCCGCGGAGCGACTCAGGTGCCCTTGATGGCCTGCCAGGCCATGTACATCGCGAGCGCGCCCAGCAGCAGCCCGAAGGCCCGCCGCAGCTGAGCCACGGAAATGCGCTGTGCAGTGCGGGCGCCGATCGGCGCGAGCAACACACTCGCCGAGGCCACGATCAGGATCCCGGGCAGGTAGAGGTAGCCGATTGCACCCGGCAGCGCGTTGGACAGTGACCAGCCGCCCAATACATAGCCGGCGCTGCTGGCCAGCGCGATGGGAAAGCCCAAAGCTGCGCTCGTGCCCACCGCCTCGCGCATCGGCACCGAGCAACGGGTCATGAACGGCACCGAGAGAAATGCGCCACCAGCGCCGACCAGCGCAGAGATGAAGCCGATTCCGGCGCCGACGCCCGCCAGCCCGAAGGTGCCAGGCAGCGCACGCTGCCCCGTGGGTGTGCTCCCGCTCCACATCCGCCAGGCCATCACGGCATTGAATACCGCGAACGCCATTGCCAGCCACTGGCCTTGCACGAGGGCCAGTACGCCTGCGCCGGCCGCGATGCCCCCCAGGGCCACGCCAGGCGCGAACGCCGCCACCAGCGGCCAGCGCACAGCACCCAGCCGATGGTGGGCCAGCAGACTGGACACCGAGGTGAACAAGATCGAAGCACCCGATGTGGCGATGGCCATCTTCACCGCCAGCCCCGAATCGACGCCGCGCTGCATCAACAGCAGCGTCATCACCGGCACCATCATCATCCCGCCGCCGATCCCGAGCAGCCCGGCCAAGAATCCGACGATGGCTCCGAGCAGCAACAACTCCGCGATGAAGAGGGCCCCGAGTTCGGCCATGCGTGCGGTTCAGGCCGGCCGCGCGAGGCGCGCGAGCACGGCCGCCCACTGCGGTTCGTTGACGGGTGTGATGGAGAGGCGATTGCCTCGTTGCAGCACCGTCATCGAGGCCAGCTCGGGCGCCAGACGCATCTCGGCGAGCGACAGCAGGCGCGTCTTGCGTACCAGGCGTACGTCGATCTGCAACCAGCGTGGGGCCTCGCGTGTGCTCTTGAAGTCGTGATAAGGGCTGGCCGGGTCGAACTGGCTCTCGTCCGGCTCAGCCCGGCCGACGATGCGCGCGATGCCGGCCACGCCAGGCTCGGGGGATGAGGAGTGATAGAAAAGCACGCCGTCTCCAGGCTGCATGCCGTCACGCATGAAGTTGCGGGCCTGGTAGTTGCGCACTCCGGTCCATGGCAACGTCTGGCTCGGCGCAGCGGCGAGGTCGTCGATCGAGACCTCGTCGGGTTCGCTCTTCATCAGCCAGTGGTGGGACATGTGCCTGCGGCCGGGGGTTGCGGGCAGTTGGGACAAGGTCCGCCGATGCGTCCGCGGCAGGGCCAAGCGGACGCGAGGAAACAAAGGTGTCCGTCGTGCCACGCGAACCGCATTCCCGAACCCTCAGCGGAAGTTCAGGTGGGCGAGGTCAACCGGGCTTCGGGTTCATCTGACGCGAGACGATCACACCTGCCTGGCAATATTCCAAGCCCTTGCTCAATGAGCATCGGTTCAAGAAAATATGAGCCCACGCATCACGACGGACGAGATCATTCTATGCCTCGCGGGTGCTGCTGCGGCGAGGCCGAATGTCACAGCGGCACCGTGGCAACGCTGAAACTGGTGTCAGAGTAACTGGCCGTCGTCCGCCAGTGCGGCGTCCACGCGACGAAGTAGATCGGCCACGTCGCCCGAGCCAGCACGAGGGTCCTGGGCAGCCTCACCGGCCAGCCCACGTTCGGCGATCTGGTAAGCGAGATTCAACGCGGCCAGGACGGCGATACGCTCGCGCGCCTTCACCTTGCCGGCGTCGCGAATGGTGGTCATCTCACGGTCCACGCTGGCCACGGCCTTGGCCAACTGCTCTTCGCCGCCCTCGGGGCAGCCCAGGGTGTAGGCCTGTCCGAGGATGCTGACCTCGATCTGCTTCATCGTACCGAGCCCTCGCCCGTGGAGTCGGTGGCTCCCGCGGGCAAGCGGGCGAGAAGGGCGTCAATGCGCGCGCGCGCAGCAGCCAGCCGCGAGCGCAGGCTGTCACGCTCGTTGGTCACTGTCACCAACTGCTGCGAGATGAGAGCGCTCGTGCGCTTCAACTCCTGATGCCGCAAGACCAAACGGTCGACCCGTTCGGCGAGATCCTCGAACTTGGCCATCTCAGGTCGCCTCCGACCCAACAATTCTAGGAGATGCCTCGGTTGGGAAGTCGCAGAAGGATTGCACGCTGCAGGCCGCACAGCGCGGTGTGCGCGCCAGGCACACGTAGCGCCCGTGCAGGATGAGCCAGTGATGCGCATCACGCTGGTAGGCAGGCGGCACACGCGCGAGCAGCGCCCGCTCCACCGCAAGCGTATCTTTGCCCGGCGCCAACCCCGTGCGGTTGGATACACGAAAGATGTGAGTGTCCACGGCCATGGTCGATTCACCGAAGGCGACATTGAGCACCACGTTGGCGGTCTTGCGGCCTACCCCCGGCAGGCGCTCGAGGGCTGCGCGGTCGTGCGGCACCTCGCCCGCGTGCTCTTCGACGAGGATGCGGCAGGTTTCGTGCAGGTTGCGCGCCTTGGTTCGGAAGAGGCCGATGGTCCGGATGGCCTCGGTCAGTGCAGGCAAGCCGAGTGCGAGCACGCGTTGCGGCGTCCAGGCGCGCGCGAACAAGGCCCGCGTGGCCTTGTTGACGCCCACGTCGGTGGCCTGTGCCGAGAGCAGCACGGCGGCCAGCAACTCGAACACACTGCTGAATTCGAGCTCGCTCTGCGGACGGGGGTTGGCTGCGGCCAACGTGGCGAAAAACGATTCCACCGCCTCGGGGCTCATCACGCCACCTCCGTGCTGCGCACTGCGGCATTCGCCTTGGGAGCGGCCCGGCTGCTCATGTGCCGCCTCCGCGTCCGCCATTCGGTGTGCGGTCATTTCCGGCGGTGCCGGCTTCGCCGCTCTCGGCCGCGTTGTCGGGCGGGCGACGCCCTCTTGCTCTGTGCACTGCTGCTTCGACCACGGCGCGCTTGCGCGCCAGTGCTTCGGGGTCGGTGATGCTGCTCGCGGACTCCAGATCGGCCAGCTTCTGCGTAGCCTTTGCCGCAAGACGCTCGTCGTTCTCCTGTTTCTCGCGCGACACCCTATGCTGGTGGAAAGCGTAGCGCTGGCGGGCATCGGCGGCCTCCGGTGCGCCCCAGGCCGCCCATCCGGTGCGTGGCGCCGTCACGGGAACCATCGCGATGCAATCGACCGGACACACCGGAATGCAAAGCTCGCAGCCCGTGCACAGCGACGCAATGACGGTGTGCATTAGCTTGGAGGCGCCGACGATGCAGTCCACCGGGCAAGCCTTGATGCACAAAGTGCAGCCGATGCACCAGGCCTCGTCGATCACCGCCAGCGCGCGCGGGCCTTCATGGCCCCGCTCGGGATCGAGCGGTCGGATCGCTCGGCCGGTGATCGTCGCCAGGCGCACGATGCCCTCGGCACCACCGGGCGGACAGCGGTTGATGTCCGCTGCGCCCGCGGCCATTGCATCGGCGTAGCCGCGGCAGTCGGGGTAGCCGCAGCGCGTGCACTGGGTTTGCGGCAGCGCGGCGTCGAGACGGTCGGCCAACGCGGCGACGGCCGAATCGATGGGCTGGAATGTCGGCGCTGCGGCGTCACTCACCGGCGGATTATCGGCGCCCGCCGGACGGGCCGCCGCCGATCTCAAACGCTCAGCAACAACACTCAGCGCCGCGCGGGCCGCCGCGCCGCGGCCAGCGGCGTCACACGGGCCGTTGTCTGGACGGCGTCGTGCTTGGCGATGAACGAGCGCACATCGGGGCAGACCTTCTCGCGCCAACGCCGGCCCGAGAAGATGCCGTAGTGGCCCGCGCCCTTCACGTCGAGGTGGAATCGGCGCGTCGCCGGCACGCCTGTGCAGAGCCCGTGAGCCGCCTTCGTCTGGCCGGCGCCGGAGATGTCGTCGAGCTCGCCCTCGATAGTCAGCAGCGCGCTGCTCTTGATGTCCTGCGGCCGCACCAGATCGCCGTTCACGCGCCAGGTGCCGTTGACGAGGGCAAACTCCTGAAACACGATGCGGATCGTGTCTAGGTAGTACTCTGCCGGCATGTCCAGCACCGCGTTGTACTCGTCGTAAAACTGGCGGTGAGACTCGGCGTTGTCGTCGTCGCCCCGGATGAGATCGCGGAAGTAGTCGTAGTGGCTGGAAAGGTGGCGGTCGGGGTTCATCGCGACGAAGCCGCTGTGCTGCAGGAAACCGGGGTACACGCGGCGTCCCGCGCCGGGGTAGTTCTGCGGCACGCGGAAGATGACGTTGTTCTCGAACCAGCTGTGGCTCTTGTTCGTGGCCAGGTTGTTGACCGCGGTGGGGCTGTTTCGGGCGTCGATCGGTCCGCCCATCATCGTCAGCGTGCGTGGCGTGAACTCGCCGGCGCTGGCCAGCAGCGACACCGCGGCGAGCACCGGCACCGTGGGCTGGCACACCGAGATCACGTGCACGTCGGGCCCAATGTGGCGAATGAAGTCCTGCACATAGGTCACATAGTCGTCGAGCCGGAATGCGCCTTGGTCGATCGGCACCATGCGGGCATCGGTCCAGTCGGTGATGTAGACCTTGTGATCGTTTAGCAGGCCCTTGACGGTGTCGCGCAGGAGGGTGCTGTGATGGCCCGACAACGGCGCCACCACCAACACTGTCGCCTGGGACCGCATCTGCTCCAGAGCCCGCGGCACGTCCGTGAAGCGCTTGAAGCGCAACAGCCTGCAAAACGGCTTTTTGACGGCCACCTGCTCCTGCACCGCGACTTCCACGCCACTCACGCTGGCCGAGGTGATGCCGAACGGCGGCTTCTCGTACTCCTTGGCCAGGCGGTGCAGGAGGTCGAAGCCAGCCGAAACCCGCTGCGACATCGGTACATGCGCAAAGGGTGAGAGGGGGTGGCTATACAGCTTGGCCGAGGCGCTGGCGAACTCCGAAAACGGGGCCATCAAAGCGCGTTGGGTTTCGTACAACTGGTACAGCATCAAATGTCTCCGAGGGTCTGTCTGGCGTTGCCACTGAAGAGGTGGCCTTGGCTCTTTGGCACGCGGCCGAATGTAACCTGAATTTTGCTGCGGCGCAGCATTGGTCCCTGAGGCTGGCGCCCCAGGTTGGCCCATGTTGACTTGCCGCCTGCTGCGCGCAAGCGTCAACGACGCCCCGATTTGGGTGGCAATCCCGCCCGCCGCAGGCTCGGGCGTACTTACATCACGCGCGCCAAAGCCCCCACGGCCCGGGGGCAGATTCCCGAGATTGAGCGCGGCCACGCAGATGCGGCCCGAGTCAAGCCCATAGACGCCGAACTCCGCGTGCAAATTTCCTGCGGATCACGACCTTCAGTTGCGAGCGCACGCGAGCGGCTTCCTCGGCTTCGACGCACACGACCGAGAGCGCACCGACCCGTTCTCCATACAGCGAGAAGCTCTTGCTGAACGATGGGCGGGTCCGCGAGGAGCGCAGTGCGCTACGCTTGCCGATTCAAGTTTTCGCGAGGCACCCCGCCCATGCATCCGACCGTCGCAGCCCAGGCCTTGCCCCACGTGGCGGCTGCCGATGACGCCCCTGTCGGCGATTTCGCGAGCTTCCCGGATTCGCCTTTTCAGCTCTTCCAGCCCTACTTGCCTGCGGGCGACCAACCCGAGGCCATCGCGGCGCTCGTGGATGGCATGGGCGACGGCCTGGCTTTCCAGACCCTGCTGGGCGTCACGGGCTCGGGCAAGACCTTCACGATGGCACAGGTCATCGCCCGCATGGGGCGCCCGACGATAGTCTTTGCGCCCAACAAGACGCTCGCCGCACAGCTGTACAGCGAGTTCCGCGAGTTCTTCCCGAAGAACGCGGTCGAGTACTTCGTCAGCTACTACGACTACTACCAGCCCGAGGCCTACGTGCCTCAGCGTGACCTCTACATCGAGAAGGACAGCTCGATCAACGAGCACATCGAGCAGATGCGCTTGTCGTGCACGAAGAGCCTGCTCGAGCGTCGAGACGTCGTCATCGTCGCCACGGTGAGTGCCATTTACGGCATCGGCAACCCGAGCGACTACCACCGCATGGTGATGACGCTGCGGGTGGGCGACAGGATGAGCCAGCGCGACGTGATCGCGCAGCTCATCCGCATGCAATACAAACGCAACGAGATCGAATTCGGCCGCGGCAGCTTTCGCGTGCGTGGTGACACCATCGATGTATTTCCCTCCGAGCACAGCGAGCTGGCGATGCGCATCGAGCTGCTGGACGACGAGATCGAGTCGCTGTCGCTGCTCGACCCGCTCACCGGTCGCGTGCGCCAGAAGATCCCGCGTTTCACGGTCTACCCGAGTAGCCACTACGTGACACCGCGGGACCGCGTCGTGGCCGCGATCGAGACCATCAAGGTCGAACTGCGCGAACGCCTCGACGAGCTCGTGAAGGCCGGCAAACTCGTGGAGGCGCAGCGCCTGGAGCAGCGCACGCGATTCGACCTCGAGATGCTGCAGGAGGTGGGCCACTGCAAGGGCATCGAGAACTACACGCGCCACCTCTCGGCGAGCGCCCCCGGCGAGCCGCCGTCGACGCTGGTGGACTACCTGCCGCAGGACAGTCTGATGTTCCTCGACGAGAGCCACGTGCTGATCGGGCAGCTGAGCGGCATGTTCAACGGCGACCGTGCACGCAAGACCACGCTCGTCGAGTACGGTTTCCGTTTGCCCAGTGCGCTGGACAACCGGCCGCTCAAGTTCGAAGAGTTCGAGCGCAAGATGCGCCAAGCCGTGTTCGTCTCGGCCACGCCGGCGGAGTACGAGCGGACGCACGCGGGGCAGGTCGTCGAGCAACTTGTGCGGCCGACGGGACTGGTCGACCCCGAGGTCGAGGTGCGGCCAGCTGCGCACCAAGTGGACGACGTGTTGCAGGAGATCCGTGAACGGGTCGAGGCCCATGACCGCGTGCTCATCACCACGCTCACCAAGCGCATGGCCGAGCAGCTCACCGAGTACCTTGCGGAGAACGGCGTCAAGGTGCGCTATCTGCACAGCGACATCGACACCGTCGAGCGCGTGGAGATCCTGCGCGATCTGCGACTCGGGGTGTTCGACGTGTTGGTGGGCATCAACCTGCTGCGCGAGGGCCTCGACCTGCCCGAGGTAAGCCTCGTGGCCATCCTCGACGCCGACAAGGAGGGCTTCCTGCGTGCCGAGCGCAGCCTCATCCAGACCATCGGCCGCGCGGCGCGCAACGTCAATGGCAAAGCCATCCTGTACGCCGACAGGATGACCGATTCGATGAAGGCCGCCATCGGCGAGACTGAACGCAGGCGCGCCAGGCAGATCGCACGCAACACAGAGCTTGGGATCGTGCCGCGCACCGTGGTCAAGCGGGTGCGCGATCTCATCGACGGCGTTGTTTCCGACAAGACGGCCAAGGACGACTTGAAGGCTGCAAAAGCCGCGGCCGAGTACGAGTTGATGGATGAAAAGGATCTTGGCAAGCGCATCAAGCTGCTCGAGCGGCAGATGCTCGAGCACGCGCGCAACCTCGAGTTCGAGAAGGCGGCGCGGGTGCGTGATCAGCTTGCGCAACTGCGCGAACAGGCTTTCGGTGCCAACGTGCGCGACAGCACGGTATTGCCTCTTGCGGCAGGCGCGGCAGGCGCGGCCGGTGTGGCCGGCGCGGCCGGTGCGACGGGTGTACCGGGCCTCAGGGGCAGCGTGTCGGGTGTGGCTGCGTATCGTCTGCCGGGCACGCCTGCCGGACGAGGCCCGCGCGGCGCCTGACCGACAACACTGCCAGAGCAAGCAGCGCAAGCGCCAGTGTGCCGGGCACAGGCACCTCGTGTGGCTTGTCCCTCGGCTCCGCGTGTGCGATCCGGAATCCCGGCCCGTCGGGTTCCCAGGGGTCGGGCCCGGGCAGGGCCGCGAGGCCAATGCCTGAGCTTCCGGGCCCCGGGGCGCGCGCCTTGATGACGGAGATGTTGCCGCAGACGTCGGGCACCATGACGCTGTAGAGGCGGCCGTCTGTGTCTTGGGCCTCGTAAAGGCTGGCAGCTTCCGTGTGACCGGGCTTGAAGTTCACTCGCGTACCCAGGCACAAAGTGCGGCCGTAGCTCATCGCGAATCCGTGGGTATCGTAGATGCGGCCGCCACTTTGCGATCGAATGGCGTCGTTGGCGATCGTGACGCGGCCGTCGGGTCGACGCGCGGTGATGGCCGCACCGCTCTGATCCCGCACTGCTTGCGGAAGCTGTGCCGCGAGCAATGCTTCGTCGACCGTGCCGCGATAGGGCATGCGGCCCGGGCGGCCCCAAGCACAGAAGCGTCGAAGCGCCAACGGCGAGGCTTGGGGACGATGGGCCGAGTGCGCCGCCGGTTCCGACAGTGCCTCGAAAGCGGCCGGCAGCAGCAGTGGATGATCCAGGGGCAGCGCTTCGCCATCGAAGGCTTCGCCCGGAGCAAACAGTCTGGCGCCGACTGCCACGTCGGCCACCGGGGCCCGCGTGGCACCCCATTGAGCGGCGGCCACGGCCATGGCCGCGAAGGCCAGTGGCACCAGGCCTCGCAGCAGGCGTGGTGTCCACAGAGCCGCAGCAAGGCTGCCGGGCGCGAGGCGGCGCCTGAGCAGTCCACTCCAAGCACAGGTGGCATCGGCACAGCGGTACCGCGTGTAAGTCCTGCCACCCAGCAACAGCCGTTGCAGCGCTGTCTTTCGCGCGCGCCGCACCGCGCCGGCACACCGAGGGCAGTCGAGCCGTCGGCGGCGCGTATGCGCTTCGGTGGAGTGGCGAGGTCGGGAGCAGGGTCGGGGCATGGCGGATGCCGGGGCGTTTCCAGAGGAATTGGCCTCGTTATCGGCCGCAATGTTGTGACGCTTGAAGCCTTTGTTGAACGCCAGGGTGCTCTGCCTTGGTATGCTGAGCCGCATGGCCTTGCTGGAGCGTCTCCCCTCGCTGACCTTCTGGAAACGTGCGCCGAGCGTCGTTGACGAGCCGCCGTTCCCAGATGCCCTGCACGTGTTGTTGGTCTGCACGGGCAACATCTGCCGTTCACCCACCGCGGAGGGCGTGTTGCGCTCGAGGCTGCGGCGCGAGGGTCTGCATCGGATGGTGTGTGTCGATTCGGCAGGCACCCATGGCTTCCATCGCGAAGATCCGCCCGACCCGCGCGCAATCAAGCGTGCGGCGGCTCGCGGCTACAACATTGCCGGCCTGAAGGCGCGCCCCGTACTTTCCAAGGACTTCACCCGCTTTCACTGGATGCTCGCCATGGACGAGGGCAACCTGGCCTGGCTGCAACGAAAGTCGCCCACATCAAACGGGCCACGCATCGAGTTGCTGGCCGCGGCCGGTGGGCTGTCCGAACTGGAAGTGCCCGACCCGTACTACGGCCCTGAGGAGGGCTTCGAGCGCGTGCTCGATCTGGTCGAACGGGCCTGCGATGGCTTCGTGCAGCGACTGCAGCGGGAGGGCAAAGTGCCCGCCGGCCAGCCGGGGCAGGGTGCATTCGTGGGCGCTGGGAGCAATCCAGCGTTGCGCTGAAGCCGGCAGCATGGCGGCGCCCAGGAGACGAAACCGGAGCTGCGATGCCCAAGCTGCCTGCGGGGTCTAATGCCGAGTGATTTGCTCGGGTATCTTGTATAGTCGAGTCGTTTAGTCGGAATCAACCCAATCCAGGCCTCGCTCATGGGGCTCGGTGGTTCCGCAGGGAGCACCACCCATGCGACTCACGACCAAAGGCCGCTTCGCCGTCACTGCCATGATCGACTTGGCGCTGCGTTCACACGCAGGCCCGGTGGCCCTGGCAGCCATCAGCCAGCGGCAGCAGATCTCGCTGTCCTACCTCGAGCAGTTGTTTGGCAAGCTTCGTCGCCACGAACTCGTCGAGAGCACTCGGGGCCCCGGGGGCGGCTATTCGCTTGGCCGCGCGGCCGAGCTGATCAGCGTTGCCGACATCATTGTTGCCGTCGATGAACCCATGGACGCCACCGGTTGCGGCGGCAAAGAAGACTGCATGGGCGCCGACAGCGGCAAGTGCATGACGCACGACCTCTGGGCGAGCCTGAACACCCGCATGATCGAGTACCTCGACTCAATCTCGCTCAGGGGTCTGGTCGACGAGCAACTGGCCAAGGGCGTGTCGCTCGATGGCGCGCCGGTGAAGCGCGCGATCTCCTCGTCGCCGGTGGTCAAGCCGATCAAAGTGACGGCTCCGAACTCCGTTTTCGCGCTGGGCAGCACGTTTAGTAAGTGACCCGGCGCGTGCCTGTGAAGCAAACACCGGCCGCGCACCATCCCCCTCAACACATTCAGCCGACGAACTCCGCATGACCCCGCATCTGCCCATCTACTTGGATTACGGCGCGACGACGCCTTGCGACCCCCGTGTGGTCGACGCCATGATCCCCTGGCTGCGCGAGCACTTCGGCAACCCGGCCAGCCGCAGCCATGCCTGGGGTTGGGAGGCCGAAGAGGCGGTGGAGAAGTCGCGTGAGCAGGTGGCCCAACTCATCGCGGCCGACCCGCGTGAGATCGTCTGGACGAGCGGCGCCACCGAGAGCATCAACCTGGCGATCAAGGGCGCGGCCCACTTCTACTCGAGCCGCGGCAAGCACCTCGTGACAGTCAGGACAGAGCACAAGGCCGTGCTCGACACCACGCGCGAACTCGAGCGCCAGGGTTTCGAAGTGACCTACCTCGAGGTCGAGGAAAACGGCTTGCTCGATCTCGAGAAGTTCAAGGCGGCGCTGCGCAAGGACACCATCGTCGCCTCGGTGATGTTTGTCAACAACGAGATCGGGGTGATCCAGGACATCCCGGCGATCGGCGCGATTTGCCGCGAGCGCGGCATCGTCTTTCACGTCGATGCTGCGCAGGCCACGGGCAAGGTCATCATCGACATGGGCAAGCTGCCGGTCGATCTGATGAGCCTGGCCTCGCACAAGACCTACGGCCCGAAAGGCATCGGCGCGCTCTACGTGCGGCGCAAACCGCGCGTGCGGCTGGAGGCCCAGATGCACGGTGGCGGCCACGAGCGCGGTATGCGCAGCGGCACCCTGCCGACCCACCAGTGTGTGGGCATGGGCCGGGCGTTCGAGATCGCTCGGCTCGAGATGGGCACCGAGAACGAGCGCATCCGCATGCTGCAAAGGCGTCTGCTCGACGGCATCTCCGACATCGAGCAGGTCTTCATCAACGGCGACCTCGAACGCCGCGTGCCGCACAACGTGAATGCGAGCTTCAACTTCGTCGAGGGCGAGAGTCTGATCATGGGTGTGAAGGGCATTGCCGTCAGTTCGGGCAGCGCCTGTACCAGCGCCAGTCTCGAGCCGAGCTATGTGCTGCGCGCGCTGGGCCGCAGCGACGAGTTGGCGCACAGCAGCCTGCGCATGACGATCGGCCGCTTCACGACCGAGAAAGACATCGACACCGCCGCTGCCCTGCTGCGCGACCGCGTCGCCAAGCTGCGCGACCTCTCCCCGCTGTGGGAGATGTACAAGGACGGCGTCGATCTGAGCACGATCCAGTGGGCGGCGCACTGATCCCCTGAGCATTTGCAGACGAACACAGCACAAGGAAGAGCACCATGGCTTACAGCGACAAGGTTGTCGAGCATTACGAAAATCCGCGCAACGTCGGCAGCTTCGACAAGGGCGACGACACGGTAGGCACTGGCATGGTCGGCGCCCCGGCCTGCGGCGACGTGATGAAGCTGCAGATCAAGGTCAACCCAACCACGGGTCTGATCGAGGATTCGCGCTTCAAGACCTACGGTTGCGGCAGTGCCATCGCTTCGAGCTCGCTTGTCACCGAGTGGGTCAAGGGCAAGAGCCTGGACGAGGCGATGACGATCAAGAACACGCAGATCGCCGAGGAGCTCGCGCTGCCGCCGGTCAAGATCCATTGCTCCATCCTCGCCGAAGATGCCATCAAGGCGGCGGTACAGGACTACAAGGAGCGGCACGGCCAGGCCGCGCGCGAGCCCAAGCCGGGCGCGGCTGTCGGCGCCGGCTCGGTCGTGCATTGAGACCGCAGCGAGCGAGTCAGCCATGGCTGTGACCCTGACCGAAGCCGCCGCAAGGCATGTCACGCGCTACCTGGCCCGCCGCGGCAAAGGCGTGGGCGTGCGCCTGGGCGTCAAGACCACCGGCTGCTCGGGCCTGGCCTACAAGCTCGAGTACGCCGACGACGTGGCCCCGGAAGACGTGGTCTTCGAAGGCCAGGGTGTGAAGGTGCTGGTTGATCCCAAGAGCCTGCCCTACATCGACGGTACCGAACTCGATTTCGTGCGCGAGGGCCTGAACGAAGGCTTCAAGTTCCACAACCCGCGCGAGAAAGACCGCTGCGGCTGCGGGGAGTCGTTCCGCGTCTAGCCGCGGCACCTTCCAGCCCCAGGGCGCGGCACTTGGCCCGCGCCCTTTTTTCGCACCACGCCATGTCGCCGCCTGTGATTCAAAGCCGATGAGCAAGTTGCCGCGCATTGCCGACAACGACTTCGTGTTGCTCGCCCTTCCCGAGCGCCAGGCCGTGGACCGGATGTTGCTTGATCAGCGGCGCCGCTCGCTGCAAGCCCAGGTGCACCCCGACCGTTTCGCGGCCGAAGGTGCCGCTGCGCAGCGCCTGGCCATGCAGTGGGCGGTGCGTGTGAACGAGGCCCACTCGCGCCTGAAAGATCCCTTGAAGCGTGCCGCCTACCTGTGCGAGTTGCGCGGTGTGCCGATCGATGCCGAACGCAACACGGCGATGCCGCCGGCGTTCCTGGTGCGCCAGATGCAATGGCGCGAGGCGCTGGACGATGCGGGTGGCGATGCAGAGGCGGTCTTGGCGCTCGACGCCGAAGTGGCGCGCGACGAACAAGCCGGCTTGGCGCGGCTGGCCGCGTGGCACGACGAGGCCGGCGACACGGCAGCGGCTGCGGCCGAGGTGCGCGCGCTGATGTTCGTCGCCCGATTCCGCGAAGACATCGCGCGCCGGTTGGAAGCGCTGGACGCGCATTGACCGGGCGCTGATCCCCAAGAGAACAAGACACCACCTCGATGGCCCTGCTGCAGATTTCCGAACCCGGCGCCAGCCCCGACCCGCATCAGCGGCGCATCGCGGTCGGCATCGATCTGGGCACCACGCATTCCCTGGTCGCCTCCGTGCGTCATGGCGTTGCTGAGTGCCTGCCCGACAGTGCCGGCAGCGTCCTGTTGCCGTCGGCCGTGCGTTACCTCGATGCAGCCCGTCGCGCCATTGGCCATGACGCGCTCGCGGCGCAGGCGGTGGACCCGGAGAACACCGTCGTCTCGGTCAAGCGCTTCATGGGCCGCCGGATGGCCGACATCGCCGGGCGCGAGAAGCTGCCCTACCGGTTTGTCGACCGGCCCGGCATGGTGGCCCTGGTCACAGTGGCGGGAGAAAAGACGCCGGTCGAAGTGTCGGCCGAGATCCTGGCTACCTTGCGCCAGCGCGCTGAAGACAGCTTCGGTGACGAGCTCTTCGGTGCTGTCATCACTGTGCCGGCCTACTTCGACGACGCGCAGCGCCAGGCCACCAAGGATGCAGCGAAACTGGCGGGCCTGAACGTGCTGCGCCTGATCAGCGAGCCGACCGCTGCCGCCGTCGCCTACGGCCTGGACCACGGCAGCGAGGGCCTCTACGCCGTCTACGACCTGGGCGGCGGGACGTTCGACATCTCCTTGCTGCGGCTGACCCAGGGCGTTTTCGAAGTCGTGGCCACCGGGGGTGATGCAGCGCTCGGCGGGGACGATATCGACCAATCGCTGGCCGACTGGGCGCTGCGCGGCGCGGACAGCGAGGCGACCACGCCACAAGACAAGCGCGCGGCGCTGGTGGCGGCGCGCGCCGCGAAGGAGACACTCTCCGGCGCCGAGGCCACGACCTGGCGGGCCGCCATCGGCGGCCGTGGGCTCGAGGTGCCGGTGGCGCGGCCTCAACTCGAGGCGCTGGTGCGCCCGCTGGTAGAGCGCACGCTGCGCGAAGTCAGGCGCGTGTTGCGCGACGCCAAGGTCGCGCGCGACGACGTGAAGGGCGTCGTGATGGTGGGCGGCAGCACGCGCATGCCCTACGTACGCCAGGCGGTGAGCGAGCTCTTTGGTCGCGAGGCATTGACGGACGTCAACCCCGACGAGGTCGTCGCGGTGGGCGCCGCCATCCAGGCCCATGCCCTGGCCGGCAACGCGAAGGATGGCGAGCTGCTGCTGCTGGACGTGATTGCGCTCTCGCTGGGTCTGGAGACAATGGGGGGTCTGGTCGAACGCGTGATCGAACGCAACACCACGATTCCGGTGGCGAAGGCGCAGGAGTTCACCACCTTCAAAGATGGCCAGACAGCGATGGCCATCCACGTATTGCAAGGCGAGCGCGACCGCGTCGAAGACAACCGCTCGCTGGCCCGTTTCGAGCTGCGTGGCATTCCGCCCATGGTGGCCGGCGCAGCGCGCATTCGCGTCACTTTTCAGGTCGATGCCGATGGCCTGCTCAGCGTCTCCGCGCGCGAGCTGACCTCGAGTGCCGAAGCCTCGGTCACCGTGAAGCCCAGCTACGGCCTGGCCGATGAAGAGATTGCCCGCATGCTGAGCGAAGGCTACGCCAACGCCGACGCCGACATGGCCGAGCGCAGCCTGCGCGAGGCCCGTGTCGATGCCCAACGCATGGTGGCCGCCACGCGCTCGGCCATGGTGGCCGATGCCGCGCTGCTCGCCGAGAGCGAAAGGGTCGAGATTGAACGCCTGATGGCCGAGGTTGAGCGTGTCGCCCAAGGCGCAGACGCCCACGTCGTGGAGGCGGCCGTCAAGGCCCTGGCCGCCGGCACCGAGGTGTTTGCCGCCGTGCGCATGAACGAGGGCATCCGGCAGGCATTGACCGGTCGGCGCCTCGAAGAAGTCTGAGTAGGCGCGACCCGCATGCCCGTCATCCACATCCTCCCCCACCCCGAGTACTGCCCGAAGGGGGACACCATCGAGGCCGAGCGCGGCACGAGCCTTTGCGAGGCGATGCTCGAGAACGGCATCGCCATCGAGCATGCTTGCGAGATGAGTTGTGCCTGCACCACTTGCCACGTGGTGGTGAAAGAAGGTTTCGGGTCGCTGGGCGAGATGGACGAAGCCGAAGAAGACCTGCTCGACCGCGCCTGGGGCCTGACCCCGACCTCGCGTCTGAGTTGCCAGGCCATCGTCAGCGACGAGGACGTGACGATCGAGATCCCGAAGTACTCGATCAATCACGCCAAGGAAAAGCACGGCTGATGCCCGTGGGGGCCAGACGCGCACAGGGCGGGCCGCATGATCGTTCTGGGGTTCGAATCCTCCTGCGACGAGACGGGGGTCGCCCTCGTCCGGGCGGGCCCGCCAGGGCCGCCGTGCCTGCTGGCTGAAGCGCTGCACAGCCAGGCAGCGATGCACGAGGCCTACGGCGGCGTGGTGCCCGAGCTTGCTTCGCGTGACCACATCCGCCGCGTATTGCCACTCGCGCGGCAGGTGCTCGCCGAAGCCAGGCTTACGCTGGCCGAGGTCGACCTGGTGGCCTACACGCGTGGGCCGGGGCTGGCTGGCGCGCTGCTCGTGGGTGCTGGCGTGGCGGTGGCGCTGGGCGCGGCTCTTGGGCGGCCCACGCTCGGCGTGCACCACCTGGAAGGCCACCTGCTGTCGCCGTTCCTGGGCGACAGCCAGCCGTCGTTCCCCTTCGTCGCGCTGTTGGTCTCGGGCGGGCACACACAACTCATGCGTGTGGACGGTGTCGGGCGCTATGCGCTGCTGGGCGAGACCATCGACGATGCCGCGGGCGAGGCCTTCGACAAGAGTGCCAAGCTGCTCGGTCTGGGGTACCCCGGCGGGCCGGCATTGGCGCGGCTGGCTGAGCAGGGCAATCAGCGCGCGTTCGCGCTGCCGCGGCCGCTGCTGCACAGCGGTGACCTCGATTTCTCTTTCGCCGGGCTGAAGACCGCCGTGATGACGCAGGTGCACAAGCTCGGCCCGGCGCCGAGCGAGCTCGCGCGCGCCGACCTCGCCGCCAGTACGCAAGCGGCCATCGTCGATGTGCTGGTGGCCAAGACGTTGCGCGCGCTCAAGGACAGCGGGTTGCGACAGCTGGTGGTGGCCGGCGGCGTCGGCGCCAACCGGCGCCTGCGCCTAGCGTTGGATGCCGGCGCGGTACGGATGGGCGTGCAAGTGAACTATCCGCCGCTGGCCCTGTGCACCGACAACGGCGCCATGATCGCGCTCGCCGCGGCGATGAGGGTGCGTGCCGGATTGGAGTACGGCACGCGCGCGGGCGCCTTCGAGGTGCGCCCGCGCTGGCCGCTGGAGGATGTGACCGTCCTAACGCCAACGCCGCCAACGCCGCCGGCCTGACCCGGCGGCGAGCGACGCGATCAGTTGATCGCGATCTGCGCCGCGGCAGTGGCGCCGCGCTTGGGCAATTCCAGGGTCAACACACCATGCTCGAGCCGGGCGTTGGCGCCGGCCTGGTCGACCTCCACCGGCAGCGTGAAGCTGCGCGCGTAGCTGGAGACCGAGCGCTCGCAGTGGATGAGGCGGTCGGCCTCCTTCTTCTCTTGTGAGGTCACGCTCTGGGCCTGAATGCTCACGCGCCGGCCATCCACAGTGACCTTCACATCTTCCTTTTTCACGCCGGGCACCTCCAGTTTGACGGTGTAGGTGCGGTCGGACTCGGCCACGTCCAGCGCAGGGCTGCGTGTAGTGGCCTCGCCGCGCGTGGCCGGCACGCCGAAGGCTGCACTGCCGAAAGTCTCGTCGAACAGGCGATCGAAGCTGCGCGCGAGGTCGCGCGACTCACGGGTCATCGGAACCAGAAACATGATGCTCTCCTTGCTGGTGGACTGCGATTCGGGCCGAGGCGACGGCGTCGGTGCCCATGGCATGGAAGTGACGCCAGCGGCCGGCGTTTCAAGGGGGCGCGACGACAACGAGTTGACATGGATCAAATCCGCCGCCGCCAGTTGCGTTGCATGACGCGGGCGAGCAGGACCACTGCGCCGACGCCCCAGGGGCAATGGGCCATCGGTGGGCAATGGGCCGGTCGCGGCTACAATGCGTGGCGATGTCGGAGGAGCCTCTCCTCTGGCAGCACAGCACGGCGCCGGTCGGTTTCACTGGTGACCGCAAGTCCAGAGCCCCACCTCGGAAACCCCAGCGCAACGCCCGCGGCCTGTACGCCACGGCGCGCCTTGTGGCAGGGTCTTCCGTTTTCACACAGGAAACGCATCGACCATGCCTCTTACCGTCGCCGCCAAGGCCGAGATCGTCAAGGGCAACGCCCGCAGTACCGCCGACACCGGCAGCCCTGAAGTGCAGGTTGCGCTGCTCACCGCGCGCATAAACGATCTCACACCGCACTTCAAACAGCACCTCAAAGACCACCACGGTCGTCGCGGGCTGGTCAAGCTTGTCAACCAGCGCAAGCGCCTGCTGAGCTATCTGAAGGACAAGGAGCCGGACCGCTACACGGCCCTCATCAGCAAGCTGGGCCTGCGCAAGTAAGTGGCGTGGATGGGGTCTCCTACCCGGTGGCCCCGTTTCACTTCTTCAATCCTGGGCTGCACGCTGCCGTGTCATTCCAAAGGTGCCCGAGGTTCACGAGCTTGCTCGAGAGCCGAGACGGGCTTCGCTGGAATGGCATCGCGGGCACCCGCTCCTCAACCCTGAGCAAGGAGACCCACGCATGAGCATGTTCAACAAGGTCACCAAGACCTTCCCCTGGGGCGCCAACACCGTCACCCTCGAGACCGGCGAGATCGCCCGCCAGTCAAGTGGCGCGGTGCTTGTCAACATGGACGATACCGTCGTGCTGGCCACCGTGGTGGCACGCACCGAGGCCAAGGCCGGGCAGGACTTCTTCCCGCTCACCGTCGACTACATCGAGAAGACCTACGCCGCGGGCAAGATTCCGGGCAGCTTCTTCAAGCGCGAGGGTCGCCCGAGCGAGCTCGAGACGCTCACCAGCCGTCTCATCGACCGCCCGATCCGTCCGCTCTTCCCGGACGGCTTCTTCAACGAAGTGCAGGTCGTCATCCACGTACTGAGCCTCAACCCCGAGGTCGCGGCCGACATCCCGGCGATGATCGGCGCCAGCGCGGCGCTGGCCATCAGCGGTCTGCCGTTCAATGGCCCCATCGGAGCGGCGCGCGTGGGCTATGTCAATGGCCAGTACGTGCTTAACCCAAGCAAGGCCCAGCTCGCCGAGAGCCAGATGGACCTCGTCGTCTCCGGCACCGAGGCGGCGGTGCTGATGGTCGAGAGCGAGGCCCGGCAGCTCAGCGAAGAAGTCATGCTCGGCGCCGTGGTGTTTGGCCACGACCAGGGCAAGGTCGCCATCGCGGCGATCAACGAACTCGTGCGTGGGGCGGGCAAGCCCGAGTGGCAATGGCAAGCGCCGGCCAAGGACGAGGCCTTCATTGGCCGCGTCGCTGCGCTGGGTGAAGACAAGCTGCGCGCGGCTTACCAGATTCGCAGCAAGCAGGCCCGCACGCAGGCCTGCCGCACGGCCTACGCCGAAGTGATGGCTGGCCTCAAGGCCGCTGATGTCGCGTTCGACAGCGTCAAGGTCGAGAACCTGCTGTTCGAGATCGAAAGCCGCATCGTGCGTGGCCAGATCCTCGCCGGCGAGCCCCGCATCGACGGACGCGACACGCGCACTGTGCGCCCGATCGAGATCCGCACCAGCGTGCTGCCGCGCACGCACGGCAGTGCGCTGTTCACGCGTGGCGAGACGCAAGCCTTGGTCGCCGCCACGCTGGGCACTGCGCGCGATGCGCAACGCATCGATGCGCTGGCCGGCGACTTCGAAGATCGCTTCATGCTCCACTACAACATGCCTCCGTTCGCCACCGGCGAGACGGGCCGCGTGGGCAGCCCCAAGCGGCGCGAGATCGGCCACGGCCGCCTGGCCAAGCGCGCTCTGGTGGCGGTGCTGCCCTCCAAGGAGGAGTTCCCCTACACGCTGCGTGTGGTGAGCGAGATCACCGAAAGCAACGGCTCCAGTTCGATGGCCAGCGTGTGCGGTGGCTGCCTGAGCCTGATGGACGCGGGCGTGCCGATGAAGGCCCACGTGGCCGGCATCGCGATGGGCCTCATCAAGGATGGCAATCGCTTCGCCGTGCTCACCGACATCCTGGGTGATGAGGACCACCTCGGCGACATGGACTTCAAGGTCGCCGGCACCGGCGCTGGCATCACGGCGCTGCAGATGGACATCAAGATCCAGGGCATCACCAAGGAAATCATGCAGGTGGCGCTGGCGCAGGCCAAGGAGGCGCGGCTGCATATCCTGTCGAAGATGGTCGAGGCCGTCGGCGGCGCCAAGACCGAGGTCAGCCAGTTCGCACCGCGCCTGTACACGATGAAGATCAACTCGGAGAAGATTCGCGACGTGATCGGCAAGGGAGGCTCCACCATCCGTGCGCTCACCGAGGAGACGGGCTGCACGATCGACATCGCCGAGGACGGAACGATCACGATCGCCAGCACCGATTCGGACAAGGCGGCGTTCGCGAGGAAGCGCATCGAGGAGATCACCGCCGAGGCCGAGGTCGGCAAGATCTACGAAGGCCCGATCACGAAGATCCTCGAATTCGGGGCGCTGGTGCAGATCCTGCCCGGCAAGGACGGCCTGCTGCACATCAGCCAGATCGCGCACCAGCGCGTCGAGAAGGTCACCGACTTCCTGCAGGAAGGCCAGGTGGTCAAGGTCAAGGTGCTAGAGACCGACGAGAAGGGCCGCATCAAGCTGAGCATGAAGGCGCTGCTCGATCGACCCGAGGGGTACGTCGAGGAAGAGCGCCCGCGGCGTGACTTCGGTGACCGCGACCGCGGCCCCCGTGGTGACCGCGGCGATCGTGGCCCCCGCCGCGAACCGCGTGAGCCCCGTGAACCTCGTGATCCGCGCGAACCTCGCGAGCCGCGTGACAATCCGGGAGCTGCGATGACAGAAGGTGTTGCCGCGCCTGCGGGCGTGGCTCCTGCCTTTACCGAGCCGCCGGCGGGTGGTGGTGGCAACCAAGGCAACCAAGGTAACCCGGGCGGACAGGCCTGAGCGGGCCCAAGATGCGTGCGATCGAGATCACGCGCTTCGGCACGCCCGAGGTGCTTCAGGCGGCCCAGCGGCCCCCGCCCGTGCCCGCGGCCGGCGAGGTCCTCATTGCCGTGCAGGCCTCGGGCGTGAACCGTCCCGATGTGCTGCAACGCAAGGGGCTCTATCCCATGCCACCGGGCGTCTCCGATCTGCCGGGCCTGGAGATAGCCGGCACGGTGGCAGCGGGAGCCGCGGCCGATCTTGCAGCGGCGGGCCTCAAGCTCGGGGACGCGGTGTGCGCGCTGGTCGCCGGTGGCGGATATGCCGAGCAATGCGTCGCACCGCTCGGTCAGTGCCTGCCGGTTCCTAAAGGCCTCACGATGGTGCAGGCGGCAAGTCTGCCCGAGACCTTCTTCACCGTGTGGCAGAACGTATTCGCCATTGCGCGCCTGCAGCCGGGAGAGACGTTGCTGGTGCAAGGCGGCTCCAGCGGTATCGGCGTCACCGCGATCCAGCTCGCCAAGGCCTTGTCGCAAGGGCGCACGAAGGTCATCGTCACCGCAGGCAGCGACGACAAGTGCCGCGCTTGCGTCGAGCTTGGGGCCGACCACGGCATCAACTACCGCACGCAGGATTTTGCGGCCGAGACGCTGCGCCTCACCGCCGGCAAGGGCGCAGACGTGGTGCTCGACATGGTGGGTGGCGACTACATCGAGCGCGAGGTGCAATGCTTGGCCGATGACGGGCGCCTGGCCTTGATCGCCGTGCAGGGCGGCACCACCAGCCGCATCGATGCCGGGCTCGTGTTGCGCAAGCGCCTGTCGCTCACCGGCTCAACGCTGCGGCCCCGCTCGGTGGCCTACAAGACGGCGCTCGGGCGTGATCTGCGCGAAAACGTGTGGCCGCTGATCGAGGTCGGGCAGATCAAGCCGGTGATCCACCAGGTGTTCCCGGCCGAGCAGGCTGCCGCGGCCCATGCGCTGATGGAGAGCAGCACGCACGTGGGCAAGATCGTGCTCACGTGGTGAACCTGGTGGGCAACGTGATGCGTCGCAAACTCGTGGCGGGCAACTGGAAGATGCACGGCAGCCGGCCGGCGAATGTCGAACTGCTCGTCGCCCTAATGGCCGCGCGCCCCTTCGGCGCCGACGTGGCGGTTTGCGTGCCTTCTGTCTATCTCGCCGAGACCGCCGCGCAACTGGCTGGAAGCGAACTGCGCTGGGGCGCGCAGGACGTGTCGCCGCACGAGCAGGGTGCGTACACCGGCGAGGTGTCGGCTGCGATGCTGCAAGAGTGCGGTTGCCGCTACGTCCTTGTCGGCCACAGCGAGCGCCGCGCTTACCACGCGGAGAGCGACGAACTGGTGGCGGCCAAGGCACAGGCGGCGCTGGGCCGTGGCGTGACGCCGATCGTGTGCGTGGGCGAGACGCTCGCCCAGCGTGATGCCGGTGACACAGAGGCCGTCGTCAAGCGCCAGCTCTCCGCAGTGATCCACACCCTGGGGCATTGCGCCGCGGAGATGGTGGTGGCCTACGAGCCCGTGTGGGCCATCGGCACCGGGCGAACCGCCTCGCCGCAGCAAGCCCAAGCGGTGCACGCGGTGCTGCGTGCCCAGTTGCACGCCGCCACCGGCCACGGCGACCGCATGCGCATCCTCTACGGCGGCAGTGTCAAGGTCGACAACGCGACCGCCCTTTTCTCGATGCCCGACATCGACGGGGGCCTCATCGGAGGGGCCTCGTTGAAGGCTGCCGATTTCATCGCCATCTGCCGGGCTGCGGGCTGAACCACAGCCGATCGATGCGCGACCCCCTTGCCCTTCCCTGGAGCTCTTGAATCATGCAATTCTGGTTGACGCTGGTCCTCGCGGTGCAACTGCTGTCGGCGCTGGTGATGATCGGCCTCGTGCTGGTGCAACACGGCAAGGGTGCCGACATGGGCGCCTCGTTCGGCAGCGGTGCGTCGGGTAGCTTGTTCGGCGCCACCGGCAGCGCCAACTTCCTTTCACGCTTCACCGCCGTCACCGCCACGGTCTTCTTCCTCTGCACGCTGGCCTTGGCCTACCTTGGCTCGGGCGGTCAGCGCAGCGAAGGCGGCAGCGTGCTCGACCGGCCCGCCGCCGCGGCCAGCGCGGCGGGTAGTGCACCCAGCACGGGCGCGATCCCCACTGCGCCTGCTGCCGCGACCACGGCCACCCCCGCAGCTTCGGTGGCGGCTTCGCCCGCGGCCAGTGCCGCACCTGCCGCCAACAACGCAGCGGTGCCGGCGCCGATACAGGCTTCGGCCCCGGCCGTCGCGGCCTCCGGAGCGATTCCGAACAAGTGAATCGGGCTAGAATTTCCGTGGGACCTGCCCCGCAATCCCCTCAAGCAACGGGGTGGTTCGCGATCGGTGAATGACGTCGTGCCGACGTGGTGAAATTGGTAGACACGCTATCTTGAGGGGGTAGTGGCGAAAGCTGTGCGAGTTCGAGTCTCGCCGTCGGCACCAGCGAACAGAGACGAAGAAACATCCGCCAAGCGCGCCCCGTGCGGCGAGAGTCGCCACCCGCGCGCTTTTTTGTGGCCGCGCTAGGCGTGGCGGTCAAGAGATTCGGCGACTTTCACGACCAACAATACCCAAAGAGCCCCAGCGATGGATCTACAACCCTACCTGCCGGTGATCCTGTTCATTCTCGTGGGTGTGGGTGTCGGCGTGGTTCCGCAGGTGCTGGGCTTCATCTTCGGCCCCAACCGCCCCGACCGTGCCAAGAACAGCCCCTATGAGTGCGGCTTCGAGGCCTTCGAGGACGCGCGCATGAAGTTCGACGTGCGCTACTACCTGGTGGCCATCCTCTTCATCCTGTTTGATCTCGAAATAGCCTTCCTCTTCCCATGGGCGGTGGCGCTGCACGACATCGGCGCGTCAGGCTTCTGGGCGATGATGGTCTTTCTGCTGATCCTGGTGGTCGGCTTCGTCTACGAGTGGAAGAAAGGTGCCCTGGACTGGGAGTAGCTCCATCCAGGTCACGACAAGGGCACACACGGCATGGGCATCGAAGGCGTTCTGAAGGAAGGCTTCGTCACCACCTCGGTCGACACGTTGATCAACTGGTCGAAGACCGGGTCGCTGTGGCCGATGACCTTTGGCCTCGCGTGCTGCGCCGTGGAGATGATGCACGCGGGGGCGGCACGCTACGACATCGACCGCTTCGGCATGCTGTTCCGTCCGAGCCCGCGCCAGAGCGACCTGATGATCGTGGCCGGCACGCTGTGCAACAAGATGGCCCCTGCGCTGCGCAAGGTCTACGACCAGATGGCCGAGCCGCGCTGGGTGTTGAGCATGGGATCGTGCGCCAACGGAGGCGGTTACTACCACTACAGCTACAGCGTCGTGCGCGGTTGTGACCGTATCGTGCCGGTGGATGTCTATGTGCCCGGCTGCCCGCCGACGGCCGAAGCGCTGCTGTACGGCATCCTCCAGCTGCAGGCCAAGATCAGGCGCGAGAACACCATCGCCCGGTGAGCCGTGCTCATTGACAAACACGCGTTGAGCATCGCCTCCAGACCCTTCTGATGACCCAGAAGCTCGACAACCTGCAAGCCGCCCTCGAGGCGACGCTGGGCGACCGCATCAAGAAGCTGGTGCGCGCGCGTGGCGAGATCACCATTACCGTGGCCGCCGAACGCTACCTTGAGGCGGCAGGCCTGCTGCACGCCCACGGCGCGCTGAAGTTCGAGCAGTTGATCGACCTCGCCGGTGTCGACTATTCCGAATACCGAGACCAGCCCTGGGAGGGTGCGCGCTATTGCATCGTCTCGCACCTGCTGTCGGTGACACACAACTGGCGTGTCCGGCTGAAGGTCTTCGCGCCCGACGACGAAATGCCGCAGGTCGCCTCGCTTACCGAAGTGTGGAGTTCGGCCAACTGGTTCGAGCGTGAGGCCTTCGACCTGTACGGCATCCTCTTCGAGGGCCACGTCGACCTGCGTCGCATCCTCACCGACTACGGCTTCATCGGACATCCGATGCGCAAGGACTTCCCGGTCAGCGGGCACGTCGAGATGCGTTACGACGAGCAGAAGAAGCGGGTCATCTACCAGCCGGTGTCGATCGAGCCACGCGAGATCGTGCCGCGCGTGATCCGCGAAGACAACTACGGCGGCCCGCACTAATTTCGCGCCATGGCTGAGATCAAGAACTACACCTTGAACTTCGGGCCGCAGCACCCGGCGGCGCACGGCGTGCTGCGCCTGGTGCTGGAGCTCGATGGCGAAGTCATCCAGCGCGCCGACCCGCACATCGGCCTGCTGCACCGCGCCACCGAAAAGCTCGCCGAGACACGCACCTACATCCAAAGCCTGCCCTACATGGACAGGCTGGATTACGTTTCCATGATGTGCAACGAGCACGCCTATTGCCTGGCGATCGAGAAGTTGCTGGGCATCGAGGTGCCCGAGCGTGCGATGTACATCCGGGTCATGTTCTCCGAGCTGACGCGCTTGCTCAACCACCTGATGTGGCTGGGTGCGCACGGCCTGGACTGCGGTGCGATGAATATCTTCATCTACTGCTTCCGCGAGCGCGAAGACATCTTCGATATGTACGAGGCGGTGAGCGGTGCGCGTATGCACGCGGCCTACTTCCGCCCCGGTGGCGTGTACCGCGATCTGCCGGACGAGATGCCGCAATACCAGGTGAGCCGCATCAAGAACGAGCGCGCCATCAAGGAGCTCAACCAGAACCGCCGCGGCTCGCTGCTGGACTTCATCGCCGACTTCAGCAAGCGCTTCCCGAAGTACGTCGACGAATACGAGACGCTACTCACCGACAACCGCATCTGGAAGCAGCGCACCGTGGGCATCGGGGTGGTCACGCCCGAGCGTGCGCTCAACCTGGGCTTCACGGGCCCCATGCTGCGCGGCAGCGGCATCGCGTGGGACCTGCGCAAGAAGCAGCCCTACGATGTCTACGAGCGCATGGACTTCGACGTGCCGGTGGGTGTCAACGGCGACACCTACGACCGCTACCTCGTGCGCGTGGAGGAGATGCGTCAGAGCAACCGCATCATCAGCCAGTGCGTGGATTGGTTGCGTGCGAACCCGGGCCCCGTGATCACCGACAACCACAAGGTCGCTCCGCCCTCGCGCGTGAACATGAAGGCCAATATGGAGGAGCTGATCCACCACTTCAAGCTCTTCACCGAGGGCATGCACGTTCCCGAGGGCGAAGCCTACGCGGCCGTCGAGCATCCCAAGGGAGAGTTCGGCATCTACCTCGTGAGCGACGGCGCCAACAAGCCCTATCGCATGAAGATCCACCCGCCGGGCTTCGCGCACCTGGCGGCGCTGGACGAGATGGCGCGCGGCCACATGATCGCCGACGCGGTGGCCATCATCGGCACGATGGACATCGTGTTCGGCGAAATCGACCGCTAAGGCGAACGTTGAGCGATCCTATGAGCTTCGTCATCTCCCCCGCGATGCGCGCCCGCTTCGACAAGGAAGTGGCCAAGTACCCCGCCGACCAGAAGGCCTCCGCGGTGATGGCCTGTCTTGCCATCGTCCAGCACGAGAAGGGCTGGGTCAGCCCCGAGGCCGAAGAGGCCGTCGGGCAGGTGCTCGGCATGCCCACGATCGCGGTGCATGAGGTGACCACCTTCTACAACATGTACAACCAACAGCCGGTGGGCCGCTACAAGCTCAACGTTTGCACCAACCTGCCTTGTGCTCTGCGCGACGGCGACAAGGCGCTCGACCACCTCTGTCGCAAGCTTGGCGTGCAGCCCTATGGCACGAGCGCCGACGGTGACTTCACCGTGCAGCCCAGCGAGTGCCTGGGCGCCTGCGCCGACGCGCCAGTGATGCTGGTCAACGACCGCCAGATGCTCAGCCACATGTCTCACGAACGCCTGGACGAACTCGTCGAGACGCTGAAAGCGGCCAAGGGCTGATACCACCATGGCCGATCACAAAAACCTGTTCTTGAAGTTCCAGGCCTCGGGCTGGGAGACCTGCTTCCACGGGCGGCACCTCAACGCGCAGATCTACGCCGGGCTCGATGGCGCCAACTGGCGTCTGGCCGACTACGTGAACCGCGGCGGCTACTCCGCACTGAAGAAGATCCTCGCCAAGGATGGTGTGGCTGGCAACGAGGGCATGACCTCCGATCAGGTCATCGCCGAGGTCAAGCTCAGTGCGCTGCGTGGCCGCGGCGGCGCGGGTTTCCCGACCGGCCTCAAGTGGAGCTTCATGCCGCGGCAGTTCCCGGGCGCGAAGTACCTCGTGTGCAACAGCGATGAGGGCGAGCCCGGCACCTGCAAAGACCGTGACCTGCTCGCCTACAACCCGCACATGGTCATCGAAGGCATGGCCATTGCCGCCTACGCGATGGGCGTGAAGGTCGGCTACAACTACATCCATGGCGAGATCTTCGAGATCTACCAGCGCTTCGAGGAGGCGCTCGAGGAGGCGCGCGCGGCCGGTTTGCTCGGCGACAACATCCTCGGCAGCACCTTTGGCTTCCAGCTGCACGCGTTTCATGGTTTCGGCGCCTACATCTGCGGCGAGGAGACGGGCCTGCTCGAAAGCCTCGAAGGCAAGAAGGGCCAGCCACGCTTCAAGCCGCCGTTTCCGGCGAGCTTCGGCCTCTATGGCAAGCCGACGACGATCAACAACACCGAGACCTTCGCCGCGGTGCCGTGGATCATCAACCACGGCGGTCAGGCCTACCTCGAATGTGGCAAGCCCAACAATGGCGGTACGAAGATCTTCAGTGTCGTCGGTGACGTGAACTTGCCGGGCAACTTCGAAGTCCCGCTCGGCACGCCCTTCCCCAAACTGCTCGAACTCGCCGGTGGCGTCAGGGGCGGGGCGCTTAAGGCCGTGATTCCCGGTGGCTCCTCGGCCCCGGTATTGCCCGCCAAAACGATGATGGACATCACGATGGACTACGACGCCATCGCCAAGGCCGGCTCGATGCTGGGCTCGGGCGCCGTCATCGTGATGAACGAAACGCGCTGCATGGTCAAGAGCCTGCTGCGACTGAACTACTTCTACATGCACGAGAGCTGTGGCCAGTGCACGCCTTGCCGCGAGGGCACGGGCTGGCTGTGGCGCCTCATCGACCGCATCGAACATGGCAAGGGCAAGAAGGAGGATCTCGACCTGCTCGAGTCCGTGGCCTTCAACATCAAGGGCCGCACCATCTGCGCGCTGGGTGATGCCGCGGCCATGCCGGTGGAGGGCATGCTGAAGCACTTCCGCGACGAATTCGTGCACCACATCGAGCACAAGACATGCAAGGTCGGGCCGGGGGCCGGCACACAGGCGCTCCAGGTCAACCAAGTCGATCAGGTCCATCAGGTCCATCAGGGTCAGACGGCATGAGCACCCCGCAAGTCGAGATCGAGCTGGACGGCCGGAAGGTGACCATCGCCGCCGGCAGCATGGTCATGCATGCAGCCGATGCGGCGGGCACCTACATCCCGCACTTCTGCTACCACAAGAAGCTCAGCATCGCGGCCAACTGCCGCATGTGCCTGGTGGACATCGAGAAGATGCCCAAGGCCATGCCGGCCTGCGCCACACCCGTCACCAACGGCATGGTGGTGCGCAGCAAGAGCGACAAGGCAGTGAAGGCGCAACAGTCGGTGATGGAGTTCCTGCTCATCAACCATCCGCTGGATTGCCCCATCTGCGACCAGGGCGGCGAATGCCAGCTGCAGGATCTGGCCGTCGGGTACGGCGGCAGCGCCTCGCGCTATACCGAAGAAAAGCGCGTCGTGTTCCACAAGGACGTGGGCCCGTTGATCTCGATGGAGGAGATGAGCCGCTGCATCCACTGCACCCGCTGCGTGCGCTTCGGCCAGGAGGTGGCCGGCGTGATGGAGCTGGGCATGATCCATCGCGGCGAGCACAGCGAGATCACTACCGTCACCGGCAGCACGGTCGACAGCGAACTCTCGGGCAACATGATCGACATCTGCCCGGTGGGGGCGCTCACGAGCAAACCCTTCCGTTACAGCGCCCGCACCTGGGAGCTGAGCCGACGCAAGACGGTGAGCCCGCATGACAGTGTCGGCACCAACCTCATCGCGCAGGTCAAGGGCGGCCAGGTGATGCGCGTGGTGCCGCTGGAAAACGAAGAGGTCAACGAGTGCTGGATCGCCGACCGCGATCGTTTTTCTTACGAGGCGCTCAACACCGATCGGCGCCTGACCGCGCCGCAGATCAAGCAAAGCGGCCAGTGGCAGACGGTGGACTGGTCCACCGCGCTCAGTTATGTGGCCGACGGACTCAAACGCGTGAAGGCCGAGTTCGGCGCCTCGGCCATCGGCGCACTCGGCCACCCGACTTCGACGACCGAAGAGCTGCACCTGCTGGCCAAGCTGATGCGCGGCATCGGCAGCGAGAGCATCGACCACCGCCTGCGCCATGCCGACTTCAGCAACGCCGCGCCGGCCGGCCACGCACGCTGGCTCGGCACGTCGATCGCGTCGCTGTCCACGCTGGACCGCGCCTTCGTCATCGGCAGCTTCCTGCGCAAGGACCACCCGCTGATGGCACAGCGCCTGCGCCAGGCGGC
>JANNRI010000090.1:0-1760 GCA_031401195.1 Burkholderiales bacterium
CCACCACGGTCGTCGCGGGTTGCTGACGATGGTCAACAAGCGCAAGAGCCTGTTGAGCTACTTGAAGGCCAAGGATGCCGAGCGTTACACCGCGCTCATCGGCAAGCTCGGCCTGCGCAAATAGGGCACCCGTGTAGCTGCCCGGCCGGTCGCTGATGGCCGGTGCGGGCAGTTCGAAGTGCCGAGTTGTTCGAGTGCAAGACTGCCCTTTCGCAGACAAGACCACGCGCTAGTTCGCCACGCAAAGAGCTTCGCTTTCGAAGCGCGGCTCCAGGTCAAAGGCACCACCCCAAGCGTGCCCCACCAGAATCGGAGAACCATTCATGAGCATGTTCAACAAGGTCAGCAAGACCTTCCAGTGGGGCCCGCATAGCGTCACCCTTGAAACCGGCGAGATCGCTCGCCAGTCCGGCGGTGCGGTCCTCGTCAGCATCGAAGACACCGTGGTGCTGGCCACCGTGGTGGCCTCCAAGTCCGCCAAGCCTGGGCAGGATTTTTTCCCGCTCACCGTGGATTACACCGAGAAGACCTACGCCGCCGGCAAGATTCCGGGCAGCTTCTTCAAGCGTGAAGGCCGCCCCAGCGAGCTCGAGATCCTGACCTGCCGCCTGATCGACCGCCCGATCCGCCCGCTGTTCCCCGAAGGCTTCTACAACGAGGTGCAGGTCATCGTGCACGTGCTCAGCCTGAACCCCGAGGTGCAGGCCGACATTGCCGCGCTGATCGGCACCAGTGCTGCGCTGGCGATCAGCGGCATTCCCTTCGATGGCCCCATCGGCGCGGCGCGCGTGGGTTATGTCAATGGCGAATACGTGCTCAACCCGGGAAAGACACAACTTCTCGACTCCAAGCTCGACCTGGTGGTCGCCGGCACCGAAGCCGCTGTGCTGATGGTCGAGTCCGAAGCCAACCAGTTGACCGAAGAGGTCATGCTCGGCGCGGTGGTCTTCGGCCACGAGCAGGGCAACATCGCTATTCGCCACATCAACGAACTGGTGCGCGATGCCGGCAAGCCCGAGTGGGACTGGAAGGCACCGGCCAAGGACGAAGCCTTCATTGCCAAGCTCAATGCGCTGGCCGAGGGGCCGCTGCGTGCGGCCTACCAGATTCGCAGCAAGCAGGCGCGCACCCAGGCCTGCCGCGAGGCCTACACCAACGTGCTGGCCGCGCTGAAGTCCGAAGGTGCGGACTTTGATGCCGTCAAGGCCGAAGCCATGCTGTTCGACGTCGAAGCGCGCATCGTGCGCAGCCAGATCCTGGCCGGCGAGCCGCGCATCGACGGCCGCGACACGCGCACCGTGCGCCCGATCGAAATCCGCAACGGCGTGCTGCCGCGTACCCACGGCTCGGCGCTGTTCACCCGCGGCGAGACCCAGGCGCTGGTGGTGGCCACGCTGGGCACCGAGCGCGACGCGCAGCGCATCGATGCGCTGGCCGGCGAGTTCACCGACAACTTCATGCTGCACTACAACATGCCGCCCTTCGCCACGGGCGAAGCGGGCCGCTTCGGTTCGCCCAAGCGCCGCGAGATCGGCCACGGACGGCTGGCCAAGCGCGCGCTGCTGGCGGCGCTGCCGAGCAAGGCCGACTTCCCCTACACGATGCGTGTGGTCAGCGAAATCACCGAGTCCAACGGCTCCTCGTCGATGGCCACGGTGTGCGGCGCATCCCTCGCGCTGATGGACGCCGGTGCGCCGATCACGCGTCCGGTCGCGGGCGTGGCGATGGGCCTCGTGCTGGAAGACTACGGCTTTGAAGTG
>JANNRI010000091.1:0-51585 GCA_031401195.1 Burkholderiales bacterium
TGCCGGTGATGGCGACGTTGATCCGCGATGGCAGCGGCATCGTCTGCCTTTGCCTCACGGCGATGCAAGCGGCGCATCTCGGGCTCGTACCGATGGTGCGCGACAACCGCAGCCGCCATGGCACGGCGTTCACCGTGTCGATCGAGGCGCGCGTAGGCGTCAGCACCGGCGTCAGCGCTGCCGACCGCGTGACCACCGTGCGTGCCGCCACCGAGCCGGCAGGTGGTGCGGGTGACTTGGTGAGCCCCGGCCACGTGTTCCCGCTCATCGCTGACGCGGGGGGCGTGCTCGCCAGACGTGGCCACACGGAGGGCGCGCTCGAACTGTGCGCGCTTGCAGGGCTCGCGCCCGCCGCGGTGTTGTGCGAGTTGATGAACCCCGACGGCACCATGGCGCGCGGGCCGCAGATGCGGGGTTACGCCGAACGGCACGGCCTGCAAGTGCTCGCCATCGAGGACCTCGTGGCTTGGCGTCGAAATGGGGCGGTGCCGTCGACCGACTGAGCCACCCGTCCGACGGATGGGGATCGGAGGCCCTGAACGGGCATTGCCGAGGGTCTGCGGGGCCGGACGGCAGCATTGCGGCCCTTAAACTCCGCCGCTTCGTGTGCATCGATCTCCGATCCGCCCTTGAGCAACAACAAGATCCTCGCCCAGATCGCAGCCGAGTTGAAGGCTCGGCCCACTCAGGTGGCGGCGGCGGTGGCGCTGCTCGATGGCGGCGCCACCGTCCCGTTCATCGCTCGCTATCGCAAGGAGGCCACCGAAGGCCTCGATGACGTGCAACTGCGCGAACTCGAGGTGCGCCTGGCCTACCTGCGCGAACTCGAGGCGCGCCGCGTGGCGGTGCTCCAGAGCATCGCCGAACAAGGCAAGCTCACGCCGTGGCTGCGTGCAGTACTCGAGACGGCGCCCACCAAGCAGGAGCTGGAAGACCTCTATCTGCCGTTCAAGCCCAAGCGCCGGACGAAGGCCATGATCGCGCGCGAGGCCGGCCTTGAGCCGCTCGCCGACAGGCTCTTTGCCGATCCGATGCTCGATCCCGTGGCCGAAGCGCTGGCCTTCGGGTCAGCACGAGAGGGTGGTTGGGCGGCCCTGGCCGAGGCAGGATTTGCCGATGCGCTGGCCGCGCTCGATGGTGTGCGCGACATACTCGCCGAGCGCTGGGCCGAGGATGCGGCGCTGGTCGGTAGGCTGCGCGAGTGGCTCTGGGCCGAGGGCTTGTTGCGCAGCAGCCTGGCCGCAGGCAAGGACGGCCAGCATGCCGATGCGGCCAAGTACCGCGACTACTTCGACTACGCCGAGCCCATCGGCAAGGTGCCCAGCCACCGTGCGCTGGCAGTGCTTCGCGGGCGCGCCCAGGAATGGTTGGAAGCCAGCCTCTCATTCGAAGAACCGGACTTGCCGGTGCAGCCTACGGGCGTGGCGGCAGGGCCATCTGGCTCGTTGGCCGAGGGCCGTATCGCACTACACCTGAAGTGGCGCCACAACGGGCGCCCGGGTGACGAGTTGATGCGCAAGTGCGTCGCCTGGACCTGGAAGGTGAAACTCTCGCTGAGCCTCGAGCGCGACCTGTTTGCGCGTCTGCGCGCGGCCGCCGAGGTGGTGGCGATCAAGGTCTTTGCCGACAACCTGCGCGACCTGCTCCTGGCGGCACCGGCCGGGCGCCGAGTGGTGATGGGGCTGGACCCCGGCATCCGCACTGGCGTGAAGGCGGCCGTGGTCAGCGACACCGGCAAGGTGCTGGAGACGGCCACCGTCTATCCGCATGCGCCGCGCCACGACTGGGAGGGCTCGCTGCACGCGCTCGGCCGGCTCGTGGCGCAACACGGGGTCAACCTCATCGCCATCGGTAATGGCACCGCCAGCCGCGAGACCGCCAAGCTGGCCGCCGACCTCATCCAGCGCATCCGGGGCCTGGGCCCGGAGGTGACGATCGACAAGGTGGTGGTCAGCGAGGCCGGGGCCTCGGTCTACTCGGCGAGCGAGTTCGCGAGCCAGGAGTTGCCGACGCTGGACGTCAGCCTGCGTGGCGCGGTGAGCATCGCGCGACGGCTGCAGGACCCGCTGGCGGAACTCGTCAAGATCGAGCCCAAGAGCATAGGCGTGGGCCAATACCAGCACGATGTGAATCAGGGGGCGCTGGCGCGCACGCTGGATGCGGTGGTGGAAGACTGCGTGAATGCCGTGGGCGTGGACCTCAACACGGCGTCGGCGCCGCTGTTGGCGCGGGTGTCGGGGCTGAGTGCCGGCGTGGCCGCGAGCATCGTGCGCTGGCGCGACGCGAACGGCGCCTTCCGCAATCGCCGGCAGTTGCTTGACGTGAGTGGGCTCGGGCCGAAGACCTTCGAGCAGGCCGCAGGATTTCTGCGCATACGCGATGGCGACAACCCGCTGGACATGACCGGCGTGCACCCCGAGACCTACCCGGTGGTGCAGAAGATGCTGGCCGCCACCGGACGGCCGGTGCACGAGTTGATGGGTCGCGCCGATGTGTTGCGCGCGCTCGTGCCCGAGGTGATCGCGGAACAGGTGACCCAGGATTCGCCGGACTTGCGATTCGGCGCCATCACCGTGCGCGACATCGTGGTTGAGCTGGAGAAGCCCGGCCGCGACCCGCGGCCCGATTTCAAGGTGGCGCGTTTCGACGAGGGCGTGAGCGACATCGTCGACCTCGAACCCGGCATGGTGCTTGAGGGCACGGTGAGCAACGTGGCGCAGTTCGGCGCCTTCGTCGACCTCGGCGTGCACCAGGATGGCCTCGTGCACGTGAGCCAGATGAGCCACAGGTTCGTCAAGGACGCGCACGAGGTGGTGAAAACCGGACAGGTGGTGAAGGTGCGGGTGCTCGAGGTCGACCTCGCGCGCAAGCGCATCGCGCTCACCATGCGGCTCGACGTGGAGGCTCCGCACGGCGCGGCGTCGGCCGCCGACAACCGCTTCCGCCCCGCGGAGCGCGGCCAGCGCACGCGTCAGCCATTGGCGTCGGGAGCCGGTGCAGGAGCCGGTGCCGGTTCCGGTGCCGGTTCCGGTGCCGGTGCAGGAGCCATGGCGGCCGCCTTCGACAAACTGCGCGGCCCGCGCTGAACACCGCTTGACCACGACGGCACGTACGATGCGCAACCTCGAGATCTACGCTGGACCCAAGGCCCGGGCGCATCTACGCGAGTTCGGCCTGCGTCCGCAGGACATCCGCGTCGTGCCTGCTGCGGCCGGCGGACCCAAGGCGCTGATCCTCAATCCGCTGGACCGCTACATCTTCGGCAACTGGCTGCCCCGAACCGATCAGGTGGTGCACGTGCTGGGGGCCAGCATCGGGGCCTGGCGCATGGCCTGCGCTTGCCTGCCCGATGCCGACAAGGCTTTGGCTCAGCTCGCCGAGGACTACGTGACGCAGCGTTACCCGCATCAGCGCGGCAAGTTGCCCACGGCACAGACGGTGACCAAGATGTTCGGCGCCAAGATCGAACAAAGGCTGGGCGTGCGCGCGGCGGAGGTGCTGGCCAGTCCGCGCTTTCGGCTGCACGTCTTCACCAGCCACGGGCGCCTGCTGTTGCACCGGCCGGGGCCCCTGCGCGCCAGGCTGGGTTACCTCGGCGCCTACCTGACCAACGCCGCCAGCCGCCGGGCACTGGGGGGCTGGCTGGAACGCGTGGTCTTCAGCGATGCGCGCGATCCGTTGCCGTTCCCGCTGGCCGACTTCCGCACGCAGCGCGCCACGCTCAATGGTGGCAACCTCGCGCCGGCGATCCTGGCCAGTTGCACGGTCCCCTTCGCTTTGGAAGCGGCGCAGGACGTGCCTGGCGGCCCTCCTGGCACCTACTGGGATGGCGGTATCACCGACTACCACTTGCGCCTGAACTACTCCGCGATGAGCGAAGGCCTGGTGCTCTACCCGCATTTCCAGCCGCGCGTGGTGCCGGGTTGGCTGGACAAGGCCTGGCACAAGAGGCACCGCACGAGCGGCCAGCTCGACAACCTCGTGCTGCTTTCGCCGCATCCGGCCTTCATCGAGCGCCTGCCCAATGGCAAGTTGCCTGACCGCCAGGACTTTCGCGACCTGCGCGACGACGACCCCGGTCGTGAGCGCGTCTGGCGCGTGGCCCTCGCTGAAAGCACGCGGCTTTCAGACGACTTTGCGCGCATCGTGGAGCGCGGTGGCCCCATCGACGTGCAGCCGCTGCCATGATGCTACCATGATGCGGGCGCTCGGATACACTCCCAGTGCGTTCGAAATCCAGCAAGAATCTGGAAAGGCAAGATGGTTATGACACCGCGGACTACGGAGATCTCTACCGGCATCTGAATGCCGGCCGCGCCATCACGCCTGTCTCCGGCGAGAACCAAGCAAAGCGCGGCTGAACCCGCGCTTTTTTGTTGCCCGCTTGTCCCCGCTTGTTGCCCGCTAGAGGCATGAGGACTGGATCATGTTGAACATCACGCTGCCCGACGGATCGCGCCGCGAGTTCCCGGGGCCGGTCACGGTGGCCGAGGTCGCCGCCTCCATCGGCCCGGGACTGGCCAAGGCCGCCATTGCCGGAAAGGTCGACGGCAAGGTCGTCGACACGAGCCATCGCATCGTGGCCGACGCCCGGCTCGCCATCGTCACGGAAAAGGACGCTGACGGACTCGAGATCCTGCGGCACAGCACGGCGCACTTGCTGGCCTATGCGGTGAAGGAGCTCTTTCCCGATGCCCAGGTGACGATCGGGCCGGTGGTGGACAACGGCTTCTATTACGACTTTGCCTGCAAGCGGCCGTTCACGCCCGAGGATCTGGTGGCGATCGAGAGGCGGATGGGCGAACTCGCGGCGAAAAACGAGCCCGTGCTGCGCCGTGTGTTGCCGCGCGACGAGGCCGTCGCCTACTTCAAGGGTCTGGGCGAGCACTACAAGGCCGAGATCATCGGCAGCATTCCGGCCGGGGAGGACGTGAGCCTGTACCGTGAAGGCAGCTTCGAAGACCTGTGCCGCGGCCCGCATGTGCCGAGCACGGGGCGACTGAAGCACTTCAAGCTGATGAAGGTGGCTGGCGCATACTGGCGCGGCGACCAGGCCAACGAACAGCTGCAACGCATCTACGGCACGGCCTGGGCCACGAAGGACGAGTTGTTGCAGTACCTGACGATGCTCGACGAGGCCGAGCGGCGTGACCACCGCAAGCTCGGGCGCGACCTCGACCTTTATCACTTCGAGGAGTACGCGCCGGGCTCGGTTTTCTGGCATCCGAAGGGCTGGAGCGTCTTTCAGGATCTCATCGGCTACATGCGCGCGCGCCGTGCCGCGGCCGGATATGTCGAGGTCAACACGCCCGACGTGATGGACCGTTCGCTGTGGGAGATCTCGGGCCACTGGTCGAACTACCGCGAGAACATGTTCTCGACACAGACCGAAGACGAGCGTGTCTTCGCGCTGAAGCCGATGAACTGCCCCGGCCACGTCGCGCTCTTCAAGCACGGTCTGCGCAGCTACCGCGAGCTGCCGATCCGTTTTGCCGAATTCGGCAAGGTGCACCGCTATGAGCCGAGCGGCGCGCTGCACGGCATGATGCGGGTGCGCCACTTCACGCAGGACGACGCGCACATCTTCTGCACCGAGGCGCAGATGACGGCGGAGTGCCGCGACGTGGTCGAGCTGATCATGTCGATCTACGCCGACTTCGGCTTCAACGATGTGCGCATCAAGCTCTCGACGCGGCCGCCCAAGCGCATCGGCAGCGACCAGACCTGGGACCGCTACGAGCAGGCGCTCAGCGAAGCTCTGAACTCACTCGGACGCGAATTCACGCCCAACCCGGGCGAGGGCGCCTTCTACGGCCCCAAGCTCGAGTTCGTGCTGCGCGATGCGATCGGCCGCGACTGGCAGTGCGGAACGCTGCAGGTGGACCCGAATCTGCCCGAGCGCTTCGACGCCACCTATGTGGCCGAGGACAGCTCGCGCCAGCGTCCGGTGATGTTGCACGTGGCCAATTTCGGCTCGCTTGAGCGCTTCACGGGCATCCTGGTCGAGCACCATGCTGGTGCCTTCCCGGCTTGGCTGGCGCCGGTGCAGGCGGTCGTGACCTCAATCAGCGACGGCCAGGCCGACTACGCCGCCGAGGTTGCGAAATCGCTGCAAAAACATGGGCTTAGGGTTCAGCTTGACCAGCGCAACGAGAAGATCACGTATAAAATCCGCGAGCATTCTTTGCAAAAGGTCCCGTACATCCTCGTCGTGGGCGACAAGGAGAAGGCAAACGGGGCCGTTGCGGTGCGCGCCCGGGGCAACCAGGACCTCGGTGTGATGCCCCTGGCAGACTTCCAATCGAAGATCGCCGGCGACATCGCCCGGAAGGCCTGACGTTGCGCCCTTCAGGCGCGCTTTTCGTTGTTGTCGCAGCGCGTCCGCCTTCGCGCCGCATGAGGAGTTGAAACCATCGCTACTTTCATGGACCGGCGCGTCCCGAATGCGGAGCGCAAGCACAGGCTGAACCGGGAGATCATGGCGCCGCAAGTGCGCCTGAACGGGGTGGAGAATGAACCCCTGGGCATCGTGGCCACCCTGGAAGCTCTGCGCATGGCAGGTGAGTTGGACGTCGATCTTGTCGAGATCGCCGCCACCGCCGACCCCCCGGTCTGCCGGCTGATGGATTACGGCAAGTTCAAGTACCAGGAGCAGAAGCGCGCCGCCGAGGCCAAGTCGAAGCAGAAGGTGATCGAGGTCAAGGAAGTGAAGTTCCGCCCCGGTACCGACGACGGCGACTACAACATCAAGATGCGGAACCTGCGCCGCTTCATCGCCGAGGATGGCGACAAGGGCAAGGTGACGTTGAGGTTCAGGGGCCGTGAGATCACCCACCAGGACATCGGCATGCGCATGCTCGAACGCATCCGCGACGAGCTGGCCGACGTGGCGGTGGTCGAGCACATGCCCAAGCTGGAAGGGCGCCAGATGATCATGGTGCTGGCGCCGAAGCGGAAGTAGAGAAGATTTTTTGAGTCCGTCGACGTCGGGTCTGGTCACCCGACGTACGGCAAGAAGCAGCTGCAGGCCATCAAGCACATCGCAACCACGATGTCGCCTGCAGCGGCAACCTAGAAGGAGCAGTCATGCCCAAGATGAAGACCAAAAGCAGCGCGAAAAAGCGCTTCCGCGTTCGCCCTGGCGGCACCGTCAAGCGCGGTCAAGCCTTCAAGCGCCACATCCTCACCAAGAAGAGCACCACGCGCAAGCGCCACCTGCGCGGCACGGCGAGCGTGCACGAGACCAACCTGGGCCACATGGCGGCGATGCTGCCGTTCGCGGGCCTTTGATTCACCACTGACGAATACGAAGGAGCTACAACATGCCTCGCGTCAAACGTGGTGTCACGGCGCACGCCCGCCACAAGAAGATCCTCGCCCTCGCCAAGGGCTTCCGCGGTCGCCGCAAGAACGTCTTCCGCATCGCCAAAGAGGCGGTGATGAAGGCGGGGCAATACGCCTACCGCGACCGTCGTACGCGCAAGCGCGTCTTCCGCCAGCTCTGGATTGCGCGTATCAACGCGGCCAGCCGCGAGCTTGGTGTCACCTACAGCAAGTTCATGGCGGGCCTCAAGAAGGCGCAGATCGACATCGATCGCAAGATGCTTGCTGAACTCGCCGTCAGGGATCCGGCTGCTTTTGGCAGCATTGTCGCGAAGGTGAAGGCCCAGCTCGCTTGAGTCCTGCGGCCGCCTTCACCTGAAGGACGGCCTCTCGAGCATACGAAGGCCGTCACCTCAGGGCGGCCTTTTGTTTTGTCTGCACGAAGCTCTGCCATGACTGATCTTGACAACCTGGTGAACGCTGCGAGCGCCGAGTTCCATGCCGCGCCTACGCCGGCCGAACTCGAGAACGCGAAGGCGCGATTCCTGGGCCGCAGTGGCCGCCTGACCGATCTGCTGAAGTCGCTCGCAAGCCTTTCCGTCGAGGGCAAGAAGACACGCGGCGCCGAGATCAACCAGGCCAAGGTGCGCATCGAGTCGGCGCTGCAGGCCCGCCGCGACGCACTCGCCGAGGGTGAGCTAGAGGCTCAGTTGAAGGCGCAGGTGCTCGACGTCACGCTGCCCGGCCGCAGGCGCGGCCTGGGTGGCCTGCACCCGGTGAGCCGCACGATCGAGCGCATCGAGGCCATCTTCTCGAGCATGGGCTTCGACGTCGCCGAAGGCCCAGAGATCGAGACCGACTGGATGAGCTTCACGGCGTTGAACAACCCGGAGAACCACCCGGCACGTTCGATGCAGGACACCTTCTACGTCGACATCAAGGATGCCCAGGGCCGATGGCTCAACCTGCGCCCGCACACGAGCCCGATGCAGGTGAGATACGCTCGCGCGCATGCGGCGAAGTACGCACACGTCAAGCCCATGCCCGAGATCCGCGTCATCGCGCCCGGTCGCACATACCGCATCGACAGCGACGCTACGCACACGCCCATGTTCCACCAATGCGAGGGCCTCTGGATCGGTGAGAACGTGAGCTTCAAGGACCTGAAGGTGGTCTTCACCGGGTTCGTGCGCGAGTTCTTCGAGACCGATGACTTCGACGTGCGCTTCCGCCCAAGCTTCTTCCCGTTCACCGAGCCCAGCGCCGAGATCGACATTGCCTTTCGAAGCGGGCCGCTCGCGGGCCAATGGCTGGAGGTCGCAGGCTCCGGCCAGGTGCACCCGAACGTCGTGCGGAACTTCGGGCTCGACCCCGAGCAGCACATCGGCTTTGCGTTCGGCATGGGCCCCGACCGCCTGGCGATGTTGCGCTACGGCATCGACGATCTGCGCCTGATGTTCGATGGCGATCTGCGCTTCCTCACGCAGTTCCGCTGACGAACCGCGGCATACCGATAGCACCCGTCGAGAGAGAACGAGAACATGCAATTCCCCGAGTCTTGGCTGCGCGAGTTTTGCGACCCGCCGCTCAGTACCCGAGAGCTCGCCGACCTGCTTACGATGAGCGGCATGGAGGTCGAAGAACTGCGCCCGGTGGCGCCGCCATTCGCCGGCGTGGTGGTGGCCGAGATCCTGGAAACTGTGCCCCATCCGCAAGCCGACCGCCTGCGTGTCTGCAAGGTCAGCATCGGGCGCGGCGCACCGCTGCAGATCGTTTGCGGCGCGCCCAACGCCCGTGCTGGTCTGCGCGCGCCATTGGCGACCGTGGGCGCGCAGCTCCCGCCGCCCGCGCACAACCTTGACGGGAGACCCGTCACCATCGGCATCGGCACGCTACGCGGCGTCGAGAGTGCGGGCATGCTGTGCTCAGCCAAGGAACTGGGCATCGCGGATGACCACGCCGGCCTGTTCGAACTGGCCGCCGATGCCCCGTTGGGCCGGCCCGTGCGCGAGCATCTGCAGCTCGACGACACCCTCTTCACGCTCAACCTCACGCCCAACCTCGCCCATGCGCTGAGCGTGTGCGGCATCGCGCGCGAAGTCTCCGCGCTGACCGGTGCGCCGCTGAAGACGCCGCGGATCAGCCCCGTCAGACCCACGCACGACCAGCGCCTGCCCGTGGAAGTGCAGGCCCGCGATTTGTGCGGCCGCTACTCGGGCCGTATCGTGCGCGGCGTCGATACCAACGCCAAGACACCGGCCTGGATGGTGCAGCGGCTGGCCCGCTGCGGCCAGCGCAGCGTGACGGCGCTCGTAGACATCTCGAACTACGTCATGTTCGAGTACGGTCGGCCATCGCACATCTTCGACCTCGACAAGATCCACGACAAGCTCGTGGTGCGCTGGGGCCGCGTCGGTGAGTCGCTGAAGCTGCTCAACGGCAACACCATCGAGCTCGATGGCGACGTGGGCGTCATCGCCGATTCGCGTGAGGTCGAATCGCTGGCCGGCATCATGGGTGGAGCCGCGACTGCGGTGTCCGACGAGACACGCAATGTCTACGTCGAGGCCGCCTTCTGGTGGCCCGAAGCCGTTCAAGGTCGTTCGCGGCGGTTCAACTTCAGCACAGACGCCGGCCACCGCTTCGAGCGCGGAGTGGATCCGGCGCTGACGGTCGAGCACATCGAGCGCATCACGGGCCTGATCCAGCAGGTGTGTGGAGGCGAGGCGGGTCCGATGGACGACCAGGTGCTTGCGCTGCCCGAACGCAAGCCGGTGGCGATGCGCGTGGCGCGGGCCTCGAAGGTTATTGGTCTGCCCGTGACCCAGAGCCAATGCGCCGATGTCTTCCGGCGCCTGGGGCTGACCTGCACCGAGGAGCCCGGCGTACTGCGCGTGACGCCCGCGAGCTGGCGTTTCGACCTCGCGATCGAGGAGGATCTTATCGAGGAGGTCATCCGTGTGATCGGCTATGACAAGCTGCCCACGTCCGACCCGCTCGCGCCAGTGTGTCCCCATGTGGGCAAGGAGGCCGTTCGCAGCACCCACGCACTGCGCCATGCGCTGGCCGACCTCGGCTATCAGGAGACGATTAGTTTCAGCTTTGTCGAGGAACGATGGGAGCGTGAACTGGCGGGCAACGCCGAGCCCATCAGGGTGCTGAACCCAATCGCGGCGCCGTTGGCGGTAATGCGTTCGAGCCTCGTTGGCAGCCTGGTCGCAGCATTGCGCCACAACCTCGCGCACAAGTCTTCTCGCGTGCGCTTGTTCGAAATCGGCCGTGTCTACCGCCGCGACGGCGCAGTACGTGATGGCGAGAACTCCGTGGCCGGCATCGACCAACCACCGCGGCTCGCCGCCCTGGCATTCGGTCCGGCGGAGCTCCCGCAGTGGGGGTTGCGCGAGCGCGCGGTGGACTATTTCGACGTCAAGGGCGATCTCGAGGAATTGCTTGCACTGCAGACACCGAGCTTCGAGCCGACCAACCACCCGGCCTTGCACCCCGGGCGCTGCGCCAGCATCAGCCTTGGCGGGCGCAACATCGGTGTCGTCGGTGAGCTCCATCCGCGTTGGCGCCAGGCCTACGAGCTGCCGCACGCGCCGGTGATCTTCGAGCTCGACCTGGCAGCGCTGCAGGCAGCCCAGGTGCCATTGTTCGAGCCTGTTCCGAGGCAGCAATCGGCGTGGCGCGACGTGGCGCTGGTCGTGCCTGAACACGCGTCACATGCGGCGTTGCAGGCCTGTCTTGTCGCCGATCCGGGCGGCTTGGTGCGTGCGGCCACCTTGTTCGACATTTACCGGCCGGCCACTTCGGGCGCAGGTGTGTCCATGGGTGAGCGCAGCATGGCCTATCGGCTGGAGCTGCGCGATGATGCGGCCACCCTCACCGATGAGCGCATCGAAGCTGCCAAGTCCGCCGCAGTGGCCCGCGCCGCCAGCGCGTTCGGGGCCCGCTTGCGCGTCTGACGCCACATCAATCCAGCCAGGGAGCACGACAACATGGCCGAAGACATCCCCGAGGGCGGCGACGGCTCTGGCCGCGCAGGTGGCGGCCGCGCGGCCGCGATCCTGCCCACGCTCGAGGCGCCCACGCTGACCAAAGCCGAGCTGGCTGAACTGCTGTTCGACCGCCTTGGTCTCAACAAGCGCGAGAGCAAAGACATGGTCGAGGCCTTCTTTGACATCGTGCATGGCACCTTGGTGGCAGGCCAGGACGTCAAGTTGTCAGGCTTCGGCAACTTCAACATCCGCCGCAAGGCACCGCGCCCCGGGCGCAACCCGCGTACCGGCGAGTCGATCCCGATCAAGGCGCGCAACGTGGTGACTTTTCACGCCAGTCACAAACTGAAGTCCATCGTGCAGGGAGAAACCCCCCTAGAAGGTGACTTCGAGTAGAGTCTAGCTTTCCCGTTGGATCCCATTGATTTCAATGGAGAAAGCGCTCCCAATCATTCCCGCCAAGCGCTACTTCACCATCGGTGAGGTGAGTGAGCTTTGTGGCGTGAAGCCGTACGTGCTGCGCTATTGGGAGCAGGAGTTCACCCAGCTCAAGCCCATGAAGCGTCGCGGCAACCGGCGCTACTACCAGCACCACGAGGTGCTGCTCGTTCGCCGCATTCGCGATCTGTTGTATGACCAGGGCTTCACGATCAGCGGTGCGCGCAACCGCCTTGCCGACGCTGCACTGCTCGATCGCAGCACGGCGGTGGCGTCGGTGGAAGTGCCGCTGGTGCCGCCCGAAGGACTCGCCGACGAGGCCACCGATGAGGAATTCGGCATGGACCTGCAGCGGCTGCGCAGCGAGTTGCAATCGATCCGCGAGCTGCTCGAACCCTGAGCGCATCGCAACTGCCTGGCCGCCACTCGGCCGATCCCTCGGAGTGGCGGCACAGTTGCCCCCGTATAATGCAATCCTCAGTCGGGGTGTAGCGCAGCCTGGTAGCGCACTTGCATGGGGTGCAAGGGGTCGCGAGTTCGAATCCCGCCACCCCGACCAAAGAAATCAACGCCTTAGCGGTGAAGAGCCGCTAAGGCGTTTTCCGTTTCTGGGGTTTGGCTGTCGCCGCTTTCCTGCGCCCGCCATTGCCTTCAGCCTATGCGCGCGGTCAGTCGACGCCGAAGTGCGCGCATCAGTATGCCGAGCACAGGCAGCTTTTCGTAGAGTTCCTCTGCTGCATCCCAGTAGTCGCGGTGCATGGCAATGCGCCCGTCGCCGGCAAGGCGCAAGTGCGACGCGCCGCGCACGACGAGTTCGTCGCGGGCGCGCCGGAACGAGAAGTCCCAGGTGAGGAAGCACTGCTCCCCCTGCACCACCGCTTCGCGGATCACGAAGCGCGGCACCTGCACGGTTACGAACATGTGCCCGAAGACGCGGCAGATGGCGGCCGAGCCTTGCACTTCGTTGAACGGGTCCTTGAAGGTGGCGTCGGCGCTGTAGATCTCTGCAAGGCGCGGCACGTCGGTTTCGGTCAGAGACTCGAAGCACTCGATGATGCGCTGCACGCGCGGGTCTGCCGACTTCATCGGCAGACCTCGCCGGGGTTCACGCGCCGGCTCAGTGGCGGCATTACAAGCCGGTGAGGCGGTGCACGCCCGCGAAGTAGAGCCGGTCGCCAATGAAACTCGCGAGCTTGAGCGTGCGCGTGAAGCGTTTCGGGAAGTGGATCTCGAACTCGCCCCGTTCCCATCCCCGCACCATCTGGCGTGCCGCCTCGTCGACGCCGATGAGCGCCGGCATCTGATACCCATTCTGTGCCGTCGCGGGCGTGTCCACGTACCCGGGGTTGACCAGCGACACACCGATGCCCTTGGGGCCAAGGTCGAGATAGAGCGTTTCCGCGAGGTTGATGAGAGCTGCTTTGGTGGGCCCGTAGCCCAGCGCCGTGGGCAGGCCGCGGTAGCCGGTGACGCTGGAGACCAGGCTCAGGTGGGCCGGCTTGCCGGCATCGGCCTGCTTCAACAGCGCCGGCAGGACGGCACCCAGCAGGTGCAGGGCGCCCACATAGTTGATCTGCAGCTGGCGCAGCGCCTCGTCGAGGTCGAAGGCGGTGGCCCGCATCGGCTTGAACACACCAGCGCAGTAGACCACCTGGTCGATGACGCCGTGCAGCGCGAGCACTTCGGCAGCCGCCTGCTCGAGCGAGAGCCGGTCAGCCACGTCGAGCGCCACGGCGTGGCTGCCCGGATGGGAGAGCACGAACGCATCGAGGGCCGTCTGCGTCCGCGCCGAGAGCACAACGCGGGCACCCCGTGAGTGCAGCAGCTCTGCCGTGGCCCGGCCGATGCCGGTGGAGGCGCCGACCAGCCAGACGGTCTTGTCCTGCCAATGTTTGATGGGGGGATTGAGGGGCACGCCCGCCCTCACTTCTTGGAAAAAGACAAGGTGACCTCACCGAGGTGAATGCCGAACTTGCTCATCGCGGCCTTGTTGAGCATCACGCGTTCGTCGACCAGATACATCCAGTCGTCGAACTGCACCTCCCAGACGCGCCCGTCTACCGGCAGCGCCATCGTGTAGCGCCAGTTGAGTGCGTTGCCCGCGGCCACGCCCTGCGCCACGCCGACCACATCGTCGGCACGGCCCTCGTAGCGGCCGTTGCCGAGGGCGGTGAGGCGCCAGACGCGGCGCTCGGTCTTGCCGTCGCTGTAGGTGAAGCGCTCGTCGAGCACGCCCTGGTTGCCCTGCCAGGTGCCGTTCATCTGCACGGTGAAGCGGCGCACGACCTTGCCGCTGCGGTCGGTGAAGATGCCGTGTGCGACGAGATCGCCGCTGAAGTACTGCTTGAGGTCGAGCGCGGGCTTCTCGGCGGCGTAGTCGGCAGGCTGCGGCGAGGCGCAGCCCGCCAGCACGCCGAACGTGGCGATCGCAAGGACAAGGCGTCGGTTCATCGGTGGGTCTCGGGTTCGGTACGGATCCAAAGGAAATGCAACAACGCCACCGCCGCCAGCTTGAGCAGGCAGGGCAGCAGGCAGTAGGCGATGGTCAGCGCCTGCAGCGCGGCGCCGTCGCGCGCGCCGGGTGCGTAGCCGACGAGGCTCAGCAGCGGCAGCGCGATGCCAGCGGCGAGGGCCAGGTTGAGCTTGGTGGCGAAGTTCCACCAGCCGAAGTACGCGCCCTCGAGCCGTTCGGCATGGCCGGCGCGCTGGATGACGCCGGCCAGCAGCGCGCCGGGCAGCGTGAGGTCGGCACCCAGCGCGACGCCGCTGGCGATGCACACGACCGTGTAGCCGACCACGTCGCCTTGCCCGAGGCCCATCGCCCAGGCGAAGGTGACGATGGCCAGCACCATGCCCGCGAGCCAGGTGCGTGCGAGTCCGAAGCGCGCCACGGCGCGTATCCACAGCGGCATCGACAGCGCCCCGGCGGCGAAGTAGCTGGCCAGGAACAAGGGCTCGAAGGCCTGCGCCTGCAGGCGGTCGCGGATGAAGAAGAGCACCAGCGTCGCAGGCACGGCGCTGGCCACGCCGTTCACGAGGTAGATGGCCAGCAGGCGGCGAAAGGCGGGTGTGCGCAGAGGTTCCAACAGCAGCGGTGGACCGCCGACGCTCTCGCCCAGGCGCGGCTGCGGTGCGCGCGCGAGCATCGCAATGCCGAGTGCCAGGGTCACGGCGAAGGTGAACGTCGCCGCCGATAGGCCGGCCACAGAGGGCAGCACGCTCGCCACCAGCACGCCCAGCAGGGCCAGGCCCTCACGCCACGAGACGATGCGCGCCCGCTGCCCCTCGTCGCCGCCCAGCCGTGCGCCCCAGGCCTGGTGCACTACGCTCAGCACGCTGTAGCTCAGGTAGGTGAGCGCCAGGAAAGCGGCGCACCACACGAGCAATGGAGTCTGCCCCTCGACAGCGGGGAAGAACAGCGCGCGAAAGCTGACGGCCACGCACAGCGCCGCGACCGCTGCGACCCCGAGCACGCGCGTGGCCGAGATGGCGAACCAGCGGTCGGCCCAGCGTCCGATCCACGGGTCGGCAAAGGCATCGAGCAGACGCGCGAACAGCAGCAGTGCACCGAGCGTGGCCAGCGGGATGCCGAACTCCGACGCATAGTGGTTCGGCAGGATCACATACAGCGGCAGCGCGACGAAGGCCAGCGGCAGGCCCAGCGCACCGTAAGCCAGGCCCTGGCCGAAGCCGCCTCGCCAAGCCTGGCCTGGCGTGGCCGTGGTCAACGCGTTCACTTGACTACCCTTCGCGCTGCGCGCTTCGGGATGAGCGCTCGGGAGTGGCCCGACGCGCTTAAAAGGCAAGCTCCCGGCTGATGACAGCGTTCCGAATGCGGTGGTGCAGGGTTGTCCACGGCGGCGGGCGGGCTCATCACCCAACCTCCGTGCTGCGCACTGCGGCAGTCGCCTTGGGAGCGGCCCGGCGGGCTCATGGCCGCGCCTGACCGAGCAGCGCCAGCCGAAGCGAGGGTTCGGAAGTCTGTGGCGACAGCCAGATGCCGAAGAAGGATCGTGCGAACTCGGCGTCGCGCAGCTCGCCGCTCAGGCGCCCGTTGACGAAAAAGCGCGCGCCTTGACCCGGCAACATGAAACCGGTGAGGCGGTCGCCTTCGCGCACATCCGGAAAGATCCGCGTCATGTCAGCCAACCAGCGCTCTGCCAGGGACGTCGCGAGCGCGCCTTGGCGCCGCATCTCGGAGAGCGATCGCTCGGCGATGTTGGCGCCGGCTAGCGCCCGCGCGTACTCGATCTCCAGCGCCAGCGGCACGGACCAGTCCGCACCCACCGCCTGATCGCCCACCCAGAGCCGCGCGTCGTAGACCCGCAAGCCCAAGAAGCGCAGCCGCCCGCTGCCCTGGAGCCGCGCGCCCGGCAGCTCGGCCTGCACCTCTTGCGGCACAGCCATGGCGCGCGCACGCCAGGGCGTCAGTGCGAGTGCGACCCCGGCTGCGAGCAGTCGACGGCGGGGCAGGGGAGCCGGGCTCATCAGCGCGGCCTCAGTCGCGTGACAGGGTGAACTGCACGACGTTGGTCTGACCGGTGGCGAAGGCCGCTTCGCAGTAGGCGAGATAGAAGTCCCACAGGCGCATGAAGCGCTCGTCGTAGCCGAGTGACTCGATGTGTTGCCGTTCGGCGTTGAACGACTGGCGCCAATCGGCCAGCGTGCGGGCATAGTCTTCGCCGAAGGCCAGCTCGTTGACCACGCGCAGCCCATGCTTGGCCGCCTCGGCGCGGAAGATCTCGGCACTGGGCAACAGCCCGCCGGGAAAGATGTACTGCTGGATGAAGTCGGTCGAGTCCACATAGCGCTCGAAGAGGTCGTCCCGGATCACGATGGACTGCACACAGGCCCGCCCGCCCGGCTTGAGGCAGCGCTTGAGCGTGTCGAAGTAGCTCGGCCAGAACGCGCGGCCGACGGCCTCGAACATCTCGATGGAAACGATGCCGTCGTAGCGATGTCCTGTTGCGTCCGCTTCGGTGGCGAGGTCGCGATAGTCCTGCAGGCGCAAGTCGGCGTGCCCCTGCTGGCCGATGGCGCGCAGGCGCCGCTGCGCGTAGGCCAACTGCTCGTGCGAGAGCGTCACGCCGACCACCTGCGCGCCGCGCAGCGTGGCTGCCTCGGCGACCGCACCCCAACCGCAGCCGATCTCGAGCAGCGAGCTGCCCGGCGCGACACCGACCTCGTCGAGCGTGCGCCAGACCTTGCGGTGCTGGGCTTCGGGCAGCGTCAAGGCCTCATCGCCGCCGAACCATGCGCTCGAGTAGTTCATGGTCGGGTCGAGCCAGGCCGCGTAGAAGTCGTTGCCGAGGTCGTAGTGGGCCTGGACGTTGCGGCGGCTGCCGCGGCGCGTGTTGCGGCGCAGCCAATGCGTCAGGCGGTAGGCCAGCGTGCCAAACCTGCTGCCGTACACCGCCCGCTCGAGGCTCTCGCGGTTGCGCATGAAGAGCTCGAGCAGCGCGCGAAGATCGGGCGTGGTCCAGTCGCCGTCGACATACGACTCGGCCAGGCCGATGTCGCCGCCTTTCAGCACGCGGTCGAAGATGGCCTGGTCGTGCAGGTGCATGCATGCGCGCAAGTCGGCCGCCGACCGCCGCTCGGCCGTAGGGCTGGCACTGCCATGGAACTGTTGTGAGCCCCAGGGGCTTCGAAGGTCCAGGCTGCCGTGCTGAAGTTTGCCCAGCAGGCCAAACACCGCGCGCGCGGAGCGCGATGGCAGTGCGACCCCTGCGGGCGCCGGGCCCGGATGATCGTTGGAGTCCAGGGCGCGGGCCGAAGCCATAGGCGTGCTGTTCATGCGGGACGCTCTTGGGTAGATAGCAGTTCGCGGTTGGAGGGTGGTGTGGCGGCGCCAGTGCGGGCGCGCGGCATGCGAGTAGCGGCCGCTGCCGTGACGGCATGGACGGGTGCAGCGGGCTTGCGGTGGAACGGCACGCGTTTGAGCCACAGCTGGACGGCCTGCCAGTGGATGCGCGCCATCACGCCCACCGTGAGCAAGGGCACGCGCCACAGCGCCGAGCGCGCGTTGCCCGCGGTGAGGGGCTTGAGCCATCCGCTCACGCTCGTGACGAGCAACGGGCCGTCTGCATCGGCGTACTCCACGCGCGAAACCAGGCGATCGGCCGTGCGCGCGAACCGGAAGCGGTAGGTGCCGCGCACCGGCAAGAAGGGCGAGACGTGAAAGGCCTTGTCCGCCGAAAGCGTGCGGCCCCAGCCGACCTCGGGGCCGGCCAGCAGGTAGCTGTGGCGCTCGCCGAAGGTGTTGTTGACCTCGGCGACAACGGCGCGCAGGCTGCCGTCTGCCCGTTGGCAGTACCAAAAGCTTACGGGCTTGAAGACGAAGCCCAGCACGCGCGGGTAGGTCTGCAACCAGACCTCGCCGTCGGCATCGTTTACACCGTGAGCGGCCAGCAAGGCTTGCAGCCAGGCGAGGGCATCAGGGCCGCCATCGCCGTGGTCGGCATCATGGAAAGACATCCAGCCGCGCCGGTTGCGTGGCAAGGCTGGCTGCGAGGTGCCGCGCTCCCAACCGAGCATAGGCAGCAGCACGCAGAAGGTGGGGTAGGCGAATACGTGCGCGACCGGCCGCGAGCGCGCGTGACGCACGGTGCCGACGACAAACGCGGCGTCGTTCATGCCAGGCTGGCCTGCGCTGATTCAGCCGGCGTGGCCAATGGGGCCGAAGAGCCCGAGATGGCGCCGGAGTCGGCGAGCCAGCGGCGAATGTTCTGTGCCGCGGCGAGGCCGGCCTTGAGGCCGTCTTCGTGGAAGCCGTAGCCGCACCAGGCACCGCAGAACCAGGTGCGCTGACTGCCCTGGATTTCGGGCAGGCGATGCTGCGCCTTCACGGCGGCGAGGTCGAACACCGGATGTGCGTAGTTGTAGCTGCCGAGCACGAGGTCTTCGCGGGGGGGGCGGATCGGATTGAGCGAGACGATCACGGGCTGCGCGAAGGGCAGCGGTTGCAGCTTGTTGATCCAGTAGTGCAGGCACACCGCTTCAGGGCCCTGCGCGGCCATGCCGCCGGCACGTTCGTAGTTCCAGGCCGCCCGCGCGCGCACGGAACGGGGCAGGAGTGAATCGTCGGTATGCAACACGGCCCGGTTGGGCCGCGTGCGCTGGGGCTGCAGCACTGCGCGTTCGAGCTCGCTAGCGCCCTCCCCGAGCAGCGCCAGCGACTGCGGTGCGTGGCAGGCCAACACTACCGCGTCGAACGTCTCTGGACCGGCATTGGTGAACACCGTGACGCCATCGCGAGGGCGCTCGACGCTCTTCACCGGCGTGCCCGGACGCGCGTCGGGCAGCGAGCGCAGCATCGCCTGCACGTAGTGGCGCGAGCCGCCTCGCACCGTGCGCCATGGTGGGCGCCCGTCCACCTGCAGCAAGCCGTGGTTGTGGCAGAACCTGATCAGTGTGCCGACCGGGAAGCCCAGCATCTGGCCGGTGGGGCAGGACCAGATGCATCCGATCATCGGCAGCAGGTAGCCATGGACGAAGGGGCTGCCGAATCGATGCCGCAACAGAAAGTCGGCCAGCGGCTCTTGCAGCCGTTCGTCGACACCACTGTCGGCGATGGCCGTGGTGAGCCGGTTGAAGCGCACCACATCGCGCAGCATGCGGAGGAAGTTCGGCGAGAAGAGGTTGCGGCGTTGCGCGAAGACGGTGGACAGCGAGCTGCCGCTCCACTCCAGCCGGCGCGAATATCCATCGAGGCCGTCCGGGGCCTGCACTGAAAACGACATGTCCGAGGCGGCGGTTTCGACCTCGAGCACACGGAACAGCTCGATCAACTGCGGGTAGGTGCGCTGGTTGTAGACGAGGAAGCCAGTGTCCACGCCGTGCGTCACCGGGCGCCCCGAGGCGTCGGGCAAGGTCACGTCGACGGTGTGTGCGTGTCCGCCGAAGCGGGGCTCGCGCTCGAAGAGAGTGATCTGCACTCGAGCCTCGGAAGCGAGTGACCAGGCGGCCGCCAGTCCAGCGACACCCGAACCGATGACAGCCACGCGCGCCGCTGGCTCACCCGCGGGGCGAGAAGAGGGGGCGGACCGAAACGCTGAAGTTTGAACTTGCACGGATCGATAATATACCGATCAGTTCAAGTTTGGTCCACCAGGGTTTAACTGGGGGGCGCGACTGCCCTGCGCCGAGTGGCTTTCGCCGACTGGGCTGTGGCTGCGCTGTGGGGTTGCGCGACCGCGCGGTGGGTTGGCGCGCTGCTCAGCCCCGAAAAGCAGGTCTGGAGCATCCACCCGTAGATCTCTTCGGCGCTGTACTGCCCGGTGGACTTCAGCAAGGGGAGCACCGGGTCGCAGGCGCGTGCGTAGAGCGTAAAGAGCACCAGCTCGGGCGGCAGCGAAGGTGACACGGTGCCGTCACGCTGGGCTTCGACGATCCACGCGCCCAGACGGTCCGACAGGCGCAACACGAGGTTCATGTACGTCTTGTCTGCCGTCAACACGGCCCGAAGGGAGGAATTCTGTGCTGGCAGTGAGGGCATCTGGCCTTCGTAGAGCGTGCGCATCGTCCACTTGAGCATTTCGCGCAGGCGCTCGATGGCCGATAGCGACGGACCGCGCTCCAGGTCGTCCATGACCGCCAATGCGCGCTCGAGGATGCGGACCATCGCCGCAGCGGCCAGGGCCTCCTTGGAGGCGAAATGCTTGTAGAGGCTCGCCTTGGCCATGCCGACCTCGGCCGCCACCTCGTCCACGGTCATGAACTCGTAGCCCTTGTCGGCGAGAAGACGATTGACGACATCGACGATCGCTTCTTCGCGCATCAGTCGCATGCGCTCGCGCAAGGGGGTGGTCATGGGAACGAAGCGGTAGGAAATTTAGACTGCCAAGTCTACTCTCTGGACGACGCCGTTGCCAGGGGTGGTGGCGCCAAACCATGAAAAAGGGCCGGCGAAGCCGGCCCTGGGCGGGATCGATACAGGGCGCCGGCCCTGGGCGCGTAGCCCCAGCTACATGAGGCTCACCTCGACACGCCGGGCCTGGGAAGCATCGCCGCTGCCGGTGATCGTCTCGGGCTTCTTCAGCTCGATCTTGTCTTCGGCCACGCCGAGCGCCTTGAGCGCATCACGCACAGCGAAGGCACGCCGCTTGGCGAGCTCGGCATTCATCTCGGGGTTGCCGCTGGCGTCGGCAAAGCCGCTGATGACCGCCTTCTTGCCGTCGGCCACACCCTTAGTGATGTCGGCCAGCGCCTGCGGTGCGCCCGCAGCCAATTCAGCCTTGCCGCTGGCGAAGTAGAACTTCACCACGCCGCCCTCGACCTTGATCGAAGCCCCGTCGGCGGCCGCAGCCGCGGCAGCCGCCGCAGCCGCCGCAGCCACCACCGGCGGCGGCGCCTTGCCCGCACCGGGCAGCAGCGGCACGATGAGCAGCGCCACGATATTGATGATCTTGATGAGCGGGTTCACCGCCGGGCCGGCGGTGTCCTTGTAGGGGTCGCCCACGGTGTCACCGGTGACTGCGGCCTTGTGTGCATCGCTGCCCTTGCCGCCGTGGTGACCGTCTTCGATGTACTTCTTGGCGTTGTCCCAGGCGCCACCGCCCGTGCACATGCTGATCGCGACAAACAGGCCCGTGACGATGGTGCCCATGAGCAGGCCGCCCAGCGCCTCGGGGCCGAGGATGAGGCCAACCAGGATCGGCACCACCACCGGCAGCAGCGAGGGGATCATCATCTCCTTGATGGCGCTGCTGGTGAGCATGTCCACCGCACGGCCGTACTCGGGCTTGGCTGTGCCTTCCATGATGCCCTTGATCTCGCGGAACTGGCGGCGCACTTCTTCCACCACGCTGCCCGCGGCGCGGCCCACGGCTTCCATGGCCATGGCGCCGAAGAGGTAGGGGATGAGGCCGCCAATGAAGAGGCCGACGATGACCTTGGGGTTGCTCAGGTCGAAGTTGGCGACGATGCCGCGCGCCTCGAGCGAATGGGTGTAGTCGGCAAACAGCACCAGCGCCGCGAGACCGGCCGAGCCGATGGCGTAGCCCTTGGTCACCGCCTTGGTGGTGTTGCCCACGGCGTCCAGCGGGTCGGTGACGGCACGTACGCTTTCGGGCAGGTTGGCCATCTCGGCAATGCCGCCGGCGTTGTCGGTGATGGGGCCATAGGCGTCCAGCGCGACGACGATGCCAGCCATGCTGAGCATGGAGGTGGCAGCAATGGCGATGCCGTATAGGCCCGCCAGTGCGTACGAGGCGAGGATGGCCAGGCACACGAAGATCACCGGCCAGGCCGTGCTCTTCATGCTCACGCCGATGCCGGCAATGATGTTGGTGGCGTGACCCGTTGTGCTGGCCTGTGCCACGTGCTTGACCGGCTTGTAGTCGGTGCCGGTGTAGTACTCGGTGATCCAGACCAGCGCGGCGGTAAGTACCAGACCCACGACGCACGTGCCCCACAGCGCCATCGCGCTGATCTTGGCGCCGCCTATCATCGCCACGCCGTTGGGGAACATCTGCGTCGTCACGAAGTAGAAGGCGATCAGCGACAGCACGCCGGCCACGATCAGGCCTTTGTAGAGCGCCGGCATCACGTTCTTCATGCCGGGGCTTGCCTTGACGAAGGCGCAGCCGATGATGGAGGCGATGATGGACACGCCGCCCAGCAGCAGCGGGTAGACCACCGCGGCGCCGGCGCCGCTGCCAACGACCATCAATGCGCCAAGCGCCATGGTGGCGATGAGCGTCACGGCGTAGGTCTCGAACAGGTCGGCGGCCATGCCTGCGCAGTCGCCTACGTTGTCGCCGACGTTGTCGGCAATGACGGCGGGGTTGCGCGGATCATCCTCGGGGATGCCGGCCTCGACTTTGCCCACCAGGTCGGCACCGACATCGGCGCCCTTGGTGAAGATGCCGCCGCCCAGACGCGCGAAGATGGAGATCAGCGAGGAGCCGAAGGCGAAGCCGAGCAGCGGCTTGAGTGTTGCCGCATCGGGCTTGGCTGCGCCGCCGATCAGCAAGAAGAAGATACCTACGCCTAGCAGCCCCAGGCCCACCACCAGCATGCCGGTGATGGCGCCGCCCTTGAACGCGATGTTGAGGGCCGGCCCGATGCCATGGGTGGCCGCCTGCGCCGTGCGCACATTGGCGCGCACGGAGACGTTCATGCCGATGAAGCCACAGGCACCGGAGAGTACGGCGCCGAGCACGAAGCCGACTGCCGTGAGCGCGCCCAGGCCCGGGACGACCAGTATCAGTACGGCCAGCACCACGCCGACCATGGCAATGGTCTTGTACTGACGCGCCAGGTAGGCGGCCGCTCCTTGCTGAATCGCGCCGGCGATTTCCTGCATGAGAGCGTTGCCGGCATCCTGCTTGAGGATCCAGCTTCGCTGCACGAAGCCGTAGACGACGGCTGCCAAGCCGCACGCAAGCGCCACGTAGAGCGCACTGATGGTGGACATCGGGGTTCTCCTTCCTCGAAGATCGTGTTCTGTGAGTAGCGGCAGTGCCGCTGGGCAAACCGGCGAATGTTAACCGTTGCGCCACGACGTTCGACCCCGGTCAGGGTCCAGCAAGCGCACTGCCTAGAATCCGGGCTCTCCCTGATTCCCTCGAATCGAGACACGCCACATGAGCCTGCACAACGTGACCCCCGGCGAGATGGCCCCGGACGAGTTCAACGTGATCATCGAGATCCCGATGAATGCCGATCCGATCAAGTACGAGGTCGACGAAGAGAGCGGGGCGCTGTTCGTCGACCGCTTCATGTCCACCTCGATGCACTACCCGTGCAACTACGGCTACATCCCACAGACGCTGGCTGACGATGGCGACCCGGTGGATGTGCTGGTGATGACGCCGGTGCCGCTGATCCCGGGCGTGGTGGTGCGGTGCCGGCCGTTGGGCGTGTTGAAGATGGAAGACGAGGCGGGTGGCGACAACAAGCTGCTGGCCGTGCCGGTGAACAAGATCCTTTCGATCTACTCGCAGTGGAGCAAGCCCGAGGATCTCAACCCGATGCGGCTGAAGACCATCCAGCACTTCTTCGAGCATTACAAGGATCTCGAGGAAGGCAAGTGGGTGAAGGTGCTCGGCTGGGAGGGGCCTGAGAGCGCGAGGGCTGACGTCACCACCGGCATCGCGGCTTGGAGCGCCAAACATAGGCGCTGAGCGCGCCGCAGGCATGGTGACGGCTCTTCAGGGCGGTGGATCCGCCTTGTACGGATTGCGTTCACGCAACTCGTCGACGTAGCTGCCGATGTGCGCGCCCTCGGCGCCAAGGAAGTCGGCCACCGCTTCCGCAAATCGGGCGTCGCTCAGCCAATGCGCGGACGTGGTGGGCGAGGGGAGCAGGCCACGCGCCATCTTGTGCTCGCCCTGCGCGCCGCCTTCGAAGCGGCGGTATCCGTTGGCCATGCACCACGCCAGCGGCTGGTAGTAGCACGCTTCGAAGTGCAGGCAGGGCACGTACTCGGTGGCGCCCCAATAGCGGCCATAGGCGATGCGGCGGGCTGGGTCCACCGCGACCAACGAGCAAGCCATGGGCTCTCCCGCCCGGCGCGCCACGAACATCAACCAGTGTTCGGGCATCGTCGCGGACATGGCCGCAAAGAAGGCCCGGGTCAGGTACGGTGTGCTTTGGTGTGCCTGGTAGGTCAGTGTGTAGCATTCGTAGAAGAAGTCCCACAGCGGCTCGGTGATCTGACCGGCTGAATGCACCGTGAACTCGATGCCCTGCTCGGCCACGCGGCGCCGTTCCTGGTTGATCTTCTTGCGCTTGTCTCGCTGCAGGCTGGCGAGGAATGAGTCGAAGGAACCTTCAGGCGTGGCCAAAGGCTTGGCCGCGATTGCGGCGGCTTCCACCTGCCTATGGGCCTGCCAATGAAACTGCACGCCGTGGCGCAGCATCCAGCCGGCTTGTTTGAGCGCCTGTGCGTCGGCTTCGTCGGTGAAGTTCAGATGGGCCGAAGAAAGGCCGGCTTTGTCGACCAGGCCCGTCATCTCGCCAACCAGCCGGGCCCGCCACTGCGGGTCCTCTGCCAGCAGGCGCGTGCCTGTCACGGGCGTGAACGGCACCGCGCCCAACAGCTTGGGGTAGTAGCGCAAGCCGTGGCGCCGATAGGCCTCGGCCCAGGACCAGTCGAACACATACTCGCCGTAAGAGTGACTCTTCAGGAAAAGCGCCGCGGCGGCTCGAAGGCGGCCGTGCGACTCGAGCGTGAGGAATCGGGGCGACCATCCGGTGCGCGGCACGGCGCTCCCCGAGCGATGCAGCGCATCGAGGTACTCGTGCCGCATGAAGACGCTAGGCTCAGGCTGCAAAGCGAGCAACTCGTTCCAGGCATCGCGCGCGATTTCGCCCGGGTCTTCGTAGACCCGGGTGTGATAATCCTCTGCACTTCCACCCGCGCTCGCCAAGGCGTCTGACATTCAGGGTTCCATCGCGTGAAGGCTGCCATCGCCCAGATCAACCCGACCGTCGGTGACCTGCAGGGCAATGCAGCACTTCTGGAACGGGCGGCCCGCAAAGCCTACGCGCAGGGCGCGCGACTGGTCTTGGCGCCTGAACTGGCCCTTACGGGCTATCCGCCTGAAGACCTGCTGCTGCGGCCCGCGTTCATGGCAGCTTGCGCGCGCACGTTGGCCCAACTGGCGGAGTCGCTCTCGGATTGCGCAGGCTTGCATCTGATCGTTGGGCACCCGCACCAGTTCGGCGAGCTTGGCGATGTTAGGTCCAAGTCGCACGCGGTACAGAAACGCTTCAACGCGGCCTCGGTGCTGGCGGGCGGGCTTGTGCTGGGCACCTACGCCAAGCGTGAGCTGCCGAACTACCAGGTGTTCGACGAGCGGCGATACTTTGCTTCGGGTCGCGACGCGGGTCTGCCGCCGCTGGTATTTGAGGCCGAGGGGCTGCGCTTCGGTGTGCTGATCTGCGAGGACGCCTGGTTCGACGAACCTGCGCTCGCGGCGCGCGATGCCGGCGCACAAGTGCTGTGCGTGCTGAACGCTTCGCCGTTCCACGTCGACAAGGCCGAGGAGCGTGAGCAGCGCATGGGCGCACGCGCTCGCGCCACCGGATGCTCGCTGCTGTACTCGCACCTGGTGGGCGGGCAGGACGAGGTGGTGTTCGACGGCGCCTCGTTCGCCATCGACGCCACGGGCCAGGTGCAGGCCAGGGCCGCGTCGTTCGAAGAACAGCTGTTGGTGCTCGAGCTTGCGGCCGATGGGACGCCCAACGGCGCCCTGGCCCCGGTGCCCGCGATCGAAGCCCAGGCCTGGGCCGCGTTGGTTACCGGCGTGCGTGACTATCTCGGCAAGAACGGATTTCCCGGTGCCATCATCGGTCTGTCGGGGGGCATCGATTCGGCGTTGGTGCTGGCCATCGCGGTCGATGCTTTGGGGGCCGACAAGGTGCGCGCCGTGATGATGCCTTCTCCGTATACCGCGGACATCAGCTGGATCGATGCGCGCGACATGGCACTGCGGCTGGGCGTGCGCTACGACGAGATCGCGATCGCACCCATGTTCGATGCATTCCGCACCAGTCTGGCGCCACAGTTCGCCGGCCTGCCAGAAGGCACCACCGAGGAAAACCTGCAGGCGCGCATTCGCGGCACGCTGTTGATGGCGCTGTCGAACAAGACCGGTGCGATCGTGCTGACCACCGGCAACAAGAGCGAGATGGCCACCGGCTACTGCACGCTCTATGGCGACATGGCGGGTGGCTTCGCTGTCATCAAGGACGTGGCCAAGACGCTTGTGTACGGCCTTGCCGAGTGGAAGAACGAACAGCCGACGCGCCGCGCCGATGGCACGGTCGGTCCGGTGATCCCGCAGCGCATCATCACGCGAGCGCCTTCGGCGGAGTTGCGCCCCAACCAGACCGACCAGGACAGCCTGCCGCCCTACGATGTGCTCGACGCGATCCTCTCGCGCTACATGGAAGACGACCAGGGAGTCGAAAACATCGTCGCTGCGGGCTTCTCGCGCACCGATGTTGAGCGTGTGACGCACCTCATCAAGGTCAACGAATACAAGCGGCGTCAGGCGCCGGTGGGCATCCGCATTACCCATCGGGCCTTCGGGCGTGATTGGCGATACCCCATCACGTCGAAGTTCCGTGCTTAAATCGCTCTCAAGCCACCACGTTCCGGAGCCTCGCCATGAAGCAGATCACTGCCATCATCAAGCCTTTCAAGCTCGAGGAGGTGCGCGAGGCGCTGGGTGAGATCGGCGTGTCAGGGCTCACGGTCACGGAGGTCAAGGGCTTTGGCCGGCAGAAGGGGCACACGGAGCTCTATCGAGGCGCCGAGTATGTGGTCGACTTCCTGCCGAAGGTGAAGATCGAAGTAGTGGTCAAGACAGAAGACGTCGACCGCTGCATCGACGCCATCATCAAGGCGGCCAAGACCGGCAAGATCGGGGACGGCAAGATCTTCGTCACGACCATCGAGCAGGTGGTGCGCATCCGCACCGGCGAGGTCAACGAGGCTGCGGTCTGAGCGAGCTGGGCCTGCTGGCTCCTGTTGTCCGCGCTGCCTCAGGCGGGCCTCAGATACTCGAATAGTCGTCGCGGCCGCTGGCCTCATCGGGCAAGCGGCGATTGAGTTCAATCAGCAGCGGCTCGACGCGCTCTTGCGTGGTGAGCGACATGAGTTGCTCGTCGGCGAGAAAGCCTTGAGTGACCATCTGGCGGCAGAACGCCAAGAAGCTGTCGAAATAGCCCTGCACATTGAGCAGGCCGATCGGCTGGTCGTGGTACCCCAGCTGGCGCCATGTCCAGACCTCGAACAGCTCCTCCATCGTGCCGATGCCGCCCGGGAGGGCGACAAACATGTCGGCCCGCTCGGCCATCAAGCGCTTGCGATCGTGCATGGTCTTCACGACATGCAATTCGGTGAGCCCGCGGTGGCCGACTTCGCGCAGCATCAAGGCCTCAGTGATCACACCGACCACGGTGCCGCCAGCCAAGAGCGCGGCGTCGGCCACCTCGCCCATCAGGCCGACTCGGCCGCCGCCGTAGACGAGTTGCCAGCCTCGCGCGCCGATCGCCTGGCCGAGCGCGCGGGCCGCATCCGTGTAGGCGACGAGCGTTCCATGTCGGGAACCGCAGTAGACGCAAACGCTGGTTCGAACCATGGGTGGGGATGTCATGGGCCGCTCTTCGATCGGTCGTCGATGATGCGCGTTCCGCATAGCACGTCGTGCAGGAACTGACGGTCCTGGCGCAGTCGCGCAAGCGCGGCGTAGGCCAGGACTCCTGCGATGCCGACTCCGACCACGGCGCCGCCGCTCTTGAGGCCTGACCCGGCGCTCAGCGCCAGCGCCGGCAACAGCCACAGCCATGCCGCCAGGTAGCGCAGCGCCGCGCGTGCGGGGCCGGGCGCATGACCGTCGTGCGTGACCAGGCGCAGATGCCAGGTCTTCATGGCCAGGGTCTGCCCATGGCGCGACCAGAAGAACACGAAGTAAGTTCCCAGCATCAGGAAAAGCGTGACCTGCAGCCCCAAGGCGCCGACCAGAGCATGACGTTGATTTGTCGCCACCGAGTAGGCCAGGCCGGTGATGACCACCACGCCGAACAGCAGCACGCCCTCGTAACCAAAGCCTGCCAGTCGGCGCAGGACTCCTGGGGCGGCCGCCGGCCGCACGACGGCCGATGCCGCCGCGCTTGTCACGGCTGCCGGGTGGGGTCGCTGGACGCTGCAGTTCGCATCGCCGCCGCCTGGGGCCCACGGCGTGGAAGCAGGGTCGTCGGGTCAACGAACGTCGGCGTGGCCACGATCTTGGGAAGCCCCGGCTGGTGGTGCAGCGGCGGCTTGGCCTGTGTCGCCAAAGTGGTCGTGCTCGCGCCTGGCTTGGCTTGCACCATGGTGGGTGCCACCGCGCGCGGCGAGGGGCTCGGGGTTACGGCGACGAGGTTGCTCTTGATCTGGCCAGCATCGGATCGGGCTGTCGCCGCAGGTGGCGCGATGGCGGCAGCGGCGGGCGGGACCGATCCGGCGGTTCCGGTTTGGGCAAGGCGCTTGCGTTCGTCTTCCGGCAGAGCCTGATAGGCCTGCCAGCGGGCTTGACGTTGCTCGGGACCGATCAACCTCGTCTCCTGGAACTGCAGCCGGGCCTGGGCCCGCTCGTTCGGGCTCATCGCGGCCCAGGCCGCCATCCGTTCCTGCACGCGCTTGCGTTCGTCAACCGGCAGGCGCGGGAATCGGTCGGCGACCTCAATCCACTTCTTCTTGCGCGTGGCGTCGACGCCGTCCCAGGTCGGCTGCAGTGGGGCCAGCGCCTGTTGCTGCGCAGGCGTGAGCGCAGACCACAGCGGGCTGGCCGCTGGCGGCGCGGCCACCGCGACAATCGCTGCAAAGCAACTCACGGCACCGAGGACGGGGAGGACGAGCCAAACGCGCCAGGTGCGCCATGCCTGGCGTCGCCCGAACGCTCGCTCAGCCGCAAAGCCGCTGTGCTCGGGCGAGCTCACGGTGCGGGTTCCAGTAGAAACGCCGCGAATCCAGGGTCGGTGTAGGCGTCGGGCGGCAGGTCGTCGGCCAGAAGCAGTGCGTCGACTTCGGCGACGGCATGGACCTGCTCAAGTTCGACCTGCTGTTGGATGAGCACCAGGCCGCACACCAGCACGACGAGCGGAAGCACTGACGCCGCCCGTTGCCACCAAGGGGCAGTCTGCCCCAGCAGCGCCAGACCGTGGGCCGACACGCCTACCACCGAGACTTCGGTTTCAGCGCGGGCCTGGGGCGCCTTGCGGCGGGATTCCGCCGCGCGCGCGATGGCTTGGTCGCGCGCCACCCGCAGGCGCTCGTTGATGTCGTGCGGAAGTCGCTCGGCCATCTCGGCCAGCCCCGCGCACAACCGCGCCGCCAGCCTGGCCTCTAGGGCCTGGATGTCGGGGTTGCGGCGGGCGGCGTTCATAGTGTGATCCCTCGGATTCGAAGCGCTTTGGCCAGTGCGTGGACGGCTCGCGAGCAATGCGTCTTGACGCTCCCCTCCGAACAGCCCATCACCGCGGCGGTCTCTGCAACATCGAATTCCTCCCAGTAACGCAGCAGGAAGGCCTCGCGTTGACGGGTCGGAAGTTCGGCCACTTCAGCCTCTACAGCGGCAAGGACCTGCGTGCGTGACACGGCATCCAGGGCACTTTCCGTGCCGAGTGAACCGTCCAAAGTGTGCAGCATCTCCAGCAGGTCGAAGTCGCCGTCGTCGTCGGCGCCCTCGAAGTCGGAGAGGTTCTGCATGACCGCATTGCGCACCTTCTCGCGCCGAAACCAGTCCATCGTGGCGTTGCTGAGGATGCGCTGGAACAGCATCGGCCACTCCGCCGGCGGGCGCTCGGCGTAGTTCTCGGACAGCTTTATCATCGCCTCCTGAACGATGTCCAGAGCGGCATCGTCGCTTCGCACGGCGTAGACCGCGCGCTTGAAGGCGCGTTTCTCGACGCTCTTGAGGAAGTCGGACAGTTCTTTGTCGGAAGACAACGCGCTTGAGGGCGTGGCGGCCCGGTTCGGGCGCATTGGATTATGTCATCGGCTGTCGCGGGTCGCGCCGCGCGCGCCGTGCCTGTGCACTCGCGCACCAGGTCTGGACGTCGTGGGGCTCTGACTGGTCGCGCGCCGATGACATAATGCCGGGTCGCACAACGCTCTTTTGAGGTCTCGATTCGGCCGCCTGACCCAGCCGGCGAACGTTGACCGCGCAGGTACCGAAGCCGCCTCACGAGGGTGCGCCGCAGGTGCACCGATGGATTTTCGTTAGAGAAATTCTCAAAGGTTCGAAATGGACATGTCTGCCGCGGAAGTCAAGCGAGCTGCTGCTCTGGACCGTTCAGCACAGCCTTCCTCCTCCCAAGATCCCGCCGCCGAGCCCAATGGCTCGGAGATCCTCGTTCGTTGCCTACAGGCCGAAGGAGTGAAGTACCTCTGGGGCTACCCAGGCGGCGCAGTGCTCTACATCTACGACGCGCTGTACAAACAAGACAGCATCCACCATGTGCTCGTGCGCCACGAGCAGGCGGCGGTTCACGCGGCGGATGGCTATGCACGGGCCACGGGCGATGTTGGTGTGGCCCTGGTGACCTCGGGCCCCGGCGTGACCAACGCCGTCACCGGTATTGCCACCGCGTACATGGATTCGATTCCGATGGTGATCATCACCGGGCAGGTGCCGACTCCGGCCATCGGCCTCGACGCCTTCCAGGAGTGCGACACCGTCGGCATCACGCGCCCGATCGTCAAGCACAACTTCCTGGTGAAGGATGTGCGTGACCTGGCCGTCACGATGAAGAAGGCGTTTCACATCGCCCGCACGGGTCGTCCGGGCCCGGTGGTGGTGGACGTTCCGAAGGATGTGTCGCTGAAGACAACGTCCTTTGTCTACCCCGACAAGATCGAGATGCGCTCCTACAACCCGGTGCGCAAGGGGCATGGCGGGCAGATCCGCAAGGCGGTGCAGTTGCTGCTCTCTGCGCGGCGTCCGTATATCTACTCCGGTGGCGGTGTGATCCTGGGCAATGCGTCGGTGGAGCTCCGGCGCCTGGCCGACCTGCTGGGGTTCCCGTGCACCAACACGCTGATGGGCCTGGGGGCGATCGCCGCGAGCGACCCCAAGTTCCTGGGCATGCTGGGCATGCACGGCACCTACGAAGCCAACATGACGATGCAGCACTGCGACGTGCTGCTGGCCGTGGGTGCACGCTTCGACGACCGCGTCATCGGCAACCCGAAGCACTTCGCGCAGAACGAGCGAAAGATCATCCACATCGACATCGACCCCTCGAGCATCAGCAAGCGGGTGAAGGTCGACGTGCCCATCGTGGGTGACGTCAAGGAGGTTCTGCTTGAGCTGATCGCCCAGCTCGAGGAGGCGAAGACGCGGCCTGACGCGCAGGCGCTCGCCGCTTGGTGGAGCCAGGTCAACGAGTGGCGTAAGCGCGAGTGCCTGAGCTACCGTCGCAGCAGCGAAGTCATCAAGCCGCAGATGGTGGTGGAAAAGCTCTGGGAGTTGACCCGCGGCACGGATGCGTATGTCACGAGCGACGTTGGCCAGCACCAGATGTGGGCGGCACAGTTCTACCGCTTCGAGGAGCCGCGGCGCTGGATCAACTCCGGTGGCCTGGGCACGATGGGAGTGGGCCTGCCCTACGCCATGGGCATCAAGCTGGCCAAGCCAGAGGCCGACGTGTTCTGCATCACCGGCGAGGGCAGCATCCAGATGTGCCTGCAGGAACTCTCCACCTGCAAGCAGTACGGCACGGCGGTGAAGATTGTCTCGCTGAACAACCGGTACCTCGGCATGGTGCGCCAGTGGCAGGAGCTGGACTACGGCGGTCGCTACTCGCACAGCTACATGGACGCGTTGCCCGATTTCGTGAAACTGGCCGAGGCCTATGGCCACGTGGGCATGCTGATCGAGAAGCCGTCTGATGTGGAGCCTGCGCTGCGCGAGGCCATCCGCTTGAAAGACCGCACGGTGTTCCTCGACGTGCGCACCGACCCCACCGAGAACGTCTGGCCGATGGTGCAGGCGGGCAAGGGCATCTCGGAGATGCTGCTCGGCAGCGAGGATCTCTAGCCCTTGTGAGCCCGGACAGGATGCAGGCGTTACCGCGCCCGCATCGGTGTTCCGGGGGATCCGGGCCAGGGCCGCGTTGCCGCCTTCTCCATTCAACCACCTTCAGCAGCATGGCCAAGGGATCGGGGTTACCGCCCCGGCGCCCGAAGAGCCGTGCAGGACGAAGCGAACATGAAACACATCATTGCCGTGTTGCTCGAGAACGAGCCTGGCGCACTCTCGCGCGTGGTGGCCCTGTTCTCCGCCCGCGGTTACAACATCGAGAGCCTGACGGTCGCGCCGACCGAGGACCCCTCGCTCTCGCGCATGACCATCGTCACCACCGGCAGCGACGAGGTCATCGAGCAGATCACCAAGCACCTGAATCGCCTCATCGAGGTGGTGAAGGTGGTCGATCTCACCGAAGGCGCCTTCATCGAGCGCGAGCTCATGCTGATCAAGGTGCGTGCGGTCGGCAAGGAGCGCGAGGAAATGAAGCGAATGGCCGACATCTTCCGCGGCCGCATCATCGATGTCACGGAGAAGAGCTACACCATCGAGTTGACGGGCGATTCGGTCAAGCTCGACGCGTTCCTGCTTGCCATCGAACGCGCGGCCATCCTCGAGACCGTGCGTACCGGCGCCAGCGGCGTTGGCCGCGGCGAGCGCATCCTGAGAGTTTGAACTTCCCAAGAGACCCCCACTCATTCCAACGGAGAAACCCATGAAGGTCTACTACGACAAGGACGCCGACCTCAGCCTCATCAAGGGCAAGCAGGTCACCATCGTCGGCTACGGCTCGCAAGGGCATGCGCACGCGCAGAACCTCAACGACAGCGGCGTCAAGGTCACGGTGGGCTTGCGCCGCAGCGGCGCCAGCTGGGCCAAGGTGGAGAAGGCCGGCCTCAAGGTGGCCGAGGTGGCCGAAGCGGTGAAGACGGCCGACGTCGTGATGATGCTGTTGCCCGACGAGCAGATCGGCGCGGTCTACAAGAACGACATCGAGCCGCACATGAAGAAGGGTGCTTCGCTGGCCTTCGCGCACGGCTTCAACGTTCACTATGGGCAGGTGGTTCCGCGCGACGACATCGACGTCTGGATGGTGGCCCCCAAGGCGCCTGGCCACACGGTACGCGATACCTACGCTCGCGGCGGCGGCGTGCCGCACCTCGTTGCCGTGCATGCCGACAAGAGCGGCAAGGCGCGCGACCTCGCGCTCAGCTATGCCGCGGCCAACGGCGGCGGCAAGGCCGGAATCATCGAAACCAACTTCCGCGAAGAGACGGAGACAGACCTGTTCGGTGAGCAGGCCGTGTTGTGCGGCGGCACCGTGGAGCTCATCAAGGCCGGCTACGAGACGCTCGTCGAGGCCGGCTATGCGCCCGAGATGGCCTACTTCGAGTGCCTGCACGAGTTGAAGCTGATCGTCGACCTCATCTACGAGGGCGGCATCGCGAACATGAACTACTCGATCAGCAACAACGCCGAGTACGGTGAGTACGTGTCGGGTCCGAAGATCATCACCGCCGAGACCAAGGCGGCGATGAAGAAGATGCTGGCCGATATCCAGACTGGCGAGTACGCCAAGAACTTCATCCTCGAGAACCGCGCGGGCGCGCCGACACTGATGAGCCGCCGGCGGCTGATGGCCGAACACTCCATCGAGACCGTAGGCGAAAAGTTGCGTGCCATGATGCCGTGGATCAAGGCCAACAAGCTGGTCGATCGCTCGCGCAACTGAGTGCGTTCGGGCCGATGCTGCGCGTCGCGTGGCACCGGCGTATGCTTCCGTCCATGAACGAGCCCGCACGCCTGCCACCTTCGTCCGCCAATGCCGGGCAGGCGGATGCCGCTGATGCGGCGGAGGTGATCGATCTGCCGCGGCCCCGGCGCCGCGGCATCTACGTGCTTCCCAACGCCATCACGCTGGCCGCCCTGTTCGCGGGCTTCTACGGCGTGGTGATGTCGATGAACGGGCGCTTCGAAGTCGCCTGCATCGCCATCTTCTGTGCCGCCGTGCTCGACAGCCTGGACGGCCGTATTGCGCGCATGACGCACACGCAGAGTGCGTTCGGCGAGCAGATGGACAGCTTGTGCGACATGGTCGGCTTTGGCGCGGCGCCCGCACTCATCGTCTATGAGTGGGCGCTCAAGGGGTTGGGCAAGGCCGGGTTGATCGCGGCATTCGTCTACTGCGCCTGCGCGGCGCTGCGGCTGGCCCGATTCAACACCAACCTCGCCGTAGTCGACAAGCGCTACTTCCAGGGGCTGCCGAGCCCCGCGGCCGCCGCGGTGGTGGCGGGGTTCATATGGGTCATGGATGACGCCGGCTTCAAGGAAGTCTCGCAGTTGCCCTGGCTCGCCTGGGTGGCCTTCGGCGTCACGCTGTATGCGGGCCTCACGATGGTGACCAACGCGCCCTTTTACAGCTTCAAGGTCTGGGGCGGCAAGCGCACGGTGCCCTTCGCAGTGATCGTGGCCATTGCGCTGTTGATTGCGCTGGTCAACGTGCACCCGCCCATCGTGCTCTTCGCCATCTTCTGCATGTACGGCCTGTCGGGCTATGTCATCTACGCCTGGCGCAGGGCCAAGGGGCAGCGCACGAGCGTTATCGCCACCTCCACCGACGAGCCTGAAGAGCAGGGTTTGCATCCCTGATGGTGCGGTGCCGGTGCGTGCTATATTGAATTTATGGCTTCCATGTCGATCGCCCGCTCCCTCGCGCTAGCGCTACTGCTACGTGCCACGCGGGTGCGCTGATCGAATCTGTCCAGACAGACCACGCTAGACAAGCTCTCTATCTCGATCAACGGCCCGCCAGCGCAACGCAGCGGGCCGTTTGCCATTCCGCCTTCCCCGGCTGCGTTCGATCCAAACCAGGAGAACTCCATGCCGATGTTGAAGGACCCCGCTGCCAAGTACCGCGCCTTTGCGCCCGTGCACCTGGCCGACCGCACCTGGCCCGATGCCGTGCTGGCCAAGCCGCCCCAGTGGTGCAGTGTCGACCTGCGCGACGGCAACCAGGCGCTCATCGAGCCGATGGACCCGGCGCGCAAGCTCCGCATGTTCGAGAGGCTGGTGGCCATCGGCTTCAAAGAGATCGAGGTCGGCTTCCCCTCGGCATCGCAGGTCGACTTCGACTTCGTCCGCCTGCTCATCGAGCGCCGGCTGATCCCCGCCGACGTCACGATCCAGGTGTTGACGCAGGCCCGCGAGGTTTTGATCGCGCGCACTTTCGAGGCGCTCGTAGGCGCGCCACGTGCCATCGTGCACCTCTACAACGCCACCGCGCCGGTGATGCGCCGCGTCGTGCTGGGCCTGGATGAGGACGGCATTGTCGAGTTGGCCACCACGCACGCGCGACTGGTGCGCGACTTCGCAGCGGGCCAAACGGGCACCGAGTGGACCTTTCAGTATTCGCCCGAGATGTTCTCCGGCACCGAACTCGATTTCAGCAAGCGGGTCGTCGATGCCGTCACCGCCGTTTGGCAGCCGGTGCCCGGGCGCAAGTGCATCATCAACCTGCCCTCGACGGTGGAGCACAGCATGCCCCACATCTTCGCCGACATGATTGAGTGGATGCATCGGCACCTGGCGCGGCGCGACAGCATCGTGCTGTCGGTGCACCCGCACAACGATCGCGGCACGGGCACCGCAGCTGGTGAGTTTGCACTCATGGCCGGCGCCGACCGCATCGAGGGGTGCCTGTTCGGCAATGGCGAACGCACCGGCAATGTCGACCTGGTCAACATCGCGCTCAACCTTTACACGCAAGGTGTCGCGCCAGGGCTCGATTTCTCCGACATCGACGATGTGCGCCGATGCGTCGAACACTGCAACCAGATCCCCGTGCACCCACGTCACCCGTATGTCGGCGACCTCGTCTACACCTCGTTCAGCGGCTCGCACCAGGATGCGATCAAGAAGGCATTTGCGGCGCGCCACGAAGGCGATATCTGGGACATGCCCTACCTGCCGATCGACCCCAAGGACCTCGGCCGCAGCTACGACGCGGTGATCCGCGTCAACAGCCAGAGCGGCAAGGGTGGCATCTCGTACCTGCTGGAAACCGAATACGGCCTGGAACTGCCGCGTCGCCTGCAGATCGAGTTCAGCCAGGTCGTGCAGGCGGTGATGGATACCGATGGCCGTGAGCTGGCCGCGGCAGACCTTTGGCGCATCTTCGAGGGCGAGTACCGGCTCGGCGCGGCTGCGCCCGAGGTCGTGCAGGCCTCCACGCGCGAGCTGGATGACGGCCGGCTACACCTGCACGCCGGCGTGCGAGTGCCAGGCGGCGTGCGGCGGATCGAGGGGCAGGGCAACGGCCCGGTGGATGCATTCGTGGCGGGACTCGCACATGCGCTTGGCGTGACCGTGCGTGTGCTCGACTTCCACGAGCACGCGATCGGTTCCGGTGCGCAGGCGCGCGCGGCGGCCTATCTCGAGTTGCGTGTCGGGGACGACCGCAGCTTGTTCGGCGTCGGCATCGATGCCAACATCGTCACCGCTTCGTTGAAGGCCGTGCTCTGCGGCCTGGCGCGTTGTGGCATCGAACTGGCCACCAAGGAAATCGTTCATGGCTGACAAGCTCATCATCTTCGACACCACCTTGCGCGACGGCGAACAGTCGCCCGGCGCTTCGATGACGCGCGACGAGAAGCTGCGCATCGCGCGCCAGCTCGAGCGGCTGCGGGTGGATGTCATCGAGGCGGGTTTTGCGGCCAGCTCCAACGGCGACTTCGAGTGCGTGCGCGCAATCGCCGCCACCATCAAGGATTCGGTGGTGTGCTCGCTGGCGAGGGCGAACGATCGCGACATCTCGCGCGCCGCGGAAGCGCTGAAACCGGCGGCGCGCGCGCGCATCCACACTTTCATCGCCACCAGTGCGCTGCACATGGAAAAGAAGCTGCGCATGACGCCCGATCAGGTGCACGAGCAGGCCAGACTCTCGGTGCGCTTTGCGCGCAATCTGCGCGACGACGTCGAGTTTTCTCCCGAGGACGGCTACCGCAGCGACCCGGACTTCCTGTGCCGCGTGTTGGAGGCCGTCATCGCCGAAGGGGCCACGACGATCAACATTCCTGACACCGTGGGCTACGCGGTCCCTGAGCTCTACGGCCAGTTTCTGCTGGACCTGCGCCAACGCATTCCGAACAGCGACAAGGCCGTGTGGTCGGTGCACTGCCACAACGACCTGGGCATGGCGGTGGCCAATTCGTTGGCCGGCGTCAAGCTCGGCGGCGCGCGGCAGGTCGAGTGCACGATCAATGGCCTCGGGGAGCGCGCGGGCAACTGCTCTCTTGAGGAAGTGGTCATGGCCGTGCTGACGCGGCGCGACTACTTCGGCCTCGACCTGCGCATCGACACCACGCAGATCGTGCCGGCTTCGCGCATGGTGAGCCAGACCACCGGATTCGTCGTGCAGCCCAACAAGGCGGTGGTGGGAGCCAATGCCTTCGCCCATGCCAGCGGCATCCATCAGGATGGCGTGCTCAAGGCCCGCGACACCTACGAGATCATGCGTGCCGAGGACGTGGGCTGGAGCGCCAACAGAATCGTGCTCGGCAAGCTGAGCGGTCGCAATGCCTTCAAGCAGCGATTGCAGGAGTTGGGCATCGCGATGGAGAGCGAGGCCGAGTACAACGCTGCCTTCGCACGCTTCAAGGATCTGGCAGATCGCAAGAGCGAGATCTTCGACGAGGACATTCTTGCGCTCGTCAGCGACGAGAGCGTCACGCCCGCACAAGAGCACTACCGCCTTCTAGCGCTTTCGCAGCGCAGCGAGACGGGTGAGCGGCCCTTTGCCAAGGTGGCGTTCTCGATGGGCGGCATCGAGCACCACACCGAAGCGTTCGGCAACGGGCCCGTGGACGCCAGCCTGCAGGCGATCGAGTCGCAGGTGAAGAGTGGGGCCGAGTTGCTGTTGTATTCGGTGAATGCGATTACGAGCGGCAGCACCGAGTCACAAGGCGAAGTCACGGTGCGCCTACAGCTCGGCGGCCGCGTGGTCAACGGAGTCGGGGCCGACCCCGACATCGTCGTCGCCTCGGCCAAGGCCTATCTGTCGGCCCTGAACAAGCTGCACAGCAAGGTCGAGCGGGTAGCGGCACAGGGTTGACGTCGCTGCGTGCACGGTTGCCTGCCGATGAGAACCGCAAGTTCTGCATGAGATTAGGCGGATAAGTATTTGATGTTGTTGATGTTCTGTGCTGGTTCGCCTTAGAATTCAATGTCTTCGGCATCGGCGTGAACAGTGGGCAAGCAGGTCTTGACGCAGGTCTTGGGAGTTGCGACGGCGATGTGCCGGCGGCTCGCACTGTCGGTCTTTCCCGTTGCGGTTGCCGTGCTACTTTGGCCGGCCGCGGCAGAGGCCGTCGCTGGCCACCCAAAGTCGGCTCCTTTGCAGGCACGCAAGATGGTCTCCGGCACCCGCGCCAAGGCCGCTGCCCGTCGTGTCGCGCCCCCACCCTCGGTGGGCCAGCTGGCCGGACTGCACGGCGTTGATGACGAATTGGCACTGAAGTCTTCCGTCGCGCTGGTCATCGATCGCGACACCGACGAGGTGCTATTCACCAAGAACGCGAATGCCGTGCTGCCGATCGCATCGATCACCAAGTTGATGACGGCGCTGGTGGTCGTCGAGTCCGGTGGCGCGCTCGACGAGCGGCTGACGGTGATGCCAGAAGACGTGCGCGCGACGGCGGGCTCGCGCAGCGGGCGGCGCCTGGAGCCGGGAACGCAGCTCACCCGTGGCGAACTGCTGCGCCTGGCGCTGATGGCATCCGAGAACCGGGCGGCATACGCGCTGGGCCGCAATCACCAGAATGGTGTCGCCGCCTTCGTGGCCGCGATGAACACGAAGGCTCTCGAACTCGGCATGCGCCATACGCGCTACGTCGAGCCGACGGGCCTGTCCAGCGGCAACCGGGCAAGTGCACAAGACTTGGCGCTTCTGGTGCGCGCGGCCTCGGCGCATCCGGTCATTCGCGAGTACTCGACCTCCAGCGTTGCGATGGTCGAGACCGGGCGCAAGCAGGTGCTGTTTCGCAACACCAATGGACTCGTGCGCAACCCGGAATGGGAGATCTCGATCCAGAAAACGGGCTACATCGCTGCCGCGGGTCGCTGCGTGGTGATGCAGGCGCAAATGGACGGACGCCACCTGATCATGGTGTTGCTGGACTCGACCGGCCGCTATTCGCGCATCGGGGATGCGGAGCGCCTGCGCCGCTGGTTGCTGGACAACCCGGCGCCGGTGCATACCGGGCTCGTCTCGGTCGTCGCCAGTCCCTCGCCACGGGCACCCGCGGCTTTGGCTCAGGCCCGGTAGCCCAGCGACGCCGAAATCTGCGCCGCCGTCGCCTTCACACGGGCCAGCCACGACTCCTCCAGCCGGTCTGCCGGGGCCGAAATCGACAGCCCAGCCACCAGCTTGCCCTGGTCGTCGAACACACCGTAGGCCATGCAGCGCACGCCGAGTTCCAGTTCCTCGTCGTCGCGCGCGCAACCGCTGTTGCGCACCCCGGCAAGTTCTCGCTCCAGGCGCGTGAGGTCGGTGATGCTGTTGCGGGTGTGACCCGTGAGGCCGGTGCGCACGGAATAGGCGCGCACCCGCGCCTGGTCGTCGTGGGCCAGAAACAGCTTGCCCACCGAGGTGAGATGCAGCGGCGCGCGGCCACCCACGGTGCGCACCACCTGCATGCCCGAGCGTTCGCTGTAGGCGCGTTCGATGTAGACGATCTCGTCGCCCTGTCGCACCGAGAGATTCACCGGCTGGTGCGTGAGCTTGTGCAACTCGCGCATGGGGCCGATCGCGGCGTCGCGCACGTCCAGCCGCGCCTTCACGAGGTTACCCAGTTCAAGCAGACGCATGCCCAGGCGGTAGCTGCCGGCTTGCGGCCGGTCGACGTAGCGCCCGATCGTGAGGTCGTTGAGGATGCGGTGGGCCGTGGAGGGGTGCAGCCCCGTGCGCTCGCTGATTTCCTTCAGCGGCACCGGGTCGGCATGTTCGGCCAGCATGTCCAGCAGTGAGAAGGCACGCTCCAGCACCTGGATGGTCGGTGTCTGCGGATCCTTGCGGCGCATCGTCGTGCTGGGCTGTCCTGGCCAGGGGGGCCAAGGCTGCATTCTGCATCGCGGAAGTGGAACCTGCATCCCGGAAGAAGCGACCGTCACGACAGGTCAACCCAAGGACCGCACCGCCTCTTCGGCAGCCCGCACCGCGCCCTCCAGTGTCGCGGGGTAGGGGCCGGCCACGTAGTCGCCTGCCGCCACGAGGCCAGGCACGATCGCCCCGGGCGGCCGCTGGAGTGCGGGCGTGCAGCGAAACGTGGCCCGGCGCTCAACGAGCACTCTGAGCATGCGCGGTGTCGTGGGCCAGGTGCCCGCGGGCAGCGCGGTGCGCGCCTGGTCGATGACCGCGGCGGCGAGCGCGCCGCTGCCTCGCTCCACCCAGCGTGCGGCGCCGCTGACCACGAATGCAAATCGACCTGCAGTTCCACCGAGAGCGCCGTGATCGAACGCGAACTGTGCCGGAGCAGCGGGCCCTTCCACCAAGGCGGTCATCGCGGCCGGCAGCCTTGCACCCAGGCACTCCAGGTAGACGGTGGCGATGGGCTCGTAGCGCAGCCCGCCCGCCAGAGCTGCCCACTTGGGGGCCACCGGCTCCACCAGGCGCGCTGCCCCCGCCGCGGGCAACGCGATCACCACGGCATCGAATGCTTCGGCACCAACGCTCCATTGCGTTCCGCTCAGGCGTTCGAGCGACATGACCGGCCGGCCCAAGTGGACGGTTGCGCCTTGGCTGGCGAGCCAGCGTGCGGCCGGCTCAGGCAACAACTGGCCGAGGGGGCGTTTGGGAAGCAGCAGGTCGGCGGCGCCGCGCCCACCGAAGAGGGCGTCGCGCAACACGCGCAGCCACACCTGTGCGCTGGCGTCGCGGGCCGGGGTGTTCAGTGCCGCCACGCACAAGGGATCGATCAACAACTCGCGCACGGCGGCCGGCAAGGCTTTGCACAGCGCATCGACAGTGAGCGCGGGGTCACAGTGGAAACGGTCCAGGGTCCAACCGGCCGCGGCGCGGATGAGCGCGGCCCGGTCTTGCCAGGTCCAGCCCACACAACCGGCCACGGCACGCACGAAGGCGAGCCACGCCGGCCCGCGCGGCATGGCAAAGCCGCGCCCGTCGGCATAGCGCACTTCGAGAGGCCGGCGCACGAGCAGTTCCTCTTCCCGCGCGCCCACCGTCTGCATCAAGTCCAGTGTGCGCCGGTAGGCGCCGATGAGGATGTGCTGCCCGTTGTCGAGCGCGTGAGTCGCACCGTGATCTGCCAGTCCACCGATGGCCAGTGGCACCGAGCGCGCGCGGCCGCCGAGCTGTTGTGCCATCTCGTACAGCGCTACCCGGTGCCCGGCCTGCACGGCGCGCACCGCCGCTGCGAGGCCCGCCCAGCCGCCGCCAACCACCGCCACGTATTTCGACATCGGGGCGCCGGGCTCTTCAGCGCGCGCGCAGATGCGTGCGCGCCGCGATCCAGAGCTTGCGCAACGGCGTGAGCGACGTGCGCTGGTGCAGCACCTGGAAGCCACCGCGCTCGATATCGCCCAGCAGCGTGCGGTAGATGTTGGCCATCATCAATCCGGGCTTCTGCGCCTGGCGGTCGGCTTCGTGCAACTCGGCCAACGCGCTCTCGTAGCCAGCCTGCGCGCGCTCGGCCTGGAACTTCATCAGTGCCGAGAAGCGATCGCTGTAACCCCAGGGGGCATATCGTTGCAGGATCTCTGCGGGCTTGACGCCGAAGCGCTGCAACTCGTCCAGCGGCAGGTAGATGCGGCCACGCCGCGCGTCTTCTCCGACATCGCGAATGATGTTCGTGAGCTGCATGGCCAGGCCCAGCTGATGGGCGTAGCGGACCGTCGACGCCTCGGTGCGGCCGAAGATGTTGCACGCCACCTCGCCAACAACTCCGGCCACCCGATGGCAGTACTGCTGCAGTCCGCGGAAGTCGAGGAAACGTGTCTGGTCCAGGTCGATCTGGCAGCCTTCGATCACGGCCAGCAGGTGTTCGGCGGTGATGCCGCAGCGCGCCAGGTGCGGCTGCAAGGCCTTGGTCGTGGGGTGGGTCGGCGCGCCGAAGCACGCGGCCGCCACTTCAGTTCGCCACCATTGCAGCTTGGCGGCCGCCACGCCCGGGTCGCTGACCTCGTCGACGACGTCGTCCACCTCGCGGCAAAAGGCATAGAAGGCGGTGATCGCGGCGCGGCGCTCTGGCGGCAGGAAGAGGAACGCGTAATAGAACGAAGAACCGCTGCGGGCGGCCTTGTCTCGCACGTACTGCTCGGGTGTCATGGCGGCGCGCCTTGGGCCGCGCCGGCAGGGGCCACCCGCATGCCCCAGGCGCGGCGCACCAGCACCGGCAAGTCCAGCGCGCCCAGCGTGGGCCGCTGGGTGAGGCTGCCATGGTCTATGGCGCGGATCTTTTCGAGGATACGCAAGCCACCTTGCACCACCAGGCGCAGCTCCCAGCCGGAGCGGCCAGCAAGCTGCAGGGCCAGCGGTGCGCCCGAGTGCATCAGAGACTCGGCCCAGTCACACAGTTCACGCACCATGGCGCGCGTGCGCGCGCTGTCGCGGCCGGCATGCAACTCCTCGACGACGACACCGTGGCGCAAGCAATCGGCCTCAGGAACATAGTGTCGTCCGCGCGGCACGTCGACACTCAGGTCCTGCCAGAAGTTGATGAGTTGCAATGCCGTGCAGATGGCGTCGGCGTTGGCCAGTGATTCGGCATCGCGGACTCCATACAGGTGCAGCAACAGCCTGCCGACTGGGTTGGCGGAACGGCGGCAGTAGTCCAGCAGTCCTTCGCGGTCGGCATAACGAGGGTTGCCCACGTCCTGCTCGAACGCGTCCAGCAGTGCGTGCAGCATGGACGGGGGCAGTTTGAAATCGAGGATGCACGAGGCCAGCGGCTCAAACACTTCTGGCCAAGCATCCGGTGTGGCCGCGGGCCGCGCCAAAGGCACGGCACAGGCCCGGATGAGCGCAGCGCGAAAGCGCGCCAACGACTTCAGCCGTTCCTCAGCCGAAGCCTGCCCCTCGTCGGCGATGTCGTCGGCGGTACGGGCGAATCGGTAGATGGCGACGATCGGCGGCCGCAATCTGGCTGGGCACAGCACCGAAGCGACGGGAAAATTCTCGTAATGGCCGACACCCACGCCGCGATTGTGACAAGAGCGGCGAGTGCGGGCCTTTGTGGGCCTGCGCCGAATCCCGTGTCGACGGCGCGGATCGGTTGACAGCGGTCGTTTTCCTTCAATACATTACTGACCGGTCAGTCATTAAATGTTCAAGCCTGCCGGCACGACGGTGCTGCGGCGTCCAGATCGAGTCACGAGCCAGCCGATGAATGCCACTTCAAAGATCGCCCCAACCCGCTTGCCGCCGCGATGGGCCGCCCCATTCGTGGCGGCCGTACTTTTGGCCGCGGCCTGCAGCAAACCGGTGCCGGCGCCCGAGCCTGTGCGCGCCGTACGGACGATGACGGTGACATCGGGGGTGGCCGGCGGGTCGCATGAGTTTGCTGCCGAGGTGCGCGCGAGAACCGAATCGCGGCTGTCGTTTCGAGTCGGCGGCAAGATGGTGAACCGGCAGGTCGACGTGGGGCAACGTGTCCGTGCCGGCCAGACGCTTGCGCAACTGGATGCGGGTGACCTTCGGCTGGGCCAGGAGGCCGCGGCAGCAGGAGCCCAGGCGGCGACGACGCAGTATGAGCTGGCGGCCGCGGAGTTCAAGCGCTTTCAGGAGCTGCAAACGCAAGGCTTCATCAGTGCCTGGGAGCTCGAGCGTCGCGAGAGTTCCCTCAAGGCAACGCGTTCCCAAGCCGATCAGGCGCGCGCGCAGGCCGAACTGCAGCGCAACCAGGCCGGCTACGCAGCCTTGACGGCCACAGCCGCCGGCGTGGTCACCGCTGTCGATGCCGAGCCCGGCACGGTGCTCGCTGCGGGCACGCCTGTGCTGCGGCTGGCACACGACGGCCCGCGCGATGCGGTGTTCTCCGTGCCCGAAGACGGCGTCGGCGCCGCAAGGGCTTTGCTTGGCCGCAAAGGCGCTCTGCAGGTGCGCCTGTGGGGCGCGCAGCCGACCTTGCCCGCCACGGTGCGCGAGGTGGCGGCTGCTGCCGATCCGGCCACGCGCACGTTCCAGGTCAAGGCCGACCTGGGCAATGCAAGCGTCCAGCTGGGGCAGACGCTTACCGTGTCCATCACGCTACCGCAATCCGAAGGTGTCACGCGCCTGCCTCTCACCGCGGTGATGCAGCAGCAAGGCCAGACCGCGGTGTGGCTGGTCGACCCGGGCTCCATGACCGTGAAGGTGCAGCCCGTGGTGGTGGCGGGTGCCGATGGCAACGACGTCATCGTTGCGTCGGGCCTGACGCCGGGCCAGGTGGTGGTCACCGCGGGGGTGCACGCGTTGAACCCGGGGCAGAAGGTCAAGCTTTTCAAGTCGCCCGAGCCGGCTGCCACACCTGTGGCCGCGACGGAGTCGGTCAAGGCCTCATCAGTGGCCGCGCCCAAGGCGGCGGTCTCGCGCTGAACGGCAAGCACGTGTTTCGAACAGGTCCTCCATGAACACCGCCAGCGGGCCACCGCCGCCTTCGTTGTCTTCCTCGCCGTCTGCGGCCGGTTCGCGCTTCAACATCTCGCGCTGGGCGCTCGAGCACCCCGCGCTGACCCGCTACCTGATGGGGGTGATGCTGGTGCTGGGTGCCGCGGCCTATTTCCAGCTCGGCCAAGACGAAGACCCGCCTTTCACCTTCAGGGCCATGGTCGTGCAGGCGTTCTGGCCCGGCGCCAGCGCACAGCAGATGGCCGAGCAGGTGACCGACCGCATCGAAAAGACGCTGCAGGAGGTGCCGCACGCGGACGTCGTGCGCAGCTACACCAAGCCTGGGGAGAGCCTCACCTTCCTGCAACTCAAGGATTCCGCCCCGCCTAAGGAGGTGGCCAACAGCTGGTACCAGGCGCGAAAGCGCGTCGGCGACATCCGGCAAACGCTGCCCCAGGGCGTGATCGGCCCGGTGTTCAACGACGACTTCGGCGACGTCTACGGCTCCATCTTCGCGCTCTCCGCTGACGGCTTCAGCCGCGAAGACCTGCGCATCCAGGCCGAGCGTGTGCGCCAGCGGCTGCTCAACGTGCCCGACGTGGCCAAGGTGGAAGTCTTCGGCGCGCAGGCCGAGAAGGTCTTTGTCGAGATCTCGCAAAAGCGCCTGGCCCAGCTTGGGCTGGATATGAACCAGGTCATCGCCCAGATCGGCGCGCAAAACGCCGTCGAAGGCGCTGGCGTTCTCAACGCCGGCACCGAGAACCTGCAGGTGCGAGTCGCCGGGCAGTTCAACTCGGTGGAAGAACTGCGCCGCCTGCCGATCCGTGCCATCAATACAGCCACCGGCGTGGCCAGCGCGCTGCGGCTGGGCGACATCGCGGACGTGCGGCGCGACTATGTCGATCCGCCGAGTGTGAAGGTGCGTCACCAGGGCCGCGATGCCATCGCGCTGGGCGTGTCGATGGCCAAGGGTGGCGACATCATCGCGCTGGGCCAGGCATTGCAGCTTGCGACGAAAGCCATCCAGGACGAGCTGCCGATCGGTCTGGAGCTGGCTCAGGTGCAGGACCAGCCGCAGGCCGTGAGCCGTTCGGTGAGCGAGTTCGTGCGTGTGCTCGTCGAGGCGGTGATCGTGGTGCTGGCGGTGAGCTTCATCAGCCTGGGCTTGCACTCGAGGCGCGGGTTTCCGTATTTCCGCATCGACATCTGGCCCGGCATGGTGGTGGGCATCACGATCCCGCTCGTGCTCGCGATCACCTTCATCACGATGTTCTACTGGGGTGTCGGGCTGCACAAGATTTCGCTGGGCAGCCTGATCATCGCGCTCGGCCTGCTGGTCGACGACGCCATCATCGCGGTGGAGATGATGGTGCGCAAGCTCGAGGAGGGCTACGACAAGGTGCGCGCGGCCACCTTCGCCTACGAAGTGACGTCGATGCCGATGCTGACGGGCACGCTCATCACCGCCGCCGGTTTCCTGCCCATCGGCTTGGCCAAGAGCATGACGGGCGAATACACCTTCGCGATCTTCGCCGTCACGTCGGCGGCGCTGATCATCTCCTGGGTCGTCTCGGTCTACTTCGTTCCCTACCTGGGGGCGTGGCTGCTGCACACGAAGAGCCGGACCGGTGGCGCTGCCGGGGCCGGTGGCGAAGAGGGCCCGCACGAACTTTTCGACACGCCCTTTTACAGCCGCTTCCGCGCGGCCGTGAACTGGTGCGTGCAGCACCGCTGGATCACGATCGCGCTCACCTTGCTGACCTTCGCGCTCGGCATCGTGGGCATGGGCCGCGTGCAGCAACAGTTCTTTCCGGATTCGAGCCGACCGGAGATCCTCGTCGACCTGTGGTTGCCCGAGGGTTCGACCATCCAGCAAAGCGAGGTGATCGCGCGCCGCTTCGAGCAGCGCATGCAAAGCGAGACAGGCGTGGCCAGCGTGAGTGCGTGGATAGGCGCCGGCGTGCCGCGCTTCTACCTGCCGCTGGATCAGATCTTTCCGCAGCCCAACGTGAGCCAGACAATCGTTCTGCCCAAGGATCTCGCCACACGCGAGACTCTGCGCGTGCGCCTGCCCGAGATCCTCGCCACGGAGTTCCCGGAGGTGCGCGGGCGCGTGAAGCTGTTGCCCAACGGCCCGCCGGTGCCGTACCCGGTGCAGTTCCGCGTCGTCGGTGTCGAAGCCAAGGAAGTGCGCGCCTGGGCCGATCAGGCCCAGGAGTTGCTGCGCGCCAACCCCAACATGCGTGGCGTCAACGACAACTGGAATGAGTCGATCAAGGTGTTGCGGCTGGAAATCGACCAGGACAAGGCGCGCGCACTCGGGGTCACGAGTCAGGGCATCGCGCAGGCGTCGCGCACCATCCTCTCTGGCAGCACGATCGGGCAGTACCGCGAGGGCGACAAGCTGGTGGACATCGTGCTGCGCCAGCCGCTGGACGAGCGCAATGCCATCACCGACCTCGGCAACGCCTACCTGCCCACCGCAAGCGGCCGCTCGGTGCCGTTGACGCAGATCGCCAAGGTCGGTTTCAGTTGGGAGCCGGGCGTCATGTGGCGTGAAGGGCGCGACTTCGCGGTCACCGTGCAGGGCGATGTGATCGAGGGCCTGCAGGGCGCCACCGTCACCGCGCAGGTGTGGCCGGCCATGCAGCAGTTGCAGGCCAAGATGCCGCCCGGCTACCGCATCGACATTGCCGGCGCCGTGGAAGAAAGCAGCAAGGGCCAGGGGTCGATCGCCGCCGGTCTGCCAGTGATGGCTTTCATCATGCTCACCTTGTTGGTGCTGCAGCTTCAGAGCCTGCAGCGGGCGGTGCTGGTGCTGCTCACCGCGCCCATGGGCATTGCGGGGGTTGCGGCGGCGCTGCTGCTGTTCAATCGGCCTTTCGGCTTCGTCGCCCTGCTGGGCTTCATTGCGCTGGCAGGCATGATCATGCGCAACTCGGTGATCCTGATCGACCAGATCGAGCAGGATCGGCGGCGCGGCGTGCCGACCTGGGAGGCCGTGGTCGAATCCGCCGTCCGGCGCTTCCGGCCCATCGTGCTCACCGCCGCTGCGGCGGTGCTTGCGATGGTGCCGCTCACGCGCAGCGTGTTCTGGGGGCCGATGGCGGTGGCCATCATGGGCGGCCTTGTCGTGGCGACGGGGCTGACGCTGCTGGCCCTGCCGGCCATGTATGCGGCCTGGTTCCGCGTGAAGCGCGGCTAGAATCCCGCTCTCGCCGAAGCCTGCCGTGGGCGGGCCCCGCACACCCGCGGGGCCTAGCGGTTCCGCCGGGCCCATCCACCGCGCGGGTGGCGAAATTGGTAGACGCACCAGGTTTAGGTCCTGACGCCTTCACGGGCGTGCCGGTTCGAGTCCGGCCCCGCGCACCACCCGAACACTTTCCTCCACCGATTCCATCGCAGACGCACCATGGCAGTCCTTGTTGAAACTCTCGAGAAACTCGAACGCCGCATCACGCTCACGCTGCCGGCGCAGACCATCCATGGCGAGGTCGAGTCGCGGCTGAAGCGCCTGTCACGCACGGTGAAGGCCGATGGCTTCCGTCCGGGCAAGGTGCCGATGAGCGTGGTCACGCAGCGCTACGGCTGGTCGGTGCAGAACGAGGTGGTCAACGACAAGATTGGCCGGGCATTCGCCGACGCCGCCCAGGAAGCCAAGTTGCGCGTGGCCGGCTTGCCCCGCATCACGCAGAAGGACCAGGCCGCCGACGGGCATCTGGCTTTCGACGCCACCTTCGAGGTTTACCCGGAGGTCAAGCTCGGTGACCTCACGACCGCCGAAATCGAACGCGCTTCAACGGAAGTCACCGAGGCGGCCATCGACCGCACGGTCGACATCCTGCGCAAGCAGCGCCGCACGTTCGCGCAGCGGCCCGCCGCAGAGGGTGCGGCCGAGGGTGACCGCGTGACCATCGACTTCGAGGGCAAGATCGACGGCGAGCCATTCGCTGGCGGCGCGGCCGAAGCCTTCCAGTTCATCATCGGCGAGGGCCAGATGCTCGAGCAGTTCGACCAGTCCGTGCGCAGCATGAAGGTCGGCGAGAGCAAGACCTTCCCGCTGCAATTCCCCGCCGACTATGCGGGCAAGGAAGTGGCAGGCAAGGAGGCTGACTTCCTCGTCACGGTGAAGAAGATCGAGGTGCCGCACCTGCCTGCAGTGGATGATGCCCTGGCCAAGACGCTCGGCATCAAGGACCCCACCGTGGGCGGCCTGCGCGCCGACGTGAAGAAGAACCTCGAGCGCGAGGTGAAGTTCCGACTCGTGTCGCGCAACAAGGGTGCTGTGATGGAGGCGCTTTCCAAACTCGCGGAGTTGGACCTGCCCAACACGCTGATCGAAGGCGAGACCGAGCGCCTTGTCATCGCGGCGCGCGCCGACCTCAAGCAGCGTGGCGTGAAAGATGCGGACAAAGCCGAGATACCCGCGGAGATATTTAAACCGCAGGCCGAGCGCCGGGTGCGCCTTGGCCTCGTGGTGGGCGAGCTCGTGCGCGCCAACAACTTGAGCGCCAAGCCCGAGCAGTTGCGTGCGCACATCGAGGAAATGAGCCAGAGCTACGAGAAGCCTGCCGAGGTGATCAACTGGTACCTGGGCGACCGCCAGCGCATGGCCGAAGTGGAGGCGGTGGTGATCGAGAACAACGTGACCGAATTCGTGCTCACGCGGGCGAAGGTTGTCGACAAGGTGCTACCGTTCGATGAACTGATGACCGCGGGTTCATGATTCCCTTCGAAGCGACCTTCGGTCGCTTCCCCTCGGGGGGTGCCGCTGGCGGCCCGGCCAAGCCGGTTGCGCGGCGTTCGCTTGGCTCGGGTCGGCGGATCATCGTCCAGGAGAGCGCAGTATGAGTTTTCAAGAGACCGTGGGACTGAACTACGTCCCCATGGTGATCGAACAGTCCGGGCGCGGCGAGCGTGCGTACGACATCTACAGCCGGCTGCTGCGCGAGCGCATCGTGTTCCTGGTCGGCCCGGTGAGCGATGCCACGGCCAACGTGGTGTGCGCGCAGTTGCTGTTCCTGGAGAGCGAGAACCCGGACAAGGAGATCTTTCTCTACATCAACAGCCCTGGCGGCAGCGTCAGCGCGGGCCTGTCCATCTACGACACCATGAACTGGATCAAGCCCGACGTTTCCACGCTCTGCATGGGCATCGCGGCCAGCATGGGCAGCTTCCTGCTGATGGCCGGCGCCAAGGGCAAGCGCATCTCGCTGCCCAACTCGCGCATCATGATCCACCAGCCCAGTGGTGGCGCCCAGGGCCAGGCCAGCGATATCGAGATCCAGGCGCGCGAGATCATCAAGACGCGCGAGCAGCTCAACCGCATCTACGCCGATCGGACCGGCCAGCCGGTTGAGCGCATCGCCGCCGACATGGAGCGGGACTACTGGATGTCACCCGCCGAGGCCAAGGAGTACGGCCTCATCGATCAGGTGCTGGACAAGCGGGGCTGAAACTGGCGGGCCCGCCCATGGCTGATTCGGTCGCATCCAACAGGGGGCGGACACGGCCTGTTTGACCGCCTTTTCTGCCCGGTGGCTGCTCGGTGCCATGGGCTATGATATTCCCGCATCTCCTAGGCATTGCCTCGCGTAAAACACTCCATGGCCGACAAGAAAGGCGCTTCCAGCGAGAAGGTTCTGTACTGCTCGTTCTGCGGCAAGAGCCAGCACGAGGTGAAGAAGCTCATCGCCGGCCCGTCGGTCTTCATCTGCGACGAGTGCATAGAGCTTTGCAACGACATCATCCGTGACGAGGTGCCGGCCGAGACGCCGGCGGCCAAGGCCGGCAAGTCGGATTTGCCGGTGCCCACCGAGATCAAGTCCATCCTCGACCAGTACGTGATCGGCCAGGACGTGGCCAAACGCACGCTGTCGGTTGCCGTCTACAACCACTACAAGCGGTTGAAGTTCATGGGCAGCTCGGCGGCCTCCAAGGACGATGTCGAACTCACCAAGAGCAACATCTTGCTCATCGGTCCCACCGGCTCGGGCAAGACGCTACTGGCGCAAACACTGGCGCGCCTGCTGAACGTGCCCTTCGTGATTGCCGATGCCACGACGCTCACCGAAGCGGGCTACGTGGGCGAGGATGTCGAGAACATCATCCAGAAGTTTCTGCAGAACTGCAACTATGACGTCGAGCGCGCGCAGCGCGGCATCGTCTACATCGACGAGATCGACAAGATCAGCCGCAAGGCCGACAACCCGAGCATCACGCGTGACGTTTCGGGCGAAGGCGTGCAGCAGGCGCTGTTGAAGTTGGTGGAAGGTACGATGGCCAGTGTGCCGCCACAGGGCGGGCGCAAGCACCCGAACCAGGACTTCCTGCAGATCGACACCACGAACATCCTGTTCATCTGCGGCGGTGCGTTCGATGGTCTTGAGAAAGTGATCCAGAACCGCACCGAGAAGTCGGGCATCGGGTTCGCCGCCACCGTGCACAGCAAGAGCGAGAAGAAGGTCTCCGACCTCTTTCGCGCGGTGGAGCCCGAGGACCTCATCAAGTTCGGCCTCATTCCCGAGTTGGTCGGTCGCCTGCCGGTGGTGGCCACGCTCGGCGAGCTGACCGAAGACGCGATGATCCAGATCCTCACCGAGCCGCGCAACGCGCTGGTCAAGCAGTATCAGAAGCTGTTTGCGATGGACGGTGTCGAGCTCGAGATCCGCCCGTCTGCGTTGCTGGCCATCGCGCGCAAGGC
>JANNRI010000092.1:0-11617 GCA_031401195.1 Burkholderiales bacterium
CCATATTATTGAGAGCAAAGAAATCCTTGAAAGAGATGCGGAAATAGATGGGGTGTTAAAAGATGAAATAATCATTCTAAAGACCGAAAAAGAGCCTCCACGCTATCGAACAGCGGTGCGTCGCGACGCAGCGAGCACTGCCCGAACTGCGGCGGTGAGCTGAAGATCACAGCCGCCATCCTGGAGGCGCCGGTGATCGAGAAGATCCTCACGCACCTGGTTCCGCAGGAGCGCGCGCCGCCGCGGGCTGCGGCGCGTGCTCAGGCGCTGCATGCGGCCTGACCTCGGCCTGACCGAGATCCAATGCATCGCTTTCGAGGCCCGACGCCCCGGGGCCGGGAGACTGACTGCGCCAGGGGCATTCAGGATCGGGGCAAAGCGACCGGATCGTCAGGGTCAACACATCGATCGGACAGCGAAAGACACGCGTGGGTTCTCAACAGAGACCCCGCAGTTTACAAACATACTATTCAGTCTATAGTTCATCTCTGACAGTTTTGCCGGCAGTGAATGTCCTGGAACCTCATAGCCACCGCTGTCCGAGCGTCCCGCTTTACCCCTCAGCCCCGCCGCGCCGCGCGCTGCCCGGTCGAGCACCGGGCTGCCCGGAACGGCACAGGAGACCGACGATGAACAATTGGATCAGCAAGGCATGCGCCGCGCTGGCAACCGCGGGGCTGCTCGCGGCCTGCGGCGGCGGCGACGACGGCCTCACGCAAGCCGAAGCGAGCAATCTCGCCGAGGCTCTCAAGACCTCCGGCCAGACCTCGGCCATGGCCGGCGCGATGACCGATGCCGGCATGACGGCCCAGATGAGCAGCCAGGCCAGCAGCTATACGTTGTTGATGCCCAGCGACGATGCGATGGCTCCATATGCCGAAGAGATGTCCGAGCTGAAGAAGCCGGAGAACCGCGCCGCGCTCGCCGACTACCTGAAGGCACACATGGTCGACGGCAAGCTGCTGGCCGAAGCGATGGCCGCGGCCGGCACCGCGAACGACGGCGTGAGCAAGCCGGGTGCCGCCGGTTCCGCGACAGCCACGACCACGGGTGGCCCGATCACCGTGATCCTCAAGAACCTGCTCGGCGGCGATATCGAGATCGTCATCGACGGCAATACCATCACGATCAACGGCGCCGCGATCCAGCGCAGCAATATCGTCGTCAGCAACGGCGTGCTGCACATCCTCAACGCGCCGCTCTTCCGCCCCAGCATCTTCGGCATCGTCGCGACGCTGCCGCAGACCTCCACGCTGGAGGCCGCGATCCGCGCTGCCGGGCTGACCGGCGCGTTGCGCGCCCGCGGCTCGCTGACGCTGTTTGCGCCGACCGACCGTGCGTTCGAAGGCCTGCTGCGTGAGCTCAACCTCACCGCCTCGCAGCTGCTCGGCAACAAGCCGCTGCTGACCCAGGTGCTGACTTACCACGTGCTGGCAAGCCAGGTGCTGGCGCGGCAGGTTCAGGACGGCGCCACGCCCGCCACGCTGCAAGGTCAGGCGATCCGGCTCGATGTCGAACGCGGCCGCTTCGGCTTCCCCGACATCCAGATCACCGATGCGCGCAACCGCATCTCCAATCTCACTCTGCCGAACCTGCGTGCGTTCAACGGCGTCGTGCACCTGATCGACAAGGTGCTGCTGCCCACCGACAAGGACATCGTCGATATCGCCGCCGGCAATGCCGACTTCAGCATCCTCGTCGCTGCGGTGCAGGCCGCCGGTCTTGTCGATACGCTGAAGAGCCCGGGCCCCTTCACCGTGCTCGCGCCGACGAATGATGCGTTTGCCGCGCTGCTGCGCGAGCTGGGTCTCACTGCCGATCAGCTCCTGGCCAACAAGCCGCTGCTGACCCAGGTGCTGACCTACCACGTGTTGCCAGGCCGTGCCTTTGCCAACGATGTCTCCAAGGGCCTCGTGGCGGCTTCCGTGTTCGGACAGCCGGTGAAGTTCGCCGCGGCCCACGGCGGCGTGACGATCACCGATGCGCGCGGCCGCAGCTCGCGGGTCATCGCCACCGACATCCAGGCCACCAACGGTGTCATTCACGTCATCGACAGGGTCATCCTGCCGACCGACAAGAACCTCGTGCAGGTCGCTCAAGGGATCCCGCAATTCAGCCTGCTCGTCGTGCCGAGTTCGCCGAGCAGCGCGACGACATAGGAAAAAGGGGCGCCGCGTGGCGCCCCTTCCAGCTTCAGCAGCGATCGTTCATTTCGGCAGGATCACCTGCGCTCCAGCAAGTCCAGGATGCCGCCGACCGTGCGTGCCCCAACTTCCCAATGCGGCGCCTCTGCGGTGGCTTGCGCCATGGACCCCCGAGCAAAGCACGTCAGGGCGAACAGGCCGAGCGCGAGACCGACGCGCCGTATGGGGGAATTGCCGGGCACTGTGCGCTCCTTCGGTCGGCTGAAAAGCCGCGTCCAGTCTACGGGCGTGGCTGCAGCAGAGGGCAGCGGCCCGCCGTGCAATCTGCCTCTATTGAAGGAGAACTGTAGGCTGCGCGACGTACGTGGAGGCACTCGCCGCCGAGGGCGGATGCGGCCGCAGCACGGCCTGCGACGCAAACAACAGGGCGTGCACCTGCAGCGGGTCATTGCACGTGCGCACGGCATCAAGAGCCGCCTGCGCCTCGGGGAAGCGGAGGCGCAGCAGGTTGCGCCACTGCGTCAATTGCGCGGCGCGGTGGCGCGGCGCCACATGGGTGGCGATGCGCTGCAAGCAGTGCTGCACTTGCGGCAGACAGTGACTGCCTATCAGATGCCGCGGCGCCGCGAATGGCAAGTGCCAGCCCCGGGTCAGCGACGATGCCGCGGCCGAGCATCAAGGCATGCAGCCGCTTTCGGCCAGACAGCGGAGCGCGTCGCTCACGCTCCACACCTCGCCGTTGGCGACCACGGGCAGCCGTACCGCGCTGCGGATGGTGACGATATGTTCCCAGTAAGCAGGCGGCCGTTAGCCGTGCGGCTGGGTGCGCGCGTGCACGGTGAGTTCGCTGGCACCTGCGGCTTCGATGGCGCGCGCGTTGTCGAGCATGCGTGCTTCGTCGCGCTGGCCGAGGCGCATCTTCGCGCTCACCGGCATCGTGGCCGACACGGCGCGCCGCACGGACACCCAATACGGCGCCGGGATCACCACCTCGTCACCCGCCTCGGCGCTCACCGCCCTGCGGCCTCGGTCTCCTCCTTTTACCTCGCTCCGCAGCACGCTCCACTGGCCTGATCCGGCACCGGGTTGGGCCTGCGCGCGACGACCGCGACGTTGCTCGCGGCCGAGGGTGCCGGGTGGCCGATGGAGCGAAATAAAGGGGGAGACCGAGGCCGTAGGGCCCCCCAGGGCCCGGAGGGCGAGGTCGGAGGACATTCGCGGAATCGGCCACCCGGCGCCCTCGGCCGCCGCCACCACGGTGCCCAACCAAAGGTCGCCAAGCATTGGGTTGCACTCGCCCACCCCCGCTCGCGCTCGCGCTCGCGCCCGCGCCCGCGCCCGCGCCCAGGCAAACCCTGGACAATGCCGAGATTCACATCCCACAAGGAGCGCAAGCCCCATGAGCACACCCTCCTACCCCGACGTTCAGCTCTTCATCGCCGGCCAATGGCGGCCTGGCAAGGCCGGCGAGACGCTGCCGGTGAAGAACCCCGCCACCGACGCCGTCATCGGCCAGGTGGCCGTGGCGCGCAAGGCCGATCTCGACGAGGCGCTGGCCGCCGCGGCCAAGGGCTTCGAGGTCTGGCGCAAGACACCGGCCGCCGAGCGCGGCCGCATCATGCGCGAGGCCGCGCGCCTGTTCCGCGAGCGCGTCAACGCCAACGCGCCGCTGTTGACGATGGAGCAGGGCAAGCCGCTCGCCGAGGCCAAGGGCGAGCTGATGTCCGCGCCCGACATCATCGAGTGGTTCGCAGAGGAGGGTAAGCGCGTCAACGGCCGCATCAGCCAGCCGCGCATGGCCGGCCAACTGGCCCAGGTATTCAAAGAGCCCGTGGGCCCGGTGGCGGCGTTCACGCCGTGGAACTTCCCGGTCAACCAGGTGGTGCGCAAGCTCTCGGCGGCGCTGGCCACAGGCTGCTCGTTCATCGTCAAGGCGCCGGAGGAGACGCCGGCCTCACCGGCCGAACTGATCCGCGCCTTCGCCGATGCCGGCGTGCCCGCGGGCGTGATCAACCTCGTCTTCGGCCACCCGGCCGAGATCAGCGAGTACCTCATTCCGCACCCGGTCATCCGCAAGGTCACGTTCACCGGCAGCACGGTGGTGGGCAAGCAGCTGGCCGCGCTGGCCGGCGCGCACATGAAACGCGTGACGATGGAGCTCGGCGGCCACGCACCGGTGATCGTGGCCGAGGATGCCGACATCGCCAAGGCGGTGAAGATCGCCGGCGCCTCCAAATACCGCAATGCGGGCCAAGTGTGCATCTCGCCGACGCGCTTCCTGGTCGCCAACAGCGTGCGCGAGGAGTTCGTGAAGGGCCTGGTGGCCATCTCCAAGGGCATGAAGGTGGCGGGTGGCCTCGAAGAAGGCACGACGATGGGGCCGCTGGCCAACCCGCGCCGCGTGGCGGCGATGGAATGCATCACGGCCGACGCGGTGAAGCGCGGCGCCGAGGTGCTGACCGGCGGCGAGCGCATCGGCGCCACCGGCAACTTCTTCGCGCCGACCGTGCTGCTGAACCCGCCCACCGACAGCCTCGTGCTCAACGAGGAGCCCTTCGGCCCGATGGCCGCGGTGCGCGGCTTCGACCGCATCGAGGACGCCATCGCCGAAGCCAACCGGCTGCCCTGGGGCCTGGCGGCCTATGCCTTCACCGGCTCGCTGCGCACGGCACACCTGCTGAGCGAAGGCGTGCAGACCGGCATGCTGTGGATCAACCAGCAAGCAGCCCCCGTGCCGGAGATGCCTTTCGGCGGCGTCAAGGACTCGGGCTACGGCAGCGAAGGCGGGCCCGAGGCGCTGGAGGCCTACCTCAACACCAAGAGCGTGACCACGCTGTGCCTATGAGCCCGCTCGGCCGCCCGAAGGGCTCATACCGGAGTGCGCAGCACGCAGGTACACCCGTGAGCCGCGCTGCCGAACGAGAGGGGTCGAGCATGATCGCCCGCCGCGCCTGGGCTCGCGACGCCGTTGCGGCGGCGTCGAGGGCAGCGGTCACCGCGGTGCTCGCGTCGGCCACGATGGCCGGCGTACCGCTGCTCGCCGCGCCGGCCTGGGCCCAGGGCGCGTGGCCCGAGCGGCCCATCAAGGTGGTGCTGCCCTTCCCGCCCGGCGGCCCGAGCGACATCACGATGCGCCTGGCCGCCGAGAAGATGCAGGCGAGCCTCAAGCAGCCCATCGTCATCGAGAACCGCCCCGGCGCCGGCGGCAATCTCGGCGCCGCCGAGGTGGCACGCGCCGCGCCCGACGGCTACACGTGGCTGTGGGGCACCGATACGCTGGTCACCGTCAACCCGCATGTCTACAAGCAGCTCGGCTTCAAGGTCGATGACCTGCTGCCGGTGACGATCGGCACGAGCTTCAGCCAGACGCTGGTGTGCCACCCCGCCGCCGGGGTGAAGACGGTGAAGGAACTCGTCGCGAAAGCGAAGGAAGCGAAGGAAACCAAGGACGCCAAGGCCGCTCCGATGAGCTACGCCTCGGGCGGCGCGGGCGTGCCCGGGCACCTCTCGATGGAGCTGTTCCTCTCGATGGCCGGCATCGACATGACACATGTGCCCTACAAGGGCCCGGCGCCGGCGACGCAGGACGTGATCGGCGGCCAGGTCCCCTGCGGCCTGCTCGCCGGGCCCACCGTGCTGCCGCATGTGCGTGCGGGCAAGCTGGTGGCGCTGGCCGTGTCGGGTGCGATCCGTTCACCCACCCTGCCCGACGTGCCGACGATGGCCGAATCGGGCGTGGCCGGGCTTGCGGGCTACCGCGCCGACTTCTCGCTGGCGATGTACGCGCCCAGGGCCACGCCCGAGGCCATCGTCACGCGCTTCAGGCAAGCCTTGGTCGACGCGCTGAAGGCCCCCGACGTGGCGGACAAGCTCAAGGCCAGCGACCAGACCGTGGTGGGCAGCACGCCGGCCGAGGCCGCACGCTTGCTGGCGGCCGACTCGCAGAAGTGGGGCGAGGTCGCGCGGCGCATCAAGCTCGGGCTCGACTGAACCGTGGACCCGGTGCTGCGCCGGCGCGCCGCGCCTTGGCTGATCTCGCTTTCGCCTTGGCTGTTCTTGCTTTCGTTGAGCGCCGCAATGCTGGCGCTGGTGTTCGGCCTCGCGCCCGCGTGGGCCGGCGAGGAGCGGCCTGCACCCCAGGCGGCCTCGCTGGCGCTGGTGGGCGACGTGCCCTACGGCACCGGCGAAGAGGCCAAGTTCGAGCGCGTGATCGAGGCCATCAACACCTCGTACGCAGCGGGCGGCGTGCGGCTTGTCGTGCACACCGGCGACATGAAGCGCGGCCGCGAGCGCTGCGATGACGCCCTCTTCCGGCGGCGGTTCGAGCTCTTCCAGCGATTGGAGCCGGCCTTCGTCATCACCCCGGGCGACAACGACTGGACCGACTGCCACCGCGTGAGGAGCGGCCGTTACCTGCCCACCGAACGGCTCGCGCGCTTCCGGCAGATCTTCTACCCGCGGCCGGGCATGAGCACCGGCCGCCATCCGATTTCGGTGATCACGCAGGCCAGCTCGAACGCATCGTTGCCTGCGCACCGGGACTACGTCGAGAACCAGTTGTGGGCCTACGCCGGCGCCACGCTCGCCACGCTGCATATGGTGGGCAGCGGCAACGGCCTCGAGCCCTGGGAAGAGTACGACCGCAGCGACCGCCTGGACAAGCCGCGCGCCGAGCGGCTCGCCGAATTCGACACGCGCCAGGCCGCCAACCTGGCCTGGATCGACGTCGCTTTCGAGCACGCGCGCGAGCACGGCAGTGCCGGCGTGATGATCTCGATGCAGGCCAATCCACGCTTCGATCGGCCCGAGTCATCGGGCGCGCGCCAGGGCTTCAACCGCGTGCTCGAAAGGCTCACCCAGCGCGCGCAGGCCTTCGGCAAGCCCGTGCTGCTGGCGCATGGTGACAGCCACACCTTCCGTTTCGACAAGCCGCTGCTGCACCCCGTGGCCGGCTCGGGCCTGCCGGCGCTGGCGAACTTCAGCCGCGTCGAGAACTTCGGCTCGCCGCACGTGCACTGGGTCGAGATTCGCGTGGACGCGCGCACGCCCGAGGTGTTCCACGTGGTGCCGCACTACGTGCTGGCGAATCTGCTGCCGTTCTGAGGGCGCAGGAGCCGCAGGGCGACAAGGCGATTGCAGACAGCGACTGAGTGGCTGAACTCTTCGAGTTTGAGTTCGCCCGGCAAGCCCTGGAAGCGAGCCGGCCCCGTTGATCTGGGCGTTGTGAGGTCGCGATCGCGAGCGCTCGAATGAGGGGTGCAATTCCCGTCCTCTTCGGACTTTCCGGTCCCCGTACCGGGTTCACCATGCCTGGCCCGCCTTTCGACCCCGCCATGACTATGCAAATGCTGCCGAACCTGTTCGCGTCGCTCAAATTCCGCATCGTTGCCCTCAGCGTGCTCACCGGCATCGCCGCTGCCGCCTGTGCGGGCTGGATGGTGATGAAGGCGACGCAGGCCGAACTGCAGCGGCAATTGCTGACCGGAGAACGGGTGGACCGTGAGCAGATGGCCTCGCTGCTGTCCGGCAAGCTCGAGACCTTGACGAAAGCGCTGTCGGCGGCGGCGACGCATGTGCGGCCCGAGGCGATGCTCGACGCGCGGGCGATGCGAGACTTCCTGCTCGGCAATCCGGCGCTGGCCTCGTTGTTCGACAACCTGTCGGCGATCGCGGCCGACGGTGCGGTGCTGGCGCATGTCGAGCGCGGCAACGCGACGGTCATGTCGGCGAATGTGTCCGATCGCCCTTACTTCAAGCGCGTCATGCAAGGCGACCAGCCCTTGGTTTCCGAACCCATCCTGGGTCGGATCAGCAAGGTGCCCTTGGTGCTGGTGGTGGTCCCGGTGCTGGGCCCCGACGGCCGTGCCGTCGGCGCCATCATGGGAGCCTTGAGGCTGCAGTCGACAAGTCTGTTCGGCGAGCCTGGCAGCCAGCGCGAGGGTGCGGTGCGCGACCTCGTGATGGACCGCTCGGGTGTCTTGCTGTCGCACCCCGATGTCTCGCGCCTCCTGGGTCGTGCGGGGGACGAAGTCGGGCTCGAGGCGGTATTCGCCCGCTGGCATGGTTCCGGCAGCCCGATCGACACCAGCGCCACGGCCGAATTGACCGGGGACTATCTGGTGTCGATGGCCGGCATTCCGCTGTCGGACTGGGCGCTGGTGCGCATCACACCACGGGCCACTGCGCTGGCCCCGCTCGCCGCAGCGCGCCAGGCCGCCGTGCTGGCGGCGCTGCTCGTGGGCGTCATCTCGTCGCTCATCGCGGGGGCGGCGGCATGGTTGCTCGTGCGCCCGATCGGTCGCCTGCGCGACGGTGCCGAGCGCATGCTCGCCGGTGGCGTTACGACCGCCGACCTGGGGCTGCCCCAGGCGGGCGAGATCGGCGCGATGTCCAAGGCCTTCCAGCTGCTGCTGCAAACGCGCGACCGCCAAGGTGCCGACATGCAGGCGCTGATGTTGCAGCTGCAGGCCGTGCTCGACAACGCCGAAGTGGGTCTGGTGCTCACCCGCAAGGGCCGCTTCGAGATGGTGAGCCGCCAGTTCTGCCTCACCTTTGGCCATGAGCGCGAGCAGCTCATCGGTCAGCCCACGCGCATCATCCACATGTCCGACGAGGCTTACGAGGCCTTCTCCGGGCGTGCAATGCCGGCTTTCATGCAGCATGGATTCTTCGACGGCGAAGTCGAGCTGGTGCGGCGCGACGGCCAGACCTTCTGGGCGCGCATGCGCGGCCGCGCCGTGTTGCCGGGTGATCGCACCAAGGGCACGATCTGGGTCGTCACCGATATCACCGCCGACAAGGAGCAGCGCGAGCGGCTCACCTACGCGGCGAGCCACGACCGCCTCACCGGCATCGTCAACCGCGCCGCGTTCGAGGCCATGCTCGAGGAAGCCACGGCGCGCGCCGCGCAGGCGCCTTTTTGTGCACTCTTCATCGACCTCGACCGTTTCAAGCAGGTCAACGATACCGGCGGCCATGCCGCTGGCGATGCGCTGTTGCGCGGCGTGGCGGCGGAACTCGCGGCGCAGCTGCGCAAGTCCGATACCGTGGGGCGCCTTGGGGGCGACGAGTTTGCGGTGCTGCTGCCGCAATGCCCGATCCCGCGCGCGCAGGCGCTGGCCGAGAAGCTGCGCGGCGCGGTCGAGACCTACCGGCTGGACTGGGAGGGTCGGCAGTTCAGCGTCGGCGCCAGCATCGGCCTGGTCGCCGTCAATGGCGTGCATGCCAGCGCCGCCGAAGTCCTGCGCGCGGCCGATGCCGCCTGCTACGAGGCCAAACGGGCAGGGCGCAACCAGGTCGCACTGGCGCCCGTCTGACTGGAGCGGTCGGCGCAGCCGTCTGCACAAAGACCGGCTCGCCGTCTGGGCCGCGCCTGTACACGCCGTCCAGCACGAGGCAGTGCAGGCGGCGCAGCGCCACGCGGGGCAAGGCCCGCGCGATGCGGCGCAATCAGCGGTCGCTTGCCAAAGCGGCGAACTGTTCGAGCATGAAGTCCAGGAACGGCACCACGCAATTGCGGTGGCTCGAGGGCACCGCCGGGCAACTCGTCAGGCTGACCTGCGTCGCGCCGCGCGCCTGCATGGCACGCAGCGTGTGCACCGCGCTGGCATGCGGCACCGTGCGGTCGTCGCGGCCGTGAAACAGGCTCACGGGTGCCTCGGGCTTCCAGTCGTGCACATTGCTCAGCCGCTCGGTGGTTCGGTGATCGGCATCGAAGTGATGGTCGAGGAAGCTCGTCGTCAGCCGCACGTCGGCGTGCGCCGGCACCAGCCGGCGCATCAGCAGGCGGCGCGCCTCGCGGCGCAGTGATCGGCCCATCGATGCGAGGAGGGTGGGCCTGAACAGCGTGCCGATCACGGGCGCGCGCTCGCTGATGCGTTGCAGCTGCTCGCTCACCGTGACGCCGACGTGGTACGGCCCGGCCCCGGCCACGCTGGCCACCAGATGGCGCAGGTGCGGGCTCGCGTCGCGTTGCATCGCCCGGTGCGCGGCCAGCGTGACATAGCCGCCCTCGGAGTAGCCGGTGAGGAAGAGCTGGCCGTTGTCGGCGATGCCTGCTTGCTGCCGCCAGGTCTGCGCCGCCGTCAGCAGGTCCAGCACGGCCGCGGCGGAAGGCTCGGCCAACAGATACGGGTGCGCTGCGCCGCGCGATACGCCGTAGCCGACATAGTCGGCCGCAACGACGATGTAGCCGAGCGACGCCATGACCACCGCCACTTCCGAAGCGACGGCGTGGTTGCTCGGCGCGCGCGCGTCGTTGAACAGCGTGCCATGCTGGTAGCTCAGCACCGGGCTCGGTGCGCCGGGCGCCTTGAGCGGAACGCTGACCAGTCCCGAGGCCCTGATCGGCCGCCCCTGGCCGTCGATCGTGTGATAAATCAGCCGGTGGTTGCTGACGTCGTAACGCGGCGTGATCGCGGGTGCCTTGCTGCCCGCCGCTGCGATGGCCTGGGCGATCTCGCTGGCAGGGACCCGGTTCAGCGTGGTGGCGTCTTCGAGGCGACCGGGGGAGCCGCGATCGGTGTGCAAGAGCGCCGCAGTGGCGAGCGCCGCAGTGGCGCTGGCCTTCGGGGCGCCACCGGCGTCGTTGCGGCTGCCGCGAACCCAGCCGGTCGCGAGCAGCGCCACCAGGGCTGCCAGCGTTGCCAGCGCCACCAGCGCCGGCCGCGTGGCAGATCCCAATTGCAGCGAACCCTTCTTCACGTCAGGCCCTCCGCTGGCACGGTAGCGCGCCGCGGCTCGATGCGCGCTCCCCGAGCCACGCGGGTGCACGCCGATTCGGGGGGGGGGCAAGCGCACCCTTGCGCGCAGTGAGCCCCGCCGCGATGGGGCCTTTCGGGTGCGAGCTTGTCCGCAGCGCGTAGCCGAGCTGGCCGAAGGGCTCGTGCCAGGTCGGTTCGCTGCGCGTCAGCGCCTCGAGCACCGGCAGCGCGCGCTCCATCTGCCGCTTGTTCGCGCGCCAGTTGTCGCGCCGCTCCTTGCTCGCCATCCGAGCCCAGATCGACGGGCTGCCACGCTGCTCCCGCAGGGCCAGCGCAATGCCCTTGCGCATGCGAGCGCCTCGGGCCTAGACCGTCGGCCTAGTCGATGGTTTTCGTACCGATGAAGGATGCGGGTGACCACTAGGCCTAGGTCGACGACTGGCCGAGCGTGCAATGGCGTGCCCCCGGCGTGATGACCAGACTGCCGGCCATGCGATCGATTCACGCGATTGAAACGGCCGACTTCAGTGCCTTGAAGAACGCGCTTGAAGGACCCTTAGGGCGGCATTGCGGACAGTCGGTCCTCAGCAAGTTGACCCGACCAGGAGCACTGCAATGTCCGCCCAAACACCCACCCCGATCTGCCTCGCCTCCGATGGATTCGTGCTGGCCGCTTCGCTGTTCACCTGGCGGGGCCTGGTGCTGCGCGGCCTGGTGCTGATCCTGGTGGCGTGGCTCGCCGGCTGCGCTGTCCTGCCCCCACTCGAGGCG
>JANNRI010000093.1:0-4563 GCA_031401195.1 Burkholderiales bacterium
CCCCAGGCGCCAGGCTGCACGGGCGCAATATCCCAGCCGTGGCCGTAGAGCGAAAACAGCTCGGGCGCCTGCGCTTCGAAGTGGCGGATGACATCGACCCGCTTGCCGTGCAGCGCCCGCGGGTCGGCATGGCGCAGCGCCTTGTTCGAGGCGATCAACACGCAGAACAGGGGCCGATCGTGCCAAGCCGGCACCGCGCGCACGCTCAGGTCGTTGGGATAGTCCAGGCGCAGGAAATGTTCGCCGTCAATCTGCGCTTCGTTCCAGGTGAAGACCTTGCGGTAGCGCGCCAGTTGCGCGCTGTCGGCATTCAGTGGGCGCACCAGCGCGTCTTCGTAGAGGAAGGCGTAGCAGGGCGTTTGCGCCGGCAGTTCGCGTTGGGCGTTGAGGTGGAACTCGAAGGCGACGGTGCGGCCCGCATTCACGTCGCGTGTGTTCAGCTCGATGCCTTCACGTGCGAAGCGCTCGCGCAGTGCGCGCCAGGGCAGGAAGAAGTCACCGCCGTTGGGGCCGGCGCCGGGCTGGAAGATGCGGTTGTCGCGCTCGCGCTGGACGACGATGTTGGCGTAGCGCAGGGACATCTCTTCAGCGCTGGCGCGTCGCAGCGACGGCTTGCAGCAGCACGCGGCCGCAGGCGGCGCGGCGTTCGCGGCCGAGCGCGATCAGCGCGGCTGGCTCGGGACGTCGCGCGGCCGCTGTGTCGAGCGCTGCGCGCATTTGAGTGGCCAAGTCGCTCGCATCGCCAACGCGAAAGAATTGCACGCCGGCGTCGGTGATCTCGCGGTTGACGGCGATGTCCGACAGCAGCGCCGGCACGCCGAGCGACACCGCGTCGTAGGCCGCGCCGCCGCCGGGGCCGCCTTCCGACAAGGTGGGCTGGATCAGCGCGCGCGCGCCGCGCAAGAGGGCGATCTGCTCGCGCTTGGGCACCAGGCCCAGCACATGCAGGCGGGCCTTGATGCCCAACTGATCGGCCATCGCCATCAGGAGCGGGAAGTAGTTCATGTCGCGGAAGTCGCCAGTGTCGCCGGTGCACATCAGGTGCACTTCGGGGTGCGTACGCTGCAGCTCGGCGAAGGCGCGCCAGGCGGTGGCGTGGTCCTTGTGCTGCCAGAACTGGTTGCAGATGATGAAGTAGGGCTGGCCGGCGCCAATGCCCAGGCGTTCGAGTGGCGGTGGCGGCAAGTCGAACCATGCCGGGTCGGGCTGCGGGCAAAAGGGCAGCGCAAAGACTTCGGCGCGGGCCTGCGGGATGAAGCGTTGGATGTCGTCGGCGACCGCCCTCGCATTGACGATCACGCTTTTGGCGCGCGCCAGCATCTGCGCGAAGGCGCGCTCGCGGCGCGCGATCTGGCGCGGCTTGAACAGTTGCGGCAGGTGGCGATGCTGGAAGTCATAGACGTAGCCGACCCAGGGCATCTCGGGCCCGACGGGCAGCGGCTTCAGCGCCGGCAGCATCGCGTCGAGATTCAGCTCACGGAATTTGCTGCGCAAGGCGCGCGCGCCGATGTCGATGGCATGCACGGTGATGCCGGGGCCGAAGCTGGCGACGGCAGCATCGAGCGTCGTGCGGCTCGGCTGCGTCGCAACCGGGCTCGATTTAAAGCCGTCGCGCCAGGCGCGCAGGCGCGTGCGGGTATGGAACCAGGGGCCATCGATCGGCAGCAGCAGGTGCAACTCGAGCGGCTCGCCGCTTGCTTGCAGGCTGCTGGCTACCGTGCGAACGAAATCGAGGCCGCCGGCCCAATTGACAAAGGTGTGGCCGAGGATGCCCAGGCGCTGCATGCGCTCAACGCTCGGCCGGCAGGCGCCGCGCGGGGATGCCGACGTAGATGCCGGGCTCGCTGGCGCTTCGCGTGAGCACGGCACCGGCGCCTAGCGTCGTGTTCGAGGCGATGCTCAATCGCTCGAGCACTTGGCTGCCGGTGCCGAGCAGACAGGCATCGCCGACGGTGACCCAACCCGAGACATTGCAGCCCGGGTTGATGACGTTGAAGGAGCCGATGCAGTCGTCGTGGCCGATGGTGGCGTTGCAGCCGAAGACGTTGAAATCGCCGACCGAGGTGTCGCAGGTGAAGGTCACGCCTTTGGGGATCGCGTTGCCGCGGCCGATTTGGATGCTGGTGTCGAGTTCGACGCTCGGATGAACCAGGTTGGGAAAGTGCAGCACGGCGTTGCGCTGCAATGATTCGGCGACGCGGCGGCGCAGCGCGGGCGCGCCGATCGCGACGACCACATCGACTGGCGTCGTGCGCGCCAGCAGCTCCGAATCGGTGGTTTCGACGCGACCATGCAGCAACTCGCGGCCGAGTTCGCTGGCGTTGGCGCTGCAATACGCGATGCGCTGCCAGCGCAGGGATTGCGGATCGATCGAGCGCGCCAGGTGAGCCAGATCCTTGGCCAGCCCGCTGGCGCCGACGATGAGCAGACTCTTAGGCATGGGCTGCGAAGAAGACGCGCATCACGGCCACGATGCTGTCGATTTGTGCATCGCTCAAGCCCGGAAAGCTCGGCAGGTTGATGCCGCGCCAGGCCAGGTCTTCGGCCACGGGGTGGCGGCGGAACTGGCTGGCGTACATCGGCATCGTGTGCACCGGGTAGAACAGCGGGCGTGTTTCGATGCCGGCCGCGGCGAGGGCCTGGCGCAGCGGTTCGCGTTGCTCGGCGCGCGGCACCAGGGCAGAAATCATCCAGTGGCTGTGGCGGGTGCCGGCCTGCTCGGTATGGAACTCGAGCGGCAAGCCAGCGCAGGCCTTGGCATATCGCGCCGCGACACGTTGCTTTTGTTCGAGGAAGTGGTCGGCGCGTTCGAGTTGCGCCAGGCCGATCGCCGCCTCGATGTTGGTCATGCGGTAGTTGTAGCCGATGACATCGTGCCAATACTCGCGGTGTGCGGCCAGGCCCTGGCCTTTGAAATGGCGCGCGCGTTCGTCGAGGGTTTTGTCGTCGGTGACGACCATGCCGCCTTCGCCGGTGGTGATGGTCTTGTTGCCGAAGAAACTGAAGGTCGAGATGTCGCCGAAGGTGCCCGCGTGGCGCGTGCCATGCAGGGTGCCAAAAGCCTCGGCACAGTCTTCGACCAGGAACAGCCGGTACTTGTCGGCGATGGCGCGCAGGGCCGGCAAGTCGCAGGCCTGGCCGTAGAGGTGCACGGCCATGATGGCGCGCGTTTGCGGCGTGATGTGGCGCTCGACATCGGCCGGGTCCATCTGCCAGGTTGCCCGATCCGAATCGACGAACACCGGTCTGGCGCCGGTGTAGGCGATGGCGTTGACGGAGGCGATGTAGGTCAGCGTCGGCACGATGACTTCGTCGCCTGCGCCCAGGCCCAGCGCCAGCAGGGCCAGGTGCAGGGCGACCGTACCGTTGCACACCGAAGCGGCGTGGCGGATGCCGATTCGATCGGCAAAACGTGCTTCGAACTCGCCAACGAAGCGCCCGCGCGAGGAAATCCAGGCCGTATCGAGACACTCGTTGACGTAGCGCTTTTCGTTGCCGCTGAGGTCGGGTTCATAGACCGGAATCTTGATTGAGCTCATGGTGTGTGGGGCCAAAGACCGCAGACGTTGCAGCGCGGCGGAGTTTAGGCCAATGCGCTCAGTCGGCACGCTGCGGCTGTGCCGCTTTGGCCTGCCGCTCGGTGGCGTGAAAGTCATCCCAGGTGAGCGACCGCAGGCGTGCGCGGGCGATCAGCGGTGCGAAGGCCGCCGTCTTGCGCGCCCACGCAAACTGCAGCGGCGTGATCGATGCAGCGCTGGTGAAGAGATGAAAACTGCGGCCGTCGGAAAACACGCGCCGGCTCAGCCTGCCGGCCAAGTGCTCGAGCGTGCGAATCCGAAAGAAGCCGATGTGCTGGCCACCGCTGGGCGCGTAGTACCACCAGTCGGCGAGCGGCGGTGTGGGCTCGGGGATCAGGCTGGTCGAGACCAGCACATGCGGCGCGCGCGCACAAAGGCGCTGCAGGTCGGCGAGCGGATCGACCAGGTGCTCCATCACTTCGAAGGCGGTGAGCAGATCGGCACTGTCGTCGGGCGCGGCCTCGAAGCCGCGCGCCACCAGGTTGTCGCAGTAGCGGTCTTCCCAGCGCGCATCGACGCCCAGATCGCGCAGCATGCGCACCAGGAGGCCGTAGCCGCCGGCGCTGTCGATTACGCGGCTGCGCAACTGACCGAGCATAGCCAGCATGCGCACGACCACGCGTGCGCTGCGCCGGTTGCGTTGCAGGATGCCTGTGTCGGCGGCGCCGATGGCGCTGCCATAGGCCTGGTCGAGCCAGGTCGGCGTTTCGGTTTGCACATAGCCGCAGGCATCGCACTCCTGGTACTCGACGCTGCGGCCGAGCACGGTGCCGCTGAAGATCGGGCGCGCCGCGGTGGCGCAAACGCGGCAGATGCGGCCGCCGGCCATCACGCCCTCGCGCGGCGCAGCACGGCGTACAAGCTGTCGCTGAGCGGGAAGTGGTCGCGCCAGTTCATGCGCTCGACTTCGAGCCCGGCCTGGGCCGCCATCGCGCGCAGCGTCAGCGGGGTGAAGTAGTTGACGTGATCGGGCCAGCGGTAGCCG